>CAZQBX010000009.1:0-91433 GCA_964592145.1 uncultured Ignavibacteria bacterium
CAGAGACTCGAGATCGCCGATATGTTGGCTAATGAAAATCTGCCGGCCTTTGCTGATCGCAACTGCATTCTTGAAATGGCCGCCGACGGCAATCGACTCCGGAAGATCAAAGTTGAGCGAGATTGGCAGCGGCGCATAGCCGCGAGCACGGCGAATAACCTGAACCTTGCCGGCGATTTCTCGCACCACTGAATCATCGACGTGGCGCTGGATCGGCCGATCGTGTACCAGGAAGCAATCAGCGATACCGTTGAGCCTTCGCAGGGCTTCATGTTCGTCGATGCAAAGCGGCTCCTCCGAAAGATTCCCGCTGGTAGCAACCACTGGCTGGCCGTAGTTGCGCATGAGAATATGATGCAGTGGTGAGTACGGCAGCATCACTCCAAGGGAGGGATTGCCCGGCGCGACTTCCGCGGCGATTTTCGCAGTTGCACCATTTTTGCGACAGATAACAATCGGGGACTCGGCACGGCGCAGCAGATCGATTTCCAAGCAGGTTAATGCGCATTCTCTCCGAATCATCTCGATCGTTGGATACATAACAGCAAGCGGCTTGTTGCTGCGGCGTTTTCTCGCTCTTAATTCTCGCACTGCTCCTGGACTTGATGCATCGACCATGAGCTGAAATCCGCCGAGTCCTTTAATAGCAACGATCTTCCCGTTACGAATTTGGGCTACAGCCTGATCTAAGGCGTCTTCATTCTCTGCCAAACGCTTGCCGTTCGAGTCCCAAAATTCGAGTTTAGGGCCACAACGCGGGCAAGCATTTGGCTGAGCATGGAACCTGCGATCGTCAGGATCATTGTATTCCGCAGCGCACAGCTCACACATCGTGAACTTCTTCATGGTCGTATTGATTCGATCATATGGCAATGCAGAAATTATTGAGTATCGCGGTCCACAATTAGTGCAGTTTGTGAAGGGGTATTGGTAGCGCCGGTTGCCTCGATCGAAAATTTCGCGCAAGCAATCATCACAAGTGGCGATGTCGGGCAGAACTATGGTGGTCTTGCTTCCTGCCAAATCAGATTCTGCAATTGCGAAAGCTGAACTCCCCAGCGGCACGATCACTGCCTCAACGATACCATTCACGAGAGCGCGTGGCGGAATCTCGAGCGAGAATCGTTCCCGGAAGTCCGCCAACGCTCGTTTACTACCTTCGATTTCAATGATGACGCCCTGCGAGTTGTTATAGACAAATCCGGTCAGACCCAAATCGCGAGCTAACCGGTAAACAAACGGCCGAAAACCCACGCCTTGTACAGCACCCGTCACTTTCAGCCGCACGCGGCTCTTTTCAGAAGTAGACTCCCGCACTCGATCGTGCATCACACCAGCCCCGCAAACAAGGATTCGATTCTTGCAGTTACCTGTTCTGCGGCGACCTGGACTTCCGGCGTGAATCCTATTCCCTCGGAGAAGTCTTTACCTTCGATGCCAATTACGTTGACGCGCGGCGGCAACTGCTTGAGAATTCGAGAAAGTTCGATAGCTTCGGCGACGCCGAAAGCATGTGAAGAGTAATGGAAAAACTCGGACGGCACCCGCACCAACGAAGCGTCAATTTCGTGAATCTTTCCCGGCGTGGCCTTCGAGCGGACGGCATCAACGATGACAACCTGTTCCGCGTCCCGCCAACTTTCCATCAGTGCTGTGCCCTCCCCGGAAAGTGTGTAAACGTCGACACCAGCCAAACCCATTGCCCGGATCTTCTCCGCGACTTGAATCCCCACCCCATCATCGCGACGAAATGGATTGCCTATTCCAATTAACAGACGCTTCATACCGCTTCTCCTTCAGCGGCAGGCACCTGGCCTGCCGCCGAAGCTGACTTCAATTCCGTTCGACTTTCAATTTAAGAAAGTGCGTGGCACACGAGATGCACGGATCGTAGTTACGGACCGCCTGCTCGCACTGCCAAGTGAGCTTCTCATCATTGAGATCGATAAACCGCGGAATAAACTGCCGCAGGTCTTCCTCGATCGTCTTTTGATTCTGCGAAGTCGGCGGAACAATCTTGGCATCCTGGATTATTCCGTGTTCATCGATTTTGTACCGATGGTAGCAGATACCGCGCGGTGCTTCGCTGCAGCCGCAGCCGACGCCCGCCTTGGGTGCAACATGGATGAACGGCCGTTCCGGTTTTTCGTAATTCACAATAATCCGCAATGCTTCTTCGATGGCGAATAGTGTCTCGACTGAGCGCACTATAATTGACTTGAATGGATTATAGCAGGTGGACTCAAGTCCGGCATTGCGGGCAGCCTGCTGAATGTGCGGGCTTAACCGGTCAAAGTTCAAGTTGTAGCGGGCTAACGGGCCGACGAAATAAGGTCCGCGACCTTTCATCACCGAATGCAGCGCATTGGAATGACGTACGTGCTCTTCAGCAAAATGCTGTTCGTATTCGCGAACTTCAATATCCAGACCACGGGTAGACACCAGCCGTCCCTCATTAAGCGGATACTCACTCGGGTGACGAAGCGACACAAACTCATAATCACGTTCGAACTCCGGAAACTCAAACGTTGATACCAGTTTGATCATTTCCAGAGCTGCGTCACGAGCCCACTTGAGCCGCTCGGCGATTGCAGCGAATTCCGCCTTCTCGGGAGCGCGATAAAAACCGCCAACCCGAACGTTGATCGGATGAATCTCTCTGCCGCCGACGAGAGTCATCAGGTCATTACCGATTTTCTTGAGCGTCAGCGCCTTCTTCACGACGTCAGGGTAGTCTTTCGCCATTTGGATGGCGTCCTCGTATCCCAGGAAATCGGGCGCATGCAGCATGTACACGTGCAGAACGTGGCTTTCGATCCACTCGCCGCAGTATATTAAACGGCGCAGTTCACGCAATTGGCCTTCGATGTTGACTCCGCAGATGTCTTCCATCGCGTGAACAGCGCTCATTTGATAGGCGATCGGACAAATACCGCAAATGCGTGCGGCAATATCCGGTGCTTCCCGGAAATCGCGGCCACGCAGAAAGGCTTCGAAGAACCGCGGCGGCTCGAATATCTTGAACTTCAGATCCGTTACCCGGTCATCGGCAATCTTCACTAACAGAGAGCCTTCGCCTTCAACGCGTGCGAGGTAGTCAACCTTGATGGTTCTACTTCCTTTCATGGGCTTCACTCTCCTTTCGGAACGGCTCGGCATAGGCGTTGAAACTGCGGAAAGCGCGCATCAAGGTAGCGCTGTCGACGCCCAGTTTCTCCCATTGATTACTAAGCGAGGTGGTGTTTGGAGTCTCTTTCGGACCGAAGCAGCCATAGCATCCGCGATGAAAGGCCGGGCAAATGGCGCCGCAGCCGGTGTGTGTCACGGGACCCAGGCAGGGAGTACCGTGTGCGACCATTGTGCAAGGCGTGCCGTTGAGTTTGCAGGCAAGGCAGACCGCATGCGGCGGCGTGACCGGTCTGCGGCCATGAAGGAACGCGCTGACAACCTCAAGAAGCTGTCCTTTATTGATCGGACAACCACGCAACTCGAAGTCAACGAAAACGTGATTTTGAATCGGTGTCGAGTGGCTCAAAGTCTCGATGTATTGCGGTGAAGCATAGACGATCGAGGTGTATTCCTTCACATCCGCAAAATTGCGGAGTGCCTGAATTCCTCCGGCAGTTGCGCACGCCCCAATGGTGACCAGCTTCTTCGATGCCCGGCGCACTTTGTGAATGCGCTCGGCATCGTGCGGTGAGGTGATTGAACCCTCAACCAGCGAAATATCATAGGGACCCTTCACGACCATGCGGGTCGCTTCCGGGAAGTAGGCCAATTCGATCTCGCCGAGGACGGCGAGCAGTTCATCTTCGCAGTCGAGCAGGCTCAACTGACAACCATCGCAGGAAGCAAACTTCCAGACCGCTACTTTGGGTTTAGGACGCGTTGCCATAACTAAATCTCCCTCTTCAGCAGCAGTTCGCGAATCTTGTCGTAGGGATAAACCGGGCCGTCTTTGCAAATGAAGGTCGGTCCCATCTGACAGTGCCCGCACAATCCGACTCCGCATTTCATGTTGCGTTCCATCGAAGCGTAAACGCTGCTCATCGGCACACCGCGCTTCTGCAATTCCAGCGCAACATAGCGCATCATGATTTCCGGCCCACAGATCATCGCCGTGGTTTGTTGGGGGTCAAAGCCCGCCTTGGGAATCAGGGTTGTCACTACACCGACATTACCTTGCCAGTTGACTGATGACCGGTCAACCGTGACATAAACTTCCATATCCAGACGTGAACGCCAGCTCTCCAGTTCTTTGCGATACAGGATGTCGGACGGTGTACGCGTGCCGTAAAGCAGTATCAATTTGCCATACTTCCGGCGATTGGCGAGAATTTCATAAATCACCGGACGTAGCGGCGCCAGGCCGATACCGCCGGCCACGAGGACAACATCGTCCCCTTCCGCGTGCTTTACCGGCCAGGCAGTGCCGAACGGACCGCGCACGCCGATCATGTCGCCGGTCTTCAATTTGGCCATCGCCTTGGTGACGTTTCCAACCGCGCGGGTTGTATGTATCAATGGTTTGGGATTCGTCGGATCGCCCGAAATAGAAATCGCTACTTCACCAAACCCAAAAACATAGAGCATATTGAATTGCCCGGCGGCAAAATGATGAATCTCTTGTCCATAAGCCGGATGCAATTCCAATGTGAAGGTGTCGTGCGTCTCCTTCCGAACCCGATTGACTCGCGTCATGGTCGGAACCATCGGGCCGGCAACTGTCGTCTTCATATCAAGAAACCTTTCAGTCGGTACTGCTATATAGATCCAATAACTGCAATGTTGCTCCTTGCAGCCGGTGCTCAATCACATGCGCCAGCCGCTTGGCCAGTTCATAACCGAGGCTCGGGTCCTTTTCGCATTTTCCCCGCAGACATTTGGCGTCAAGCGCGATCGCCCGCGTCAACTCCATCGCCCGGGCATCGAAATGCCATAAGTAGGGCGGAAACAACCACGACCAGCCCAAGACATCGCCCTCGCGGCAGGTGTGAATTGTTACCGCGTGCCGTTTCGGGCTGTGAATTTCCAGGTTCACTTGGCCATGGCGAATAATGTAGAATTCGTTTGCCTCGTAACCCTCGCGCAGGATAAACTCCCCGGCTTCGAATTTCACATTGCGCGAACAGCCAACCATCAGTTGGATGTGTTCCGGCTTGAGTCCCTTGATGAAAGGGTGCTCGGCAAGAATCGGTTCAAGTGTATCCATTGTGACTTCTCCTATTCACATAGAGAATAATTTCATTCGCCTCGCGATGATGCCCGAATCGCCGCCGCTTCTTCGGTGATGTCAATCCCCACCGGGCACCAGGTAATACAACGACCGCAGCCGACACAGCCGGAGACTCCGAACTGGTCCTGCCACGATGCCAGCTTATGCGTCATCCAGTGACGATAACGCGCCGGAGCTGAAGTGCGCACAGCGCCGCCGTGGATATGGGAGAACTCGATAGTGAAACAGGAATCCCAACGGCGCGAACGCTCGGCGGTCTTACCGGTGACATCGGTAGTGTCTTCCACAGTCATGCAAAAACAGGTCGGGCAAACCATCGTGCAGTTGGAACAATTGAGGCAGCGCTCGCCGACATGGTTCCAGCGCGGATGCTCGTCATTGCGCTGAAGTAATTCTTTGATGTGACTCGTGTCGATCTTCCGTCCCATCTTTCCCGCTGCCCGCTTGATCGTTGCCGCTTCATCAGCAATCTCCGCAGGAGTAGCTTGTTCCAGTTTCAACGTCTTGGCAATTTCCAAACCCAGTTCGGAACCGGTTGTCGCAACGAACAAGTGACGATTACTCTCCTGGATTTCGGTCAGTGCCAGATCGTACCCGGATTTCGCTTCGGGACCCGCGTCCATTGAAACACAGAAACACGTTCCGCCGGGATGCGCACAATTGACGGCAATAATCGCAATCGCGTTCCGCCGCTCTTTGTAAAGGTTGTCAACAAACGGACCGTCAAGAAACACGCGGTCCTGAACCGCTATCGCCGTGATCTCGCAAGGGCGAACACCGATGAATGCATAATGCGGAACTGCCGCCGGCTCATCCGCCACCAGACTCATTTCACCGTTGTCCATTTTGGCTTTCCAAAGTGTATAGCGCGGCGGATTCAGGAATTTCTTCCAGCTATGGGCTCCCACCACATAACTGAAGTAGCCTGCTTCTTTGCGTTTCTTAACGCGATAGAATCCCGCTTCCTGTTCGTCGGCGACACCAAACGGAATTTGCTCGGCGTTGTTTATTTCATCGTAGATAACGGCGCAATCGCGAATAGTTGGTCCGGTTGTGCGGTAACCGCGCTCGCGCAGGAGGTCAATTAGAGCTTGGATTTGATTAGTTCGCAGAACAAACTTTGAATTTGCAGCTGATTCGGAAGCACTCATACTTTATTGTCCTTGAGCTTCGTTCTCGGATTCGAAGACCAAGAGTCGGGCATTTCTGGAAATTTGGACCCGAATGGTAGAGTCTCTTTGTCTTCAACACAAGTTGTGTCCCTCATGGGAAACTCCTGACACAAACCTATTCAAATACATCGACATTGTCACGCGAAAAATACGAAATCTTGTGAATTTTTTCTCAAAATCGTTTGAACCGCTGGCTATTGATTTTGCGTAAACGATTGATGTATTGTGTGTTATATAATTTTAAGTAGAATGATCGATCTCCAGATATGGTATATCATCAGGAGTCAAAATATCTCATTTGGTCCGAGTCTTCTGAAAAATTGCGTCTTTGAACTTGATGAATCGTCGGCAGTAGTCGTCCTATCTTTGCATCGGTCGCCCAAATTCTCGATATGCGCAGTGATGCGGTTTTGCCAAAAGATATTAACGTAGACCGAGTTAGCCCGATGAAATGCTTGCAAAAAATCAAGTTTGCTATTGCCAAAATTAGGAACGAATCTTTATATTGGTTACTGGGAATACGTATCATTAGACACTGACTCCCTGTCTGGTTCAAGAACTGTGTCCAAGCCTCACATTACGCAGTTCGTTGACAGTTCATGCGGCTCCACCTAAGCGATTGCTTAGTCGGAGTGCGTCAGTGTCAATAAGCCTTTGCTGCATAGACGCAAAATAGGAAATGACTTTGAGTCCTGAAACGCTTTTCTCCTTAGCATAGGACGAAATTGGATTGAGGAGGTGGTAGCCCGGCAGGCAAGAATCTTCCATTCTTAGACACGACACGGTTTTTACTTTTAGTTGCAACGATCTTTCACTCTGAAAGGAGCAAGAAGATGACGAGAAGACTCTCGACTCTTTTGATGCTGACATTTTTCGCTTTGTCGCTGTTTAGCGTGCCGACATTCGCAGCCAAGGCCAAAGTGGCCTCGAACCCGGCTCTGAATGAAGTCGCTACGGCACAAGCCGTCAAGCCTGCCCCGGTTGGCGGATTTGATGATCCATATGCCTACGGCGTAGCCGAAGGCAAGCCGACCACCACCTATACACAGTCACTTGGCTTCCAGGCTGCTAATGGTATTGTTAACCTTGGTGCCACCACTCGCTACGACCTCCCCGGCAACCAGAGCCAGATGCGCCAGATTGCCATTGGTTGTTCGGGAAACGTTCACGCTGTTTGGGCTGACCTCCAGCCGGCTGCCACTCGTTTCATCGCAGCGGCATCCTTTGTTCCCGGTGGTGCAATTACCCTTGGAACGGGTTCGCCGGGTGGCGGCGGATTCCCCGATCTCGCCGTGTTCGGTGACGGTCGAGGCGTTGGTGCCTGGCACCGCGTAGCCGGTGGCGGAACTTTCGTCGGTCTCGACTTCAGTTGCGCAGCCGCTGCTTATGCTGAATCGTCTGTCTATCCGGATTCTTCGCCAGTGTTCACTGGTAACAACGAAACATCCAACTACATCTGGCCGCGTATTGCTGCGGATCGCGAAACGGACGGTGATTGGTTCGCACATGTCATCGCTCATGAGTCGCCGATTGTCGCTTCGTCGGACTTGACTGGCATCCAGTCGCTTATTTACTGGCGTTCGCAGGCTAACAGCCATCAGCCGACAGCTGGCGCGACTGGCGCTTTCATTGACTCAGTTTCGGGGCTCACTGGTACAGTGATTGCTCATCCGGATCAAGCTGACCAGCGCGTTGCGATTGTCTACACCAGACCACGCAGTTGGACTACCGCTCCCGACACAATTGGCATTAACGAAAACGTTGTTTACCGTGAATCAACTAATCTGGGTGTAACCTGGGGTCCGGTCACGACGATTTTCAATTTCGGAAGCACACCCGATCCGATGTTCGAACTCGGTTTCGAGCGTGGTTGGGAGACCTCTGGTCTTTATGCTGCTGATGGTTGTCTCCATGTTCTGTTCCAGAGCCGCTGGGCATCTGACACGCTGGACAACTCGATTTACTACTTCCCGGGCAGAATTCGCCATTGGGATAAGTGCTCCAACATTTCGACTGTCGTAACCGAAGGTACCGGTGCTACTGCTTCCTGTCTTGCGCAAAGCAGTAACGTTGCAAAGGTCACGCTGTCCGAATGTGCCGGCAAACTTTATGCAATCTTCTCGAAGAACCTCAACTTCACCGACGCCAACAACGTTGAAGTTTATCGCGACTGCTCGACTGGCGGATTTGCGAACTATGACCTGATCGTCAAGGCCTCCTCGACTGCCGGTTTGACTTGGGGTCCTGACTCCAACGTTACCAACACCAGAGCCGCTGGTCCTTCATACAACTGCGCTGCCGGTGCGTGCCGTTCCGAAATCAACCTTGGTTCGATTGAGCACGTTACTGACTCACTGCGCATTCTCTACATTGAGGACCTCGATGCCGGTATTAACGTTCAGACTCAAGGCGCTGCCACCGACAACCCGATTAAGGCGATGTCACTTGGTTGCTTCAATATGGTGACCTTCCAGTCCCTCTCTGCGGCTCCGTCTGAAATTCGCTATCCGTTCCATACGGCTCCGGCCGGTATCAAGGATACTGCTGTCCTGTTGACCAACCTCGGTAACATTCCGTCGCCGCACACGTCAGCTATCAGCTATATCAGCGGATCGGGATGGTTGGCATTCGGTGGTACGCAGGGTCCGGTTCCGGCAGGAACAGTTCCAGTCGGTTCACCGAACACGGAGAACATTGGTCTTCGTGCAACCGGTCCTGGTACCCAGGGCCTCTATCAGGCAACCGTGACCTTCACCTACGATTCCGGCACGAAGGTCATCAACATTCCGGTTGATCTGTACAACTTTACCAACTTCTATCTGCCGCAGGATGTCGACATTCGCACCTCCTGCAACCGTATCAATGTTAACCAGACTTCTGAAATCGGCGACAATGTCGACACCAAGAGATTCAGCTACTTCTCTGATGCTTCCGACTACCTGTACGACGGTTTCCTGATTCTCGGTAACAGCGCAACCAACTTGACCTATTCGACCTTTGGTGGCGCCGGTTCTGCCGGTCTTCCGACCGTTACGAATCCGTACGGATTCCTGTATGCCGCGAGTGCGACCACGACCTACGACTCGACGACGTATGCTAACTTCAGATACGCCACCGGTCTGGGTTACAACCGCGACTCGACCATCCAGTTCAGATCCGACTACTACGCCCCGAAGAATCCGGGCACCTGCAACTTCTACGCTCTCGTCTTCACCCTGAAGAAGGGTCCGAACGGTCCAGCTGGCACGATAAGCAATCTTACCGTCGGTTACTATGCTGACTGGGATATTCCAGCTGATACCGGTTCAGACAACCGTGCCGGAGCAAACGCTGCCAAGTCGATGCTCTTCCAATCGGGCACCGATTTCGTCGCCCCGCTTAATAACGAAATTCGTTACGGCGCCCTCGCGGGTGTCCGTGATGACGGCGACCCGGTCGTCGGTGGTTTCGTGGTAGACAACCCGACCTACATCTATCCGGAAGTAGGCTGGGAGAATGACTCGCTGTGGAACAAGATGGAAGCTCTGACAGTCGGTCAGTTCACTGCTTCGGCTGCTCACCTGTGGCCGTCCGGCGGTTACGAAGACTTGAGCATGACCCTTGTTCTCGCTCGCGACCAGGTCATCAATGGCGCGACCAACGATTCACTCAAGTTCGCGGTCATCGTTGCCGGTCTTCAGACTGGTGTTAACAACAACATCACTGCTCTGAATACTGTCATTGATCAGGCAAACACCTTCCTGTGCGACAACAACCTGATCACTTGCAACTCCTGCTTGTGCGGTGATGCCAACAATACCGGTTCGATCAACATTTCGGACGCGGTGTTCATCATCAACTACATCTTCGCCGGCGGTGCTGCGCCAGCTCTGCCGTGCCTTGGTGATGCCAACGGTACCGGAAGCATCAACATTTCCGACGCTGTGTACATCATCAACTTCATCTTCGGTGGCGGACCGGCTCCGTTCTGCGCACCGTAAGCAATGATGACATTCTGATGTGATTTGTCGCGTCAGATGAATCATACACAGAGCCGCACCTGACTTCGGTCGGGTGCGGCTTCTTATTTGCGCATTGAGAAACTAAATGGTGCAACAGGTGATCAAGTATCGCTTTGCGTTTCCACCAGATCGGATTTGACGAAGCGAAATTTCCCCAGTCGGGTGCGGGGAATGTCCGCGACATATTGCACCTGCAGTTCGACCTCGCCGCGTGTCAGGTCGCGGAGCCGCGCCACGATTGCCGACTCATCGGATTCCGTGAAGCTGTCACGCTTGACGATGCGGACAATCACCCGCGAGATGTCTGTCTGGTGGAGTTGCATTTTGGCGACCCCCATGTTTTTGTCGATTAACTGTGCCAGGTGCCAGGTAACAAAGACATAACCACTTTTTGTCTTAATGAAGTCGCGGCTCCGGCCGCCTTCAATCTTCATCAGCGGCAGGCCACGGCCGCACGGACACCCATCTTCGCGATGTTGTCCCAAGTCTTCGGTATTGTAGCGAATGAGTGGAACGGCGAAGTTGTGGAGATTTGTTCCGATGATTCTTGCGCTCTGCCCCGCCGGCGCCGCCGTGCCAGAGTTCTCAAATTCCATTAACGTAAACTCGGAATTGATATGCATGCCTCCGTATTCGCATTCGCTGGCCGACACGGCGTTTTCGCGCATCCCGTAGGCATCATAGAGTCGACATCCAAAGCGCTGTTCAACCATCAAACGTTCCTGTTGTGAGACCGCCTCACCAATCACGAATATGGCTTTGAGATGACGCAACCTTATATTCTCTCTCTCGGCGAATTCCCCCAGAACCCTCACAAACCCTATTGATGCGATCATTGACTCTGCTTTGAATTTCCGGGAAAGTTGCAGCAAAGTCGACATTGTACGGTCGGTCGTTTGCGCCGAGTAAAACAGCAGGAGCTGCCGGAGGAAATCGACATGCCATTGGCGGTGCGCCGGAGCATCAGAGTGGTTGATCAGGACCTTGCGTGTATCGAAATCGATGCCGCCGAACTTGAGCGTTCGCCACGAGACCGCTACTCTCATGTGTTCTGCATTTCGGCTCTTGAACATATGGAGCGGCGCACCGGTGGATCCGCCGGTCCGGATTTCGACCGGTTGGAACTGTTCGCAATTCCTGGCCTGCATCGCGGTAAGCGAATTGCGAACATCATCTTTTGTCACGTACGGCAGCTTGCGAAAGTCGTCGAGTGACTTGATATCGCGGGGATGGGCGCCGAGACTATCGAATCGCTTCCGATAGAAATCCGTGTTGTTGTAAGCGTGATTAAGCAGATTATGCAGTAGCTGCCATTGGTAGCTTTGGAGCTGGTCTTTGCTCCACCACTGCGATTCCAGCAGGAACTGATACTTCTTCAGCTGCGCGGCGCCCCATCGCGAGGCCGGAGAAACCCCGACGAAACGCAAAGCGGAAAGTCTCTTGAGCAAATAGATGAGAGAATTGGGTAACACCAGCGCCACTGTTACTCCGGTTTCATCTTCTGTACGCCCTGCCAACCACTGGCCCGGCTTAACATCTACATCGACAGCCCGAGGATGATTTTGAGCTGCCGCGCAAACGACAATGGCTCCGTAATAATACCGAGCCATTTCGAAAACATATGGTAGCGCTACGGGGAGTCGAACCCCGGTTTGATGGCTGAGAACCACCCGTCCTAACCACTAGACGATAGCGCCGTAACTCGCAAGTCCTGGTGTCTCCCTCGTTGGAGAGCGAACATTATACGCATTCTGCCGCGGATTTCAAGGTTTTTTTCGGGCGGGTAGTTCACAGCTAACAACTGATCGCATAAGACGTTGTGTCTCGAGATTCATCAGCTTCGGCGTCTACTATTCCCTTGACACTCATAGTGTCGCCGTATACATTAGAACGCTCGTCAAGTCGGTTATGGAGCAGTGTTTGCAATTCACATCCGGCTTGCCGTAAGAGCGAGAGTGGCGGAACTGGTAGACGCGCCAGACTTAGGATCTGGTGGTTTCGGCCGTGGGGGTTCGAGTCCCCCCTTTCGCAAATTGGCTTCGAAAACGGTTTTGCCTTGCCAATTCGGGCAACGCCGCATCGATAGAGTCAATCTACAGTCCAGACTACGTGCGAACGTGGCGGAATTGGTATACGCGCTAGACTAAGGATCTAGTGGTGAATAACCGTGGGGGTTCGAGTCCCCCCGTTCGCACCATACTTATCGCAAGAAAGGATTCGTCTTGCCCGTTAATTTTGAAATTGTTCAGGGGGAAAAATGCAAGCGCACCCTCAAGATTACCGTGTCCCAGGATGTCGTGCAGGAGAAGTTCGATGCTGTCTACCGCAAGCTCAAACACGACGTCGAGCTGCCGGGATTTCGTAAGGGAAAGGCTCCGTTAACGACCATTAGAGCCCGCTACGGAGCGGCAGCTGCTCGCGATGTTCTTGAAGACCTGATGGACGAATCGTACCGCGATGCCATCGCGCAGTCGGGTGTGACGCCGGTTGATTATCCGAAGATCCTTGATGTCGACTTCGAAGAGGGTAAGGCGCTTACCTATACCGCCGAATTCGAAGTTCGGCCGGAGATTGTCCTTGAGAAGTACTCAGGATTTTCCCTGAGAAAGCCTGATGATTCGGTGAAGGATTCTGAAGTTAATGACCTGCTGGAATATGTTCAGCGGAAAAACTCCTCGCTGGAAGCAGTCGAGCGTCCGGCACAGAAGGGTGACTTTGTCCTCGCCGACCTCGAAGTGATCAGCGACAGCGCCGGTAATCTGGGAACCAAGAAGTTTGAAAATGTGCAACTGGAGCTGGTTGATGGCGACGTCGCCAGCCAATTTGCCAAGCAGATCAGCGGCCTGGATGCGGGAGCGGAAACAGAGATTGAAGTCGTTTACCCGGCAGAGCATTTCGACAAGCGATTTGCCGGCAGCACGATTCGCTTCAAAATTACGCTGAAGTCAGTCAAGCACCTAAACTTGGTCGAGTTAAACGCCGATTTCTTCAAACAATTCGACGAGTCGATCACCACCATCGACGAATTTAAGACGAAATTGAAAGCGGATATTCAGGCACGTAAATCCAAGGAAGCTCATGATTCGCTGCGCGAAGAGACCATCAAGGAAGTCATTGACAAGAATCGATTTGAACTTCCGGATGCGATGGTTGAACGATATCTTGAACGGTTGATTGAGGATATGCGTAAGAATTCCAAGGAGCCGATTGACGAAGCCGAACTTCGCGAGCAGTATCGGGCAGTTGGAATTCGCCAAATACGTTGGGATTTGCTGTTCCATGACATTGCCGAAAAAGAGAATATTCGCGTAGAACAATCGGATATCGATACCTGGCTTCAGCGTTTTGCCGATAACTATAAGATGACGCTGGAGGAGGCGCGCAAGACGATTACGGAAAATCGTCGAATTGCCGACCTTAAGGAAACGATACTGGAAAATAAGGTTATTGACTTCATTATCGCCGGCTCGACGGTTGAAACGACTGTCGATTCACTGATCCAGCCGTGATAGTGATTTCAAGGAGGAAATTACTTTGAGAAACCAACTGATTCCGATTGTTGTCGAGCAAACCGGGCGCGGCGAACGCGCCTACGACATTTATTCGCGCCTGCTCAAGGATCGCATTATCTTCCTCGGTACCCCGATTGACGACAATGTGGCAAATCTGGTCATCGCCCAGATGCTTTTCCTTGAAGCTGAAGATGCCAACAAGGACATCTTTCTCTACATCAATTCGCCGGGTGGCGTTGTCACTTCGGGCCTGGCCATTTACGACACTATGCAATTCATCAAGCCAAAAGTCTCGACCTTGTGTATGGGATTGGCTGCTTCGATGGGTGCTTTCCTGCTCGCTGCCGGCGAAGCCGGAAAACGCGCAGCGCTTCCTCATTCGCGCATTATGATCCATCAGCCGCTCGGTGGCGCCCAGGGTCAAGTGACTGATCTGGAGATTCAGGTCAAGGAAGCGGTTCAACATAAACAACGGCTTTCCGAATTGTTGTCAAAACACACGGGACAACCACTGGAAAAAATTCTGTCCGACACCGACCGCAACTACTTCATGTCTTCCGAAGAGGCGAAGAGTTACGGCATTATCGACGAACTCTACGTTAAGAAGGCTTAGCCGCACGGCGGCCTCGGGACACGACAATGACTAATGGCGCCAAGCGCGTCGAGCGCTGTTCGTTTTGCGGCAAGGATGCCTATAGTGTCCGGAAACTTTTCTCCGGGTACAACGCGTGCATTTGCGATCAATGCGTCGAGATGACGCACGAGATGATCGATGATATACCGCGCGGCAAATCGGTACAGCGTCCGGTCAAGATCTATAAACCCAAAGAGATCAGGGCCTTTCTCGATCAGTATGTTATTGGTCAGGATCGCGCCAAGAAGACTCTTTCGGTGGCAGTCTATAATCACTACCAACGCATATTCAATCAGTCCGAAGTCGGCGAAGCCGAGATGGAGAAATCCAATATTCTCATGCTCGGTCCGACCGGGACAGGCAAGACCCTTCTGGCGCAAACACTGGCGCGGATGCTGTCGGTGCCGTTCAGCATCGCCGACGCAACTGTCTTGACTGAAGCCGGCTATGTCGGCGAGGATGTCGAGAACATTCTGGTTCGCCTTTATCAATCCGCGGATTATGACAAAGCGCGCACCGAGGTCGGTATCATCTTTGTCGACGAAATAGACAAGATCGCGCGTAAGTCCGCCAACCCATCGATCACCCGCGATGTGTCGGGTGAAGGTGTCCAGCAGGGCTTGCTGAAGATGCTCGAAGGGACTGTGTCGAATATTCCGCCGAAAGGCGGGCGTAAGCATCCCGAACAACCGTTCGTACAGATTGACACCAAGAACATTCTCTTCATTTGCGGTGGCGCCTTCGACGGTCTGGACAAGATCATTGCCCGACGGGTCGGCAAACAACAGGTTGGCTTCAAGGTCGACCGCAGTGAAGTGAGTATCAATGATACCAGCGCTTTGCTGCATATGGTCGAAACCGAAGACTTACTGGAATATGGCCTGATTCCCGAATTGATCGGACGCCTGCCGGTTGTGACAGTCCTGGATGAACTTTCGGATGAGGCGATGCTGCAAATTCTCACGGAACCGAAAAATTGCCTGACCAAGCAGTACATCAAGATGTTCCAGCTTGAGAGTATCGAACTGGAATTCACGGCGGAAGCGCTCAAAGCGATTGTCAAAATCGCCCGAAAACGCAAGACCGGCGCCCGAGCGCTGAGGTCAATCTTTGAAGAGAAGATGCTCGACATCATGTACGAAGCGCCGTCTTATCGCAATGTCGCCAAGATCGTTATCACTGATGAAACGATCTCTGCCGGAGCGCCGCCGATTATCGAGCGGTCGTCCAAGTCAGGCAAGCAGAGCGCCTGACCAAGCCCATGATCTATCAATACGGTACTGAAAAACTGACCATCAAGGAGTTCCTGCCGGTACTGCCGGTGCGGGACACTATCGTCTTCCCGTATATGGTCTATCCGATGATTGTCGGACGGCAGTTTTCGGTCGATGCCCTTCAGGAAGCGATGGTGCGTGATAAACAGATACTTCTTCTCGCACAACGCGACAAGGAAACAGAAATTCCCAACGCATCGGACCTCTATACATTTGGTACAATCTCTCGCGTTCTGCAGGTCATGAAATTGTCGAATGGCACGATGAAGGTCTTGATGGAAGGAATTGGCCGCGCCAGCGTTAAGCGGTTAACCTCAAACGATGGATATATCGGCGCTTTTGTCAAGGTAGTCGGTGACGTCATTGAGAAAGACGACTTACGCATCGAAGCTCTGGCGCGAACAGTAACCACCTCTTTCACCGAATATGTCAACTTGAATCGTCGGTTGCCGGATGAGATACTATCGTACACTACCGAAGTCGGCGATCCGGGCAAGTTGGCTGATGTCATCGCCGCTCATTTGTTGCTTCCGATTGAAGTCCGGCAGAAAATGCTGGAGACCGTTTCGGTCACGCGGCGATTGGAATTGCTGGCAAAGAACCTCACTTCTGAAATTGAAATCCTCAAGCTTGAGCAGGAAATTGACACAGGTGTGCGAGAGTCTCTGAATAAGACTCAACGCGAGTTTTATCTCCAGCACCAATTGAAAGTCATCAAGGAAGAGCTTGGGCAGTTTGACGATTCGGCAGACGTCACTGACTACGAAGAAAAGATCAAGAAACTGGGGCTGCCGGCCGAGGTTCAGAAGAAGGCACTGGAAGAGGTGAACCGTCTGGGACGCATGCACTCTTCGTCAGCGGAGGCTAATGTCATCCGCAACTATCTCGAGTGGATATTGGCCATGCCCTGGAATGAGAGAACTACGGATCGGACTGATTTCGGAACAGTGGAGTCTATACTCGACGGCGAACATTTCGGCCTGGAGAAAGCCAAAAAGCGCATTCTACAGCACCTGGCTGTTTTGCAGCTCTCCAAGAACGTGAAGGGGCCGATCCTCTGCCTTGTTGGTCCTCCCGGGGTGGGCAAGACCTCGCTCGGAAAGTCGATTGCCCATGCGCTTGATCGCAAATTCGCCCGGATGTCTCTCGGCGGAATGCGCGATGAAGCCGAGATACGCGGACACCGCCGAACCTACATCGGCGCCATGCCTGGAAGAATTGTCCAGATGCTCAAAAAGGTCAAGAGCAACAACCCTGTATTATTGCTCGATGAAATCGACAAAATCGGTTCTGACTTCCACGGCGATCCCGCATCGGCACTCTTGGAGGTGCTTGATCCCGAGCAGAACTCTACATTTCAGGATCATTATCTCGAGTGCGAATTTGACCTGTCGCAGATCCTCTTCGTTACAACGGCCAATACAACCGCGGGCATTCCGCGACCGCTGCTTGACCGCATGGAGATGATCGACCTCCCCGGATATCTCGAACTTGAAAAAGTCCAAATTGCCGAGAAGTTCTTGATCCCCAAACAGCAAAAAGAAAACGGCCTTGAAAAATACAAGATTTCAATCGCTCGCCCCGTGACCTTTGCGATAATCCGCGACTACACTCGTGAGTCGGGTGTCCGTGAACTGGAACGGATGATCGGCTCGGTCATGCGCCAAATTGCCGAACGCATAGCCAAGGGTGAAAAGAAGAAGAGCTTCACGGTCACCACTTCTGATCTCAAAAAGTATCTCGGTGTACGCAAATACCATGACACCGAATTGGGACGAATGATCCCCGGAAAGGCGATTGGATTGGCTTGGACACGCGCCGGAGGAGAGATTCTGCCGGTTGAAGTCGTTTTGACGGACGGTACCGGCCGGGTCACATTGACCGGCAAGCTGGGCGACGTAATGCAGGAATCTGCCCGTGCGGCATTCACATATTTGAAGTCAAAAGCAGACAAGCTGCATATCCCAAAAGAGTCTTTTAAGACTTCAGACGTTCATCTTCATCTCCCCGAAGGTGCCGTCCCCAAGGATGGTCCGTCAGCGGGCATAACCATCTTGGTAGCGCTGTGTTCAGCATTCTTGGTGAAGCTCCCGGCCAAGGGCGTCGCCTATACAGGGGAGATTACGCTGTCTGGTGAAGTCTTGGCGGTTGGCGGGCTCAATGCCAAACTCATTTCGGCACTGCGAGCAGGTATCAAGAATGTCATTGTCCCGGCAGCGAACAAGCCTGACATTGAGGAACTGCCAAAGGACCTCACTTCGAAGCTGAATATTCGCTATGTTAAGAACGCCTCCGAAGTTTTAGCGCTTGCCTTCCCGAAGTAATTTCCATACCTTTTCTCACCGGTAGAAACTTAAAAGTAAGAGAGTGAATTCCTGACACAGGTAACGCTGGATAGGACTGCCTATCTGCCGGATCAACTAATCTTGGATGGCCTCGCGCAAGTTGCGTTTGCCGGCCGTTCCAATGTTGGCAAGTCTTCGTTGTTGAACAAGCTGTTCAATCGGCGTAACCTGGCAAAAGTCTCGCAGACTCCCGGCAAAACTCAGTCTATCAATTACTACCTAAGCGACCGACGTTGCTACTTTGTCGATCTGCCGGGTTATGGCTATGCCCGCGCCGGCAAGATTGAACGCGAGAAATGGCAGAGGATGCTTGAACATTACTTTGAGAAGAATCAAGCACTGAAGGGACTGGCGCATCTTATTGACATCCGCCATCCCGCAACTGACCTCGATATCATGCTGCACGAGTGGACACAGCCGCTGGTGAAGAATCATCTGTATATCCTCACCAAAGCCGACAAGGTACCGAGCAGCAAGCGAGCGCAGGCGATAATTAATCTGGCAAAGGATCTAAGTATCCCGCGCGAGCGGGTGATTTCGTTTTCTATTGAAGTCGGTGACGGCAAACAGCGGGTGCTGGAGTGGGTGGCGTCAATCATCTGAAAGCTGACAATGGGAGAGAATAGATGACCAATCGGGTAGTACTCGGTTTACAGTGGGGCGATGAAGGTAAAGGCAAGATTGTTGATTTGTTGTCGAAGGATTTCGACATTGTCGCTCGATGTCAAGGCGGCGCCAATGCCGGCCATACAGTAAAAGTCGGCGACAAGAAATTCATACTCCATCTCATCCCGTCCGGCATTCTCCACCCGGGAAAAATCTGCATCATCGGCAATGGTGTCGTTCTGGACCTCTTCCAACTTTTCAAGGAAATGCGAGACTTGGAGGATCGCGGTATTAAGGTGGGCGGACGGATCATGGTTTCGGGACGCGCGCATCTGGTGATGCCGTATCACAAGATCATTGATGCTGTCATGGAGGAGGCACGCGGCGATGCATTACTCGGAACGACAAAGCGCGGAATCGGTCCGGCATACCTGGACAAGATCGGGCGTTGTGGAATCCAGTTTGCGGATATCTTCGATGATCACGTCTTGCGCTGCAAAATCAAGGAGAACTTCGAACTCAAGAAACACATCTTCGACCGTCTGCCTGCCGATCAGCGCCCGAATATCGAATTGACGTTTGAAACCTTCGTCGCCAAGCGTGAAGAAGCACGCTCGTTGATTTGCGACGTCTCCGAATTTCTCGACGAGTCGATCCGCGGCGGCAAGAAGATTCTCTTTGAGGGAGCACAGGGTACATTGCTTGACGTTGACTTTGGGACTTATCCCTACATAACATCATCCAATACGACCATCGGCGGTGTCCTGACCGGATTGGGAATCGGCTGCAAGCATCTCGGCCGAATCACCGGTATCGTAAAAGCTTACCAAACGCGGGTCGGCAGCGGCCCATTTCCCACGGAACTGCTTGATGACACCGGTAACCGCCTGCGTGAACAGGGCAACGAATACGGCTCGACTACCGGAAGACCGCGGCGTTGCGGTTGGATCGATCTTGTCTTGCTCAAGTATGCGGTGCGCATTAACGGTGTTGACGATATCGCGCTGATGAAAATGGACGTCCTCGATGGACTTGATGAAATCAAGGTCTGTGTCGGTTACAATTTCTTCGGCAAGATCTGCGATACTCCACCGCAGTCAAACTTCCATTTCAAGCATGTCGAACCAGTGTACGAGACAATGCCCGGCTGGAAGAAACCGATTGGTGGAGCCAAGTCATTCGCTGATCTTGACGCCAATGCGCAAGCCTATCTCACGAAGATTGAAAAGTTCACCGGAGCAAAAATCAGCATACTATCCACCGGACCAGAACGAGATCAAACAATTTCTCACTAGTTTGGATTTGGCGTCGCCGCCGGCAGAGATATTCGTCCAAGTGAAACAGCACTCCGTAACTGACTTAACGCCGCCCGGATTGATCTGGGTCTCCGGAAGCAGTGAATTCAGAATTCGAATCCGCAATGTCTGAAGTACGTATCGTTCGAGCCGGCAAACACGCCGTGACGCTGCTTGCCGATATCCACGAGAACGCCGTACGCGACCTCGGTGACACCTTGATTCACTTCGCGAACGACGATTTCGGCGGGCTGCATGATCACGCATCCGAATGTTCAACTCACTACTTCATCGGTTTTGAGGAACACCTGCCGTTCGGCTATATCCGAATTTCGATTGACGACGGCGAGTGTGAGATTTCGGGGCCGTACCTTTACCCGAATTATCTTCACCGTGACCTGCAAACAACATTGATCGAGTTCACTGTCGATTACATGCAGAACCTCAAGGTCCGGCTTGCCTACGCGTTGGTCGTAACCGCGATACCCGGCGCTAAGGAGGCTTTCTCCAGCGCAAGGTTCGAGGATATATCGGACGACCCGCTATTCATCAAGCGCTGGCACGACGGTATTCTCGCGCATAGAGCAGTTCCGCCGGATACGCAATTGTTCGCACTGATTCTCGAGTCGAGTGCTTTGCCAGTCGATTCAGAATGAAACACCTTCAAGTCAAATCGCATTGTTAACTCCGGCTGCCTCATTGTTTTCCCTAGAATTCCGATAATTGAACTGACGCCAATCGCATCGCAGGAGAAGTCCAACGACGGTTGCGTTGTTAAAGGGTGTCGGGCAAGTGATTCGAAGCGCCGCACGCGTCAGAATCGGAAAAAGTACTGCACATTTAGTGGCATGAGGCTATAGGCGTAGTGAGACAATCACAGTCAAATGAGTGGACACGCTCCGCGATACATCGGCTTCCAACGAGCGCCTCAAGTAGCACGCGATTGCTTTACATCTTCCTGGCCTTGATAATACTGTCGACCTGCGCAAAGATCGTCAAATACATCGGTGATGAGAAAATCGAAGACAATGCCGCTGCCGTTACCGACTTCAATTCGCAGTGGATGGCCTGGCGTACGATCGAAGATTCCATCCGAACCTCGCTCGAACAAATCGAGTTGCAGTCATTGGACGAAGTTACATTAGCCGGCAACCCGGAGAATCATGCACTGTTCTTGCACCGGGTCGAAAGAATGCAACGGTGCATTCGCACTCTTCAAGCCTTTCCAATTCCGCCAATGGTCGCAACCGAAGTAGGCGACATTTACACTTCGCTGGCAAAATTGGCATCATTTACAGATTCCCTCGAGACAGCGTTTGCCGGTCTGACAGCACCCTTCGCCGGTCTGACCGGGGAGCAGGTCGCCGACCGTTACCGAAATTGGGAGCGGAACACTGCCGCCGTCATCCGGTCGCTCGATGCAATCCGCCGTGAGCGCATGGCAATAGTCGCGCGCGTAACCGAGCAACTCAACATCGAATTCAACCAATGGCAGTCCTTACAGGCAGTCGTCAACTCTTCAGCACTCGTGATTGCAGTTTTGGTAGCCGCCTTCGGACTCATTGTTGCACGTAACCTGTCGCGTTCAGAGCGTGACCGCTCGCAACAGTTTGCATTGCTGAGCGAGAGTGAGAATCGCTTCCGCACGGTGGTCGCCAATATTCCCGGTGTTATCTTTCGCGCTCAAATCGCTGATAATTGGCCGTTCGAGTATGTAAGCGATAATGTTGAGCGGATTACCGGTTATCCAGCTTCGGATTTCATCGCCAACAAGGTGCGCAGCTTCGGAAGTATCATCCATCCGGCAGATTCCGACAAGATCGCCTCCGCCTTAAACAATGCGATTAAACATGGAACGCCATACAGTCTCGAGTATCGGATCATCAACGCCACAGGTGAGGTCGTCTGGCTGTCGGAGCGCGGCCAGGCAATTGCCGGATCCGACGGCAAACTGCGGTGGCTTGATGGTGCCATGTTTGATATCACTGACCGCAAAAAGGCATCCGATCGTCTGGCTGAGAGCGAAGAAACGTTGCGTGCCTTGATTGATGCAAGTCCGGGTATCGCCTTGCTTATGGATTCTGATGGCAGGGTTCTCGCTGCCAATGACGTACTGGCCAAACGCGTTGGGCTCAAGCGCGAGGAGATCATCGGAAAGCTCGGATATGAAATCGTGCCGGCAGAGTTAATGCATCAAGGTTGGCTTCAGTTCCGCCGGACGGTTGAAAGCGGTCAGAAACTCGACTTTGTGCAATCATATGAGAACAGCCATATACATATTTGCCTGCGACCGATAGCCGATGGTCGTGGTCGCATCATCCGTGTGGCGGTTTTCGGAATGGATGTCACAGGATGGAACCGCGCTCTCAACGAATCAAAACGCTTCAAGGACCTTTTCGACCAGACCACTGACATCGTGGGTATGATTAATCCCGAGTACGACTTCATCTACATGAATCGTGCCTGCCGGGAGTTTGTTGGTGCATCCGAAAGCACACCCGTTACCAAGCTGGACCTTAACAAACACTACACTCCCGAGTCGCTGGACCTCATTCGCAGTGTCGCGTTTCCGACCGTCGTTCGCGATGGAGTTTGGCAGGGTGAAGCCACCTTGATCGATGCGGGTGGAAAAGAAATACCTGCTTCGATTGTCTTTACGTCGCACCGTACCGCGCAAGGTGAGCTTGAGTTCCTCTCCTGCATTATCCGTGATCTCACGGATCGCAAACAGGTCGAGCTCGAATTGGCGGAAGTCAGTAATCGACTACACGAGATTCTCGACGCCATTCCGCTGCCGGTATACTACAAAGACCGGGACCTGCGATATCAGGGATGCAATTCCGCTTTTGAACGATATTTCGAGATCAAGGAAGAAGAACTCGTCGGCAAATCCGTTTATGATGTCTTCCCAAATGAAGAATGCGACCGGATCAGCGCGCGTGACCGCGAATTGATGGGACACCAAATGGAGTTGGTCGAGGAGGGTGTAATCCCGACCGCAAGCGGCGAAATTGTTAATATCCAGTTGCACAAGGCCCCGGTCAGGAATCTCGATGGCACTACCGCGGGTTTAGTGGCCGTGGGTATTGATATCACCGAACGCAAGAAGATGGAAGAGTCTCTGCGGCAAAGCGCAAATCAACTTCGTCAGCTCACTGGCGGGTTGCCCGGAGTCGTCTATCAGTTCTGTCTTAAGGACGATGGTTCAGTCAAGTTCCCGTTTATAAGTGACAGCGTTGAGAGTATTTTCGGGTATAGCGCCCAAGCCATCACTGAGGACCCGTCAATCATATACCGGGTCGTTCATCCAGATGACCTGATGACGATTCAGAATGCCATGACCAGGTACAATGATCCGGCAGACTACTGGAGTCATGAGTTCCGCTGCATTGTTCGAGGCGAAACACGTTGGATTAGGGGATCAGCCCTGCTGCAAAATCGCCAAGACAGAACGGAAACCTGGAACGGCATGTTGATCGACATCACTGAGCAGAAGGTCATCGAAGACGAACTGCGTATCAGTGAAGAGCGTTTTCGCAGAGTTTTCGATACGGCAGGGTTCGGAATGGCCACTGTCGACCACAACTGCATAATACTCGACAGCAACCCAGCCTTCCAGCGAATGGTCCAGTACGGCGCAGAAGAATTGTGCGGCAAGAACTTCTTGGAAATCACACATCCCGATGATGTCGCGGCAGAGCTCGAGCGCATTCGAGAGCACAAGCATGAGAACCGGCCGCTCGTTCAATATGAGAAGCGCTATATCCGCAAAGATGGCCAGACAATTTGGGCCCGGTTATCGGTCGTTGAGTTTAGCAGCCAGAGAGGAATCCCCGACCACTATATCGGGCTTATCGAAGAGATTACCGAACGCCGGAAGACTGAGGCAAGGATTCGCGAAAGCGAGACTTTGTATCGAACCCTCTTTGAAAGCTCCGATGAGGGATTATTCCTGGTCGACGGTGCCTTTGTCGACTGCAATGATCAAGCTTCGAAGATGTTCAAATGCAGCCGATCAGAGATTTGCGGGCGTACGCCCGCGGATTTCTCGCCGGAATTTCAACCCGACGGGCGTACTTCGGACGAAGCTGCTCGTCAATACCTGGCCGCCGCCGAAGCGGGTATCGAGCAATCCTTCACCTGGCGGCATCTGCGCAAGGATGGCGAAGAAATCGACACCGAGGTGACGCTCAAGAAGTTGATTATCTCTGGAGATGCGATAATTCTCGCTTCCGTCCGCGATATGAGCGAGCGAATTCGCATGGAAACGGCGCTGCGTGACAGCTTAATGAAACTCAACACCCTGGTATCATCCGCTGTAGACGGCATTATCCTTGTCGACCGGGATGGCACCATCGAATCTGCAAATCCTTCAGCCGCCAGGATTTTTGAGACTGATGAGCACCAGCTTTGTGGGCGCAACATTGCCACTTTGGTCGCCGAGCCGCATCGCTCGCAATACTTGGAAGTCCTGCAACACTCTAACGCAGTATTTGCCAGTTCGCTGATCAAAGGTGTGCATGAAGTGCTGGGACTGCGCAGCGGCGACTATGTCTTCCCGATGGACATTGCCATTAGCCCGCTGCAACTCGGTGATCAAGTGAAGTACGTCGCAATTATCCGTGATATTGCTGAACGAAAATTCGCGGAGCAACGCATCGTCGAAAACGAAGCCCGCTTGGATGCGATTCTTAGCTCGGCTGGCGATGGAATCGTCGTTATTGACGGCGAACGCCGAATCCAGATTTTCAATGATGCCGCACATGTGATTTTTGGCCGATCGGTTTCAGCAGTAACCGGCCTGCCTTTTGAAGAACTGGTACCTGGATTCGGAGATCGCGCCTTCCCGGCCAAGGGCGAACGGCTATCTTTTGAGACTGTCGGAATTCACTCCGAAAAGGGCAACTTCCCGCTGCAATTGTCGGTAAGCCATGTCTCCGTGGGAGGCATTGATTCTTACGCCATTATCGCTCGCGATTTAACGGAAGATTACGAACGACGCGAAAGAATGATGGAAGCCGACAAGATGACATCGATTGGAACGTTGGCTGCCGGTATCGCCCACGAGTTCAAGAACTACCTTGCCGGAATCATCGGTAACGCCAGCTTTGCCCTGGATTGCCTCAATGAGCCAGGTGGTGTGGAAGAAGCTCGTGATGCATTCGAGCAGATCATTACCATCGGCGAAAAAGCCAATGAAATTGCCCTGTCGCTTCTCACCTACTCGCGTCGACGTCAGGATGATCTCGAGCTGCTCGATCTCGAAGATCTGATCAGATCGACTCTTCGCTTCACCAGCAAAGAACTGGAAGATAAGAAGATCGAGATCGTCACACACTTTGCGAACCTGCCCAAGGTCATGGTCTCAGCGAATCGCGCTCAACAGGCGTTTTTGAATTTGATCATCAATTCATGCCAGGCGATTATCGATGGCGGAGTGATTACGATTTCTGCCGTACGGACAGAGAATACAGTAGTTGTCAGGGTCGGCGACACCGGAATCGGGATATCACCGGAGAATATCCGCCGTATCTTTGACCCGTTCTTCTCGACGAAAGGGGTTTGGGGTAAAGATGCTGTTCACGGAACAGGACTTGGGCTTTCGATCTGCAAGAACATCTTCAACTCATTTGGCGGAGATATCACTGTTGAGAGTACGGTCGGCAAAGGAACAACTTTTTCGGTTACATTACCTATTCCCGACCAAGAGTACCATTCTCCATCCAGCAACCAGTTGGCCAGATCATCGTTGTAAAGCCAACTCACTCATTTCACCAGTTCCGGCCAAGATTCCCGGCAGCCGTCCATCGGTTGGCCAATCCAGCAGCGTCAATTCCAACTACCGCGGTTTCCGTGCAGCCGATCCGGCAAGCCTAGCTGACACAATACGCTGCAATACAGTCGTTTAGCTCAAAAGGAGAAGCGGTTGCATCAGCGCAGCTCGATACGTATATTAGTTGGCTTTCCGATACAATTCGAATGTCGGACGGTTGGAAGCGAATGAAGGAGATTGCCATCAGAATCCCGGTTGAGTCGCCGTCGCGCGTCGACGTCTATCGCATGTTCAATAAGATCAGCCATCGTTATGACCTGCTCAATCGACTGCTTTCACTCGGAATGGACCGATACTGGCGCCGCATCGCAATCAAGCAACTGGATTCAGAATTGCACCGGCGTGTGCTTGACTTAGCCTGCGGCACCGGCGACGTCGCGCTGGCTGCAGCGGCTGCCGCAGATAACCGATTGGTAATCGCAATTGACCGTGCCTGCCAAATGCTCGAACTTGCATCAACCAAAGTAACTCACCGGAAACTCGCCGACCGGATCATTCTGGTTTGCGGCGACGGAATGAACATCCCGGCCGCTAATGAATCTATCGATGCCGCGACAATCGCCTTCGGAATCCGCAATATGCCCGACACCGAGGCGTGCCTCCGCGAGTTGCATCGACTATTGCGGAAACAGGGTAAAATTGTAATTCTTGAGTTTTCTCTTCCTAAAAATCGAGTTATCAGATCACTGCACCTGTTTTATCTTCGCCGCATAGTTCCGCTGGTGGGCCGCTTGATTTCCGGTGATGAGTATGCATACAGTTATCTTAACAAGACTATTGAGACCTATCCCCATGGAGCCCAGTTTGGCGAATTGATGACACGGGCGGGTTTTGGTGAGATCAACTGCCGTCCGCTGACCTGTGGAATCGTTACACTGTACACGGGGTTTAAGAAGTGATCTACAGCTTTGCCCACAGTGACGATAAGTCAGAAGCTTTCTTGACGATCTTGAAAGACGCCGGAATCGATTTCGAACTCACCCGCCATGACCGTACTGTGGTTCGCGTTCTTGGCCAAATGACCGCCGCTGTCGAATCGCAAATCGCTGCGGCCGGAATCCAAAGATCCGCCTTAAGCCTGATCCGACATTCTGAAGAATCGTGTTATGACCAAATCTTCGATCGCAAGGAGCTTACTATTATTGCGGGACCCTGTGCCGTTGAGTCATCGGAGCAGGTCAGAATCGTAGCCGAGCATCTCAAACGATTAGGCGTCCGATTTCTGCGCGGTGGCGCTTTCAAACCGCGCACTAAAGTTGACTCCTTCCAGGGCTTGGGTGTTGCCGGACTGCGCATTCTGCGAGAGCACGCCAATGCGCTCGGGATGTACGTCATCACCGAGGTTATGGATCGCGGACAGATCGACACGGTGGCCGAGTACGCCGATATTCTGCAGGTCGGCTCCCGCAATATGTACAACTATACTTTGTTAACGGCGCTGGGATCGGTAAATCGGCCTGTTCTGCTAAAACGGGGAATGTCGGCGACTCTGTCGGAGTGGTTATCGGCAGCCGATTATGTGAGTCGTGGCGGCAACAATCAGATCTTGCTTTGCGAGCGTGGAATCAGGACGTTTGAACCGGAGTTCGCTCATACCTTGGATTTGGCTGCTTTGGTACTGGCAAAGGATAGGACCGACTATCCGGTCATCGCCGATACATCTCATGCGGCCGGACGAACCGACTTGGTCGAGGCCCTTGCGCTGGCCGCCATTGCGGCTGGAAGCGACGGCATCATGATCGAAGTACATCCGGATCCTGGTAAGGCACTGTCCGACGGTAAGCAGGCACTTAATCTTGACCAGTTTGAATCGCTGGTTGTGAAAGCCCGCCGAATATTCGCCGCCAGGCAGGAATTCTATAGTCACAAATCGGATCACAAGCCGAATGAATAGCGCCTCCGCCCTCTTTGACCCCGGTAAATTGGCAGAAATAATCGCTTCTGAAGAGACGCGCATTCGACTGCAGGATCAAACAGCGCCAGCATATCCGTTAACACTCCAGATACCTCTTGGCCAGGTGAACATAACCGCCTGGCTCAATTCGCTGTCGACGCCGCTTCGGTACTATTGGAGCAACCGCGACCGTACGTTCGAGTATGGCGGCTGCGGCGACGTAATGGAGCACTTCAATTGGCGTGAGACGACACTATCGAAACGACTTGATGAACTCCAGTTATACTTGCGTCATGCCGATCGCAATGGTCAACTGCGCGCATTCGTTGGCGAAGTATTCGACCCCAGCATGCCCCCGGACGATACGTGGCGCGAGTTTCCGGGCCAGTGCATTCATTTGCCGGAGATTTGCATCATTCGCGAAGGTAGTCAGACCAACGCGTTCATCACGATGTTCCTCGACCCGGTCATCGACCAGCAAATCTACATCAATCGTATCCTTGCCTTGGCACGGACTCTCGAAAACTATGATGACCTGCAGGGCTGTGATTTTGATTTGTCCGAACGTCTCGATACTCCGGTCCGCGAAGAGTGGCGCCGGGCTGTCAATAAGTCGATCGACGCTATCTCAACCGGACAGATCGACAAGATCGTCCTGGCGCGCCGATCTGATTTTAGACTGGCAAACTCACCTAACCCGATCGGTGTGCTCGATTGTCTTGCCGAATGCGCCGCCGGTTGTTATCGGATTCTGTATTCACCATCGAGAGAGAAGGCTTTCCTGTCCCTATCGCCGGAGCGCTTGTTTCTGTGCAATGGCAGGTTGCTCAGCACCGAGGCGGTCGCCGGTACGATTCGTCGTGGCACCAGTGAGATCGAAGACCTCGCTCTGGAGAATCGGCTGCGCACCAACGCCAAGGACCGGGTAGAGCAGAGCATTGTCGTCGAAGGAATCACAAGTTCACTGGAGCCGCTGTGCGAGAAGATCGAGTTCTCATCGACGGCCTCGGTCATGAAGTTGGCGCGCGTTCAGCATTTGATATCGGAATTTCGTGCTATCTTAAACAGCAAGGCCACTATCGGGGAAGCGCTGACAGCGCTTCATCCGACTGCCGCCGTATGCGGAAATCCTCAACTGGCTGCGCTGGAATTACTGCGAAATGTCGAAGCGTTTTCGCGTGGCTGGTATGCTTCGGCCATTGGCGTAGTCGGTGGTGATCATTGTGAGTTCGCCGTTGGAATTCGGTCGGCAGTGATTCGCGGTAATTCAGTCAGCCTGTTTACCGGCGCGGGCATCGTCGGTCAATCCGACCCGGAAGCAGAGTGGCAGGAGCTTGAAGTCAAGCTGCAATCAGTGCTGCCGGGTGGAAATGGACTGATCGTTTGAAGGCATGCAATCTAAATCATCTTTGGGGCAGACTCATTGTCGCAGAGCTTGTTCGCAACGGCATCTCCGAGTTTTGTCTTTCCCCCGGATCGCGTTCCACGCCGCTTGCAGTTGCTGCCGCCGAGCGCACCGACATTCACGCGACGGTGCACTTTGACGAACGGGGATCCGCCTTTCGGGCGCTCGGGTTCGCAAAGGCGACTGGCCGGCCGGCCGTTCTGATTTGCACCTCCGGAACTGCAGTGGCGAATTATTACCCCGCCATTATCGAGGCCAGTCAATCGGCGACGCCGCTGATCATCTTGAGCGCAGATCGACCGGTGGAACTGCGCGAGTGTGGGGCATCCCAAACGATCAATCAAGTTGCGATGTTTGGCAGTTACTTGCGCTGGAGCTTCGATCTTTTGCCACCGGATGAACAAATCAGTCCCGAGTTTCTGTTAACTACTGTTGATCAGGCAGTCCACAAATCATTACAGTATCCGGCGGGGCCGGTACAGTTGAATTGTCAGTTCCGTGAACCATTGGCTCCACTGGGAGCGGAGCGAGACTACGCTAGATACGCGGAGTCGATCAATGACTGGGCAAATCGGAGATCACCATACACGGCACATCTGCATTCGGATCGCTCTGCCCCTGGCTCAACTATCAAGTCTCTGATCGACGCAGTGCAGTCGTCAAAGCGCGGAGTGTTGATTGCCGGCACACTGCCAGCATATCTTGATGTAACACCTATCGTAAAACTTGCCGAGCAATGGCAATGGCCGTTGATCGCGGATATCAGTTCCGGCGCACGATTCACCGGCTGTGAGTACTCCGGTGTAATTTGCCATTCCGACCTTTACCTTCGTCAGGAAAACATACGTTCGAAAATCTGTCCTGACATAGTGCTGCAGTTCGGTACGGCCGCAATCGCGAAATCGGTCATGCAGTTTGCTGCGAGCGCATCAACTCACTACATCGTGGTCGCCGATCGCCCGGATCGTGTCGATCCGCTCCATCGAGTCACCTTGCAGATTTCCGCCGACCCGGTCGCTCTGGCAGAAAAGCTCGCGACTGAAGGCGCTGTTCCCGCTTCCAACTTGCTCAAGAACTTCAATCGATACGATGAAGTTGCACAACAGTGTCTTAAAGCAATGGGCACTCCAATGGACAAAGAGCTGTCGGAACTTCAAATAGTCGCTGAGGTATTCAGGTTGAGTGCCGCTTCGCGAGGTATGTTTCTTGCGACCAGCATGCCTATCCGCGAGGCCGACAATGTCGCCCGGCAATCGGATGCCCGGCTCTTTGTCACCGCAAATCGTGGCGTGAATGGAATTGACGGGACAATCGCATCGGCCGTCGGCTTCGCCGACGGACTCGGCTTGCCGGTGACCTTATTAATCGGTGACATTGCCTCGCTTCACGATCTCAACTCATTGGCGCTTCTGCGGCAATCACACCATCCGGTTATTGTCGTAATTCTCAATAACAACGGCGGGGGAATTTTCTCACTGTTGCCGATCGCCTCGATCCCGCAGCATTTTGAGACAGTCTTTGCCACGCCGCACGGTTGTGACTTCAGATATGCTGCCGAGATGTTCTCTTTGAAGTATCACAATCCTGCCAGCCTGAAAGACTTCGCTACCGTTTATCGACACACCGTGAAGTCACGAAAGCCGGCCCTGATTGAGGTGTGTACATCGCGGGACGCTAACGCCCGCCAACACCGGTCACTTTGGGAAGCAGTGAGGGACAAAATTGAAACTCAAATCTAAAGATAGGGTGGATCACAAGTCTATGGATTGGTACTATCAGGTACGCGGACCAAAAACCGCATCACCGATTCTATTTCTTCACGGATTCATGGGACTATCGGATGACTGGCACGAGGCGGTGGAACAGCTTGAATCACACTATCACTGTATCATGCCCGACCTGCCGGGTCATGGCCGCAGCGGCTTCCCGATTCGCCGGGAAATGATCACCATCCAGTCCGTTGCCGACGGTATTGTTGCGTTGCTCGATACGCTCAACATAGAGAAAGTGACAATTGTAGGCTATTCGATGGGCGGCAGAGTCGCACTATATACGGCGTTGAACTTTCCGCAGAGGATACAGGCGCTCGTCCTCGAAAGTACAGGTCCGGGACTCGAGGATGAATATGAACGCCGGGTGCGCACCGCCTTGGATGATGATCGCGCTTATCATCTGCGAGTACAAGGTCTGGATGTATTCCTGGACGACTGGTACAAGGCCCCGTTGTTCGAGTCGCTGAATCGCTTCGAAGATAAGCTCGCCCGGTTGAAAGCTTCTCGTCACATCCATAATGTGGAAGGCCTTGCCGCCGCATTGCAGGGACTTAGCACCGGCCGACAGCCTTCACTCTGGGACAAGCTCGAACAGATCTCCGTTCCGACGCTCTTAATCTGCGGAGCATTAGATCACAAGTTCACAAGAATTAATCGTATCATGTCGGAGTCGATTCGTTTCTGTGAATGGAAAATGATCGGGGACGCCGGCCACAATACGCACTTGGAGCATCCGGAAGCGTTCACAACGACAGTTCTGCGATTTCTGGCGGAGAAACTGCACAAGCAGTAGGCATAGAAGGAGACGATACAAATATGAACCGTGTTAACTGGCAATCGGCCGGGACTTTTCAAGATATCGAGTATCACAAAGCGGAAGGTATCGCCAAGATCACCATTAATCGTCCCGAAGTGCGCAATGCGTTTCGGCCGCTGACCGTTAAAGAAATGTCTGAAGCGTTCGCCGATGCCCGCGAGGATGCTGAAATCGGCGTAGTCATCTTGACCGGCAAAGGCAAGGAAGCTTTTTGCTCCGGCGGCGACCAGAAGATTCGCGGGGATTCCGGCTACAAAGATGACAGTGGCGTGCATCGACTCAATGTTCTCGACTTGCAGCGGCAAATTCGCACCCTGCCCAAGCCTGTTATTGCAATGGTCGCTGGATACGCGATCGGCGGTGGTCACGTGTTGCATGTTATCTGCGACTTAACTATTGCCGCCGACAATGCCCGCTTTGGTCAGACCGGTCCGCGGGTCGGCTCATTCGATGGAGGATATGGGGCAAGTTATCTCTCCCGACTGGTCGGTCAGAAGAAAGCCCGTGAGATCTGGTTTCTGTGCCGGCAGTACGATGCCAAACAGGCGTTGGAGATGGGTCTGGTTAATTGCGTCGTCCCCTATGATCAACTCGAGCAGGAAACCGTGACTTGGTGCCGTGAGATTCTCGGCAATAGCCCGATGGCTATCAGATGCCTGAAGGCCGCTTTAAACGCCGACTGCGACGGTCAAGCGGGCCTTCAGGAGTTGGCCGGTAATGCGACGATGCTCTATTACATGTCCCCGGAAGCGCAAGAAGGGCGCGATGCCTTCGTGCAAAAGCGCAAGCCCGACTTCTCGAAGTTCAAACGTAATCCGTAATCTCTTCGATGAACAGCGAAGCGACCAGCTATACACGGCGACAGATATGGATACTGGCGGCGCGGCCGAAAACGCTGTGGGCGGCTGTGGCTCCGGTTGTCATTGGCGCCGCCGTGGCAATCGATGATGGCTTTATGCATCTTCCATCATTGGCCGCCGCACTGCTGGGAGCTATCTTCATTCAGATCGGCACCAACTTCGCAAACGACCTGTTTGACTTCAAAAAGGCGGTAGACACTGTTGACCGCCTGGGACCACTGCGCGTTACGCACGCCGGTCTGGTTACCCCCGTTCAGATGCGCAATGCCACGATCATTGCCTTCAGCATTGCATTTGTTATTGGAATCTACTTAGTCTATCGCGGCGGTTGGCCGATCGTCGCCATCGGACTGCTTTCGATCTTGTTTGGTGTCCTCTATACGGGCGGACCCTATCCATTAGGCTACAACGGACTCGGCGACATTTTTGTGTTGATTTTCTTTGGCCCGGTTGCGGTCGGCGGCACTTACTATGTCATGGCGCAGACGATCACCGCCCCAGCGATCCTCTGCGGTATTCCACCGGGTCTTCTTTCAACCGGGATTCTGGTAGTCAACAACATCCGCGACATCAGGACAGATGCTGCATCCGGCAAGAAAACTCTGGCCGTCCGTTTCGGACGGCAAGCATCAGAGATACAATACCTCGTCATGGTTGTAATCGCCTTGATGTATCCGGTGATTGCGTTTGCCGTCACTCGGGAACATGCCTATGCAATGATCGCACTTGCGGCATTTCTTCCTGCCATTCCGGTGATTAGACTTGTTCTGCATGAAGAGGGCCAGATTCTGAATCTGGCACTGGCCGGAACCGGACGCGTACTGGCAATCTATTCTGCTTTGTTTGCAATCGGCTGGATGCTATGAAAATCGCCAGAGTTTCGCTTCAGCGCTATGATATCCCAATTGTCCGACCATTCGTAACCGCAAAATTCACGCTCCAGAATCGCCAAGGGCTGATTATCGCAGCCGAAACAAATACCGGGGTGGTCGGCACAGGAGAGATAGCCCCGCTTCCCGGATTCAGCCGCGAGACTTTTGACGAGTGCGTTACTTCTGCAATGGAGTTAATTGCGATGATCCGCAGTGAAGCAGTTCCCGAATCGCACCAGAGTTTGCGTTTCTGGAGCGACGAACACTTCACCGCACCTCCCAGCGTAGTCTTTGGCTTCGAGACAATGTTTGCAGACCTTGCGGCGCAAGCCGCCGGTCTACCGATGGCACACTGGTATCGTGGCGACGCAAATAAACAAGTTGAAATTAACCCTGTCATCGCGGGCACTCTCACAGAATCGGAAATTGATTCCCGGCGCCGACAAGGATACAGTACATTCAAGCTAAAGGTCGGCTCGTTATCAATAAAGGATGATATCTCTCGAGTCCAAGTGTTGAGAGAAGTAATCGGAACTCACGCCAAGATCCGTTTGGATGCTAACCGCGCATATCAGCTGCCTGATGCACTCGAAATGATTCAATCTGCAAAACCATACAAGATCGAGTACATCGAAGAGCCGCTCTGCAATTTTGCCCTTGGTGAACTCTCGCAACTTCGGCGGTTGTCAACAATCCCGATCGCCTTGGACGAAACCTTGATTGAAATCTACAACAGTAGAACCAGTCCAACGGCCACCACCTTTCACGATGCGGCTGAACTGGATTCCTTCGACGTAGCGATCATCAAGCCCTCCTTAATGGGCGGCATTGCCGGGACAATCGCGTTCTGTGAACGCCTGATACGGTCGGGGAAACGAATTGTGGTTACCTCCGCACTGGATTCCGGTATCGGCGTAACTGCCGCCCAGCACATCGCCTGCGCACTGCGGCTGTCTGACGCCTGCGGTTTGGATACCACCGGTGCTCTGGAAAGTCACTTGGTCGAAAACCTGCCCGCTCCTCTAGGTGGATACGTTAGTTTGCCAAATCAGTCCGGCCTCGGGGTTGCACTCACAAGAGATTCTCACCTCCGCCGCTACCTGACAGAGCTCCATGTTGATTAACTGCCCACTGCGACAGGCGGTGATTGCTTCACCGAGTTCATGCGCCATCCGAAGCGCAGACCGCAATTTGACCTTTGTCGAACTAGAGCAGTTGGTGGCGTCGTATGCTGATATACTTTTCAGTCGCGGCGTGTCGCACGGAAAGTACGTGGCGATATTGTGCGATAATTCAATCGAGTATGTCGCCCTCCTGATTGCATTGCTGCGATGTGGCGCCATCGCCGTTCCGCTCAACACGCGACTTAGCAACACGGAACTGAAACTTCAGATCGCACAAATTGATCTGAACATGTTGCTGACCGATGATGCGAATTCCTTTAAGGCAGCCGCCATTCACTCAAATCCAACTCCAATCGGTTCTCTGGCCAATCGCACCCGACCATTTTCAGGCAACTACACTCCATTGGAACTGGAACTTGATCGCAGTTGTCTCGTCGTGTTTACTTCTGGATCGAGCGGACCGGCGAAAGGTGTGATCTTAAGTGTGGGCAATCTCTGTTATAATGCGCTCGGCTCTAACGAGAATATTCCCCTGCTTCAACAAGACACTTGGCTGCTTTCTCTCCCGCTCTTTCATGTCGGCGGTCTGGGAATCATGTTCCGATGCCTGATCGCTGCATCACAGATCTTCGTGGCCCAAGGTTTCGATGCTGCATCAACAAATCGCCTCTTGGATCTTGGCGAAGTGACTCACATGTCACTTGTACCGACTATGCTGGCTCGATTGCTGCAACTTCGAGACAACCAGCCTTTCCCCGCCACTCTCAAAGCAATCCTACTTGGCGGAGCACCGGTCTCTGATACTTTGCTTCGGACGATTGGAGAATTGAATCTTCCCGTCGCAGTCAGTTACGGAATGACTGAGACTGCCTCCCAGATAGCAGCGACCAGTCTGACCGATCCACCGGAGAAACTAACTACCAGCGGCAAAGCTCTGCGCTACTGCGAAATTCGAATCGAAAAGAAGCCTACTTCCCGTGTCGGTGAGATCTGCGTTCGCGGGAATGTCGTTTGCCGGGGTTACACCGATGGATCACACTCTTCCATCGCCAGCGACGGGTGGCTTCATACAGGTGATTTTGGCTTTTTGGATAGCGCAGGCTACTTGACGGTATTGGGAAGAGAGGACGGTATGTTCATTTCCGGAGGAGAAAACATCTTCCCGGAAGAAATCGAAAACGTTGCCGAAGGTTTTCCCGGCATTGTCACTGCGGCGGTAGTTGCGGTTGACAATCCGACTTGGGGCAAACGGCCAATATTGTTCATCGAGTGCCGGTCAGAAACGGCCCTCAATACAGAACGCCTTCGATCTTACCTGTCGAACCGATTGGCAAAGTTCAAACTGCCAGACCGTATTGTAGTTGTCGAGAAATTGCCGCGCACAGCGCTGGACAAAATCGACCGCTCGGCTCTTGCCCGATTGGCTGAATCACACGAGCCGTAGTGCAAGCTACATCGCTTGCTGGAATTCTGCCAATCGCGTGCGAAGTTCTGGTGGCAGGGTTATCTTCTTTCGCGTGGATCGATCGATGCTCACATGCACAGTTTTTGCTCGCCCTACGACCTCGCCGGAGAGATTTCGCAACTCGTAACTCAAAGTATATGATGTGGTGCCCAGATTCTCCACGGCAACACTCGCTTCCAATTCCTGCCCGACGCCAAGCCCCTGCAAGTACTGCGCTTCGGCGTGGACGATCGGTACAAAAAAGTCTGCGTGGGCGAGAAGTTCTTCCATCGGCATTCCGATGGCTCGCAAGAGGTCCTCATAGATGTCGTGCGCATAAAAGAACTGATGCGCAAAAAAGAGCAGTCCTGCCGCGTCTGTATCATGTAACCGCACGATGATTTTCTTTCTTAGTACTGACATGATGTCTCCTATTCGTGTCAAAGATATCTCTGTCGTCAGGATTACCAAAGCACAATGTTTGCCTGCCCGACTGCAAACATTGCGGTTGCGAGATCTAAGCAAGCCCAATAGGTTTGGAGGATATCGGGAGGAACTATGATTCGATTCTCAATTCTTGCACTCGTGCTCATGCTAACCATTTCTACACGCGCATACTCGGCCGACTTGCTTGATTCCGCATTGTCGTTGGTCGGTAAATCGCGAGCTGACCTTGGCTATCAGCCGAAGGGCTACTGGAACCGCTACCCCTTCGAAATACCCTATAAACTGCCGGCCTTTGACGACCTCTTTGCCGAACCACTGCGTGTCTATGATTACAGCCAATCGATGAAGGCGTCCTTCATGAACTTCATGGTTGACACGACATTTGCCAATACTGCCAATTCCGCTCTCTACCAACTGACATATCAACTGGGCTGGGAGCGCAAAGTCGGCGGCTTCCGCAGTTATGCGGCAAACCTCCTTGACTCAATCAGCGGCGAAGCACCCTTGTTTGAAGCAATCGAGAAACTGTACACTGCATCCGGATCACAATTGGAGTACCGAACGTTCGGCGCCACATCCACCTCGGAATTATCGCGCGCTCGATTAGCCGAGTTGACATCACAACTCAGTCCCGAAATCAAGAACGTATTGGCTCTGTGGATTATGAACATCGTTGAAGCCCACCGCTATCACATGCTCGCATTCCGAACGGTTTCGGAGAATACTATCCGAGGGCTTTACCAGATTCAGGATCTCGACGCCACACAAGGTGATGGACAGGTCTACTATCCCGAGTTCGATGACTGCGCCGCGACGATTGACTGGCAGTCGCTGGCGTATTCATCTTTCAAAGCCATCGCAGTTTCTGACATTACTGCCAAGAAACTTCAATCACTGACGATGCCGGAAAACTTCAGGACAGTTGATATCGAGACACCGCTTGGACGAATCGTGTTTGGCGACAAGCGCGCCTCAACTTATCGTTCCGATGACTATCTGCTCATCTGCGATTTTGGCGGCAATGACAAATACGAAAGTGGCGGCGGGTCGAGACCGGGATTGCCGTTTAGTACTATAATTGACCTCGGCGGAGACGACAATTACGGCGACAGTCTAAGCAAGCGTGACTTCGGTTCCGGCCTTTGCGGAACCGGCATAGTGATCGATACCCGGGGAGATGATCACTACAACTCAAATCGACTATCGCAAGGAATAGGAATCTTCGGAACCGGACTTGTGGCGGACTTCGAAGGCAACGACGACTATAAATTGAAAGTGTCGGGGCAAGGTTGTGGATACTTTGGAGTCGGCATGCTTATCGACCGTGCGGGAGACGACATCTATTATCTGGCCGGAGACGGTCAGGGTGCCGGCGGAGTTGGCGGCGGCATTGGCGTATTGGCTGATTATCGCGGCAACGATCACTACACGGCTGAACCGTTTGCCGAAAAGTTCAATCGCGGCGATTATCACTCCCAAATGAAGATCAACGCCAACAACGCTCAAGGTTGGGGCGGCGGCCGCCGCGGTGATGGATCCGATGGCCACAGTTGGGCAGGCGGTCTGGGCGCACTAATTGATTGTTACGGCAACGACGACTATTATTCCGGTAATTGGAGTGTCGGCACCGGCTACTGGTTCGGGATGGGAATCCTTTATGATGTTGAAGGCGATGACAGCTATCGCAGCTGCTACTTCACACAAGCGTCCGGCGCTCACTATTGCATTGGCGCTATTTTCGATGAAAATGGCAATGACCGTCATGAATTGTTCGAGACCGCGGGCGCGGGAATCTCATTCGGTTGGGATTTTGCAGTTACGCTACTTGCAGACTGGCGGGGCAACGACACCTACGTTGGGAAGATTATCTCGATTGCCAATGCGCAGATTCGTTCAAATTCGTTTTTGTTTGAACTGGGCGGTGACGACCTTTACCAATTATCTGCCGGCACCGATGGAATGGGCGAAGCTTCATTCCGCGAAGACTATCGAACTCCGCGTCCGGCCGCACCATTTCTTTCGTATGCGCAGTCGTTTGGCATTCTGATTGATGCCGGCGGCTTAGATCAGTATCTGGATCATTCTGATAGTAGCTCGACGAATGCCCCGCGAGTTGGCTGCAACAACGGAGCTTTCTGGCTGCGTCCGGCTAAAGGTACTGATCAGTTTGGATTTGACAATTTTGGAATTGGAGTTGACGCCGATTCCGGCACAGTCATCGAACTCCTGCGATTTCGCTTGGTCAACAAGTAGCAAAAAATAGGGCAGCTGTGACGCTGCCCTTATAGCGGAACTCTGGTTCCTTGCTCCTAAGTTGTCGACTGTGCGTTCTTCTTCAGCAGTTCTTCCGTCTGCCAGAGTAATACCTGATCCGCCGATGCATCATACCCGACATGGCGATAACGAATGACTCCATCCTTGTCGATGATGACCAAAGTCGGAATTCCAGTCACTTCATACTGCGAAGCGATGTCTGCGTTTCCGAACAGGACGTTAAAAGTATATCCATAATCGGCAAGATAAGGGCGAACCTTGGTCGTGTCGTCCTCCCAGACATTCATGGATATAAACTCAACCCCTTCAGGCTTGCGTTCAACAAATTCCTGCAATAACGGCATCGTCATTCTGCAGGGACCGCACCAGGTAGCCCAGAAGTCGATTACGACAACCTTGCCGCGCATGCTCTCAAGGGAAACCGTTTGTCCGTCGAGATTGACAAACGCATAACCGGGCGCTGGTTTGTCCATCATTTCGGCGATTGCTTTGGCGCGATTGACATCAGCCTCGGCCATCAGCGGAGCAAGGCGTTTCTCGCGCTGCGTCGCCGAAGCTACCTTCAAGCGATTGACGAGATCCTCAAATCCACCCAACGACCGCACCGCGCTCAAGGTCTCGTTGCGCATGAGGCGACGATAGTCGCCATAACCCTGATCGGCGGCCATGTTGAGATAGTTCAAGGATGAATCGGGCTGTTTCGCCATTGCATAGATCTTTGATAAATCAACGAGCGCATCGGCGGGCTGTCGCGATGTGCCGACAATCGCATGTTGATTCGTGATCGCCTCTGCGAAGCGGCCTTGTTTCTTGAAGAGCTCCACCAGATCGCGCTTCACTGTTCCATTCTCGGGATGAGCTTCGGCAAATTTGACAAGTACGGATTCCGATTGTTTTGCATCTCCCATCAAGTTTAGAATCTCTGATTCCATCGCAATCGGGCGATACTGGTCAGGCGATGTTACGCCGAACATCTTCGCATACTTGAGTGCTTCGGGATAGTTCTTTCTCGCCATATGAATGCCCGCGACTTGCGGATAGGTTGTCGGATATGTCGGGTCAGCCGCAATCGCCTTGGCATAGAACTCCAGCGCCTTCGCTGTATCTGGAGGATTGGCGGAGAGCATCGCAGCTCCCATACCGAAGTTCCCCCAGAAGTACTTGGGATCGAGCTCTACTGATTTCTGGAAATACTCCGCGGCTTCCATTCCACCGAGACAACGACCATAGAGATAAGTGGCCATCGCTGACTTGGGATCGGCTTCGTACATTGCCTTGTAATAATCGTTCTTCTCCTGCTCACGCTGGAATCCGTCGAATAATGATTGAAGATCGCGCTGCAACAGGGTTGAGTTGGGGTGTTGAGCAATGAAATGATCGTAGACTGCCTTGTAGTCCTCGAACTTCGCCTTGTCACCTAATGAGGCGGCAAGTGCCTCGATCGAGTCGTTAACCGCCTTTATTTCCGTTGGCTCAACGTAAACTTGGGCCGTCGGCTCTTTCTGCATTTGGCTGCAGGCAGCGATCAGAAGCACGGCCGCGCCCGCTGCAATGTAACGAACAAATCTCATTATTCCTCCAATGGAACAGATATAAAAACTACCTTCAATTCATTGATGATTATTATAAAACGTCACACAACCGGGAAAGTTTCCGAACACGCAACGCCCATCTGGACAATATCGAACCTTGTGGCAATGCAGCAAAGACAATTCTGCACGGGATTGGAAATATGGAAGTCGACAAAAAAAGAGCGGCCAAGCGGCCGCTCATTCTAAGTACTGCTGAAATGGGGATTTAACTAGAATCGCAAACCGAGCGAGAAACGATGAACTGAGTTCAGGCGACCGAAGTCGGCAAACGCATAGTTCATGCTCAAATCTGTCGCGTTCCAGACTTTGAGAGCAACTCCGGCGCCAACGCTGACTGACTGCTCTTCCTGATTGAGTTGCCATCCACCGCGCAGGAAAAACGTCTCTTGAAAAGCTGCTTCGGCTCCGAATGATCCTTGCTGGTCATTGTCGGACGGATCGCGTGCTTCAACACTCAAGGTCAGCCGGGTACTCGGAGAATACTGGACATCGTAAGCCGCACCGATTCGAAAGACTAACGGGAGATCGTAGGAATCGACGTCAAGCACGCCCTTGGCGTTGTCATAACTCTCATTATCACCGGAAGGATTGTAATTGAAGTTTAACTCGGGACCACTGTACTTCATTTCCGGTCCAAGATTGGAGATATTCATGCCGATACGCAGATTGCGATATCCCGGCTGCAGAAGTGTGCCAAAGTCAAAAGCGATACCGCTGGCTCGCTCTTCCGAGATTCGTTCGGTAATGTACTTGGCGCTGAGTCCAAATGAGAAGAACTCTGTCCACTGACGGGCAAAGCCGAGAGTGATTGCGTAGCTGGAAGCCGAGAACATTCTGCCGGTTCCATCAGGCTGATCGACCGTCGTAATCTCCATATCTCCCGACGTCAGGGCGGTTACGGCGCCGCCAATACTGCCAAAGCTGAGCGGCCTTGCAAACGCGATATAGTTCAGGTTTACACCGGAAACATAAGCAATGTTTGTGAACTCCAGATGTGACTGTGTCAGTCCGCCCAATGCAGCCGGGTTCCAATACAACGCATAGGCGTCACCGACATTGGCTACGGCTGCTTCGCCCATCGCTGTATAGCGTGCGCCGACTCCGATCTTCAGGAACTGTGCTCCCGCAGTTCCCACTTTGGAAAACTCATCCGCATGAAGCGAAGATGCCGCGAAGAATGCGACTGCGATAACAATTATGAGTTTGAATTTGCGCATATTCGATTCCTCCTTGGCTCTCACTTGATCACCGCAAACTTGCCGACTCGCTCCCCGACTTCTGACTCAACATGATAAAAGTACAGGCCGGGTGCGATGCCTTGTCCGTTGCTCGTGAGCATGTTCCAGACATAAGTGCCGGAGCCGTCGTGTTCAAGTGTCTGGACCAGATCACCTGCCAGAGTATACACTCTGATCGTTGCGGTTGCGGGCAAGTTGACGAATTCCAGTCGGCGTTCTCCTTCGACTGTCTCCCACGCGGCGCGCGCAATGTAGGGGTTGGGAACGACGCGAACTCTGTCGAGCGCCGCCGCGGCGGCTTCCTTGTTGACGGAAGGTACATCGAACACAAACTTGTCGTCAGCTCCGTTGACCGGCGCTCCGCCGATCTCGAAAACATCACCGACATTGTAGTTGTAACTTGCCGTGTCCAGACGGAAGAACCAGACATGTCCGTAAGGGAATGCCTCCGGATGAGACTGATCATCATAAGGCACATTGAGAATCGAGATGTAGTCGCGATTGCGCGGATCCCAGCCAGGATTCTCACTATCCAGATGGTATATTTCGGCAATGACCTGCTGGTCGGTCGTCGTATTCCACACTTCAAACGGTAGATTGATCGGGGTTACGTCATCGTAGAATGAGTACCCAACCGATCCGGAAGCCGTGAATCGCAGTTGATATGTCGATCGGAAATTGATATCACCGCCGATGGGAAAACCAAACGCATCGCCCATCGGGCCATAGCTATATCCCAGTTCCAGCGTTGTATCGGTGCCGGACGTGAAACTGACTTGTCGATAATGAGTCGGCTCTCGATCACCGTTGTATACATAGATCTGCACACCGTCGACGATTGGAGCCTGCGCTGGATCTCCCGTTTGATCGGTGAGATCATTGGCAAGCGTATCACCTGTCGTCCGATTCAGCACATACCAGGTGGTCGAGTACATATCTTCCTTGAAGCCGACTTCGTATTGTTCGCCGCTGAACTGCGAGTCGTCGAACAACACCGGTATCACTTCGCCGGCGGATGCAGTTGCGGCGCCATCGACAAGATGTCTTAACGTGTTCTCAACCGGAACATAGCCTGCGGGATTTGACCGTGGTGTGGCTGCACCCGCGTTGACATCCCTACCGGGACGCCCGTAAGCAGTCTGCAGTGGACCGACGCCGGCAATTGAGTCCCCCTTGTCGAATGCTACTACCGAGTACCAATACTCGTATCCATTGACAAGAGCCGTATCCACATATGTGTGAGGAATCGGTTCGGAAGGGTCTTCCACCCGCCAAATCGCCAGCGGAACATAGTCCGGGCCCAGGCTGCCGTCATTGTTGCGAACCAAGCGCCCCCAGCTCGCACCCTGATCACTAGAGCGGTAGATCTTGTATCCCGCAAAGTCAGGAGTGCCGAGCAGCGGGTCCACACTTTCCGGAGCCGCATTGTCCCAGGAAAGACGGGCTTCGCGATTACCGGCAAGAACTGTCAACTTAGACGGTTTCGGCGGAGTCGGACCAACGAAGTGATTGGAATAAACGGTTTGCGCGATCTTGGATTTATTGCGGAAATCCTCTTCGTCATGACCGGCAATAATTGCAAAACCGATTCTGATCGTTTTACCGCTTTCGAGGCTGATCCCCGATGTCGCCTGAACATAATACTGGTCCGTTGGCGGCAGTGTCTCTTCGAAGACATTTTCAGTGATGTACGCATACTTCTCACGGTCATTGGTATTGGCAATTCTCTCCCATTCGCCGGTTCGAAATGCCGTCATACCAATGTTGTCAGGCGTCTCAATGTAGCGAGTACCCATTATGCCGGTGACAACGCTTGCACCCCAACCCGGGTCATACCCATCGGCATCGTAAGTCCAAGCGAGATTTTGGGAGGTGTCGGAAGCGACAAGATCGCCCAATCGGCCATTCTCTCCAGTTCCGTCCGGGCCACCGATATCGAAATCACAATAGAGTCCAAATGCGAAGTTCTCATAGTTGTTGGCGCTCTTGTTGGTGATATCCAGCACAACAAACATGACGTCTTCGTTGTAGTTGTAGTTCCACTGATAGATTGTCTGAACCATTTCCAGACCCAACAGTGAGGATCCAAGACCGGCATCGTTAAAGCGATAAATACTTTCCTGCAGCGATGACGGTCCGCCATTGTAGAAACTCTGCGTTATCGGATCCCAGACTTCGTTATAGACCCACTGTCCCGTCTGCGGATCGTAGCGGCGCCATCCATTCGCCGGATTATCCCGGCCGGCACCGATCGTATCGCTGGGGTCATACTCATAGCGCGTCGTGTCTGTTGAAAGTCGGATTCGATAGTCAGTCGCTGTTGCATAGGAGGTCAACGGCGCGTAGTCATCGTCGGAGTCAGCCAGAAGCGTGTCCCCGGATACTACGACCGCTCCCATCCAGAATTTCAGTTCCGCAAGATAGTCATGCCCCGATCCTTTGGGCCACTCGCCGGAGGGAAATCCGAGATGGCTTAAGCCGCCGATTGTACCCCAATTCGACACGGTTGTCCGGATATTGCCCTTGTCGTGGGTGATGAGATCCTGTACTTCCGGGGCCGGTACCTGTGTTCCGGCGGCCGCGGAATATGCTTCACTGCCCGGTACGAACAAGAGGACGGCGACAAGCGTAACAACTGCAAAAATTCCGCTATGCATGGGTTTGATCCTCTGCACTTTCACACGGTTTAGAATATCCATTCCAACCCCCATTGAATGCTTCTTGGCGCATCAAAGTTCTGGGGATCTTTCGCCAGAAGTCGCCGAAGTTCATTCACATCTTCAGGTGTCGCGTCGCCTGGTGGATCGTATGTGAGTCCAAAATTATACCCGTCAACATCGGCAAGTCCGGTGCGCGAGTAGACGTTCACCACATTGCGACGATCGAGCAGGTTGGTCACCTCAACAAACAGGCGAAGTTTGCTTGATGTCCCCTTGAACGGATAGAAGTCCTTGTCGAATCGCATATCGACGCGGTAGTTGGCCGGCATTCTTCCCTCATTGAGCCCGCCCAGACGCATACCTTTCTCATCGGTTCTCGTGTAGGGCATGCCCGACCCGTAAGTGAAGAATGTATTCAGTCCCCACGCCGACGGCATCTTGACGCCGAAGAGTTCTATTTTCTGGTCGCGTGGTACACGGAAATCAACATTGACGTTGAGGGTGTGCCGCTGATCAAACGCAAGCGGAAATTCCTGGACCGGTATCATCGGCGCGTTGTCGCCCTGCGTGAAGTAGTTGTAATAGAATTCGTTTGCGTCGGATGAGTTGCCTTCCGCTATCATATATGAATAGTTGACTGATCCGTTCAGATTCTGACTGCCCGTTTTGGTCAGAGCGAAGTCCAGTCCCTTGACCGAACCATAGTCGCCATTGTAGTACTGTGTGTAAACTCCCGACGGCGCGACAACGGATCGACTCGACACCAGATTGGTGACATCTTTGTAATAAGTTGTCACATTCAGGCGTACATCGTCAGCCAGTCTCTGCGTGAGTCCCAGCTCATATGAAACCGTCTTTTCCGGTTCCATGTCCGGGTTCCCAACGATCGGATATCCTGTAGTCAGATCTGCCTGCAGGTTGGTGAACATGAATGGATATTGTGGTACTTGATAGTAGTACCCGTAGTTCGCGTGAAAGAGCGTGTTCTCGGACACTGGGTGAGAGAATCCCAGACGCGGAGAAATATGCGTCTTGCTCTTGGAACGAAGTCTCGTCTGCTTCGTACCCGGATCATCCCAGTAGTCGATCTCGGCATTGAGGTAGTCAAGCCGCAATCCGGCGTTGATAATCATGTAGCCAAGTTCGATCTTGTCTTGCAGATAGGCGGCCGCATAGCTCGGTCCGACATCATATTTCTCACCGTAGGGTCTGGAATTGAAGAACTGCTTGTTGTCCCAGATCAAACGATTCTGGCGGAATTCGCCGCCCATACTTAACTGATGATACTTATCGACTTGCGACAGGACGTCAAACCCAGCGGACTTGTAAGATGACTTCCGGTACAAGTAATAAGGATAGAACAAGGTGTCATTCACGAATCCGGTATAATAGTAGGCCGAATCAGCCGAGTAATTCTCTTGAATCGTTCCGTTGTAGAATCCGTTTCCATCGACCGAATAACCGGGCCACTGATCCCAGTAGACATCAAAGAGGTGATCCGGCGCCAGCTTGGTTGATGTCTCAAAATACCCGGCCTTGAAAGAGACAACCGTGTTGGTTGATAACTGCAGAGTAGCGTTGCCGCCGAAGCGCGCCGCATCATTCTTGATCAGACCGGAATTCTCGAGTGCGAAGTCGTATGAGTAACCATTTACGTCGCGGTGCTCATATCGCTCCTGCTCGCGTTCGTAGATATTTGAATAGGCCGTAACCTTGAGATTCTGCAGTGGTCGAAGCGAAAGTTTGGTGGTCAACGTCCAGCTTTCCGCCTGATTGTGCGGCAGATATCCGCCGTTGTTCCAATACTCAATTGAATTGAAGAAGTTGGCGCGATCGCTTCTTACTCCCGGGATCGGACCGGAGAGATTGAACACGCCATAGTAGTTGTCGGTCCGTTCGGTACCTTCAAATTCGCCGGTCCTGACATTGTACGGCTTGCTCAAGCCGTCGGCCAGTTTCAGCTTTCCAGCATAACGGCTGGTTCCTTCTTGAGTGAGAGCGTTGACAACACCGGAGAGAGCTTCACCATATTCAGCAGAATAGCCGCCGCTGGTTAAGCTGACCGCCTCCAAGGCGTCGGGGTTGATGCGTGTTCCAAGTCCGCCGGAGAACTGGTCCTGGACCGGCATGCCGTCAAAGTAATAGGTAACTTCGCCGAAGCGTCCGCCGCGGACATGTAGACCGCCATCGCGATCGGCAACAGTGCCGTTCATCCGGAGAATCACCTGACTGATGTTTCTCGAGTTAGGTTGAAGCTCGAGCTCTTCGCGAGTGATAGAGCGTACCGATGCTGTCAGGTCCTTCTGGATAAGCGGCCGTTCGGCATAAACCGTTACGACACTGTCCAATTTTACCGTTACCGGCAGCAGTGCGATTTGCACGGGTGTCGTCAAGTCAAGGAGTACTTGAAGTCCGCTGCGGATTTCCGTCTTGTGCCCAATTAGCTCTACTGCGAGATCATAGTTGGCGACCGGCAAGTTGAGGATGTAAAATTCGCCGTCAAGATCGGTTACAGTAACAATTGATTGTCCGACGATGGACACGGTTGCGCCTGGAAGCGGCTCTCCAGTCTCGGCCGAAGTGACCGTTCCGGAAATCTTTCCCGTCGTCTTGGCCTCGATAGATGTAGCCCCACTTGCCAATAGTGCTATACCGAGCGCACATATGAGTTTGAGAATCTTACTCAAGCTACCTCCGGCTGTTTCAATCGTTAATGACATCTGCAATGAATTGTGTTTGCCTGACTGTTTCAGAGCTGTCAGCGAACAGAATCGCGGTCATCGGGGACTGGTGTCAGGGTTGCGAGTCGTCGTTGGATTTCCTGTTGCCGATAACTTCGGTCATTGCTGATCTCACAGATTGTATCGGTACCCGCCCATCTTTTTTAACGCCGGTCCCGGCAAAAAACGCGAGTTTCGCCAAAACTGTCTCGCCCTTCTTCGCCGGCAAACTTCGACCGCAGGACACCTTCGCCACCGTTCCATTTTCGAACGTTTCAGGATGAACGGGTTGAGCCAGCGATTCGGGGCGGTCGCGATTTTTTTGCGGAAAATCGTTTCAGAGCGGAGCAATTGCGAATCTGGCGGGTTAAGGGGGCAATTTGATTACCGATAAATTCTTAGAACAGAGGTCGCTGCAGAAAATTGTGAGAATGGACGAGTCTGTCTGACATTCGCGCAGTTACTGAATTGTTATTTAATCTTCGGCGGCTAACCCGTGGCTTCACCAGGAGGGTGACGAATGGCGCACATCGCGCCGGTCGATCAGTATCCGCGCTTGACAACAGTCGCGAGACTTGTTCTCGACGGGAGAACAAGTACGTGAGACGTGTTGCGATACTCGCAGTTTGCATTGTCGTAATCGGCGCCGTTGTGCCGGCTAGCGCCGGACAGCGTATTGCCATTTTGTATTCCGACTCAACCAAGCACACTCTGCGGACGATCGCCGGATTTGAGTGGTCACTGAAGAACTGTGACCCGCCCTGTCAACTGCTCCCGTACTTTCTCAAGACGACAGATGAAAGTCAGAAAAGCCAAATTGGAGCGCTTAAACCCGACATCCTGCTCGCGGTCGGAAGCACCGCGACGGCTTTTGCCGACAAACACTTTCCGACAACTCCGGTTGTTTTCGCGAAAGTTCTCAATCCCCTCGAGTCGGGCTTCATTCGCTCTTGGGACAATCCGGGCGGACATGTCACCGGTGCGGCACTTGACATCCCGGTCGGCCAGCAAATTCAGAAATTCGCAACGGTCATTCCTAACTTGAAGCGTATCGGCGTCGTCTACACCGATAACTCATCGCGATTGGTCGAAGAAGCACGCCGGGCGTGCACCGGGCAGGGATTGACTTTGATCGCTATCAAGATTGCGACCTCAAAAGAACTCCCAGCCGCAATTGACAGCCTTTGTCGTACAGCTGATGGAATCTGGACCATTGCCGACGAACTACTGTCTTCACCGCAATTCATCCGGCACACATTAATGGAAACATTGCGCGCAAAAATCCCGATCATGGGATTCAATCAGAATTTCGTTGAGAACGGCGCACTGTTTTGTCTGGAAGCCGACTACAAATTCAACGGCCGGCAAGCCGGTGAAATGGTCCTCGCCCTGATGAATGGCAAAGATATCGCCACAATCAAGCCGACCGTACCCGATGTTGTCTACCTCTATTTGAACCTGAAATCCGGGAAATTACTCAATATCGATCTCGCACCGGAGTTGATCAGTGTTGCCAAGGAGACTTACTAATGCCGTTTCTTAGAAGGCTGCATGATACCCTTGGCCTGAAGTGGCGGCTGATCTTCGGCGTAAGTGCGCTGTTGGTGGTCAGCTCGATGCTGCTCTCAGTCTTCCTGCTTGAGGAGTTTTCGCAAACCGCCTCTTATGGACTGAAGCAGCGTGGCAGTTCGCTTGCCCGCAACCTCGCGCATAACGCTGAATTCGGTGTCATGTTGGAAATTAGCTCGGAACTTGATGGGCTGATTCAGGGCATGCTCACCGAGCCCGATATCCTGTTCGCACAGATTTACAATCGCGATGGTGTATTGCTCTCGCAAGGCGTTAGCAGTGAACTTCCAATGTCTTCCGTCACGACAAAAGACGTGAACTTGACCGTGAGCGACACTACATCAGAAACCGGTCACAATGTCGAGACACGCGAGTTGTTCATTCCCAACGAAGTCGAATGCATCGAAGTGTTGGCCGCCGTAGTCTCGCACAAGCCGGACGTCTCGAAAGAAGAATTGGGTTCGGCAAGTACGGCATCGGAGGCGCACCTGGGCGGTGAAGTCATCGGCTACGTCCGTATCGCCATCAGTACCGGCGAAACAAAAGCCAAGATCGCCGAGACTCGACAGATGATTGTCTATTTCACATTGCTCTTGGTCATGCTCGGAATTCTTCTTTCGGTTACCTTGGTGAAGATGATTGCCAGCCCGATTAATACCCTGGTCGAGGCGACGGAGCTTCTCGCTTCGGGCGATCTGTCCCAGCGTGTTCATGTTCAGACCGACGCCGAACTTGAACGATTGGCGCTGGCCTTCAATACCATGTGCGATTCGCTCGAGAAAACGCAAAAGGAACTGGAACAGCACAATCAGACGTTGGAAGAGAAAGTTCGCGAACGCACACAGAAATTGGAAGAGGTTCAGAAACAAGTCATTCAATCGGAGAAAATGGCCGCCGTTGGCCAACTTGCCGCCGGTGTCGCCCACGAACTGAACAACCCGCTCGGCGGTATCCTTGGTTATGCCCAGTTTGCCCTGGAGAAGATGTCAAACGGGCAGCTGCCGGAAAAGGATTTCAATGCGATCCAGCGTTACCTTTCCGACATCGAACTTCAGGCGCGCCGCTGCAAGATGATTGTCAAGAACTTGCTCAAGTTCAGTCGTTCTTCCGATAAGATGGAATTCGACTTAGTCGATGTCAACTCGGCGCTTGAAGAGACATTTGTATTCACTTCGCATCAGTTGGGTATGAAGGATATTCATCTGGATGTTTCCCTGCAACCAGGTCTGCCAAAGGTGCTGGGAAATGTCAACTTGCTGCAGCAGGTGTTCACCAACATCTTGATAAACAGCATGCAGTCGATGCCTGCCGGCGGCGATCTGAAGGTCACGACAATCTTCAATCCGCCGGTCGGTGAGTTTGGCGGCGCTGTGGAAATCGCCTTCACTGACAGCGGCGTCGGCATTCCCGAAGAGAACCGCAACAAGATCTTCGAACCTTTCTTCACAACCAAGAAGGTTGGCGAAGGCACTGGACTCGGTTTGTCGGTTTCGTATGGCATTATTCGCGATCACGGCGGTGATATAAAACTCGACTCAATCGTCGGCACGGGCTCAACTTTCACAGTAGTTTTACCGATTGTAAAAGAGACAGCTCGAATAACAGCCAATGCGAAATCTTAGATCAATAGGGACCAATAAGTCATGCAGGACACCAAGAAGATCTTAGTCGTTGATGACGAAGAGGTTATGCGGGAATTCCTGCTCGAGGTATTCTCGACGCAGGAGCCTCTTGGCGCACATAACGGCGAGGAAGCGCTGACAATGATAAGTGAAAATCCCGTCGGCCTGGTAATTACCGACCTAAAAATGCCGGGAATGGACGGTTTGACGCTTCTGAAGAAAATCAAAGAGACGGACAAATCGATCAAGGTTATCGTTGTCACCGGCTATGCCTCGCTGCAGACAGCGTCCGAATGCATTCAAGCCGGCGCCAGTGATTTCCTTAAGAAACCTTTCTCCATAGCACAAATTCGCAAGGCCGTTCAATCAGCCATAGGTATCTCATGAAACAAGCCGACCGCCAGATTCGCAGTGTGCTCGTCGTCGACGATACCGAGATCATCCGCGATCTTCTGGTAGACGTCCTTCGTAACGACGGCTACCAGGTGGATAAGGCCACAAATGGAATCGAAGCGGTCAAAATGGTCACCAAGCAGCACTTTGACTTAGTGTTCACCGACATGCATATGCCGAGGCAGGATGGTCTAACCACCGCACGCAAGGTCCATGAGACCGATCCTTCAACGTTTGTCATTGTAACTGACAGCTATCCGGACAAATTAAGCCACGCGACGCTTAATGAAGCTGTCGTTGGTACTATCTGCAAACCGTTTGATCTGGCAGAACTTCGAGCGGTTTTACAGCGGGTCGAGGACATCGCCGCTTCACGAAGCGCATTGGAACAAGGAGCGACAAAATCGCCATCGAAAGTGCTCGAATCTTAATTGTAGACGACGAAGAAATTGTACTCCACTTTGCCAGCGACGCTCTTTCGACTGTCGGGCATACAATTTCGTCTACTTCTATTCCCAAGGAAGCTCTGCGCCTGGTCGGCACGGAGAAATTCGATTTTCTCCTGACCGACATCAAAATGCCGGAAATGGACGGCATTACGCTGGCGCAAAAAGCTCTGGAAACCGATCCCGAGATCGGAATTCTCTTTATGACCGGTTATGCCGATGTCGAGACCGCCAAAAAAGCAATCGCCACCGGCGCTTATGACTACATAATGAAGCCGTTCGAGCTGCCCGAAATTCGCAACTCGGTAAATGCCGCCTTCGCGAAACGCAAAGAGATTCAGAAAAAGCAAGGATCCAAAGGGTTGCAGCACCTCTCTGAACTTATGGGAGCCCTCTACACGACCGGCGATCCGGAATCACTGACCGCCCTGATCTTGCGATTTGCCCTCTTTCATTTCGGACTGCAGGAAGGTCTGGTGTTCTTCTATAACAAAGACAGCGAACAGCTCCGCGTCACAATGGCAAAAAGCGACGGTACAACTCTGGCTGCAAAAGTTGACGGATTTCCGATTAGCGAATTCCCTCGCGATTTACTCGATGGCGGCGAAACTGAATTCAGCGGCGATGTCGACAGACATCCATTTCTTTCCCGTCTTTCATCGCGGGAATCCTGCGCTGGCGTTACCGAGGCATTGCGCGCTGGGAAAGGCACCCTTTGCTTCTTCTCCTTACCGGCCACGGAGAAACTGAAACTCATTATCGTCGTGCGCAGTGAGGCTGAAATCGCCGTCAACGAAGGCGATCGGCAAATGCTCACGGTGCTGCTAAGTTTGAGTTCCATTTCGCTCGATAATCTGATCTTGCTCCAGGAAGCGCGCGACGCCATGAGTCGCCTCGAAGATTTCAAGGACCACCTCGTTGGGTTGGAACGTGTAGCCACTCAGGGAATGATGTCCTCGGAAATCGCCCATGAACTCAACAATTTCATCGCCATCATCTTATCGAACATTGAATTATTCGAGATGAAAGCTGCGGGCAGCTACCCGGAGGCTTCCGTCAAGTATCTTGACAATGTGAAGAAGAACATCGGCAAGTTTGAGAAGTTCACCAACTCGCTGTCGGATGCCGGCAAACTCGACACAAAGCGCCAAAACGCTGACCTCAATGAAATGATTAATGAGATCGTCACGTTTGCTCGCCACCAGAAACGATTCGGCAAGATTGTCATCGACTTGGAGCTGGATGCGACGCTGCCTCGAGTTCTTATCGACCAATCGCAGATTCAACAAGTGCTTTACAACATGCTCAACAATGCGGCCGATGCAATCGGTACCGGCAGGGTCGATGGTCGAATCAAGCTCGTCACCAGATATGACACGGACAAACACGAATTTACCCTGATCGTGACTGACAATGGCTGTGGTTTTAGTCAGGAGAATCTGCAAAAGGCATTTCGCGACCGGTTCACCACCAAAGAGCACGGCCATGGTTTCGGTTTGACAGTGATCCGCAAAGTAATCCGCAACCACGGCGGCACAATCGTCGTCGACTCACAACCGGATGCCGGCGCCAGTATCACCATTACCGTTCCCATCGCCGATGCGATCACGGCTCACGATTCGACAACAGCCGCAGAGGTCGCAACTACTCTATAAGCGACTTCAACAAGAAAAGCCCCGGCTTGCGCCGAGGCTCTCGAATCCTTCACCAAACGAGCGACCGCCCGCAGACAACTTTACTGTCAGGAGTATTTTGAGTTTCCACAACCGCAGCTGGAGGACTTCGCCTTGCTGCCACCGGAAGCGAAGGTTGAGAACAACCGTTCTAATCGATCCGAGGCACAATGCGGACAGTGCTGCTCGTCCGCATGCCGTTCGCTGCTCACTAACAGGTCGAATTTCTGACCGCACTCCTTACAGGAATATTCATAGATCGGCATATTAGGCTTTTCCTTCGCTGAACCAGGCTCCGGCCAATGCTCCCAAGGCTGCTCCGTAAACTGTTGACGCCACCGGCGACGAGGTCAACATTCAGGTGCCGCCGGTCCGGCAGCCGATAAAGTAGTAATACGCGTAGCCGGCGCCGGCAAGAACAATACTCGGAACCACAATCATCAGTGTCTTTTTCATATTCACGTATTTCGACTACCTTTCCTCAAAGTATAAGTGCCTGCTGTACTTCTAACAAGAAAATTGAAATGAGGTTCCATAAGCGGAACTGCCGGTTGGTCAACATCATAGCCGCATCGAGCCAGCCAAAAACATCTTGCCGCTGCTGGCCAATCCGCGTATCGTGCGTGTTATCAAGGAGTTGAAATGAAGCTGGAACTAAAACGAATATCGCTCTGGACGACGATCAAAATCTCGTTCGTCGTTAACCTTGTACTGGGATTCGTCCTAGGGTGCTTCTACGCTTTCCTGCTCGTTGCCATTTCTTCAATGCCCTCGGCCGCTTTTCGCAACAGCGAGCTTGAGCAGTTTTCCGGAATGTTTGGCGCGCTTGCTTTGCTGGTGCCGTTCTTCTTTGCCTTTATGGCGGCGATCTTCAATACCATCCTGGCCTTCATTATGGTGTTGGTCTACAACTTCTCGGCCCGTATGATGGGTGGATTGGAACTGGAGTTCGTCAAGGTAGATGAACAAGGAACAACTCTTGCGCCGATCGTCGCAGTTCCACCCGTTGTTCAGCCGGCACCTCCGGTACCGAATTATGACACCCCCCTTCGCGATTCGTCCGATGAAGAGCGCCCAACCGAACCACCACAGGATTATCGACTATGACTTTGAACCAAGTCCGGGTGCGCATTGCACCATCACCGACCGGATACTTCCACGTCGGCACCGCCCGCACCGCAATTTACAATTGGCTTTATGCCCGCCATACCGGCGGCAAATTCTTACTTCGCATCGAGGACACCGATCAGGAACGCTCAAAGGCCGAATTCGTCGATGTCATTCTCGATGGACTGCGGTGGTTGGGTCTCGACTGGGATGAAGAGATCGTTTATCAGTCATCACGATTGCACACTTACGGTCCTTTCGCATTTCAGCTGGTTGAAATGGGTAAGGCTTATCGTTGCTTCTGTTCGGCGGAGGATCTTCAGCGTAAACGCGAAGCTGCCCAGGCTGCCAAGACCGATTATCACTATGAGCGAACCTGTCGCGAACTTCCAGCGGATCAGATCGCCCAGAACCTCGCCGCCGGCAAACCATTTGTCATCAGGCTGAAACTCCCGCTCAGCGGTACTGCGCATTTTGACGATGTCGTCCTGGGCAAAATGGAAAAGGATTATCACGACCTCGACGACTTCATCATTCTCAAGACCGACGGTAACGCAATTTACAACTTTGCTGTGGTTATGGATGATCACGCGATGGGAATCACCCACGTGATTCGCGGCAACGACCACATCACAAACACTTTTCTGCAGAAAGAGATCTATGAGGCTTTTGGGTGGCAGTTGCCGACTTTCGGGCATCTCTCGCTCATCCTTCGTCCCGATAAGACAAAGGTCTCAAAACGCAAAGGCGACAAGAGCGTTGATGAATATCAGAACGAAGGCTACCTTCCTGAAGCAATCTTGAATTTCCTGGCACTATTGGGTTGGTCACCAAAAGATGACCGCGAAAAAATGTCGAGGCAGGAACTGATCGATGCGTTTGCTTTGGAAGGCATCAACGCCTCCAATGCGATCTTCAACCCGGAGAAGCTGACATGGCTCAATGGTCAGTACATCATGGAGAAGACTGATCACCAGCTTGCCGAAATGGTGGCGCCGCTACTGGTCGAAGCCGGACTTACGACCAAGTACTACCTGGAAACACGCTGGCAATGGTTGATGAAGATCATGGGAATGCTGAAAGAACGTTGCAAGCTTGTCACCGAATTCGTTCCCGCCAGCTCCTACTTCTTTGTCGATAACTTTCATTATGACGAGAAGGGTATCCAGAAGGCTTTTACGAGAGAAGCGGCCGTGCACATGGCGAGACTTGCCGACAAGTTCGCGGGCATCAGCGATTTCACGCATGACTCCGCCGAAGCTGCGTTGCGCGGTCTCGCGGAGGAGCTTGGCGTGAAACCGGCAGTCCTGATTCACCCGACTCGACTGGCGGCCAGCGGAGTGACCGGGGGACCATCGCTGTTCGGAATGCTTGAAGCGATTGGTAAAGAACGGGTAGTCGCACGCTTGCGACGGGCTGTAGAATATATAGAAAGTCATTCCTCGTAGAACCGCACCAGCAAATGGTGCATAAGCAGAGAGGAGTCAGAAATGGCAAACAAGATTGCTGCCCTAAAGAAAGAGATTGAGATTCTCGAAACGGAGTATGCGCAGGCGCAGAAGCGGCCGCAACCGGACCACAAGCAGATCGACCACCTTTACAAGAAACTAAAGAAGGCGAAAAAAGAACTGCTTGAACTTGAATCCAAGTAGTTCACGTAAACTCATTCCAGACCTGTAACTTCAAAATTGAACGGGCGGACTTTCGGTCCGCCCGGCAGAATCCCGATACTGATCGACATCCTCACAACATCAGCTCGGAATTTGAGAACTCATGCGCTAAGGGCACGCCGCACAGGGCGCATTGCCACCAGAAAAGATGTAATTTATCAGGTACACGGCGTCGGAGATGGTCACCGGCCCGGAACAATCTGCGTCACCGGAATCGATTGGGTTGGGTGCAGGTCCGCCCGAGAAAATGTAATTAATCAAGTAGACCGCATCGGATATGGTTACTACGTCACTATTGTCGGCATCACCGCAGACAAACAACGGTTCGACGATTGTAATGGATACGTTGACGGTATCCTTCAACGGAATGGCGCTTGCGTCTTGAAGCATGACGCTGAACATGTAAGTGGCGCTGAAAGTCGGCGTTCCTGAAATTGTCCCTGTAGCCCCGCCACTAAAACTGGTGCCGAACGGTAAGTCGCCACCCAGAAAAGCCCACGTGTACGGCAGCGTTCCGCCGATAGCAGTGAACTGAAAATTGTACGGCGTTCCCCTAAAACCGTTAGGAAGCGTATAGCTCTGTATGTGCAGCCGGCCATCACAAGCGTCGCCGATGCCATCATGGTTTTCATCAAACTGCTCGACATTTGCAGTGTTCATGCAATTGTCGCAGACATCGCCGACGGCATCACCGTCGAGGTCTTCTTGCCCCGGATTGACTTCGAAATCGCAATTGTCTGCTGAGTTCGACAAGCCATCACCGTCGGCATCGGAATCACACAAATCCCCAACACCGTCGTCATCAATATCCGATTGGTTAGTGTTTGCAATTGTCGGACAGTTGTCGCAATCATCGCCGTGTCCATCGCCATCTTGGTCACTTTGTGAAGGATTACTGAGTCGTAGACAGTTGTCCGCGAGATCGTTTACTCCATCGACGTCCAAGTCGGTGAGGTTCCAAGGCAGGTCCGTCCGCAGTGGCCCCCCAAAGGCACCCAGGTCATTCCGGAGACCGCCACGCGAAGGCCAGAGTGCAACTCCGATACTATCGGGATGTTCGGGATCATCGAAGACCGCAGTTGAATTGCCGGCGTCGATGCACGGCGATCCATTCTGCAGATAGAATCCTTGCGCGGCAAACAGAGGATTGGCATTGATGTTCCCGGTACCGGCAAATCCGCCTTGGACACAACTGTAAGAAACGGTCGGTGCTCCGGCAATTTGTCCACCGCTGTTACTATGGATAATGTTGTTTCGTGCTACAACAGTTGTCCCCTGAACCGATAGCCCGCCGCCCGTCGTGGCTGAACTATTGTAGACGATTGTATTGTTCTCGAGTATCGACTGAACCGGGTTGTTCCAGATCCAGACGCCCGCTCCGCCAAAGGCTTCTCCGCCGGAGTTACGGAAAAAGACATTGTTCTGAATTAAGGCATCGACGTGAAAGCACACTAGCCCTCCACCGTAGCGTCCTTTGTTCCACATGATCGCATTATTACGAATCTTCGGCGATCCGAATCCGGCACGAATACCGCCTCCTCCCGCCTCGGTGGTGCCGAACGGCTTGCGAATCGCTTCATTGTAGATGATCAGATTATACATCACCGTTGCATTCGACTCGAGCAGAACGCCGCCGCCTTCATTATATATCTGACTATCCGAAATGTCGAACCAAGGCGTTCCGGTGCCGCCTGTAATCGTAAATCCAATTAACGCTGTCCCGTCCGGCTCCCCCGAACCGATAATCACGACACTGCCAGTGTCAGGATGCACCGGCTGACTGCCGTCAATGGTCGTATTGAGTATGTGAGCGGGATTCCCATCCACAAGATATTGGCTGGCCACAATGATCAATTTCCCGCGGAAGTTGATATTCTCGTAGTAGTAACCATCAGAAACGATTACGGTGTCTTGGAACGAGCAGGCGTCAATTGCCGCTTGAATTGTCGAATAGTTGCCGGGCACAGTCCGGATCGTTGCCCCAAGCGGGGTCGTAACCGAAACCGCCGCAAGCCAACAGAATAGTGATAATAAACGAGTCACGGCAATCTCCTCTTCTCGTTGATAAATGAGCGCCCGATTCCAGGCCTGACCAAATATACGTAAGTGCTTACATATATACGGACAAGAAAAGGCGATGTTCAATTCTTGATTGAAGTTTTTTCAGGATGTGGGTTCTGCGGCGTATTGCTCCAGGACTGCTGAAAGTTGCTCTTTGAGCGATTTTTCGGTGCGTGCCATTATAAAGGCACAGCGCAGCCCTTGTGCCGCATAGACCTTCTGCTTCAGCTCGATGCGATCTCGATAAAACGGCATATGCGTAAACCCGCAGATTTCGATGAACAGGCGCAATTCCGGAAGATAGAAATCGGGACGATATTGTCTTCCGGAGAGCAGCAGCAGGGGTTCATATACGAAGGTGATACACTTTTCAGTAAGGTATTCGGCGCAGCATTTCTCCAGCCGCGATCGCACCGGGCGACCCGACTTGGTTTCAACCGCAGGCGCAGCGAATCTCGGCCGTGAGGTTCGCTGGCCTCGTCGCACGGGCATTCCGGTCTTTTTAGGAAACTTGCGCATTTACTCTTTTGAACGATAAGCGTTTTGCAGAAACGAATGGGCGGCACAGTGCGCCGCCCACACATAATCCAATAGAATTTCAGGCACTGTTTCTTACGGACATGCTGCACACGGGCTCGGGCCGCCGCCAAAGATATAGTTGATCAAGTAGACAACATCCGAAATTGTGATCGAATTGCTGCAGTCAACATCAGCCGTCTGCGGATTCGGAGCCGGGCCGCCGCCAAAGATGTAGTTGATTAAGAAGACCACGTCCGAGATCGTGACAGTGCCGCCCTCATCGACATCACCGCAGAGGCCTTCACAGGCGTCGCCGATGCCATTGCTGTTTGAATCTTCCTGTCCCGGATTGGCATCATTCGGGCAGTTATCACAAAGGTCACCAACTCCATCATCATCTGCATCGACCTGACTGGGATTCTGTATCGAAGGACAATTGTCGACATTGCCGCAAATACCGTCGCCGTCAACATCATTGAGATTGTCCAACGGGCAGATGTCGCAGACATCACCGGCGCCGTCGGAATCGGAATCAGCCTGATCGGGGTTAGCGATGGTTGGGCAATTGTCAGTATCGCTACAAATGCCATCGCTGTCGACATCACTCGATCCGACGCAAAGATCACAGGCATCGCCCTGCAAGTCGCCGTCGGCATTCTCTTGGAGAGGATTGCTTACCGTCGGACAATTGTCGCAGGCATCGCCGATTCCATCGCCGTCAAAATCGGCCTGGTTGAGGTTCTGCACTTTCGCACAATTGTCGCATGGATCACCCACTCCATCGAAGTCGAGATCTTGCTGACTGACGTTGGCATTCGCCGGGCAATTGTCAAGTCCGTCCACGATTCCATCGCCATCGTTGTCCGGTGTTTCACACTCGTCGGGTGTTCCATTCAGATTCATGTCGATTGACGAGAAAGTCGCAATGTCGCAAACATCGAGACGATTGTTACGATTGCAGTCAAGACTTGATCCCGCGCGGAAAGCAAATCCTGCCGGATTTACCAGACCTGAGTTGCTGCCACGCACAAACCGCCGGAAATAGCGTCCATTGGGGAGAAACTCAATGATCCTCGGGGTGCTTCCGCCAAGCGAATTCTCCGAGACAAAGACATTTCCATTTGGTCCCACCTTGATGCCAAACGGGCTGGTCGGCATTTGCAGGTCGTTAAAGACTCCGATAAATGCGCCGGTGCTGCCGTTGTAGCGCAAGACCTGATTCGTGCCAAAACTGGTAACCAATAGGTCACCATTCGGCAAAAAGGCCATTCCGCGCGGCTGGCTCAAACCGCCTGATCCGGGGGAAACCAATACCCGAATATATGCTCCGGTAGTGCCGTCGTATTCAATCACCGAGTTGTTGCCGCTGCTGGCAACGACCAGGGTGCCGCTCGGGCTGAACAAGACGCCGTAGGGCTGTGTCAGACCGCCCGGATGGGATGGCGTCACGAGGGTTGCCACGACAGCTCCGGTAGACTGGTTGTACTCGATTACGCGGGTGTTGCCGCTGGACGATACAATCAGGTTACCGTTGGATGGCCGCACCGCCATAAATGTCGGAGCGCTCAAAGACCCGAGCCCGGCGCTTACAAAGGTTGAAACTGTGGCGCTGTCGACGTCTACCCGTAAGATTCGATTTCCAGTAAAATCAGACACCCACAGTCGATTACTTGAGTTGAAAACAGCATCATATGGTGCCGTTGCTACTCCAAGGAAGATGTCCCGCACCGGATATCCGCTGGCCTGATGGAATTCACGAACGCGCTGGACCTGGTCGGCAACAAAGAGGTTGTACTGTCGCTTCAGATCGATCCAGTCTGTCGTTCCGTTGTTGTTGCAGTCTTGGCATTCATCGGGGACGGCATTTCGGTCGAAATCATCCAAACCGTTGATCTCGACATCGACCCAGTCATTTTCGCTGTTGCTATTGCAGTCGGGATCACATTCGTCAGGAATGTTGTTGCCATCGGCATCCGAGGACGATCCCAGGAAAATGTCATAGTGGTCCGGTCGATTGTTGTTATTACAGTCAGCCTCGCAGGCATCCGGTATGCCGTTGGCATCGAGATCAGGCGCCCCACCGGCGATTTCCACTGGATCGAGAATCAGATTAGCGTTGCAGTCTTGACACTCGTCAGGAATGCCGTCGAAGTTGGCATCAAACGAACTGCCGACAAGAATATCAATGTCGTCCGCGATACCATTATTGTTGCAATCGTAATCATAACAATTCAACGCATCAAATTCCGCCTCGACAACCTCTTCGACCCGGGAGTGCATCCATAAATCAGTGTTGGCAGTGTAACCGGCAAAAGTGTGGCAATAGCTCATAATCGAGCCGCGCGAAGGTGTACCGTTGCCGCAGTCATCGATTGTCGGCGTGTATCCATCGTGCGTGTGGAATGTGCCGGAATTATGTCCCATCTCATGCGCGACGACAATCACGTCCCAATTGGAGTTGCTGGGAGCATTGAACGGCGTTGGGAAACTGCCATTTAGGAATCCGCTGATTCCATATGTAGCGCTTCCAGAACATGTGCCGCCGACATAGGCGACGCCGCCGTATGACAAGTCACGGCGACCGCTGAAAAGATGAACGTAGTTGAACGGCGTGGGATCTTCCGTGAACTCCCAGTGGGAACGAAATCCGCCAAGATTGTCAGCCTCGAACGGTTCACCGCCGGACGGCCAGATACGAACATAGCTGACGAGCATCTTCATGTTGAAGTCTCGAATGTAGATATCGCTGACGGCACCCATGACAATAAGCGCATAACTTTGAGCGGATGACAAGTCGTTGAAGATCTGGAAGTACTCTTGATCAGAGTCGATGGCAATCCTTGCCATTCGCATTCCGCGACCCGCAAAAGCCATACGCTTGGCAGCTGGGTGGGGATCAAAACCTGCTGGAGGCTCGACGCCACAGGTTACGACGCCGTCCGGCAGATCAATACCGCCCGCCTGCGAATGGATGATAATATCACCATTCCAGCCCTTCACAGCTTCTTGTGGTGTTTGCGCAATATAGAATGTCTCGCCGCTGCTGGCGCGCAGATACCCGGAGGCCATACCCGTCGATGAAAAAGCCAGATAGGCATGGGAATTCGATTCGCCTTCGATCTCTCCGCGATACATGATCACATCCGGGTGCACTGTCTCGACATCTCCGGAAGCGGTACCGATTACGAACCGAGGCTCGGGCGCAGCTATTGAGAAACGTTCCATCCGCAGGCGAATGGTCTCCCCGGTTGAAACCGGAATATCCAAATACCTTTCGGCGGCACCGAAACGGAGGTCAAAGAAATCAGCTTGTGTAATTCGCAGTTTGTGTGCCGAATCATTGACGCCGCCTTCAACAATCTTGAATGGAGCGCTCAAGGCGTTGACCGAGGCAGTCGAATGATCTGCGGCGTAAACAGTGCCATTGACTAGCAACACTGATAGAAACAGAAACGAAGTCGCAAATAGGTATTTTCCAAGTTGACTTGACCACGTTGTCTTTGTGGACATTACTTCCTCCGGGAATATTGCTGATTAATAATATAGTCGGTCATTTGGTGCTGCCGATTAGTTGGGGCACGATTAAAAGTTTCCATCGATTGAACTGTAAGTTGTTGTAAAACTTGGCATTCGGTCCGCCGGCGTGAGGGATTATTGCGGCTGGTCCGTGGAAACCAGTTGCATGCGTTGTTGCATGTTTACGCTCAATAACATAGACTTAAATAGTGCAAAAGTCAAGTCGATTCCTGTCCGTTGGGCTGCTATTCGCGGTAAGTTGGGCCGTTTCTTTATTCCCAAATGACTGTTGTGCCGGAGTATTTCAGTTCCGCGAGGTTGCATTGGAATTCGGCTATGGAACGGGAATAGAGGACACGAAACTACTGCGGTTCAGCTCGCAATGGAGTTTTCTCCCGCGATTGTACAAAGGTGACAGATTTGCGGTGATTGGAATCGGTCAGCTTTCCGCTGGCAACTGGAAAGGTGATCGCGACATCATAAACCTCTCCGCGACGCCTATACTGCGACTTCAAAGTTCTGCTTCATCTCTGTCGCTGCGTCCATATCTCGAAGCAGGCATTGGCTTGCATTACATCAGCGACATTCAGATGCGACAACGAGTCTTGTCGACCAATTTCCAATTCGGGGATCACGCGGGAATTGGCATTGGTATAGGCCAGTCACGTGTTTTCGACATCTGCTATATGTTCCAACATCACTCAAATGCGAGCATCAAGAGGCCGAATTCGGGCATCAATTTCCACATCTTGAGAATTGGATACTCATTCTGATAGCTCGTCGGCAAAGCTATGACGCTTGACAATTCTTCCGGCAAGTGGTATAAGGTCAAGCACTTGAAACTACTATGACAAAGAGCAAGCTCCTTAATCGAATCATCCAAATCGCCATTCTGGCCGTTCTGGCCTACTTCATGGCGCCTGTCTTCGCTGATAGTTTCCGCAAATTCAACCCCTCTGACTGGAAAATCAATTACTGGCTATTGATCGCATCCCTTTTGTTGATGCAGGTAGTTCTCTATTCCCAGTCCGCCATTTGGTCGACAATTGTCGGGTTCTTTGGAAAGTCGATTTCTTACAATAAAGCCTTCAAGATTGCCTATCTGGCACAACTGGGTCGATACCTCCCCGGTCGCATATGGCAGCTGTTCGGCATGATCTATCTTGCGGCCAAGGAAGGAATCACCAAAGAGGAAGCGACGGTCTCGTTTATTCTGAGCCAGTTGTTTGCAACTCCTCCAGGGCTTTTGATCGTTGTCGCCTACCTGTTTGTCCTCGAAACAGCGGCAAAATACCAGGATTATATCGGTTTTGCCTGGGTTGGGGTCGTTGCGATGGCGGCTTTTCTAATTGTCTTCCTAATGCCGCGCTGGCTGCATGCATGCATCAACTTCGTTACCCGACTGATGCGCCAAACGCCGGTCGATTTCCGCCTCGAAAAAAAGGTGGGAATGAGGGTGCTGTTCTTTTATTTTGTCACTTGGAACCTGTACGGCGTCAGCTTCTATCTCTTCTTGTTGTCGATCCTGCCCGGATACGACTTCAGCATTATCGAGATTATTGGCGCCTGGACATTGGCATATCTTGTCGGCTACTGGGCGATTGTCCTGCCGGCAGGTATCGGTGCGCGCGAAGCTGCGCTGATTATCCTGCTGGCGCCGATCATCGGGGCTGATCGCGCCGGAATTGCAGTGATCGGAGCCAGGCTGTGGTCTATGCTTGGTGAAGTAATCTGCACGGTCCTGGCTTGGCGAGTTAAATAGAAAGATTCAGGAAATGGTAAAACGAAAACAGTCTGCTGAGCGCAGTGACAGTCGCTATGACCTCGTCCGGGAGCTGGAAGAGAACAACAATTTCTTCTGGATTTATGCCGGCGCGACGCTATTGTTTACATTGATACTCTTCTGGAAGTTCGTCTTCTCATCTTCGACGGAAATGCTGTTGGGATCCGATACGATCCAGGCCGGCGTGTTCTTCCGCGAGTACATTACCAACTTTTTCAAGAATCAGGGCGCATTCCTGCCGCTTCATCCACCCATGTGGAACCCATATCTCTTTGGCGGTATTCCGCCGGTTGATTCTTTTCATGGCGACATATTCTATCTACCAACCTTCTTCCTGAAGATGATCTTTCCGCTGCATAAAGCACTTGGCCTGGGCTTGATGCTTCACGTCTGGCTGGCCGGACTGTTTTCCTATGTCTGCGCCCGCGGGTTTGGACTGTCACGGTTGGCATCGGCCTTTGCCGGCGTTTCATACATGTTCTCCGGTTACCTGGTATCGCTCGTAGCTCCCGGTCACGACGGAAAGATGTTCGTCACTGCCCTGTTCCCGCTCGCATTTCACTTTTTCAATCGCGGCACCCTTACGGCGCAGTTGAAATATTTCCTCGGACTCGGAATCACTATCGCATTCATTATCCTGACCCCGCACCCGCAGATGGCGTACTTCAGTCTCTGGGCATTGGGATTCTTTGCTTTGTATCGAATCATCTTTATGTTCAAAGACAAGATCGGTGTCGTCCGCACCGGTCTGGTAACCACAATGTTTGTCCTTGCCGTAGTCATCGGACTACTTGGCTCGGCGATTCAGATGTGGCCCGGTTACAAGTACATTTCCGAATTCTCGCCGCGAGCCGGCGAAGGTGCAGAGGGACGCAGCGGTTACGAGTGGGCAACCTCCTGGTCGATGCATCCGGAAGAAGCATTCGGCCAGATTATTCCGCTGTTTTCAGGGGTCGACGACGGCAAGGACGGCGGCGCCTATTGGGGTCGAAACGCATTCAAGGACAACACCGAGTATGCCGGCTATGTGCCGTTGCTGCTGGGAGTCGTTTGCATTGCGTTGTGGCGAAAGCGTGAGACATGGTTCTTGCTCGGGTTAGGCGTCTTTGCACTAATTTACGCACTCGGCGACACGACGCCGCTCTTCCACCTTTTCTACGCCATCATCCCAAATGTCAAGAAGATGCGTGCGCCGTCAATGATCATGTTCCTCTTCAGTTTCTCGTTCTCACTTTTGGCGGCATTCGCTATTGACGCTATGACCAACCTACGCGCCGATCGAAAGTCGACAACCGGACCGAAGGTGAGCAAAGTCCTTCTCATCGTCGCCGGAATCCTCACCGTCAAGGCTCTCTTCGCGACTATCGCCAGCGAGTCGATGATGTCAATGTACAGATCGATTTTCTACTCGAATCTATCTCCGGAGAACTACCAAGCCATGGTCGGTATGATCGGCACCATCCAGGTCTCGCTTTGGCTCGTGGCGCTGCTGACTTGGGCCTGCTGGTTCTTAATTCGCGGATACTCTGCCGGAACGATGGGGAGAATTGCCATTGTGGGGTTGATTTTCCTCTCGCTAGTAGACTTGTGGCGAGTCGACTTCCGGTTCATCGATATCGCCGAATACAATCAATATTTCCCGTCCAACTTGCCTGTCCTGCAGAAACTGAAACAGGAATCGGAACCGTTCCGCGTGATGGACTTCACTCGCCAATCGTTCTCTTCACGAAGTTTCCTGCCGATGAACGGTATTGAATTGCTCGTTGGTTATCATGGCGCCCAATTGAAGACCTACGACGAATTCATCGGCGGCCTGTCGTTTAAGAATCTTTTCGATGGCCAAAATCTCCGTTACCAACCATTTCAATTGGCGAATACAAAGTTCCTGATGTTTGACCGCGGCATGAAGATTCCTGAAACGGGCGGTATCGTCAAGTTCTATGACAATGAGGTCGCCGTGTACCAGATCCCTGATGTACTGCCGCGTGCGACGATCTTCCACGACTATATCCTGGGTTCGCAAAGCCAGGGCGACTTAACTACTCTCTTAAGTCCGGAGTTCCCTTTCCGCGAGAAACTGATTCTCTATGAAGACCCCGAAATCAAGCCGGTGCTTTCACCACTAAGCACCGTGGAGACGGTTGAGATCATTCAGCACGGAGTCGAACGCCAAGTCTATCGCGTCACTCTTAATTCACCCGGCCTCTTGTTTGTTTCGGAGAATTACTTCCCAGCCTGGAAGGTAAGCGTTGACGGCGCGGACAAGAAGTTGCTGCTTGCTAATCACACTTTTCGCGCTGTATCATTGGACTCCGGGACGCACGAAGTGGTGTTCCACTATCATTGGCCCCGCTTTGGTACTGGGCGGATGCTGACCATCGTGACTATGTTGGCTTCCGTGATTGGACTGGCAGGCTGCTACTTCTATGAACGCCGCAAGAAAGGAACAACTGTTTGACCGCACGCGCTCTCGTACTGCTTCCGACATACAACGAGAAAGACAATGTCGAAAAAATCACCGGCATGATAGTGGCCGCTGATCCGCGAATTGACGTTTTGATTATCGACGACAACTCGCCAGACGGTACGGGTCAAATTGCCGACCGCCTTGCTGCCGCCAACCCGCGCATCAAGGTACTGCACCGACCCGGCAAACAGGGACTGGGACGGGCTTACATTGCCGGTTTCAAACACGGCATCGAGCAGAGATACGACTACATCCTCGAAATGGACGCTGATTTTTCCCATCAGCCGAAATACCTGTCGGATCATCTGCAGAATATTGAAACTTGCGACCTCTCGCTTGGCTCCCGCTACATTAAAGGCGGAGGCGTCGAGAACTGGCCGAAGACTCGCTGGGCCATTTCTTATTTTGCAAATCTTTATTCACGAGTCATCACCGGCTTACCGGTCAAGGATGCCACCGGCGGCTTCAAGTGTTTCCGCCGCGAAGTATTGGAGTCCCTGGAATTTGAAGCCGTCCGTTCCAACGGCTACTCATTTCAGATTGAAGTGACCTTCCGCGCCTGGCTTAAGGGCTTCACTATCCGCGAGTTTCCGATTATCTTTGTCGAACGCGAAGCCGGTCATTCGAAGTTCTCCAAGAAGATCATCTACGAAGCCGTGTTCATGGTGATATTTCTCGGTTTCAAGTCGATACCGCATCGCCTGAAGAGACTTTTCGGCATTGTCAAATGAACGAGTCGTCCGCCCAAGTTTCGATCATCATAGTCAACTACAATACGCCTGATCTCGTTCGGGTCCTGATCGAGTCGATCAAGGATTTCACCCGCCAAATTGACTATGAAGTCATCGTTTTTAACAATGGCTGTCTTCCAACCGGCAAATATGGAGCCGCCAAAACCTTTGTCCGCGTTATTGACTCCGAAGTGAATCTTGGATTTGCGAAGGCAACTAACGCTGCTGTTGCCGCGAGCGAATACCCGTTTGTCTTGTTCGCCAATTCCGATTGCCGGATCGACTCCAACGTCATCCCCAGACTCGTCAAATTCTTGACTGACAATCCCGAGGCTGCCGCCTGTTCAGCCAGAACGATCTCTCCCGACGGCCAGACTCATTCTCCAATTCGCAAGTTCCCCACTCATGAAAACATCGTCTCGTCGCGCGGAGCATTTATTCGGCGCGGTGAAGGTTACACCCTTCCGGCTGACGACTCGCGCAAATCAGTCGAGGCAATGGCCGCTACTTTCATGATGGTCCGCAGCGACGTCTTTCGCCAAGTCGGCGGGTTTGACGAGCGCTTTTTCATGTTCGTCGAGGACACCGATCTGTGCCGCAAGTTCCACGAGATTGGCAAATCTGTCTGGTACCTCGGTGACATCAGCGTACATCATGTCTGGGGTGCGTCAACACGCCAGCACCGGTTAAAAATGAAGTTTCACCATCACCTCTCCATCTGGAAGTACTTCCGCAAGTACTATCCCCGGGCAACCATGGCAAACCTCTGGTTGGCTCTGCAATTGTGCGGCAATTTTCTGCTGGTTGCAGCGAGTCTCCCCTTCGTTAAGGAGAATCGCCGGTAGTGGTCGTCACGCTGCTATTGATTGCCGTTTCAGCTTTCTTGCTGACATTGGCAGTTACGCCGCCGTTGCGTGATCTTGCTCGCCGGAAGAACTGGCTCGATATTCCGCGTGGGCGGAAACGCCACGCCGAGCCAACGCCGTTTGTCGGCGGCTGGGTAATCTTTGGGGTGTTTTGGCTTGGGATGTCAGCCGCACTTCTGGCTCTGCCGGAGTTCGCGCAGGAATTCAGGCCTTATCTTGTGCCGATCTTTACCGCCCACTTGGTCGTGTTTATTGGCAGCCTTATCGATGATTTTGTGGCTCTGCGTGCACGATTCAAATTCGCAATTCAGATAACCGCTGCGGTAATTCTCTGGAGCGGAGGATTGCAAATTGACACCATCTACGTTCCCTTTTATGGGTCCATCGAATTGCTTTGGACGGTGTCGCTGCTGGCGACTACGATGTGGCTGATCCTGATTATGAATGCAATGAATTTCGTGGATGGCATGGATGGTCTGGCCTGCGGACTAGCCGCGTTGACGGCTGTCGGTCTGCTCTATACCTCAATTGCCCTGAATATTCTGGTAGTTAAGGTCTTGGCAATCCTGGTAATCGCTGTTACTCTTGGCTTCCTTCGTTACAATTTCCCCAAGGCCTCCACGTTCATGGGTGATTCGGGAAGTCAATCACTCGGTTTTATCTTTGCAGTAGCCGCGATCTATTGCCCGATTAAGAGCTATACGGTAGTCGCGATGTTTGTTCCCCTGCTTACCTTGGGCGTGCCGCTGGCGGAACTGACTCTGACTTTCTTCCGTAGATTGTTGACCGGAAAGCCAATTACGCGAGGGGATTTCCGACAGTCTTTTCACTTACTTCAGATTCGCGGTGTTGGTAAGCTCAAGATAGTTCTAGTCTTCTGGACTGTCGCGGCAACTCTGCAAATCTTTGCATTTACTCTTTTTCTATTTGACCGTCGTATCGTATTCTCTATATTGGTGCTGTTCATGCTCATTGTAGCTGGCTGGTTTCTGCTTCTGTCCAGGAAGGAGGAGCGGTAATTTTGGCTGCGGGCGGGTTTTATTTGGAATTTGAAAAGCCAATCATAGAGTTGGAGAAAAAAATCCGGGAGATGAAGGAATTCTCCTCCGGCGGTGGCGTCGAGTTGAATTCTGAAATCATCTCTTTGGAGCGAAAGCTTGAGAAACTCCAATCGGAGATATTCTCCAAGCTCTCGCGCTGGCAGCGTGTGCAATTGGCGCGACACCCCAAGCGTCCATATACACTCGATTATATCCAGCTGATATTCTCTGATTTCCTGGAAGTACATGGTGACCGCGGATACGCCGACGATAAGGCCGTCATCTGTGGGTTCGGCAAGCTCGAGGGTGAAAAGGTCTTGATTGTCGGACAACAGAAGGGTCGTGACACCAAGCAGAAGCTTGAGAGAAACTTCGGCATGATGCATCCCGAGGGCTATCGCAAGGCTCTTCGCATGATGCGAACTGCCGCTCGCTTTGGTCGTCCCGTCATTATCTTCATCGATACACCCGGCGCCTTCCCCGGCGTCGAAGCAGAAGAGCGCGGTCAGGCTGAAGCCATTGCTCGCAATATTCTGGAAATGTTCAAATTGACGGTGCCGATCATAATTGTCATTATCGGCGAAGGTGCTTCGGGCGGTGCATTGGGAATCGGAATTGGCGACAAGGTCATGATGCTGGAGAACTCGTGGTACTCCGTGATTTCGCCGGAAGGCTGCGCGGCAATTCTCTGGCGAGACAACGCTAAAGCGCCTGACGCTGCTGAAGCCCTGAAACTGTCGGCGCCCGACCTGATGCAATTGAAGGTAATCGACAAGATACTTCCTGAGCCAACCGGCGGCGCTCATCGCAATCACCAATTGGCAGCGCAGATTATCAAGAGTGAACTGCAAATCTCCCTTGAAGAACTTAAGCAACTCTCGACTGAAGAGTTATTGAGGCGGCGCCTGGAAAAATTCCGGGCAATCGGAATCTACGATGAAATCTGATTCGATCCCGGACCGCCAATTCACCCCCGAACAATTGTCGCTGTGTGCTTGTCCGAAGTGCAAGGGGACTTTAATCCATAACGGGCTAAATGATACCCTTGATTGCACCGTTTGTCGCATCCAGTATCCCATCAAAGCCGGCATTCCTATTCTGCTGCAGCATAACAGCCGACCTCATCAAAAAGAACATACCTAAGGAGACTACGATAAAATGAAACTGTCAAAGTTTTGTGAGGAACAATTAATCTCGTTTGATCTGGCGGCATCCACCAAGAGCGAGGTCATCGAAGAACTTGTCGAATTGGCCGGAAGTTCGAAGTTGGTCAAAGACAAGAGTCTTCTGTTGAAGGACATTATTACGCGCGAAAACCTGGTGACTACCGGCGTCGGTTATGGCGTGGCGTTTCCACACGCCAAGACCAAAGCAACCAAAGGCATCGTGATTGCATTCGGACGGTCCGACAAGGGTGTCGACTTCGAAGCGATGGACAAGCAGCCGGTCCACCTGTTCTTCTTGATTGCGGCCCCCGAGGATGCAATTGGAGCACACCTGAAGGTCATGGCCCATTTGTCATACCTGATGAAGTCGGAGAAGAATCGCGAGAAGCTGATGACCGTCAAGAGCCCCGGAGAACTGCTCCAGATTATCGATACGATTGAATAAGCTCAATGAAATGGACAACCGGTCGCCTATATCGCAATCGCAAGCTCCTGCTCACTGTATCAGGGCTGCTGATTCCCCTTCTCCTGTCAGCCTTCTTGATTGGTGAAAAGACCTTCGTCACTTCCATTATTCAAGGTTTCTTCTACTCGCCCTTCTGGGCACTTTCGAACAAAGTGACCTCGCTGCTCAATGTCTATGAAGCCAACGTCAATCTGCAAGCCGAGATTGTCAGACTGAAATTCGAGGAAAAACGCACTGAACTCGATCGCGTCGAGAACGAGCGCTTCCGGGAGATGCTGTCGATGCTTCCGCGCGATGGTTATCGCATCATACCGGCCGACGTCGTTGCCTTTGACCAAGGTCGAAGATTGTCCACCGCCGTTATTAGAGCCGGAGAAGAGCTGAAGCGGTTTCGAGCTGTAGTTGATGAACATGGCATCGTGGGAAAGACATCAAGCTCCTCCGGGCAAATTGCCACAATTTCGCTACTGGTCGGACCCAACTGCCGGGTCGCCGGCCGCGATTCCCGCAGCCAGGCACTGGGAATCGTGAAATGGTATTCCGGACGAGGCCTGTACTTCGACGATGTCTCTCTCGATGCCGATGTCGAACAGGGGGACACCATTGTGTCGTCGGGCCTGGGTGGGGTATTCCCCGAAGGAATCAACATCGGGGTCGTGGACACTATTGAGGTCTCTTCATCGGCATTCTTCAAGCAAATTCGGGTGAAACCATTTGTGGATTTTGGAGCGCTCGACGTGGTGATTATTATGGAACCGCTGGAGGTTACGACCGGTGGTTTTTAGAGTACTCCTGTTCATCTTGCTCGGTTACTTGACCGCGTTCAGTCATACAATCCTGGCGAACATCACTTCGATACTCGGGATAGCCCCGGATTTCGTGATGATTATTGTGATGTTGATCATCCTTCGGAAGGATTTTCAAATCGCCTTTCCAGCCGTGCTCATGGTATCACTCATTGTCGATGCCTTGAACCCGGAGACATTCGGTTTCGGGGCTTTTATCCGCTTTGGTTTGGCACTCATCATTTACGAACTAAAACAACAAATGAATCTCGAAATGCTGAGCAGTCGCTTTTACGTGTTGATTGGTGCTGAAGCGGTTTTTCAACTTTTGTATCAGTTAGTTGCCAATTCGTTCGATATATCTACTGTGATGCAAGTCTATCTTGAAAGTTCATTGCCTACGCTGGTCTATACCGCCGCTGTAGGATTTCTAATCTTCTTCCTGCTCAATCTGGAATTCAAGATTGATATCAAGAGGAAACAACTTGATTGATCCGACCACAAAGTCAATTCGCGGAAAAATCGTCGCCGGAATCATGGCGGCTGTCTTCTTGCTGCTGATTGGCAAGCTGGCCCACTTGCAGATAGTATCCTATGACTATTACTTTCAAATGTCGGAAGAAAATCGCATCCGCCTTGTTCCGAGAACCGCGATGCGCGGGAAAATTGTCGATCGCGAAGGCCGCACACTGGCGACCGACCGACCGGCTTACACCGTCTCGGTGATTCCTTCGGAAATCCGCCAGCTCTCGCGCCTTTCCGAGGAACTGGCGCCGCTATTGAGCCTCGAACGGAAAACCATTGAGCAAAAAGTCAAAGAGCGCCGATCGCGCAAGTTTGAACCAGTACCGATCCGCAAGGACATCGAGTTTGCTTCGGTGTGTATCATCGAAGAATCCAACGAGCTATTCCCGGGAGTCATGTATCAACTCGATCATGCCCGTACCTATCCTTACGGCAACATCGCCGCGCACATCATCGGCTACACCGGCGAAGTCGACGAACGCGAAAGCAAGACCCAGTTTCGCATCGGATCAATGATTGGTCGCGCCGGCGTAGAGAAACAATATGACCAGCCGATTCGCGGCATCGATGGCGTCGACTACCAGGAAGTCTCAGCGACGGGCAGAATCCTCGGCTCACTGCAGTCGAAACCAAACAAGGACCCGATTCCCGGATCAGAACTCGGACTTAGCCTCGATCTTGACCTGCAGGTTCTGTGCGATTCGCTCTTTGGCGATTCGCTTTCCGGGGCTGCGATCTTCATTAATCCGCAAAACGGCGAAATTCTCGCAATGGTTTCCAAACCAAACTATGACGCCAATCTGTTCTCCGGATTTGTCCCGCGCGATGCCTATCAGCAGCTCTCAACCGATGAACGCCGACCGCTCCTTGACCGGGTCATTCGCGGAACGTATCCGCCCGGATCCACGTCAAAACTTTTGACCGCCGGCGCGGCCCTCGAATTGGGAGTCATTGAACCCAATACTCCGTTCAAACCTTGTTACGGTGGTTATCAGTTCGGAAATCGCTATTTCAAGTGCCACAAGAAGTCAGGTCACGGCAGCCAAGATGTTTACGGCGCTCTCGAAGTGTCCTGCGACACATACTTCTATCAAGTCGGGCTGAAACTGGGACTCAAGAACTTCGGCGATTTTGCCAAAAATTGTGGATTTGATGTATTGACCGGCATTGATATTCCGGCGGAAAGAGCAGGATTCGTCCCTACCGAAGAATGGTACAACAAAGCTTACGGAAAGAACGGTTGGACGAAAGCCGTGCTTCTCAATCTTGGCATCGGACAAGGCGAGTTGCTCGTCACTCCGCTCGGGCTGGCGCAGTTTTATTGCGGCGTTGTCAACAACGGTAACGTTATGAAACCACATCTGATGCGATATATCAAATCCGCCAATGGGGAACTGACTCAGGCTGCACCGGAAGTGGCGAGACAGCTTCCCTTCTCCGCGTCTACCCTGGCAATCCTCAAAGAAGGTTGCCGGCGAGTTGTCCAAGGCGGCTCCGGTACGGCTGCCAGGTCACGAATCGAAGGAATCGAGATGGGCGGCAAGACTGGCACAGCGCAGAATCCGCACGGTAACGAGCACGCCCTTTTCTGCGGATTCGCTCCATTTGATAATCCGACAATTGTCGGTTGTGTAGTCGTCGAAAATGCCGGGCACGGTAGTGTGGCTGCCGCGCCGATTGTCCAACAGGTCTTTATTCGTCACTTCCAGAAAACTGGCTTGCTAGCGCCGCCACCGCCGCCGCCGCTGGAGGATATCGTTCAGCTATGAAGATTCTGACGAAAGATACATTTAACTCCGGCAGCCTGACTATTTTCATCGCCGCCGCCCTGCTGACTCTCATCTCGATTTTCCTGGTGTATTCGGCCAATCATGATTCTCCCGATCCGCGCCTGCGAGATGATTGGGTGAAGCAGATTGTCTGGTTTGTAATCGGCATGGGCGTCTTCATCGCCATGATGCGAATCCCCATGCGCATTCACGAAATCTTCGCCTATGTTTATTACGCCGTAGGGTGCGCGCTATTGTTGGGGCTCATTGCGTTCGGCGCATCCAAATTCGGCGCGCAACGCTGGTACAGTCTGGGATTCTTCTCATTGCAGCCTTCGGAACTTGCCAAAGTGGCTTTCTTGTTCGCTCTGGCCCGGTACTTGAGCTACAGCCGGCGTCCCATCTCAAATCTGCGAAAGATATTTACCGCCACGGCAATGTGCGGATTTGTAACTTTCCTGGTTCTGCGCCAACCTGACCTGGGCTCTTCCATTATTTTCACTATTATCTTTTCGGCCATGATGTTTTGGGCTGGCCTTCCGGCTCGCTACCTGTTGTTGTTCTATACACCATTCATCAGCATGATTGCGTCGTCAAGTATGTATGCTTGGATCATCTTCTTTGTCCTATTGATTGTCGCCGCGCTGTTGATTGTCCGGAGATCTCCGACTTTCACGATTCTGCTGGTAAGTTTGAATCTCTTTGTCGGAGCACTAAGCTCGATCGCCTGGAATCATCTCCACGACTATCAACAGATGCGCATCAAGATCTTCCTTGACCCTGGACAGGATCCGCTGGGCGCCGGGTATCAGATCATTCAATCCAAAGTCGCGATTGGTTCCGGTGGATTGCTGGGTAAGGGTTTCATGTCGGGAAGCCAAAACAAGCTTGACTTCTTGCCTTTGCGTCACACCGATTTCATCTTCTCGGTCGGCGCTGAGGAATTCGGGATGTTGGGAGCAATGATCATTATCGTCCTTTTTGGCTTTCTGTTTTTCCGGGGGCTGACAACCGCCTTGAAGGTGCGCAGCGAATTCATGGGCTTGGTGACAATTGGTGCGACGGCAGCATTAGCGTTTCAGATGTTTGTCAATATTGGAATGGTGGTCGGGCTCTTGCCCGTCGCCGGTGTGCCGTTGCCGTTTGTCAGTTATGGGGGTTCTTCTCTGCTTACCAGCTGGATCTTGCTCGGCATTATTGCCAACGCCGAGCGCAATTGGCAGGAGTATTAGTCTTGGAAACGAGGGATCACAATGTCGCGTAATTTTGCCATGACCGGCGTCGCCGGATATATTGCCCCACGCCATCTCAAAGCCATCAAGGAAACCGGTAACATCCTCGTAGCGGCGGTCGACCCCAATGATTCGGTCGGCATTCTCGATTCTTACTTCGACGACGCCAAGTTCTTCACCGAGTTCGAACGCTTCGACCGACATATTGAGAAGCTTCGCCGGCAAGGCGACGACAAGCGCGTGCACTATATTACGATTTGCTCACCGAATTATCTTCACGACGCCCATGTCCGATTCGCATTGCGCGTCGGCGCCGATGCTATTTGCGAGAAGCCGCTGGTGCTCAATCCCTGGAACATCGATGCCTTACAGGAGCTCGAGCAGGAAAGCGGACGACGGGTTTACACGATCCTGCAATTGCGGGTTCACCCTTCGCTCGTCGAACTCAAGTCGAAAATTATGCAGGTAACATCGAACAAGAAACGTCAAATCGAATTGACCTACGTGACCTCGCGCGGTGGCTGGTACCTGGTCTCATGGAAAGGTCAGACCGATCGCTCCGGCGGATTGGTGACTAACATCGGCATACACTTTTTCGACCTGCTGATATGGCTCTTTGGCAACGTAAAGAAAAGCGAAGTTCACCTTAGCACACCCACCAAAGCTTGCGGCTTCATCGAACTCCAAAACGCCGAAGTGCGTTGGTTCCTCTCGATTGACAAGAACGACTTGCCCGCGGATGTTACTGCGAAGAAGCAGACCACTTTCCGCTCGATTACGATCGACGGCAGCGAAATCGAGTTCTCGGGCGGATTTACCGATTTGCACACAGTCGTCTATCGCGATATCCTTGGCGGCGGTGGCTTCGGTTTGGAAGCGGCGCGGCCGTCGGTCGCTTTAGCGCACGACATTCGCAACGCCAAACCGATCGGACCGAATGATCGCGTCCACCCGTTTGCACACAAGGAATTCGGCCGGTAGGTGTTAACCGAGAACTATCTCGGTCGTGACAATGCACTTGTCGCTTAGCGTCGCGCGCACCGAGCAGTATTTCTCTTGCGACAACATGATCGCCTGCTCAACCTTGTTTCGGTCGAGATCGACCCCTGTGAGCCTATATGTAATCTTGATAGCTTTAAAGTATTTGGGGTTCTCCTCCGCCTGCTCACCAACGACGTCGATGCGCAACGACTTCAACTCCTGTCGCATCTTGTCGAGTATTGCAACAACGTCGATTCCACTGCAAGCCCCTACTGCGGCCAGCAGATGATCGGTTGGCGAGGCATACAACCCCGCACCGCCGCCCTTCTTCTTGACGTCCATCCTGAATTTTGCGTCTTCAATATTCGTGGCTTCAAACTGCTTGGCGCCGATCCACTCGATAGTTACAGGGAGCATACTGGTCTGTCCGGAAGAGGTTATGTATTGTGCACAGATTCCGCCGATGCGGAGCTAAATGTTCATACCACGTAGGCGATGACTTCGATTTCAACCGCAACATCAAGCGGCAGTTTGGCGACTTGAACTGTCGAACGAGCCGGGAAGTTGCCATCAAAGTATGAGGCGTAGACTTCATTCATCGCCTTGAAGTCATCCATGTTCTTCAGGAAGACTGTTGTCTTGATCACATTCTTAAGACTGGAACCGGCGGCGGTGAGAATTGCACTGAGGTTCTTGAATACCTGATGTGTCTGGGCAACAACATCACCTTCAACCAATTTGCCGGTAGCCGGGTCTATGGCTACCTGCCCGGAAGAAAATACCAGATTCTTACATTCAGTAAGAACAACACCTTGCGAATATGGACCCAGCGCTTTGGGCGCATGATCAGTTGTGACTATCTTCTTGGACATGAGTACTCCGTGGATACTTACTGGTTTCTGTGGACCACCATTGCACCGGCTTGACTTTTCGGAAGGATGATCACTTGAGCTATTTGAATATGTTCCGGTCGCGTCGCTATCCACTCGATGGTTTCCGCCACATCGTCTCCGGTGAGCGGCCGCAATCCCTGGTACACTTTCTCTGCCCGTTCACTATCGCCATAAAACCTTACCATCGAGAACTCGGTTTCCACCAAACCCGGATCAACAGTCGAAACGCGAATCGGCGTATCAACCAGATCCATCATCATCCCGCGCGTAATGGCATCAACTGCGAATTTGCTTGCACAGTAAACATTGCCGTTTGGATAGACTTCATGGCCAGCGATCGAACCGACATTGATCACATGCCCGCGACCACGTGCGACCATACCGGGGACGACTGCACGGCTGACGTACAAGAGTCCTTTGACATTGGTGTCGATCATCTCGTCCCAGGCAACAGGGTCGCCTTCATGAAGTTTCAGCAAGTGCCGGCTCAATCCGGCGTTGTTCACAAGTAAGTCAATATTCCGCCAGCGTTCCGGTAGACCGGCGATCGCCGCTTCGACCGCAGCACGATTTCGCACGTCAAGCTTGAGCAAGTGCGTTTCTACTCTGAAATCTGCCACCAACTTTTCTAACCGCTCGAAGCGACGCGCTGCCAGAACCAGATCCCAGCCGCTTGCGGCCAATCTGCGCGCAGTAGCTTCACCGATGCCGGAAGAGGCACCTGTTATTAGGGCAATTCTATTCATCAAGTCTCTCCGTTACGAAATCACTCCGTGCTTTTTGCCGACCTTGGTGAACGCCGCCAATGCCCGGTCAATCTGCTCCTTCGTGTGGGCGGCTGACAACTGTACGCGAATGCGCGCCGAACCCTTAGGAACGACCGGATAGAAAAATCCGACCACGTAAATTCCTTCATCATAGAGATCGCGCGCCATGTGCTGTGAAATCTCGGCATCATTTTCGAACTTGCGGAGTAAGATCGGCACGATCGGGTGGATACCGGGAACAATATCGAATCCGCGGTCCGTCATCTCCTTGCGGAAGTATTGGGTGTTTGCCATTAGTCTTTCCCGCAAATCGTCGCTATTCGACAACAAATCGAAAGCGGCAATACTACCGGCTACCAGCGCTGGAGCCACCGTATTAGAGAAAAGATACGGCCGCGATTTCTGCCGCAACAATTCTATGATCTCGCGCTTGCCGGTTGTAAATCCGCCGGAGCCGCCACCCATGGCTTTGCCGAGCGTTGAAGTTATGATCTCAACCTCGCCGAGTACTTCGTTTATCTCCAGAGATCCACGTCCCGTCTTTCCCAGAAATCCCGTGGCATGGCTTTCGTCCACCATCACCATCGCATCATACTTCCTCGCCAGCGCCACGATCTCTTTCACTTTGGCGATGTCGCCATCCATCGAAAACACGCCGTCAGTGGCGATCAAGATGTTGCGCGAAGGTTGCGGCCGATCGGAGAGTCCGGGATGATCCCAGATATCCATTCCTTCCCGCGCGCGAATGAGATTTCGCTCGAGCGAAGCCATGTCGGAGTGCTCATAGATGTACCGCTTGGCTTTGCAGAGCCGGATACCATCGATGATGCTTGCGTGATTCAGGCTGTCGGTAATGATGCAGTCTTCCGCGCCGAGGAGACTTTCGAAAAGTCCGCCATTGGCATCAAAGCATGACGAGTACAGAATTGCCTCATCGGTCTGATAGAACTCGGTAATTCTCTTCTCTAACTGGATGTGAAGATCTTGCGTGCCGCAGATAAAACGAACTGACGAAAGTCCAAATCCGTAATCGTCAAGGGCTTTGTGGGCCGCAGCAATGATCGCCGGATGATTGGCCAGGCCGAGATAGTTGTTCGCACAGAAATTGAGAACATCGGCGACTTCTTGTTGCCTCGGCAATGAAACGCTGATGTGCGCGTCCTGCGCCGAGCGTATTACCCGCTCTTCCTTGTATATCCCGGAGTTGCGAATATTGGATAGTTCTGAACTGAAGTCATACTTGGCACGCTGATACATACAGTCTCCTTGTTGGGGCATATTCTACAGCATTACCCGACGTATGTAAACAGCTTTTGTAGACTTGTCAGCAGGCTGATGCCCTGTGATAAAACAACAGGTACCGGAAACCTTCTGGCCGCCGGTACCTGTCTGAAATCGTCAGTAGCGACTAAAGCCCGTACTTCTCGATAATCTGCTCTTTTGTTTTGTGCAGAATATCAAACTTCTTGCCAACCTTTATGAAGGCCGCCAGAGCCTTGTCCAGATGATGCTGGTCATGCGCCGCCGAAAGTTGTGTACGAATCCGAGCCAGACCCTTGGCAACGACCGGGAAGAAAAATCCGACCGCGTAAATGCCTTCCTGAAACAGCTCGCGAGCAAAATCCTGTGACAACTTGGCGTTGAACAACATCACAGGCACGATCGGAGTTTCGCCTTCCTTGATGATCAGTCCGCCTTCCGTTAAGCCTTTGCGCCAGAACATAGTATTGCGTTCCAGCTTGTCGCGCCTTTCCGTAGTCTGACTTATTAAGTCCAGCACACGGCTGGCCCCAACGGCAACCACCGGAGGAATTGTATTCGAAAAGAGATACGGCCGCGCTTTCTGCCGGCACATCTCCACAATCTCACGCCGACCGGAGACACAGCCACCCGAAGCACCACCTAAGGCTTTGCCCAGTGTCGTCGTGATAATGTCGATCTTGCCCACTACACCAAAGTGCTCATGAGTGCCGCGGCCGGTCTTGCCGATAAACCCGGATGCGTGCGAGTCATCGAGAAACACCATTGCGTTGTACTTCTCGGCCAGTTCAACAATCTTGTCGAGCGGCGCCAAGTCTCCATCCATCGAAAACGCGCCGTCAGTGATAATTAAGCGGAAGCGTTTATCCTGGTGAAGTTGCAGCTTCTCTTCAAGATGCTCCATATTGGAGTGCTTGTAAGTATCCTGGTGCGCTTTGCACAGCCGCATACCGTCGACAATTGACGCGTGGACCAGTCGATCGGCAATCATGACATCCTGTTCCGACAAGACCGCTTCAAAGACGCCGGCGTTCGCATCCATACACGATGGAAACAAGACGGTGTCTTCCGTGCCGAGGAACTTGGTAAGTTTGTCTTCAAGTTGCTTGTGAACATCTTGAGTACCGCAGATAAATCTGACCGATGACATGCCGTAGCCGCGTTCATCCAGTCCTTTGCGTGCCGCCGCAATTACTTCCGGGTGCGAGGACAGGCCAAGATAGTTGTTGGCGCACATGTTGATTACGCGCTTGTGCTGAGATCCGATCGGAAATTCAACTTCGATGTCAGATCCCTGTGGTGCACAGATGACACGTTCTTCTTTGAATATGCCTGCCGAGCGAATCTCATTGAGTTGATTCTGGTAGGCATCACGAACTGATGTAGAAAAAGCCATAACTCACCTATTCCACGTTAAATTCCTTCAGCAGGGCGACGATCTTGTTCACCGAGTCAAAAGCCTTCGGACTCGCCTTGGCATCAGGAATCTGAATCTTGTATTTGGTTTCAAGGAACACCTTGAGAGATACCATCGAGAATGAATCGACAATCCCGCCGGAAATGAGCGGTGTATCGTAGTCGATGATTTGGTCTTCATCTTCCAGGTATTCGCGCTTAACATAGTCGAGAACAATATCTTTGATATTTGACATACACCTCTCCTCGCTTACATATCATCTTCCAAAGTTGACGTATCACCAATTTCTTGCCCCCATTCTTTTGCCCGGAGTAACCGCCTCATGATCTTGCCGCTGCGGGTCTTTGGCAACGAGGGCGCAAACTCAATTTCCTGCGGCATCGCTAATGGGGAAAGCTTCTTACGAATGAAGTTCATAATCTCCAGTTCGAGTTCCTTGGAGGTTTCGAATCCCGGCTTAAGAGTAACAAACGCCTTAACGACCTCCATATTGACCGGATCCGGTTTGCCGACGACGGCCGATTCCGCAACCGCGGCATGTTCCAGCAATGCGGACTCGATCTCAAATGGACCGACCAGGTGTCCTGCCGTATTGATCACATCATCATCGCGGCCAACGAACCAGTAGTAACCATCTTCATCAATGCTCGCCCGATCGCCGCAGATGTACCAGCCGTTGATGAACTTCTTGTCGTAGGTTTCCTTGTTGTTCCAATAACCTCGGATCATCGCCGGCCAACCTGGTTTGAGTGCGATTAATCCGACAATGCCCGTGCGCGTAATCGGCTGATGCGTCTTCATATCCAGAACTGTCGCGGTAATTCCCGGGAAAGGACGTCCCATTGAGCCCGGCTTAACCTTCATGCCCGGATAATTGGAAATCACAATGCTTCCAGTTTCAGTTTGCCAGTAAGTATCATGGAAGGGCAGCCCAAATGCCCGTTGCGACCACAAGACTGCTTCAGCGTTCAGCGGTTCACCGACCGATGCGAGATGCCGCAAGCTTTTCATGTCATACTTGCGAACAGCTTCCTCGCCCTCCTTCATCAGCGAGCGAATCGCCGTCGGCGCCGAGTACCACACCGTAACTCGGCAGTCCTGAATAAACTGATACCAATTGTCCGCGCTGAATCCCTCATCGAGCACGCATTGCGTGACCCCGCAAGACCACGGTCCAATGATGCCATATGATGTTCCGGTCACCCAGCCGGGATCGGCCGTGCACCAATATATGTCATCATCCATCAGGTCGAGGGCGTAGCGAGTGGTGATGTATTGCGATATCAGCGAGTAATGAACATGCTGTGCGCCTTTCGGCTTTCCGGTAGTACCCGAAGTGTAATGCAGCACCGAGGGGGTTTCAGCGACTGATGGATAAATCTCGTAGTTGTCCAATTCCATCGCAGCGTTCATGTGCATGGCAATTTCGTGTTCCTGCAATGGCTTGGCTCCATCGTCGTCGACGATGATGATCAACCTGAGATTGGGCAATTCCGGCAGAATCTTGCGAACCTTGAAGAGATGCTTGCGCTGGGTAATGATTGCCGCAGTTTGCGCATCCTCAAGTCTGGTAAACAACGACTCGGGACCGAAAGCCGAAAACAACGGTTGCGAAATAGCCCCGAGCTTCAATACTCCCAGGAATCCGAAATAGAGTTCCGGAACCTTGTCCATGAATAAACAGACTCGCTCGCCGGGTTTGATCCCTTGCTGGCCAAGAAAGGCTGCGATGCCGTTGGTAAGTTTGCGCATCTGGTCGAAGGTGTAGTCTCGCCGTTCACCTGTAAATGATTTCCAGATTAAGGCCGTGTTTTGCGATTTGCCGAGTTTGCATATTCGATCACTGCAGTATGCCCCGATATTGATCGATTTTCCGCTCTGATAGTCCAACTCGCGTTCGGCGAGTTGCCATTCGAAGGTTTTGTAGGTTTGTTCGAAGTTGCCGATATGAGTCACGCCCTCGCCTCCACCAAATTAGGGGTAAGATCGCCTTCATGTTTTCTTCGAGAATATATTAACCGCTCCTGATTCCGGCAAGCAAATAAGACGTTTTTGTCCCTCTTTCTTGTGAAATAATTCACTTTTGCGGCTTCTATTAGCCCCATTGACAATGAATTGGCACCTTTCGCGGTCGGTAATGAAGGTTGGAAGGCTAATTGGCCATCTTGATTGTGGCCAGCTTCTTGATGCTGTCTATGTCTTTGGCAGTTCGCACCTCAATGCGCACACCCCTGCCCTCGGCATATTTCGGTGCCTTGTCAATGACTTCCAGCACAGAATCTGGCAGGTTTGCTGAATGAGCCGCCGCTACCGCCTTTTCACCCAGAGCAAAGGAAGCGAGAAAGTAGCCATTGCAGGGGGTCATATAAAGAACCGCCCACTTCTCGCCTTTTAGTCGAAGTCCCCACCCGGTACTCTTGCTCGCATAACCCCACTCCGGTGATATTGGTGCATATTCCTGCACCACATGGTCGCGCAAAGTACACCACAGCTTATAAGTCTTACCAAGTACCCTCTTTATGTCCGCCTCTTGCGGAGGGAGTGCCTTATCGTCAAAAATACTTAACGCCATAATGATACCGTTACAAGGTTAATTACGAGACCTTTCAGTGTTCGTCCTCTTCTTCCTCGGTCACCGTCTCCAACTGGGGAATCTCACCATAGCATTTCTCACAGAAGAAATCGTCGTCAGTAAGAAACGTATGTTCCGGTTCAAGAACAACTCCGCACTTGGCACATACCGTCTCCGGCAGTCCTTCGTCCAATAGCCGCACTTCCTTGACTTCCGGCTTCTCATTGGAAACAATCTTGGGAACGCTGTCACCATAACCATACATCTTTGCCAGCGGATCATTCACCAGTTCCGTTTCCGCAGGCCTGTCGGGATCACTGGCTAACCTCGCGTTCAAATTAAATTGCCGACCGGTAAGCGAATGCACTTCATCATCGAAGGATATTTCTGGATATGGAACAGCTTGCATGGTACCGCATTCGGGGCAAGTAAATGTCCCTTCATTCAGTTCCTGCCGCTCAATGGTCAGTTTTTCGCCGCAGTTTTCGCAATCAACATCCATGGTGGGAAATGGAAATTTTGCCAGGCGATAAGCTTTGATTTGCTCTTCATCAATTCCGCGCTCGAAAAGAGCTGTTCGAAGGAACCCCTGCGCCTCCGGAGAATACTCGCGCAATTCAAAAGCCGCGGAGTGAATCAAATGCGCTGAATCGAGTAGACGAAAACGTTCCAATATCTCATTCGACATAAGTGTCCCTCCTTGATGAAGGTACGCGCCGGATCGCCTCAATCAAACTCGTACTTCGTTTCCGCCGGCGTCTGTTCGTACCCGACTCGGCCAATCACAATATCCGCACGGATGTAGCTTTCGCTTTTCATCGGAGCACCGTGCAACCGCCGCAACATTGCCAGCTGTCCGGTGTGTGTCAGGGCATCGGCAATGGGACCCTGTACCAGTTTCGTCAATTCAAAATTGGAGGGCAATTCGGAGGCGAGGTAGTCATCGAACTTCTTGAGACTGACGAAGAAGCGTTTGCATTCTTCCTGCCACTCCTGCGGCTGCACTGGGCTCCACTTAGGTTCACCGATTGAGATACTCAATGCCCAATCGAACAAGTCGCCCATGTGCGCGACAATCTGCACCGGCGTCTTACTCTTGGCGTCGGCTTTGAAGTCGGCAAACGACTCCGGCGCGCCGCGAAGAGTCTTCGAAGCGCGGTATGCCAGTGTCGCCAATAAATGCCTGATAATTTCCCGGTCGTTCATCGGCTGATTCTCCCGTTAGATTTGAGCTTTTCAATCACGACAGATATAAATCTGTGCGCTCGAAGCCGCAATCACAAATGAAATCGTGGGCGGATAAAGTCTGATTCCAAAAAGAAACCCCGCCTTGCCAAACCGCAAGACGGGGTCGATCCTTGTTGCTGTTAAAAGCCGGGGAACTAACCCTGCGGTACTTTTGGACCACGAATCTGATTTTGATTGGTTTCGTGCCGGTCGAATTTCGCTCGAATGAACGGTCCTTCCGGTTGTTGCTCGCCGGAGAAATTCAGCCAGACGGCAAACGCCATACATCCCATCACCATCCAGAATCCAATCGCCGTCTCCACTTGTATCATCCCGCCGCCCCCGGCTTCGAGTTCCGACTCAATTCCGATCCGGAAGATCAAAAGGGTGAGCATTGTTCCGATGCTAAATCCAATGCGCGCCAGCCGGGCTTTCTCCGCATCGCTGAAGCTTAGGAACAATCCCAGCAGACAGCACGCCAGCGCCGAGATCACCAGCCAGCTTGGCTCGATGACTTGATTTTCCGCCGCCAGCATCGGGTTCGACATTGACTGATCTTCGCCGTTTTCGGCATACTGTGCGAACTCGGCCATTTTCGCACCTTCGCCCGTGAGTTTTGTTGAACCGAATACCATGTCAAATCCGGTAACACTCCCGATCGGCATTTCGGCGCACGAGAAGTTGACGAACGGCAGCAAGAAGAAGAGCGCCGCCAATCCGTAGACAACTCGATTGAGTTTGGCTCTTAGCTCGTCCATTGATGGACCTCCCTTGAGAACTGCAATTGAAATAGACCGCCGCTTCTGCCAAAAAGTCTGAACATCGACAGCTTGGGCGCTCAAATCTTCAACTATTTATATCGTCTTTTTGGACCATATTTTTAGGACGCATGGCAAAGACCTTGGCACAGGTTCAATAACAGTAAAGCGAGGCAATCAACTCTTTGGAGTAGATCTACCGATATTCCACATCCGCCAGGGCAAAATTTCCGGCGGATGTGGTTATCGCATCAGGGCGCCTGCCCTCCAGAAAATGCCGTTCAGACACTGCCAATTACAGCATCGACGCAAGTACGATGATGGCAACACCTATGACCATGTTCGATGACGAGAGTATTTCCAACTTCGTGCGCGCAGAAATGAAGTTCGGTGATGGCGCCTCACCCGGCTTGGGGGTGTACTTTCGAATCTTCGGTGCAAATACAAACGTGATCGCGATGCCGATGAGCACTGCAGCAATGTATAATACATGTTTGATGGTCAGGGTCAGCCCGTAACCGGCGGATGTATCGAACAAGGCGTCGTCCGGTGTTTTCATCCAGCCAGTAATGGCTAGGACGATCATACTCAACCAGGCAATGATTGTGAAGCGCTTCGCGATTGCACCAAAGAGCTGGCCAGCCTGTCCCGGATCGATGACTGCAAGCGACGGCTTGAGCACCAGTCCGATGAAGATCATCCCTCCGATCCAGGCAATTGTGAAGAACTGATGCAGAAAATCCACAAGACTGAATGATGACATAGAGACACTCTCCCATAAGAACATTTTGCGGTTGCGTCCATTTCGGTTAATGGACTCTTAAATTATGATTGAAATACGCAGACCATGAGCGGGGAGTTTCATCTTTTATGGATAAAATATAGCAATGAGATTCCTTTTATCGACAATCAGAGGGTTCGCCGCACACGCGTGACCCGGCAAAAATGTCTGGGCTGTAAGGACTTGGGCTACCCGGCACCCCATCCAAGCGTGGCGCGAGGTGGGATTGGGTCACAAAAGAGCAAATTGTTTGAATAATAAGCCCGCCTGTTGGGCGGGGTAGCGGTTTCACTTATTGATCCGGAGTCCTGCGTCTCTCAACAAAAAATGGACAATTACCTCAAAACAGCCTTGATGACCGTTGCTTGGGAAAGGCACTGCATACCCCTGGTTTATGACATTGTAATCAAGCTCTTCCAAACGGTACCCGATCTCACGGTACACGTTAGGCTTGATGATCAAGATTGGTGTCGTTTTTCGTTTTATAGTGGCTCGCAGTCGCTTGAGCAACGATGGAAAGTCGTGTCTTATGATTTCGCGTTTCTCTCGGTCAGAACGACCATCGTTGAGCGGTGTATAGGTAGCATCCAAAAGCAAGACTCCGGCATCCCTAAGCGCAACCAGACCCGCCTCCTTCGTTGCAGGTTCAAGCTTCAGAATATCCTTCATCACTGCCTTAAAGAGCGGTTCACTCGGCTTGCCGGTAACATCATAGAAGTACTTTCCCGATACTGGTGGCGATTCGGCAATGAGAACAAGCCGCGGATTTGAAGGACTGAAACGCGAGCAAAGGCGATGGTAAGACGATGGAGTATGCATTATGGATATTCTGATTCAGTGACAGCAAGCCCATCCGTTGGGTGGCGTACGGCGTATGGATACACACCCTACTAGGCTTCCACAAAGTCTCGTAGGTCAAGCGCTCTTGGAGCTTGACTCATATCATCGAGTCACGCCCTGAGAGGGCGTGACCTGCTAAGCTCGCCCAAACACGCCAGTGAGTATCACGAGAACTTCAAGCCCTTGCCCCCCTACTCCATCATCAGCACGACCTTTGCCGAAGGCTGACTGCCGGTCGCAAACATGTCGACGGCTTCAAGGAATTTCTTGAACGGATAGCGATGCGTAATCACCGGGCGCGGATCAACCATGCCGCCGTCCAGAAGCGCCTGCATCTGATACCAGGTCTCGAACATCTTGCGGCCATTGATACCGATCACGGTGGCGCCTTTGAAGATAATGGCTTTGTTGACATCGATCATTACCGCATCGGGCGGAATACCGAACATCACGAGAGTGCCGGCTTTGCGCAAAATCTCAAATCCGGTTTCGACCGACTTCTGGTTGCCGGCCATATCGAGGACGACATCGACGCCGCCGGAGGTTTCATCCCAGATGCGCGTCTTGAAATCCTTGTCGCTTGCGACATTGATCGATACATGCGCGCCCATCTGCTTGCAGATATCGAGATTGAAATCCTGCATGCCGATATTGTAGATCCGCTCCGCGCCGACGGCCTTGGCGATACCGCACGAAAATGCCGCGGTCGGGCCGTCGCCGATGATGGCGATGCGCTTGGTCGAGACATTGGCGGACATGGTGGTGTAGACCGCATTGCCGAAGGGTTCGTGGATCGAAGCGATTGCCGGGTCCATTCCCTTGTCGATTTTCCAGCAGACGATTTCCGGTAGAGCGACATATTCTGCGAAGATGCCGTCGGTATCGACACCGAGAATCACGAGATTATCGCAGATGTGCATGTTGCCCATGCGGCACTGCTTGCAAACACCGCAGGGGATATGCGATTCAGCGGCGACAAAATCACCGAGTTTGAGACCGCGGATATTTTTGCCAACTTCGACAACTTCGCCGCAACATTCGTGGCCGAAGATCAACGGTGGCTTGAGGCGCCCCTGCGCCCACTTGTCCCAGTTGTAGATATGCTTGTCGGTACCGCAGATTGACGACGCTCTCGTCTTGATCAGTACCTGGTTGTCGTTTATCTGGGGGATCTTAACTTCACGAAAATCGGCTCCCGCCGCCCGTTCCGGCTTTACACCGGCCCACATAGTCTCCACGGTAGTTGTCCTTTCCCGGCGGTCGAATCTGTGCCGCCTGTAAGTATGCCGGGATGAACATACAATGTCGTCGATTGACTGTCAATCGGTATGGGTGGAGCAGTCAGAAGCGCTGGCGTGCCCTGTAATTGCGGGTTGCGATCTCGATCTTCAACCTAAGCAACGTGTAAAATGGTCGCAATTGTCATCTATCAGCAATTCACTTGATTTTCGGACATTTTTGTCGATTTTGTAGTTAAACTGGACAGCAGACAGCTGGCACCTGCAATTCTAACATCTGCATATGAGCTTCATTTGCTTTCGGAGGAATATCATGTCTCCCTCTTTCTCTTTGCTCAACCTTGTCAAGTATCTGGCATTCCTGGTGTGCTTTTTGACATCAGTGGCACAGGCCGATATTCCCAGTACATTCGCCTACCAGGGGCGACTAACTAGTTCTAACGGCACTCCGCTTAATGAAGTTGTCGCCCTCACGTTTAACATCTACTCTGATTCACTGGGTTCAAAATCAATCTGGAGTGAAATGCATCCCACGGTGACAGTAAGTGATGGATTGTTCACAGTGGTGCTGGGGCAGGAAAGTCCGTTGACAGTCGCGATATTTGATGGAAGTATCCGCTGGTTGGGTGTGGCCATTGATGGCGGGGCGGAACTGCGTCCCCTGCGGCCGCTGCTAAGCGTACCCGGCGCATTTCAAGCAATCCAATCTGACACCGCGCAGCATGCCAAGACAATTGCCGACAATTCGGTCACTACCGGCAAAATCGCCAATGCCACGATCGCGTTCGGCGACATCGGGCAGAACGGTGCAACGAGCGGTCAGGTTATGAAGTGGAATGGCTCAAACTGGGCGGCTGCTGCCGATGCTGTCGCCAGCAATACGTCAGGCTGGACAGACAATGGGGCGATAATCAGCCTGACAAGCCCAACGGATACTGTTGCGCTCAACACAAGTTTACGGCTAGGGAGATTGAACTTCAGTGGCGATCTGGGGATGTCAAGCCAATCAGCAATCTACTTCGGTTCAGCCAATGCCCGACTCGAATCTCTAATTGGCAACGATATGAAATGGGTCGGTGCTGACTTAAGTTTGCTGGCAACTCAAAGTGTCTATTTCACAGAATATGGCGTTTCGACCTGGGCGGAGTTCGACAACGTTAATCGTAGAGTCGGCATCGGCACGATCAACCCCGATGATCGCCTGCACATCGAAAACAGCGAAGCCGGCACATGTTGGCTGAAGATCCAGGGTTCACATCCGACCAATTGGGGGCAAACGGGTTTGCGGATTCAGACGCCGGCAAACACCTGGCACCTTCGACAGGATCTCTACACCCACGCCAATTTCCCGGAGGGCGCTTTATCGCTGTATAGTAGCGGCGGCGCTGTCGAGACGATGACCTGGCTGGAAAATGGTAATGTCGGAATCGGCCGGACTAATCCGACACGAAAACTGCATGTCAATGGCAGCATCCAAGCCGATGATACACTCTATGCCGGAGCAATCAAGCCGTCGTTGATGGCGGCATCGAGGTTGCCGGATGAAGCGGGTGTGGCTTCGGATCACTATGTACTCATTGGTTCCCCCATTTCGATCGGCTCGTCATTCCAGGCCGTGCTTTCAGTAGAAATCGATGTTCCAGCGCCGGGTTATGTACTCGCAATCGGCTCCTGTCATTTTGAGGTCGATCATACTTGGAATGATTTGGACGTTGTGTATGCTTCACTTTCGGTCAATACGACTGAAACCTATGCAACTTCTTCGTTTGGTTTCAATAGCGATGTCGGTTCCGGGAAATTCGACGTGACTGCCAACCCGATCCATGTATTCGAAGTCGCGAGCTCCGGTCCTCGGACTTATCATCTCCTCGCCAGAAGATACGGACCAGCAGCGACCAAGTCTGAAGAGGGCAGTCTGATTCTGGTATACTTGCCGACACTTTATGGAACCGCGAAGATTAACTCTTTTCCGACAAGCGCACTTCCTGAAGCGGAGGAAGGCGGCCTTTCCTCTGCTGGCAATGGGGTGACCGGTACTGCCGCTACCTTATCAAATCAGATAGAGATTCTCAGATCAGAAATTGAAGCACTGAAGGCACAAATGGAAGCGGCGAAGAAATGATCTTCGCCGCTCGATTATTCGCGATTGGGAATGTTGTCGTCGATTGGAGTTAGACTGCCGGAGTAGGCATTCCGTAGTTGCCCCATTCTTCGTATGAGGGTCCGTAGATTCCCGGCACCTTGAGACCGGCCTGACGCATCAGGACGGTCATTTGGCCGCGGTGATGTACTTCGTGGCCGATCAGCACAAACAAGGTGAAACTGCGTGTCCACATCGAGCCGTACATGTCGTCTTCCTGTAGCAGCGTTTCATCTTTCCAGTTCTTCTTGATCGTCGCCAAGAGCGAGGTCGCCGCCTTGTCGTACGCCTGCTGAATCGCTGCGGCGCTGGTCGGCACCGGAGCGTGCTCATCCGGCGCATCGATCTTCATCCCCAGACGGGTCGGCATCTCGCCCATCGTCTGGATGATATGCCAGGCCATGCGGCCTAGTGTACGGTGGTCCTTGGCGACTGACTGACTTAACGAAGCGTCCGTCAATGCACCGAATAGTTTCCTCGTTGCCTTGGTCTCGTTGTTCCACCAATTCTCGAAATCCGTGATTGTGCGAATCAGCACAAAACCTTCCGCCATGTTCACTCCTTGCTGCCGATTGGCAACTAATGAATCAAATTAGGGGCAATACCAGAATCAAGATTGCGCCTGTGATATCATACGTCAATCACATTTACGGGTTACGCTTTTCGGTTGCGCGGAAGCGGTGCGAGGAATATATTCCGTCCGGAGAGTTGGCAGAGCGGTCGATTGCGGCGGTCTTGAAAACCGTTGTCCTGCAAGGGACCGGGGGTTCGAATCCCTCACTCTCCGATTTCTTATTAGCCCACGAGAAAAGTAACCGAAAACTTCGCTTATCTTGAATAGGTCTTGGCGCTGTCGGTGAATTGCTGACTTGTGTCTGAGCTATTCGGGAAGACTTCGACCTTCAGATGCAGGCTGTCGAGAAGCTGTACCAACATGATGCCGAAGTACCCAGACTCGGTGTAGTTCAAATGGTAGACAATGCGACCGCTCTGTGGAGTCACATCGGTAAAGGCGGGGTCTGTTAGGGAGGGTTTGAACTTGCCGGGTGAAGAGACAGTGCCGCCGATCGAGATGCGCATTTTTTCCGGTTCGTTCGAATCGGGGCAGAAGGCAAGATGCTTGGGCCATGCGGGCGGCATCATCGATTCGGCGACCTCGACGCTCTCGTGGAACTAGTTGCCGATGAGTGTGCCGGGGATATCGTAGTCGATTTTGCCGTCCTTATCGACGGTGTTTCTGCGAACCATCGAGTAGAGTTGCGAACGAAGCGGCTCGGCAAAGTATTTGTAAGGCGAGTCAGTGTGGAGGGTCTGCCAGCCGTAGCGCTCCGGGTTTATGAAACCCGGCAGAGTCAATTGCTCGTTTACCACGCCAAGATCAACCGCGATTCCTCTGCTCTCGCCCACGACCTGACCGGCGACGATATTGGTGCCGACCTTGATCGCCGTGTCGAGGACAACGTGGCCAAGATAATACAGTACCCATTTGTTCATTCTGACCATGACCTTGGCATCGGTCGTGTCGCCATTTTCTTTGAGAATCCAAGTCACAACACCGGAACCTGGGGCATAAACAGGAAGTCTTTCGGCAGGATAGACCGGCTGTTCTCCGTAGGTCCAACTGGTATAGAAGTACACATGGTCAGTCGGAATGGTATGACCCGATGGATTCATTGCGCCGAGCGGCTCAAGGTCGGTGATCTTTTCGATAGCAACCGGCGACGCCAGAAAGACAGCCGGATCGGTATTATCCTCATACGGAGACTTGGGTTCGGTCGGTTTGCTTTTGTCACACGAACCAAGAATCGAACAAGCGATCAATAGCGCACAGTACAAACACGTGGCGATGGCAGTTTTGGGCAGGTTCATTCTCATACTCGATAAGTCTATCGGTTGCGACTGCACCATACTTTATGCGAGGTATAATGGACCTAAATAGCCCCCCTCGCCCATCCCAGAACTAAAGTGTGGCGAATAACTGTCTCACCTTATCGCCGACCTCTTGCCATTCCCGAGCCTGATTTCGTTTGACATTTTGAGCTTCAAGGATTAAATTATCACCTAATCAGGTACACATTCTTCCGGTTAACAGGTTACATTGATTTGGCGTCTTTCAGCGGGCCAAT
>CAZQBX010000010.1:0-88010 GCA_964592145.1 uncultured Ignavibacteria bacterium
ATTCAGCCGGCATGCAACAACTCGGCAAGATAATGAACCCGATGAGCGGAAAGATTGAGCGCGATCTGGAACAGGCGCAGGCAACCATCGAAATGATGGAATTGATAAAAAAACGCACGACCGGGAATCTTGACGACTACGAGACACGGCTCTTGGGGCGTTTACTCGCTGAATTGCAGATGAATTATGTCGATGAAGTAAATAGAGAACAAAAAACCGGAACACCGGACGAGTCTTCAGGTACAACATAACGGGTGTTAATCAAGCGGCTAAATGCTTGTCACACCGTGATCGCTGGGCTCTCTCGGGAGAATTCATCAGAATGTCAATATTGCCTAATAAATCAGGCGTCGCGAGTTTTGTCGGCGATGTCAATTTTCGCGTGGAACTCGACTATCCAATTGCGCGACTAACCACCTTCGGCATCGGCGGTCCAGCCGACATGCTGGCCTTTTGTGATTCCGTCGAACAGGTTGTCCAAGCAGTAGAGTACTGTAAGAAAAACCGCATCGACTACTTTGTGATCGGCGGCGGTTCCAATATTCTCGCATCCGATAAGGGCTACCGGGGCATGATCATCCTACCCAAAATTGAGTTTCTCACGGTTGAAGACGAAACCATTCACGTCGGCGCCGCCTATTCTCTCGCCAGAATGGTCGAGGAGATGGTCGAGTCTGGTCTTGCCGGACTGGAATCACTGTCCGGAATTGCCGGCACAGTAGGAGGCGCCATCGTTGGCAATGCCGGCGCCTACGGTCAGTCGATCTCGGACACGCTCATTGATGTAAACCTCTATCATCCGGAACGCGGACTTTATGTCGCAACCAAGGACCAGATCGGTTTCAGCTATCGCCATAGTGAACTCAAGTGGTCGAAGAACATTGTTCTTTCGGCACGCTTCAAACTGAAACATGAGGATCTCGAATTGCTTCGCAATCGCGCTACCGAAATCCTGGATCAGCGCTGGTCCCGTCATCCGCACGAAGATATCTCGGCGGGCTGCTTCTTCAAGAACATAGAGGATAAAAATGCTCCTCATGGGAAAATCGCAGCCGGATACTTGCTCGAGCAAATCGGCGGCAAATCTGTTACCGTTGGAAATGCTGGCGTTTATCCGAATCACGCCAACATCCTGATAAACAAAGGCGGCGCTTCGGCGTCCGAAGTGAGAGAACTTTCGCTGAAACTGAAGCAAAAAGTTAAAGAAGTTTATGGCGTAGAGCTCTCGGAAGAAGTAATCTTACTCGGAGACTTTAGCTGACGGAGGTTTCTATCGAAAAGATATGTAATGAATGAATTTCTTTCTGTGTTGTAAATTGAACCTATCTCTACCTATACACATCCGTTTGATCACGGTTCTCTGTCTCGGCCTCACGCTCTTGACAGTGAAATCCTTTGCTGCAGTCGGGATTGACCTCAATCTCAAGTTACCGCCGAGTCGTCTGGCGCAGATGTCTTTTACCACGCCGGATCAAATCGGACTGACCAACTCCCAACAACCGCGTGCCTATTTCGAATCCGCGCTGCTCAAAAAGACGCGGTCATTCTACTATGACGAAAACAGCGGCCTGCTGGTCTTTGACGAAGCCACCGGTCGTTTCACCGGCTACGCTGTTCCATTCGCTGTCTCACCCCAGAAGGCGCAAGAGCGCGAATTCGACCGCGAGTCACAACTTCTGTTCCGCAAAGGTGTCAAGGACGCACAACAGCGTCGTGCCCAGGGCGGTGGCGGCGGATTACTGGAGTTCGAAATTCCAATCAAGACACCCAAATTCGTCAAAGGCATTATCGGCGAGGGCGGTGCGGGCCTAAAAGTCAATGGATATCGCAAAATCACCTTCGGTGGCCGCAGTCAATGGAATGATGGCGAACAAGTAATCGCCGGGCAAAGCAAGTTCCCTTCGCTGCAGATGGAGCAAATCTCGAGCTTCACTATCAACGGAACGATCGGCTCGAAAATCACCGTCGATGTAAACCAGGATTCCAAACGTCAGGAGTCGCTGGCGAATCGCATACAGCTGCGCTACAAGGGCGATGAAGACGACATCATCAAGACCATTGAACTTGGCAACACCAATCTCTCGTTGCCGTCAACGCGTTTCTCCGGCTACTCACAACGCATTCAGGGATTGTTTGGCATCAAGACAACTGCTGAAGTCGGTGGGTTAAGACTCACCGGTATCGCTTCGCAGGAAAAGTCATCCAACAAGTCGGCTACTTTCAAGGCCGGTGCCGAGTCCTCCAGCCGCATTATCCGCGATTGGAATTACATCGATAACCAGTACTTCGATCTCACGCGCCGGGATTCCATCTTATCCTTCTCCGACCTGTGGCCGGGTGGCACGGTCAACAACGTTTACATTCCCCCGGACAGTATCACCAAGCTGGAAGTCTACATTTTCTATGCAGCCGGCCAGACAACGAATCTCCCGACCAAGACGGCACGTCTTTACGTCGATCCGTACAATCCGACCAAATACCCGGACGAAGCCACCGGCGGTACATTCATCCTCTATGGCGCCGACCGCTCAACTTCACAGTCCAGCGAAGATTTCTATGTCGTCCAGCGAAAATCGCACTACATTCTATTCGACCAGCCCATCTATGCTGGAAAATCAGTCGGCATCTATATGGAATACCTCCGGCGACTGCCTGATGGCCGCGATACAATCATTTCGGTAGGCAACACCGATAACGACTCGTTATACGTCCTCAAACTTCTGCGCTCAGAAAACCCGTTGCCTTCATTTGTCAGTTGGAATTATGTCTGGCGTAACGTCTATGATGTCGGGCGCGTTACCGACCTCGATGGATTCAATGTCGTCATCTACCGGGGCGACGCCCAATCGGGTGCCGACAAGGATGTTTCCGATCTCAACCATCAGGACGGCGTAGAGCTAAAGACCATTCTGGGACTTGATTCCGATCGTGACGGTAGGGTGGATGCTTATAACACAGAGATCTTTGATCCGGGCCGTGGACATCTCCGATTCCCCTCGCGGCGGCCATTTGATAATCCTGCGCTTGCAGAGGTCGTACCGGAATTGTATGACATCTCTTCATCAATTGACCGCCAGAACAAGTCGAAATACTATCTTGACGTAACCTCTGCATCGCGCCAAAGCGAGTTCCGGCTCGGCAATTATGATATCGTCCCGGAATCGGAAACGGTCACGCTTAACGGCCGCATCTTGAAGAAGGGTGTCGACTATAATATTCAGTACGAGTATGGGAGTATCACCTTCCTGAACGAAGAGGCATTAAGCGCTTCCGCCGACGTTTCAATTGACTACGAATTCTCACCGCTGATATCATCGCAGAAGAAGACCCTCCTCGGTGCGCGCGCGGAATACGAGTTCTCCCGTAATTTCAAGATCGGCGCGATGGCGCTCTACAAATCCGAAAAGGAGACTGATCGCAAGCCGAAACTTGGTGAAGAGCAGGCGAAGTTCCTCAACCTTGATGTTGATGCTACCTATAGTTTTGATACCTATGCGCTGACGAAAATGATCAATGTCCTGCCGTTCATCGACTCCAAATCACCCTCTCGCGTTGCTCTTCAGGGCGAAATCGGCCAGTCTTTGCCGAACCCGAACGTCAAAGGCGAGGCATCGATCGATGACTTCGAAGGCTCAAAAGAACTTTATTCATTGGGAGTCAATCGTACCGGCTGGAACCCAATCTCGCCGCCGGCACAACTCGATACGCTGTCACTCAAACGTGCCGGCCTTATCTGGTACAATCCGTATGACCAGGTACCAATCACTGACATCTATGATCGCGATCTTAAGAGCGGCGAAAACCGAACCAACATCCTGGTGCTGCGTTTTGTCCCCAACTCCGACCTCAACGGCCAAAAGACCGGGTCCTGGAACGGTGTTATGCGCGCCCTCTCCAAAGGCGCTTATGACCAGTCTAAGACACGTTTCGTTGAACTCCGTATCCGCGGCAAAGTCGGTCGCCTGCACATTGATTTGGGTGAAATCAGCGAAGATCTAAACGGTAACAAGAATCTCGATACGGAAGACCAAAGTCGCAACCAAATCGCCGAAATCATCGAAGACATTGGCTTGGACCTGCTCTCCGATGAACAAGAAAAAGCCCGCTGCGCCGACGGTACCGCCCCCGACTGGTACGACTGTAGCAGCGAAGACCCCGCCGGTGATAACTGGGCCTACGATAGCGATGACAAGAACAACTACAACAGCATTAATGGTACCGAAAAAAGTCGCGAGGACTTCTCGCGGTTAAACCGTCCCGATACCGAGGACATCAATAACGACGGTATTCTGCAAGAGCGCGACAGCTACTATACCTGGAACATCGACCTCGCGAATAATCCCTTCCGCGTTTTCGGAACGGAGCGCAACGACTGGTACACGATTCGCATACCTTTCCAGGATAGCACGCTTTACGAAGAGGTCGGCAGTCCCTTACGCAGCAATGTCCGCGTTATGAGGCTCTGGATCGATGGCGTAGAGGTAGATACTGCGTTCGTCGAAATCGCCGATGTTGAACTGACCCGCAATGCCTGGGAAGCGTTGCCGTTGCTGCCGCTGGACAAGGTCCGCACCGAGGAAACTCGCTTTGCCGTTTCGGTCATCAATACCGAAGAAGACACTGTATACAGCCCGCCGCCCGGAGTCGAAGGCTTCTACGACAAAACTACCGGCCTGCGCGAACGCGAACAGTCGCTGCGCTACGACTTCTTCAATCTGGCGCCGGGCGATACCGGTATGGCCGAGAAGATACCGTTCAAACTACAAGACCTTAGCGGCTACGAGAAACTCGAGATGTGGATTCACGGCGATTCTCTGCGTGATAACATGGTCTTTTTCTATCGGTTTGGCCCCGATATCCGCAACTACTATGAATTCCGCACGACCTTGAATGTCGGCTGGGATCCCGACCATGCCGTCGACATTGTCTTTGACGAAATTACACAGATTAAGCTCAAGCTTCAGGAACTGAAAGAGCAATACCCGGATACACTTGAGTACAGCGAAGGCAAATTCCGCGTTGTCGGTAATCCGTCCATCACCCGCGTCAAGTACTATGCCATGGGTATTACAAATGCTGACTCCGTGGATGCTGAAAGCCGGATTAGCGGCAACATCTGGATCGATGAAATGCGCGCCACACAGGTGCGCCGCGATAAGGGGCTTGCCGGTATGGTCTCCGGAGCAATTACCTTTGCCGATGTCGCCTCTTTCACGGCCAACTACACGCGTCAGGATGAATTCTTCCGCACCCTGACGCAGGCCGACCGCCGCGACCTTGGCTCCGGTAGTAAGAATAAAGCTTATGGCTACACTTTCAATTTCGCTCTCGACAAGTTTCTTCCACCGAATGACGGCGCCTCGATTCCGTTCAGTTACAATTGGAGTCGGACAGAATTGTCGCCACGCCTGATTACCGGCTCTGATATACTGGTTCCAACCGACCGGATTGATGAACAGCGAAGCGTATCGACGAATTATGGTTTCTCAATCAGCGAGCGATGGAACAAACGAACCAGCAATCCGCTCTATACCGTCCTTCTCAACAAGTTCCAGTCGAGCTTCTCCTGGAACAAGACGCTGTCGAAATCGCCCACTGTGCCGGTTAATGAAGTCGACCGCTATACCACGAAAGGCAGATATACAGTCACGTCTCCAATGAGAAGCGGCTTAAGAATCTTCTCGTGGCTCGGCGGGCTTCCGCTTATCCCCAAGCGAGTAAGAGAGACTCAGTTCAACCCAATACCGGCAAGAGTTACCCTCGATGGTGATGTCACCCGCTCTACCGAGTACCAGGTTAACAGCTTTGGTGTTTCAACCAGCCGCTACTCGCGAGTCCTGCGCGGTTCATTCGATACCGGCTTCAATCCACTAACCGGATGGGACTTGGGATATCGATTCACAACCGATCGCGATCTGAGTGATCCGAATCTGGTGAAGCTGTCGCTTAATCCGAAGAACCTCATGCTCGGTCGCGAACGCAGATACAGCGAGTCGTTTACTGCCAACTACAGTCCGAATATTCTGCCCTTCATCACTGGAATGAAGCTCGGCTTCACCGGTTCGCACGGCGAGACCTTCAGTCAGATCGTCATCGGTAGCACAGCACCGGAAACTCGTCGTATCGAAAATTCACGCAGTTTGTCGGCAGGCGCGACCTTCAATCTGCAAAAACTGATTGGCCAGAATCGCAGTTCGACAATGAAGAAACCGGCAGCTCCGCGGGTACAGCCGCGCAATCCGAACTTGGATTCACTCCGTCGCAATGTTCCTCCCGATTCGATCCCTCCCGGCGGCAAGAAGACTGAAACGCCAAAAGAGCCGGGAACGCCGGTATATATGTATGGAATGAGATTTATTCACTTCTTTACCGACCAGATCGATCCGTTGGCTGCGTCGTTCAAGCTCGATGAACGCATTTCTCTTGATGGCTTTATCGAACGGCCTTCGCTTCTCTACCGCCTGGGACTTTCCAATGAACCCAATGCCGAGCGCATTCCGGTTAATTCGACCACCAACCAACAGGATCTGTACGGTAAGAGTCGAACATATACCGCTCGTTCGGGCGTGCGGCTGCCGATGGGATTTTCCGTCGGCACAAATTGGGCTTACAGCATCCAGGAAGGCACTAACAAGCAAACGCGGGATGATTCGCGTACCTGGCCCGATCTTAGTCTTAAATTCGGCAAGCTCGATTGGCTGATGTTCCCGAAGCTGTTCACCAAATCGCTAACGCTCGATTCAAAATACTCGGAGAAGCGAAACTGGCAGTTCAATGTCAGCACCGGCCAGAAACGCAGTGACATCCACACTTTCGATTACTCACCGCTTATCTCCGCCGGATTCGACTGGAAGTTCGCTCAAGGGCTGCGGACGACCGTGAGTTACAGCAAGAGCACTTCCGATCGCCAGCAGTTCCGCGATGGCGCCAATCAGGACGGCAGTGTCACCACGAGGACCAAGGACTACACCAACGGTGTCGCTGTCAAGACGACATACTCGTTCCGTGGTGGAAGCAATGTCTGGTTGCCTTTGTTCGGAAGAGTCAAGATCCAGTCAAACCTTACGCTTGACCTTGACATTTCTAAGCGAACCACGCGCACGGAAAACCATGCGCCGCTGAAAGACCTGGAGACAGGTCAAGTTACATTCAACGTTACCGAGACTGCGAACCGTTCCGAACTGACTATTCAGCCCAGCGCGACCTACAATTTCTCCACCAACATCAAAGGTGGAATGCGTGCTCGCTGGACCGATTCCAAGGATGTCAAAACTGGTGGACGGCACGTCCGCGAACTTGAGACCTGGGTGGAAATCAGATTCTAGTTTTTCACCGATAACATCACCTTTGCCGTGGAGACTTGCTCGTTTCTATGGACAGTCTGAAAGAAGTCTTCTCATTCTCACGAGCCGAGACTATTGCCCTTTGTCTCTTATTGGCCATCTGTCTCTTTGGCGGTGGAGCGCTGATCTACGAACATTCACGCCAATCTCTACCGCCCCAGTTGATTTTTGAGTCAATCTCTGTCGAGTCAAATTCACCACCAGAAATCGCCAGTGAGGCGAAAGCCACATCGACAACTGCCCTGGCGGCAAGTTTGCCTCCTCAATCCGCGGCTTTCGCAGGCTCGCGAAACCTGCGTCTGAATCTCAATACCGCCCCCGGCGATAGCTTGGCAATGCTCCCATTTGTGGGCGCGACATTAAGTGCTCGTATCATCGACTATCGGGAAAAGCACGGTGGTTATGACTCGGTCGGCCAATTAGTCGAAATCTACGGCATTGGCCCCAAAAGCCTCGAGAAACTCCGGCCCTATCTATTCTGCGAATAACTGCGATAATTCGCCTCCTTCCCAGACGATATTTCGGTTGAATTGCCCGCCGGCATAAAGTAAATTGCCCCATTAGTTTGATTAACGTGGAAGGAATTAGTTGATGATTGTTGAACAACAGACAGTCCGGCAGGCTGCCAGCGGTTCGGGAATTGGACTGCATACCGGATGTCAGGCGACGATTACCTTTAAACCTGCCGAGGTCGGAACCGGCGTACGGTTCGTCCGGATCGATCTCAAGGACAGTCCCGAGGTTCCCGCCGACATCGATCACGTCGTCGGCCTGGAACGCGGCACCACGCTCCAGAAAGGCGAGGCCCGCGTCCATACGGTCGAGCACGTACTTGCCGCCGTTGCCGGATTGCAGATCGACAATCTGATCATCGAACTCGATAACATCGAACCGCCGGTGTTTGACGGCTCCGCTCGGCCTTTTGTCGATATTCTGTTGCAGGGCGGAATCGTCTCGCAAGCTCAGCCCAAAAATTTCTTTGAAATCGATGCTCATGTCAGCTATTCCGAAAAAGATCGCGGCGTGGACATCGTCGTCGTGCCCAGCGACCAGTTTCGAATTACCTATATGGTCGACTACAAAAATCCGGCTCTCGGCACTCAGTACACCTCTTTGGTGAGTCTTGAAGAGGAATTTGTTGAGGAATTTGCCCCTGCCCGGACATTCTGTTTTCTCTCCGAGGTAGAATTGCTCAAGGAACGCGGTATCATCAAAGGTGGCGGTCTTGACTCCGCCATCGTGATCTGCGACCGCGACCTTGACGAGGCTGAACTGACTCGCCTTAAAAGCGTGTTCGCCCTCACGGGAAATGTATTTCTTGGCAGCACCGGGATTCTTAATGACCGGCCGCTGCGATTCTACAACGAACCGGTCCGGCACAAGGCTGTCGATTTGATCGGGGACTTGTTCCTGATCGGGGCACCCATTAAAGGGCATATCCTGGCCGCCCGCTCGGGACACGCCGCCAATGTTGCCCTGGCGAAAAAACTTCGCTCGATCTTCCAAAAGAAGCAGATCAAACAGAAATATGCCGGCAAAGCCATCGGTGGTGACTATGTGCTCGACATCAACGCCATCCAGAAGATTATGCCTCATCGATACCCGTTCCTGCTGATCGACCGCATCCTTGACATCGTCCCAAATGAATCGGTCACCGCTCTGAAGAATGTTACTATCAATGAGCCGTTCTTCCAGGGCCACTTCCCGGGACATCCAATCATGCCCGGCGTTCTGATTGTCGAAGCCATGGCGCAGGCCGGCGGGTTCCTTTTGCTCAATACGGTCGAAAATGCTGATTCCAAGGTCGCTTACTTCATGGGCATCGACGGCGTCCGTTTCCGTAAACCGGTACTTCCGGGTGACCAGTTGCGTTTTGAGTTAAAAATGATATCGTTCCGAAGGTCGACATGCAAAATGACAGGATTGGCTTATGTCGGTGAGCAGTTAGTTTGTGAAGCGGAAATGATGGCAGCGGTGGTTGATCGGTGAGCTACTCACTCATACATGGAACAGCAGTAATAGCCTCCGGCGCACAACTGGGCGACAACGTCGCAGTCGGCCCTTTTGCGGTAATTGAAGACAACGTGTATATCGGCGATGGCTGCGAGATTGGCCCGCATTCATTGATCGCATCCGGCGCACGACTTGGCAAGAACGTCAAGGTGCACAATGGCGCGGTCGTCGGTACTGTGCCGCAAGACTTGAAGTTTGGCGGCGAGGACACCCTGCTCATTGTCGGCGATAATACCGTCATCCGCGAATTTGCCACGCTCAATCGCGGCACCCACCATCGCGGCGAAACTCGCGTCGGAGCGAATTGCCTCCTGATGGCATATTCCCACGTCGCTCATGACTGCATTCTCGGCGACAACGTCATAATGTCAAATTCGGTCAATCTCGCTGGTCACGTTGAAATTGGCGAGTATGCAACCCTCGGTGGTTTGGTCCCGGTACATCAATTTGTCAAAATCGGCGCCCACGCAATGATCGGCGGCGCCTGCCGCGTCCCGATGGACATTCTGCCGTATTCACTCTACGGCGGACAGCCGCCGATAGTGATGGGCATCAACCAGATTGGCCTCAAGCGTCGCGGATTTGCGCCGGAAACTTTGGCTACTCTCGAGAAGACTTTTCGAATTTTCTTTCGTTCCAAACTAAACACCACTCAAGCTGTCGAACGGATCAAGGCTGAAATGGAACTGATCCCCGAAGTCCAACTTGTGCTCGATTTTATCGCCAATTCCGAGCGCGGAATTAGTCGATGACCGACAAAATTCGTTACGGTGTTGTGGGCTGCGGTCACTTGGGCCGCGTGCATGCCGAAAAAATGGCAGACGTTCCCAATGCCGTCCTTGCCGGCGTATTCGATATCATCCCCGAGAAAACCACCGCAACTGCCGAGAAAAACGGCTGTCGCGCGTGTGCCAACATCGAAGAATTGTTAAGCCTGGTCGACGCGGTCTCGATTGTTGTGCCGACCGAAGTGCATCACCAGGAGGCGGTACGCGCATATTCTGCGGGCAAACACTGCCTCGTCGAAAAACCAATTGCTTCAACTGTCGCTGAAGCCGAAGAGATTTGCACACTGGCACGCTCCAAGAACCTCAAACTGCAGGTCGGCCACATTGAACGTTTCAACCCCGTTTCCGAGGGGTTTAAACTGCTGCCTGAACAACCACGCTTCATCGAAGGGCACCGCTTGTCCCAATTCTCTGCCCGCGGACTCGGCGTTGCCGTCATTCTGGAGTTGATGATTCACGATATTGACCTGATACTTGCGCATGTCAAATCACCGGTGCGGGAAGTACGGGCATCTGCTGTCGCCGTCATCTCTGACATGCCCGACATCGCTAACGCACGCATTGAATTTGCCAACGGAACGGTTGCCAATCTTACGGCTTCTCGCATTTCCGTACAGAAGATGCGTAAACTGCGTTTCTTTGCCCGTGATAACTATCTTTCCTTGGACTTGCTGAACAAGACCGGCGAACACTTCCTGCTCGCACCGCTGAAAGAATCCACTCGGTCCGGCTACTTGCCGGCACTTCAACACGAGGCTACCGGACGCAAGATCATGTTCCGCCAGTTGAGCTATCCCGATTATGACATGTTGACCGCAGAAATCAGTTCCTTCGTTGATAGTATCCTCACCGACACACCCGTGCGCATCTCGGGTGAGGACGCAACGGCGGCGTTGAGCTTGGCGAAACGGATCGAACAAACGGCCATGGAGAATCTTAACCGCATCTTCTCATGAAAACCGTGTTTATCTCTGCCGGCGAGGCCTCTGGCGACTTGCATGCCGCCGCGCTTATCGAAGCTCTTCAAGCCCGCACCAGCGGGCTTCAGTTTTTTGGACTGGGCGGCGAGCTGATGCGATCGCGCAAAGTCGAACTTCTTTTTGATCTGCGCTCACTCGCTGTCGCCGGTTTCTGGGAAGTCGCAAAGCGCATTTTCCATTTCCGCCGAATCTTTAACGAAACCCTCTCGGAAATTGACCGCCGTAGACCTGATCTTGCAATCTTCGTCGACTATCCGGGGATGAACCTCCGTTTGGCGGAGCAGTGCCATCGCCGTGGCATCAAGACCGTCTTCTATATCGTCCCACAGGTGTGGGCATGGAAAAAGGGCCGCATTGCCAAGATCGAATCCAGCGTGGATCTCCTTCTCTCAATCCTGCCGTTTGAAAAGGAATTGTTCAATCCAGAACACATTCGTTGTGAGTTCGTCGGCCATCCGCTTCTCGATCATGTTGAAGATGGCTTGACCGACAGCGACTTTCGCTCGCAACATCATCTTACAGCGAATGACAACATCGTGGCTCTGTTACCCGGTTCGAGGGCCGGTGAAGTGGAGAAGCACTACGAAATTCTGCTGCGGGCGGTCAAGCAACTTCAGTCTGCCGGTCGATCTATCAGGGCTTTCGCCGCGATTCGCCCTGAACTGGATATCAAAATCTACCACGCCATCGAGTCGCGGGTTGGTGTAACCCCCGAATATATCGCGAAGGACCGCCACAGCCTGCTTCGTCATTGCGACGTCGCAATCATCGCTTCGGGAACGGCGACCCTTGAAGCCGCCCTTTGTGGCCGACCGTTTTGTGTCGTCTATCGCACGGGTTGGATAACTTACCAGATTGCCCGTCGTGTCATCAAACTCAACAACGTCGGACTTGTCAACATCGTTGCCGGAAAGGAAATCGTACCGGAGTATCTTCAAGATCAAATGACTGCGGACAACCTTGCCGCTTACTGCTCGAAGATGCTCGACAACGATCAGGCGTCGTCTCAAGTCGCGGCGGCGCTGTCCGAAGTTCGCCACCGCCTCGGCGAGAAGGGCGCATCAGAGCGGGCGGCAGCCCTGATTTGTGAGTTGATAGCGTCATGAAATTTCTCTATGTCTGCCTCACATACTGCTATGTCTTGCCGGCGTCGCTCCTTGCCCTGATCCTGCGTCCTTTTGGCAGAACCTACGATGTCGAACGCCTTGGTCTGCACCTACCACACGTTGATAATTCTGCCCGCCCGATCTGGCTCGTTGCCTCATCAGTCGGTGAGGTGACCATAGCGCTCAAAGTTATTGAGCGTCTGAAACAATCTGTAGACTCACCGCTGATTCTGTCGGTAACAACTTCCACCGGTCGAACGCGCGCGTTGCAGGCACAAGCACGTCCCGATGCTGTCTTCTTTCACCCCTTTGATACAGCGGGACATGTCAGTCGAACGCTGAAGCACTTTAATCCCGCGCTGATTGTTCTCGTCGAAACCGAGCTGTGGCCAGTTCTGATGGAACAGTCTTTCGAGCGTTCAATCCCGGTCGCGCAAATCTCCGGTCGTATGTCCGAACGCTCGTATCGCAGCTATCGCGCACTCAGGCCGTACTTTGCACCGTTAATCCGTTGTTGTTCAGCCTTGCTGATGCAGGGAGCCGACGATGCCAAACGCTTGCGCGACATTGCCGGAGAGTTGGCGACAATCGAGGTCATCGGATCAGTCAAAGAGGATTATCTTCCACCTGACGAATTCCTCCTAAAAGAGCTGCGAGTTACCTTGTCGGCATGGAGCGATACGTTGATCTTCACCTGCGGATCAACACGACCTGGCGAGGAAGAGATACTTTGTGATGCCTTCATTCTCCTCAAGAACAGCTTTCCCGGCTTGCGGCTCATCATCGCACCCCGTCACTTAGAGCGCGTCGGGGAAGTTGAGCAAATCCTTCGCTCGCGTGGTCTCTCGTATCAACTGTTGAGCAAAGGTCCGCCATCAACAGATGTTGAAGTGCTTATATTGGACTCCATCGGCAAACTCAATGCCATCTATCATCTCTCCCGCATCGCCTTCGTCGGAGGAACACTGGCCCCAATCGGCGGACACAATTTGCTTGAGCCGGCATTGGCAGGCTGTCCGGTATTGTTTGGCCCCCACTACTTTGGGCAGCTCCGCGGACACGAGTTGTTAGGTGAATTTCAGATGGGTTTTGCGGTGTCTGATCCCGACACCATTGAGAAGGCTATCCGCCGGATACTGGCGCAGGCAGACAGCCGCGAATCCTACCTTACCAGGGCGAATCAACTTCGCCAGGCTTCATCTCATATTCTCGATGAGTATGTTGATCGAATCAGAACGTTGATCAAGAATGACTGACCTGCGCCTTGAAATATCGAGAATGCATTCCGGCAAGAGCCGGACGCCGGCAATGCTGATGCTGTTGTTCGTCCTCTGGCCGATCTCGCTCTTGTATCGACTTGGCGCTGGTTTGCGGAATCTGTGCTACACCTGTGGGCTCTTCAAAGTCCACAAACTCAACTGTCCGGTGATTTCTGTAGGTAACTTGACTACCGGCGGAACAGGGAAGACACCTGTGACGATTTTGATCGCCGAGCGACTCCAGAAAAAACTCCTCACCGCCATCTTGAGTCGCGGATATCGCTCAGGCAACGAGGATCACCCTGTCATCTTCCAGGGAAACCAGAAATCCGCACGCGAATTTGCCTCTGTTGGTGACGAAATCATACTCATGGCTTCGCAGTTGCCTCGGGTCTGGTTCGGAATTGGTTCCAATCGACTGGCGACTGGAACAGAATTGAATTCCCGAGCAAGAGTTCTGGTTGCACTGCTCGATGATGGTTTTCAGCACCGTCGCATTTTCCGCCAGTGCGACATCGTCTTGATTGACGCCACCAACCCCTTCGGCAACGGCATGTCGCTGCCGGCTGGCCCCATGCGTGAGCGCTTGTCCGCTATACGTCGTTGTCAAATTGTCCTGATCACTCGCTGCGAGTCAGTGGATCAATCAGCCATCGACGACTTGATCAGAAGTGCCAGTCGTTTTATCGACGAGACTCGCATCTTTCGCGCGCAGACGGTCATTAAGTCAATTAGTAGCCTCAATCGAGCATTCGACATCAACATCGCCGACCGCCGTGTCTGGCTCTTCTCCGGAATCGGCAATCCGGCCGCCTTCGAGAATTCGTTGGCGGCTACTGGTGCGCGAATCTGCGGGCACACCATCTTTCCCGACCACCATCCTTACACGGAACTTGATATCGAGGCGCTCAATCTCATTTTGAACGAAAATCGGGCCGAATTCCTGCTCACCACTGCCAAAGACGCCGTGAAACTCGCCGCGTATAACCTGGACAAGTCCCGGTGTGGTGTGGTCGAAATAGGGATTGATTTTGTCGACCGCGCGGATATATTCTGGGGCATTATCGCGAGGAGCGTAGGTGCTGAAGTTTGATTTCTTGGTCATTGGTTCGGGAATTGCCGGCCTCTCCTACGCCCTCAAGGTTGCCAAAAAAGGCACTGTCGCCATTGTCACGAAAAAACGTTCAACTGATTCCAATACCAACTATGCGCAAGGCGGCATTGCTGCAGTCATTTCGCCGACCGACAGCTTCGACTCTCACGTTGCCGATACTTTGGCCGCAGGTTGCGGACTCTCCCGCCGCGAAGTAGTCGAGACCATCGTCAAAGCCGGTCCGCGCTGTATTCAAGAATTGATCGATATTGGCGTTCAATTCAGCATCGAAGACACCAATCCTGATGACACTCACCTCCACCTCTCACGCGAAGGCGGCCACTCTGCTCGTCGGGTTGTTCATGCCGCCGATGCCACGGGACGCGAGATAGAGAAGGCCCTCCTCCATGCCGTACACCGAAATCACAACATTTCTTTGTTCGAAAACCACATTGCGGTGGATCTGATCATCGCCGGTCAGGGAAGTGAGAGATTTTGTTGTGGTGCGATCTGCCTAGACAGTCAGGAATCACGCGGCAAGAACTTCTTTGCCGGCTCTGTGATGCTCGCCACCGGTGGTGCCGGAGTTGTCTATAAGCACACCTCCAATCCGCCGATTGCCACTGGCGACGGCGTAGCTATGGCCTACCGCGCCGGTGCCTCGGTTGCCAACATGGAATTCATTCAGTTTCACCCGACTACTCTTTATAATCCCGGCGGCGAAAGCTTCCTGATATCTGAAGCCGTCCGCGGGGAAGGCGGGCTCCTCTACTCGCAAGCTGGCGTTCGGTTCATGGACAAGTATCATCCTTCCGGCGAACTCGCAGCACGCGACGTTGTCGCTCGTGCCATCGACTCGGAGCTGAAAGCTTCTGGTGATCCCTGCGTTTATCTCGATGTCATCCATCTTGGCCGCGACCTGATTTTGAAGCGTTTCCCGAACATCTTCGAACGCTGCCTCAAGTCCGGAATCGACATTACTGTCGCTCGCATTCCAGTCGTTCCGGCAGCACACTACATCTGTGGCGGTGTCTGCACCGATCTCCAGTGTCGCACCGACATCAAGAATCTCTTCGCTTGTGGCGAGGTCGGCATGACCGGCCTGCACGGCGCCAATCGTTTGGCTTCAAATTCACTTTTGGAGGCCGTCGCCACTGCCCAATTCGCAGCCGATATCGCCACCGTCGTCGCAATTCCAGCTGACGCAATGACAACATCCGCGCCGGAGCCAAAAAACAGTGTCGCCGAGAAGCCATCACGCCGCGAACGCGTCCTGCTCCAGCATGACCGTAGCGAGTTGCTCAACTTGATGTGGGACTATGTCGGCGTTGTCCGCAGTGACTATCGTCTGCATCGCGCTCGCGAACGGGTGAACATCCTGGTTAAAGACATCGAAGACTACTTCCAGACACGCAATTGGAGTTACGACGCAATCGAACTTCGCAATCTGGCCACCTGTGCCAAATTGATTATCGATTTTGCAATCGAGCGCACGGAATCGCGCGGATTGCATTACAACATTGACCATCCGGAAATCGACGACGTCAACTGGCGTCGCGATCTGATCCGGAAAGAGGAGACCTGGCTATGACGTCCCGCACCAGCAGCGAGATGATTCTCATAATTGATTTTGGCTCGCAATTCACCCAGTTAATCGCTCGCCGCGTGCGCGAAATGCATGTCTACTGCGAGATCCACCCCTGCACAACTCCGTTCGAGCGGTTTGCGGATGAAAATATCATCGGCGTGATTCTCTCCGGCGGACCCGCTTCCGTTCTCGAACCCGGCTCTCCCGATGTAGATGAGCGCTTTCTCAAATTGGATGTACCGGTTCTGGGAATCTGCTACGGCATGCAGCTTGTCGCCAAACTCTATGGCGGCGAACTCGTCCGCAGCGAGTCGCGCGAATATGGCCGCGCTATCGTTACCGCCGATCTCAAAGCAACGCTTTTCCGCGGCGGCATCGAAAAATCCACTGCCTGGATGAGTCACGGCGACACTATTGTGCATCCGCCCAAAGGGTTCGAAGTCACCGCCTCCACCGACGACGTCCAAATTGCCGCAATGGAGGACGACATCAGCAAAATCTACTGCGTGCAGTTTCACCCGGAAGTCGTCCATACAGTCCAGGGCAAACACGTTCTGCACAACTTTGTCCTGGAAATCTGCAAGGCACGCGGTGATTGGACCATGTCTTCATTCATCGAACGCACCATCCACGACATTCGCGCCCGCGTCGGCAATGATAAAATTCTCCTCGGCATTTCCGGCGGTGTCGACTCTGCAGTGGCAGGACTGCTTCTCAATCGCGCCATCGGCGAAAACCTCGTTGCCGTCTTCGTTGACAATGGCCTGTTGCGACAAAATGAGGAAAACGACGTCATCGACGCCCTCGAACATCTCAATCTCCATGTAAAACGCGTCGATGCCGGGCCGCTTTTCCTTAAGGAACTGGCCGGCGTAGTCGAGCCCGAACAAAAACGCAAAATCATCGGACGGCTCTTCATCGAGGTCTTCGAAGCCGAAGCCAAGAAATACGGCGATATCAAATATCTCGCTCAGGGGACTTTGTATCCCGATGTCATCGAATCAGTCTCCTTCAAGGGTCCATCAGTGACCATCAAATCCCACCACAATGTCGGCGGCCTGCCCGAGCGCATGAATCTCAAACTCGTCGAGCCGTTGCGCGAACTCTTCAAAGACGAAGTCCGCGAAATCGGCGAGCAGCTCGGACTCGCACACCATCTGCTGTGGCGTCATCCCTTCCCGGGACCCGGCTTGGCGGTGCGTGTACTCGGCGATATCACGCCCGAGCGGCTGGCGATCCTGCGCAAGGTTGACAAGATCTTTATCGACCTTCTGCACAAACGCAAACTTTATGAAGAAATCTGGCAGGCGTTCTCGGTTCTCCTTCCGGTAAAATCTGTCGGTGTGATGGGGGATGAACGTACCTACGAGAATGTAGTGGCTTTGCGGGCAGTGACGTCACAGGACGGCATGACTGCCGACTGGGCTAAGATTCCCCACGATGTTCTCGGCGAAGCCTCCAACCTGATCATCAACAACGTCAAAGGCGTCAACCGTGTGGTATACGACATCTCCTCCAAACCACCAGCCACCATCGAGTGGGAGTAGGACAGACATTCCTTTCTGACCTTATGCGTCATCCCCGCGACCGCATAAATCGCTCGATAATCCGTAGGGGCGCAGCCCCGCAAAGGCGGGATCTTCGACATGCTGCGCCCGCTCGCGCCATAGACGCGATCGCTCCATCCGTCATTCCCGCGAAAGCGGGAATCCAGGTTACCCGTTTGGATTTGTCATCCTGAGCAAAGCGAAGGATCTGCCCCAGTCGCGACGAAATCTATATCATTGTCACCATCCTCTTGTCGACCGGGGTGTGACCTGACGCCTTGAAACAAACATTCCCCTTTGCCCCTACCCGCCAAATCGCTTATAATCTCTCCCAGTTTGTCTAATTTACGTGACCGTCCTGCGAAATCGCGCGACGGCGATCAGGAGGAATTATGGAATACCGCATCGAAACTGACACCATGGGCGAAGTCAAAGTCCCGTCCGACCGCTATTATGGCGCCCAAACCGGGCGCTCGCTGGAAAACTTCAAAATCGGCGGCGAACGCTTCCCGCGCGAACTCATCCGCGCACTCGGCATTCTCAAAAAAGCAGCCGCCATGGTAAACAAGGAACTCGGCACGCTTCCCGCCGACAAGGCTGACCTCATCATCAAAGCCGCCGACGAAGTCATCGCCGGCAAACTCGACGACCATTTTCCATTGGTCGTCTGGCAGACCGGTTCAGGTACGCAAACAAACATGAACGCCAACGAGGTCATCTCCAATCGTGCGATCGAAATGGCCGGCGGAGTTATCGGCTCCAAGAAGCCGATTCATCCCAACGACGATGTCAATAAAGCCCAATCCTCCAATGACACCTTCCCGACTGCGATGCACATTGCCGCCGTCGAGGAAATCCATCGTCGCTTGATCCCGATGGTCACGCGCCTGCGCGATACCTTGCAGAAGAAGTCCCAGGAGTTCGACGGCGTCATCAAGATCGGCCGCACGCACCTGATGGACGCCGTTCCGCTCACGCTTGGCCAGGAGTTTTCCGGCTACACGCAAGCCCTCACCAACGGTCTCAAGCGCATCGACAACTGCCTCCCGCACTTGTATGAACTCGCGCTCGGCGGCACTGCCGTCGGCACTGGATTGAACACGCATCCGCAGTTCGCGGTCAAATCTGCACAAGCGATTGCGCAGATCACCGGCAAACCGTTCGTCACTGCGCCGAATAAATTCGAAGCCCTCGCTACCCACGATGCAATGGTAGAGGCCTCCGGTGTGATGAAGACGCTCGCCTGTTCGCTTATGAAAATCGCCAATGACGTGCGCTGGCTCGCCTCCGGTCCCCGCAGTGGTCTCGGCGAAATCTCGATTCCCGAGAACGAACCCGGCTCCTCGATCATGCCCGGCAAGGTCAATCCCACCCAATCCGAAGCGATGACCATGGTTTGCGCGCAAGTGATGGGCAACGATGTCGCCGTCAATATCGGCGGCGCGAGTGGCAACTTCGAGTTGAACGTCTTCAAACCGGTTATCATCTACAATCTCCTGCAGTCGATTCGCCTTCTCGCTGATGCCTGCGAATCATTCGACGAGCATTGCGCGACCGGCATCACCGCCAACAAGGACAACATCAAAGCCCTGATGGAGCGTTCGCTGATGTTGGTCACGGCGCTGAATCCGCATATCGGTTATGATAATGCCGCCAAGATCGCCAAGAAAGCACACAAGGAAGGCAAGAACTTGAAAGAGACCGCTATCGAACTCGGCCTGCTCACCGCCGAACAATTCGACCAGTGGGTCAAACCGCAGGACATGGTCACCCCGAAGTAGGCTTATTCCGACTCGGTAGGACAGACATTCTTGTCTGTCCTATTTCGATATGGAGGCGAACTGATCGACAGTTTGTAGGTCGAAACCCCTGTGGTTTCGACATCTCTTAACTGGTAGCCCACCCGAAGCGCAGCGCAGGGTGGGAATTCTACAACAGTGATTCGGGAGCCCTGTGCTCCTGACATTTCGCCTTGTTGAAAGTAGGTGTTTCGACCTATATTTCAAATCAGGAGATACCGGCAATGTCAATCAAGTTAATAGCTCTTATTGTGATCGCCACAACAGGCATTTACACTGATATCGATTCGTTTCGCAAAGCAATCGAAGACATCCAGCCGCCTGATCGAGCTACGAGTCTTTCATTCAGGTACAACTTTGGATTTTGGCCTGAACTTGGCACATTGGTATCAGAGCCACTTTTGGATTCACAATTCAATAGTATTTCTGCCAGACTTGGGCTTACCAGCCTGAATATTTGTGACACCGCCAAATCATTTGTCTGCGGTAAGTTGAATTCAGAGTTTCTGGGTTCCGAGTATTGGCTGGTTTGGATTAGGTCATCGTTATCAATGCTGGGAGGATTTCCACCAACTACTTTCTTCGTAGTAGATAGCGCGGGTACCGGTGTCTTGATCCCGCTGAATTCAAAACTCGCAAGATTCCAAAGTGACTATTTTGACATTATGTTTGAAACGACAGAAAAAGTAATGCGTGATGCAAAGGTCGCAAACGTCGACGCATCAAACTGCAAGCAGGCTGCAATTGATCTGATCACGGTGTGTTGTCCCGAAAAACCACTCGTATTCGTTGACAGCGCGTATGATATCTATGCCTTTTCCAACGCGGTTTACGATTCCACCTTCTGGGAAATCGCGAGTCGTAATGATAGTCTTATTGCACTTCTCACGAGTTATCGGCTCGAACATGTTGGCGAGAATTCCTTCTTCACCGATTCAGCTTCATTCAGTGAAATTATTCATGGTTGGGAAGAGTTTGCCGACATCGACACTGTCATTCAGGCACTTCATTTCATCGAAGATAAAGGTGGCGGCATAAGGGTCATTGCCTTCACTTGGAGTAGTTGTCAGCTAATCAAATGGACGGTCACGTTTAATGCCGGATCAAGTGTTCGCATTGAATATGAAATGATAGGCAACTGCATAGGGTTTGGATTCAGCTATTATTGATCTTGAGTTTCAGGTAAGCAGGCCGGAGCCCTCTCTTCCCGACACTTGATTGCCGGTAGCCCCCCCTTCTTTTTGTTGACTTCAAATCCCCATTCTTCCAACTTCTCTTCGCAAGAGAGGTGCTATCATGAAAAAGCCATACATTCTGTTCGCCGGAATACTCGTCGTCCTGATTCTCGCATTCACTTTCAGCCGCAGTTATCTCGAGTCCCTCGAGAAAGAAACGAAATCCAACACTACCCAGGGCGTCCAAAAGTCTGAACTCGACCAATTCAAACAAGAAGTCGAGAAGCGCCTCGATGAATCCGAGTCCGCTTTCCTCGCCCGTCTTGATAGCCTCGAATCCAAGTTCCGCGAATCTCAACCGGTCGATACATCAACCGTTCAGCCGGTCGTAGCCGCACCTCCGCAAGAGAAACCGACGACAAACAAGCCCGCCCATTCCGTGGAGAAGAAGTCAGAACCCAAACAAGCAGTCGATTCCACGCCAAGCACCGGCTACGTCCCCAGCGACGAAGAAAACGAAATCTACCTGAAATACCTCAAGCGCCGTTGGGCCCTGCCGGGGGACCTGACCAATTACGAATTGAAGCTCGCCAAGGACGAAATTATGCAGGATGTTGGTCGACAATATAGCATGACCGCTGAAGAAGTACTTCAGTTGATCGATCGCGTGTACGACTATCGCAAGGCAAAGAAACAGAAATGACCGAAAAACTGAAGACCATCGGAATCTTGACCGGCGGCGGTGATTGCCCCGGCCTTAATGCCGTCATCCGCGCCGTCGTGCTGTCCGCCAGCTACGACTACGGTTGGATTTGCGTCGGCTTCCTCGACGGCTTTGAAGGCCTCATGGACGAGCGCTACATCAATCTCACCCCGCAGTCGGTGCGCGGCATCCTTCCGCAGGGCGGCACCATTCTCGGCACCTCCAATCGCGGCAATCCGTTTGAATGGCTCGTCAAGGAGGGGGGGGAACTGAAGAAAGTCGACCGTTCTGAGAAGGTATTTCAGACTTTCAACGGCCTTGGCCTCGATGCCCTCATCGCCATCGGCGGCGATGGCACTATGAACGTCTCCAAAATGTTCATGGATCGCTATGGTATGAAAATCATCGGTGTCCCAAAAACCATCGATAACGACTTGCAGGCGACCGAAGTCACCTTCGGCTACGCCACGGCTGTCATTACTGCCACCGAAGCGCTCGACAAACTGCACACGACTGCCGCCAGCCACCATCGCGTTATGGTGATGGAAGTCATGGGCCGCTATGTCGGCTGGATTGCTCTGGAGTCCGGCGTTGCCGGCGGTGCGGATGTAATCCTGATTCCGGAAATTCCCTACGATATCGAACAAGTCTGCGACAAGATTCAACGCCGTCGCAGCCGGGGATCAAACTTCTCGATCGTAGTTGTCGCTGAAGGCGCCAAATCCAAGAATGGCGATGTGTCAATTCTTAATCCGGAAATGAAAGGCACCATTCACGAGAAGCTCGGTGGAATTGGAATGAAGATTGCCAAGGAAATTGAAGTTTGCACCGGAATGGAAACTCGCACGACCGTATTGGGACACTTACAGCGTGGCGGTTCGCCCTGCTCCTTTGATCGTTACCTTGCCACTCGTTTCGGCAGGGCAGCAGTAGAATTAGTCGCCAAGAAGAAATACGGTCACATGGTGTGCTATCGCGCCGGCAAAATCGCCAACATCCCCATTGAGGACGCAATCGGCGGCTTCAAAGCCGTCGATCCCGATGGCGAAATGGTCAAGACCGCCGAATCGTTGGGAATCTCGTTCGGAAGATAGCTTCTTGGGTCAAGCGCTCTTTGCGCTTGACAGTTTTCTGATTGGCATCAAGCTGATCCCGCCTGCCCCTTATTGCCCTCCCTGCGGGCCGGGCACCTTAACCAAGCCGTTCTCGCCCTGGAGAATCTTGTTACAGACCTTGATGAATCTCTCCGTGGTCATCGATTGCAGGCGGTAGGAAACCCACAATTTCTTGCTGACCACGATCTCGCGACGGGAAGCTTGCTTGGAGGGCATAGCTGCTCCTGTTGTTAGGGTGGTACCTGTACTTAGTCGCGGATCTGCAGATTGCCAGAAGTAGCGTTAGAAATTGCGGCAACTGCCGATCATACCCAACCACAATCAATCCTTCTGCCGCCGTGTGTAGTAAACCGACAGAATTGCTCGATGATTGAAAATGTAGCTGTTCTACTGTAGTGACGCATTAATACTATCATCTGTTTGTTCAATGTCCAGTAGATTTTTGCGTGATTTATATTTTTCTGTCACCCGTTTTGACCCATCCCTGACTACCTGATCTAAGTTGCAGTGATTCGCTCCAACATTGAGATACATTGAATACAAATTGCCTTGACAACCATTTCCCACATCCGTATAATCTTAAGCTAACCGCTTGCGGGCCCATAGCTCAGTTGGTTAGAGCAGCTGACTCATAATCAGCGGGTCCCAGGTTCGAGCCCTGGTGGGCCCATAAATATCGGCCATGGGCAATTAGCTCAGCTGGTTAGAGCGTTCGGTTCACATCCGAGAGGTCACTGGTTCAAGTCCAGTATTGCCCACCATTTTCAAGTAGCGAGGTAACCCGGTGTCATTGGCGGGATACGAGAAAACGTACAAGATTGAATACAAGTCACATACAAGATACAAGATCGGAAAGCGCACTGGTTGTCAGTGCGCTTTCTTTTACCCGTTTGCTTTGTTTTGCCCGGAGCCGGAGGGCCTGATTAATGCATGAGGATATTAGACTGCTGAAGGAACTGCAGGACGTCGACTACTGGATCGGCGAACTCGAGCGATCGCGTGAATTTCTCCCCGAAATGATGCGTAACCTCGAAACCGAAATCGAACAGGTTGGCATCGATCTCAAAGCCAACAAAGAGCGCCTCGTCGCCGCCCAACTTGAGATGAAAGAAATCGAGTTGAGCATTGGCGAACACAAAGAACACGTCAGCAAGTATCAGGAACAGATGCTGACCATCAAGACCAACAAGGAGTATGACGCGCTCGTCGTTCAAATCGATGCTTCCAAAGCCCAAATCGCCACCGATGAAGAACGCTCGCTGGCGCTGATGACCGAAATCGATCAGCTTAAAGCCAAGGTCGCCGAACTCGAGGAAAAGACTACGACCATTCGCGATCTCAATAACGAAAAGCTGAAAGAACTTCAGGTGCAAATGGATTCAGTGCAGGGCAAGGTCGATGAAAAGGAAGCACAGCGCGAACACCTCAAAGCCAAAGTCCCGAAGAATGTCATGAGTATTTACGAACGCGTCCGCAAAGGCCGCGGCGGTGATGTCGTCGTCCGCCTGCGTCGCGGTGCCTGCGGTGAGTGCTATAAATCACAGCCTCCGCAGAAAGTTCAGCTCGTCAAACGCGGTGATTCATTGCAGACCTGCGCCTCCTGTGGTCGAATCCTGATTTGGGAGGGAGACGATTAGTCCATGGCCACGATTCTTGAAAAGATCGGACTCACTTTCGACGATGTCCTGCTTGTACCCGGTCTCGCCGAATTCCACCCACGCGAAGTCGATGTCTCATCATTGCTGACACGGAATATCCGGCTGAATATTCCCTTAGTTTCGGCAGCGATGGACACCGTCACCGAATCAGAACTGGCGATCTCGTTGGCACGCGAAGGCGGAATTGGAATCCTGCACAAGAATCTCTCTATCCAGCGTCAGGCCGAGGAGATTGACAAAGTCAAACGCTCGGAAGCCGGCATGATCGTCAATCCGATCACAACCCGCCCCGATCAAACCGTTGGCGACGCGTTGGCCGTTATGACCCGCTATTCAATCTCTGGAATTCCGGTCGTCCTCGAAGGTAAACTCGTGGGAATCCTCACCAATCGCGATCTCCGGTTTCATCCTTCGACTGATTCCAAGATTGCCGATGTCATGACCAAGGATAACCTGATTACCGTACCCGAAGGTACCACACCCGAACAGGCACGCGAAGTCCTCCACAAGCATCGCATCGAAAAACTCCCCATTGTCGATAGCCAGATGAACCTCAAAGGTATGATTACCTTCAAGGACATTATGAAGAAACTGCGCTATCCCAATGCCTGCAAAGATTCGCGCGGACGACTACGCGTCGGTGCGGCAATCGGCGTTGGTCCTGATATGATCCCGCGTGCCGAAGCGGCAATCGAAGCCGGAGTCGATGTTTTGTGTTTAGACAGTTCGCATGGTCACAGCGTCAAGGTTCTAGAGGCGACACGCGAACTCAAGAAAAGATACCCGAAAACGGACTTGATTTCCGGCAATGTAGCGACCTCTGACGGTACCAAGGCACTGATCGATGCCGGCGCCGATGCCGTAAAGGTCGGAATCGGCCCCGGAGCAATTTGCACAACCCGCGTGATCTCTGGAGGCGGCGTACCGCAGGTTACTGCCATTATGGATGCAGTTGCTGCTGCATCCGCATCCAAGACTCCAATCATCGCCGATGGTGGTGTACGGTACTCTGGCGATATCTGCAAGGCTTTGGCCGCCGGTGCCCATTCTGTAATGGTTGGCTCTATGTTGGCTGGCACGCAGGAATCGCCCGGCGAGACTATCTTGTTGGAAGGCAGGAGCTTCAAGGTCTATCGGGGGATGGGTTCCATCGGCGCCATGAAAGACGGCGCCAAGGACCGCTACTTCCAGGAAGATCAGTCCGATATGACAAAATTAGTGCCCGAAGGCATCGAAGGGCGCGTCGCATACAAAGGAAAATTGTCTGATCTCGTATTCCAATTGGTCGGCGGGCTCCGGTCGGGTATGGGATTGGCTGGCGCAAAAGATATTGAATCTTTGCGAACCATTACAAAATTTATTAGAGTTACTGCTGCCGGACTTCGGGAAAGCCACCCGCACGATGTCACCATCAGCAAAGAGGCCCCGAACTACCGGTCAATGTACTAGTAGAAAATAGCTGTTCATAGATTCCGGAGCAGGTTTGGCAGCCGCGTCCCGATTTCGATCGGGATGAGGAAAGTCCGAGCTTCACTAAGCAGGATACCTCCTAACAGGAGGGCGGAGCAATCCGACGGACAGTGCAACAGAAAGATACCGCCACGCGGGAAACCGCGGGGTAAGGGTGAAATGGTGGTGTAAGAGACCACCGGCGGGGGAAGAAATTCCTCCGGACCGGCAAACCCTATCCGAAGCAAGACCGAATAGGGGAGAAGAGCTGCTTAGACTCGTTTGTACTCCCGGGTAGGTCGCTACAGGTTCCGCGCGAGCGGAATCGCAGAGAAATGGCTGCAGGCAACTAGCCTTACAGAACTCGGCTTATCGCCTGCTGCGGAATCTATGATTAATTTACGAGGAAACACTTGCTCTTGAAAAACCGCGTGAAAATGCAGTGGGTGGTCGCGCCCGAGCCGGACTTCCGTCTCGTCGATGACATCGCACGAAAAGTCAACCTGCCACCACTCGTCGTGAAAATCCTTGTCAGTCGCAATATGACCGATCCGGTCGAAATCGACAAATTCATCAATCCGAATATGTCCGACTTGGTCGATCCCTTCCTGATTCCGGGTATGGAAGCCGGCGTTGAACGCACCATCCAGGCCCTGCAGGAAAACGAAACGATCATGATCTACGGCGACTACGACGTCGATGGAATTACCGCGGCATCACTGATGTTCCTCGTCCTCAACAAACTTGGAGCGAATGTCCATTATTATCTCCCCAATCGCCTCGTTGAAGGTTACGGACTTTCCGAGGAAGGCATCATCGAAGCCGAGCGCAAGGGCGCCTCGCTGATCATCTCGGTTGATACCGGTATTACCGCGGGCAAGGAAGTCGAATACGCCAAAGAAAAATTCATCGATTGCGTCATTACCGACCATCACGAACCGGGCGAAACGCTGCCCAATGCTGCCGCAGTCGTCAATCCCAAACTGGGACCGTCGATCGGACGCGAACTCGCCGGTGTCGGTGTCGCCTTCAAGTTTGCCCAGGGTCTCTATTCGCGTCTTGGACAGGATCAAACCGAGCTTTATGAACACCTCGATCTCGTCGCGCTTGGCACCTCTGCCGACGTCGTCCCCCTGGTCAATGAAAATCGCATCTTGACCAGTTTTGGGATTGGTCAGATTATGCGCTCGTCCAAGCCTGGCCTAAAATCACTGGTCTTCGAATGCGATTTAATGGGTAAAGAGATCACGACGAGCCAGATCGTGTTCATCATTGCACCGCGCATCAACGCAGTCGGTCGACTTGGCGGCGCTGAAAAAGCTATCAAACTGCTGACAACGAAAGACACCCAAACCGCCAGCAGCATCGCGAAATTCCTCGAAATCGAAAATCGCCGCCGCAAATCAATCGACGAGAACACTCTTGAAGAAGCCCTTGGTCAGATTGAGAAGTCCGTCGATCTCGAAAATGACAAAGCTATCGTCCTTCACTCCGAAGGCTGGCATCAAGGCGTCATTGGTATCGTCGCCTCGCGTTTGGTTGAAAAATACTACCTCCCGACCGTGCTGATTGCCGTCGACAACAATGAAGGTAAAGGCTCTGGCCGTTCCATTCCGGGATTCCACTTGCACGACGCACTTAAGAGCTGCGAAGATCTGCTCCTCCGCTATGGTGGCCATAAATACGCCGCCGGCATGTCGATCGCCCCCGAACGCATCAAGGAGTTCCAGCAGCGCTTCAAGCGCGTAGCCGCGACCCAGCTTAATCCCGAGGACCTGATCCGCAAACTGCATATCGATGCCGAACTGGATCTCGATGAAATCGACTTTGACTTGGTGGATACCCTCGAGCGCTTCGCACCGTTTGGTCCGGAGAACATGAAAACCGTGTTCATCACTCGCAATCTCGAAATCGTCGGATCGCCGCAAATCGTCGGCCGCAATCACCTTCGCATGCGTGTGCGTTCCGGCCGCAAGGTATTCGATGTTATCGGTTTCGGTTTCGGCGACTATGCCGAACAACTGTCGATGCACGGCGTCGACTTTGACATGGCCTACGTTATCGAAAAGAACATCCACAACGGCGTGACCAAGATTCAACTGCGGGTCAAAGATATCCGCTGGAGCTAAACAGTGGCTCTGCTGGATGACTTCAAACGCGGTGACCGCCGCGCACTCTCTAAAATAATCACGCACATCGAGAATCGGCGCGATGGTTACCGCGCAATACTGGCGCAAATCTCCCGCTTCGAGCGCAAGGCCTTTCGCATCGGAATCACCGGACCTCCTGGTGCAGGGAAGTCGACATTGGTGGACTCGCTCGTCGCCAGACTGGCCGGCAGCGGTATGAAGATCGGAGTCATTGCGATCGATCCGTCCTCGCCCTTCACCGGAGGAGCGTTGCTGGGTGATCGCGTCCGCATGCAACACCTTGCCGACAAGGAAAAAGTCTTCATTCGCAGCATGGCTTCACGCGGACAATCCGGTGGACTCGCTGCCGCAACTCGGGATGTCATCACTGTGCTTGATGCCTTCGGCATGGACCTGATCATCATCGAAACCGTGGGCATTGGCCAGATTGAACTTGATATTATCGAAGCCTGCGACACCGTCGTGGTGATTTTAGTCCCCGAATCGGGCGACATGATCCAAACCATGAAAGCCGGCCTGATGGAAATCGCCGACATTTTCTGCGTCAACAAAATCGACCGCCCCGGCGCCGACCGGTTAGTGAGCTATCTCAACAACATGATTCACGAACGCCTGGGCGAATTCAGCCAGGAATTTCCCGCCGTCGGCACAAACGCCGTCAGCGGTCAGGGTGTAGATAAATTGTCGGATGCCATTTCGCGGCATCGTGATTATATTGTCGGGAACGGCATGTTCGAGCAGCGTCGAAAACGGCAGATCAAGAACGAGATCCTCTCAAGCGTCCGCGACCGGATCGTCAAGGACCTCGACCACCTGATTGATCTCGACGGTCAGTTCGAATCGATCTCGTCAAGACTCAATTCAGGCGAAACCGATCCGTATACGGCCGCCGATGAAATCTACGAACACTACTTTCGCGGGAGACTGGTAAATGGCTGAAATCAAAAATCAATCCGCCGCCAGCGATCAGCAATTTGCGGACGCACTCAAGAAAGCCCATCGCGAGTGGAAAGCCGCCGCCGATCGCAGCGCTAATGCCAAGAAGAAATACGTCACCGTCTCCTCCGCGCCGATTGACCCGCTCTACACGCCGGAGCACGTCAAAGACATGGACTTTTTCCGCGATCTTAATTTCCCCGGTGAATTTCCTTACACGCGCGGAGTTCATGCTTCGATGTATCGCGGCAAACCGTGGACGATGCGCCAATTCTCCGGCATGGGTACTCCGGAACAAACCAATGAGCGTTATCACTATCTGTTAAGCCAGGGACAACACGGCCTTTCCGTGGCGTTTGATCTTCCCACTCTGATGGGCTTCGACTCCGATCACCCGCGCTCGCTCGGCGAAGTCGGCAAGTGCGGCGTTGCCGTTGACACCCTGCTCGACATGGAAAAAATCTTCGACGGTATCGATCTCGCTAAGATTTCGACCTCGATGACCATCAACGCCCCGGCCGCAATCCTATTGGCGATGTACATCGTTGTTGCCGAAAAGCAGGGCGTTTCAATGGATAAGCTCTCTGGTACCCTGCAGAACGACATTCTCAAGGAATACATCGCCCAGAAAGAATGGATCTACCCGCCCGAACCGTCCGTGCAATTAATCGTTGATACGATCGAATTCGGCACGAAACACATGCCGCTGTGGAACACGATTTCTATTTCCGGCTATCACATCCGCGAGGCTGGCTCAACCGCCGCGCAAGAACTTGCATTCACGCTCGCCGATGGATTCACCTATATCGAAAAGTCGATTGAACGCGGTCTCGATGTCGATGACTTCGCACCCCGCTTGTCTTTCTTCTTCAATGCGCATATGGATTTCTTCGAGGAAATCGCCAAGTACCGCGCCGCCCGCCGCATCTACGCCAAACGGATGCGCGACAAATACGGCGCCAAAAACCCGCGCTCCTGGATGCTTCGTTTCCACACGCAGACTGCCGGCTGTTCGCTCAATGCCCAGCAACCCGAACTAAATCTCGTTCGCACCGCACTCGAGGGCCTGTCCGCGGTTCTTGGCGGCACCCAGTCACTGCATACCAATGCGATGGACGAAACTCTTGCCTTGCCGTCAGATAAGGCGGCATTATTGGCACTGCGTACACAGCAGGTCCTCGCGCATGAAACGGGAATCGTTAATACGATAGACCCATTGGGTGGTTCCTACTTCGTCGAAGCGCTCACTAGTCGCATCGAAGCTGAAGCCGAGGCCTACTTCGACGAAATCGACCGCCGCGGCGGCGTGATGGCCTGTATCGAGGAGGGCTACCTCCAGCGTGAATTGGCACGGGCTGCATACATCTATCAGCAGGAAATCGACAGTAAGGAACGCATCATCGTCGGTGTTAACGATTATGTGCTCGAAAACGAAAAGATCGAAATTCCGATTTTGGTCATTGATCCCGAAGTCGAAGCCAAGCAGTGCGCTTCAATCAAGAAAGCTAAGTCGATTCGCAATGACAAACGCGTCACCGAGACACTCGAAGAACTTCGCCAGGCGTGTCGCGACAACAAGAACCGCATGCCGTTCTTGATCAACTGTGTGCGTGAGTATTGCACGCTCGGCGAAATGTGTGCCGCCATGCAGGACGTCTTCGGCGATTACGTCGAACCGCCAATCATATAGAATTCTGGGCGACCCTTGTTGGGTTACCCTCTCCCAATGGGAGAGCCAAGTAGGTCAGGAGCCCTGTGCTCCTGACAGTTGAGTTTAATTTCCCTCTAGAGAGGGGTGACTTGGACGCGCGAAGGATGAGCGCGGACAAGGCGGGGTGTGTAAGGTGAGACTTATGATTAACTTTCAGGATACAAAACATGTCTGACAAAATTCGCGTTCTACTTGCCAAGGCCGGCCTTGATGGACACGACCGGGGCATCAAAGTCATCGCTGCCGCCATGCGCGACGCCGGTTTCGAAGTCATCTATACCGGACTTCGCCAGACTCCGGAGATGATCGCTGAAGCCGCTTTGCAGGAAGACGTCGACGCCATCGGCGTGTCAATTCTTTCCGGAGCCCATATGACGCTCTTTCCGCTGATCTACAAAGCGATGGAAGCGCGCAAATGCACCGATATCATCCTTTTCGGCGGCGGCATCATGACCGAAGAAGAAATGGTCATACTGCAATCGCAGGGGACCGACAAGCTTTTCGGACCCGGTACCCCGACACCCGACATCATCGCCTATGTCAAAGACGCGGTAGCCCGCAAGCGGAAATCGGAAAAAATAATATAGGTTGTTCGTTGCAGAACTATGTTCTGCTGTGTCGTTCCGGCGAAGGCCGGAATCCAGGTTCGGTAATGGCGCCATTGCTGAGACAGAGCTTGATAGGTCGGTGTTCCCAGAACAGCGCGCGACCCGAATTCAACATCGATTTCCCCCCCCAACAAATTCGTTGATTTTCCGCTCCGCAATTGGTTAATTGCCTACCTTGATTGACTTTTTCTGTTGAGGGAGATCCTATGACATTCAATGTATCAGAAGTCCAGCAGCCAATTCGCGACATGATGCGCGCTTTCGGCCCCAAAATCGAACCTCTCGGCCGCGAATGGGATCGCAAGCCGGACGGTTTCGCCCACGACATGTACAAACTCATCGCCGGACAGGGACTGTGCGGCTACGTCATGCCGAAGGAATATGGCGGCGGCGGCCACTCGGCACTCGAATACGCCACCATGATCGAAGAACTCGCTTATATCGATCCGCCGTCATCACTGCTTGCGGCTGTCGGACAGCTCGCCTGCGACCCGATTATCAGACAAGGTTCTGATGAACAGAAGAAGAAATACATTCCTGATGCCGCCGTCGGCAAGACTATCCCGGCTTTCGCGCTCACCGAACCCAATGCCGGCTCCGATGCCGCTAATCAAAGCACGACCGCGACTATCGACGGCGATCACTATGTCATCAACGGCGAGAAAATCTTCATCATGCACGGCGACGTCTGCAGCTTCGCCGTCACCTTCTGCAAGATCATGGATGGCGACAGCGGTAAAGTCTCTGCCATCATCGTTCCCGGCGATGCCCCGGGCTTGCGCAAAGAATGCTTGAAGTTCAAAATGGGTATGAAGTATGCCACCACCGGCAGACTCTGGTACACCAATGTCCGTGTTCCGAGAACAAATCTGCTTGGCGAAGTCGGCAAAGGCTTCCGCTATGCAATGAGCACTCTCGACGGTGCCCGCATCGGCATTGCCGCCCAATCGACTGGTATCGCCCAGCGTGCACTCGATGAAGCTGTCAAGTACGCCAAACAGCGCATCGCCTTCGGTGCCCCAATCGCCAAGCTCCAGGCGATCCAGTGGATGATTGCCGACATGAGCACCAAGACCGAAGCCGCCCGTCTCCTCACCTACAAAGCCGCTCAACTGCAGGACAAGGGCGAGAAATTCGGAATGGAAGCCGCACAAGCCAAGTTGTTCGCCTCCGAAGCTGCCAATTTCTGCGTACAGAAAACGATGCAGATTCACGGCGGTTACGGCTACATCGGCGAATTCTCCATTATCGAGAAACTCTATCGCGATCAGCGCGTCTGCGAGATTTACGAAGGTACTTCGGAAGTCCAGCGTCTCGTCATCGCCGGCAACCTCCTCCGCGGATAAAAAACGACTTTTCCGTTCCCCTCTCCCATTCCGGGAGAGGGGTAGGGGAGAGGGTTTCGTCCGGTATGGCAATGACTATGCTCCCCGTTGGCAACTTCCAGATCCATTGCATCGTCGAAAATCGCATCTATCTTGATGCCGGCTCTGTCTACGGTATAATTCCCAAGTCAATCTGGAGCAAACACCAGCAAGCCGACGCCGACAACCTGATTCCATTTGATGTCAACGTCTTCGTAGTACGCGGCAATGGTCACAACATCATCTTTGATGCCGGACTCGGAGACTTCCTCAAGGATCGCCAGCGCAAGCTGTATGGAACATCACAACCATCGGCAATGAAGGCAGGCCTTGCAGAGGCCGGACTTACACCGGAGGATATCGATACTGTCATTTTGTCCCATCTCCACTGGGATCACGCCGGTGGTTCAGTGCGAAGTATCGATGGCAGAACCGAGTTGTGCTTTCCCAACGCCCGGCATATCACCCATCAATTCGAATGGGAAGATGCCTCCCAGCCCGACGAACGCACTACCGGCGTCTACTTTCCCGAACGGCTGAAAGCGATTGAGCAGGCTGGGAAACTCGAATTGGTGAATTCGGAGCAGAGTAAAATATGCGATGGCGTCAATGTCGTCCGTATCGGCGGGCACACGCGCGGTCAACTAGGCGTTCACATCGAATCACTGGGGCAGAAGTTAATCTACTATGCTGACAATTTTCCCAGTTGCCATCACTTGAAAGTTCCTTATGTTTCAGCAACCGACCTCTTCCCGCTTGAGACACAGCGCTGCAAACGCGAAACACTGCCGAAAGCGTTCGAGGGCGGCTGGCTGATCGCCATGGATCACGACATCGAGTGCAAGGTTGCCCGACTCAATTACGACGGCTTGAAATACACTTGCGAAAAGGTGATGTAGGGTGAGAGTGATTCTTAACTACCGGAGATTCCGTTAATGTCCATCGAAGACAAACTGCGACTTCTGAAGCAAAAACAAGAACAAGCCAAACTCGGCGGCGGTGCCGACAAAATTGCCGCCCAGCACAAAAAGGGCAAACTGACCGCGCGCGAACGCCTCGAGCTCTTACTTGACCCGGGATCATTCGAAGAATTCGACATGTTTGTCACTCATCGCTCTTCCGATTTTGGACTCGACAAACAGATCATCCCCGGCGATGGCGTTGTCACCGGCTGCGGCCTGATCGACAACCGTGTCGTCTTCGTCTTCAGTCAGGACTTTACGGTCTTCGGCGGTTCGCTCTCCGAAGCCCACGCGGAGAAGATCTGCAAAGTGATGAAAGCCGCCATGAAGATGGGCGCGCCGATTATCGGCCTCAACGATTCCGGCGGTGCGCGCATCCAGGAAGGCGTCGTCTCGCTCGGCGGTTATGCCGACATCTTCCTGCTCAATACGCTTGCCTCGGGAGTGGTGCCGCAGATTTCTGCGATTCTCGGTCCGTGTGCGGGCGGTGCCGTTTACTCTCCGGCTATCACCGACTTTGTCTTCATGGTGCGCAAAACTTCATACATGTTCGTTACCGGACCCAATGTCGTCAAGACTGTCACTCACGAAGATGTCACTATGGAAGACCTCGGCGGAGCCGACACGCACGCATCAAAGTCCGGTGTAGCACATTTCGCCTGTGACTCGGAAGCCGAGGCAATCTTCAAGATTCGCAAGTTGGTTTCGTTCATCCCACAGAACAATCTCGACGATCCGCCGCACATCACCGCGACTGATCCTTATGATCGTATCGAAGACAAGCTCAATCACATCATCCCCGATACACCGAACAAACCGTACGATATGATCGAGGTCATCAAGCTGATTGTCGACGACGGCGAGTACTTCGAGATCCATGCCGACTATGCGCCCAACATCACGGTCGGATTTGCCCGCCTTGGCGGACATTCAATCGGAATTGTCGGTAACCAACCTGCTCACCTTGCCGGTGTCCTCGACGTCGATTCCTCGATCAAGGGTGCACGCTTCATTCGTTTCTGCGACTCGTTCAATATTCCGATTATCACCTTTGAGGATGTCCCCGGATTCCTTCCCGGAACTGCGCAGGAGCACGGTGGCATCATCAAACACGGCGCCAAACTTCTGTATGCTTATTGCGAAGCCACCGTCCCCAAGATTACCGTCATCACACGCAAAGCCTATGGCGGCGCCTACGATGTCATGAACTCCAAGCACGTGCGCGGCGACATGAACTACGCCTGGCCCTCGGCGGAAATCGCCGTCATGGGACCTAAAGGCGCAGTAGAGATCATCTTCAAGAAGGAGATTGATGCCGCCCCCGATCCGCAAAAGGCCCTCGATGAAAAAGTCGCCGAGTACACCGAGAAATTCGCGAACCCCTACAAGGCCGCTGAACGTGGCTACATCGACGACATCATCGAACCATCGCAAACGCGGCCGCGCCTGATTCGCGCACTCGGAATGCTCTCAACCAAACGCGACAGCAATCCGCCCAAAAAGCACGGCAATATCCCGCTGTAGTTCGGACACGGTCACTGGATTTCTCGACCTTTTTCTTGCCCTAAACTACTCCATTATCGTATCATTGCCAAAATCGACTTTGGAAAGGAGTCCCGAACATATCATGAATATCAATCTCACAAAAACCGTCATCGCGACCGGTGTCGCATTGTTCTTAACTGCCTGTTCTTCCGGCGAAAAAACACCCCCACAGACCCAGGGCAACCAGCAACCGGCTACTCAACAAGCTCAGCAACCCGCCGGCCAAATGCAGACTAATCCGCACGGTGGCGTTGCCGTAACGACTGTCGCCGGAATCGATTGGACCGTTCCGGCTGGATGGGCTGCCGCCGGCGAGAAACCGATGCGCGTGGCGACTTACTTAATCGATCCGGCCGATCCCAAAGCCGAATGCGTCGTCTACTACTTTGGTCAAGGGCAGGGAGGCGCTACCGACGCCAATATCAGCCGCTGGATCAATCAAGTTAAACAACCCGATGGCTCCGACTCCAACGCCAAAGCCCAGCGTGGTACCGTAACTTCAGACTGTTGCGAAATCGCCACTGTGGAAGTCGGCGGAACGTATATGTTCTCCGCCGGACCGATGATGCAGACTCAGGAAGAACGCCCCGACTATATTCTCTTGGCGGGCATTGCCCCCGCGCCGCAGGGTAATGTCTTTTTCAAGTTGACCGGCCCCAAAGCCAACGCCGACAAAGCGCGCGACGCGTTCATGACTCTATTAAAATCAGTCAAGAAATCGACCACCTAGAGTAGGTCTCAACGAATTCAATATCTGTGCCGGGCAGACGTCCTCGTCTGCCCGCAAACCATCGATTCGCGTTGGGGCACGGCTTGCCGTGCCCACGGGGCCTCAATCCGACAAAGCCCTACTCCCCCAACTCCGCAATCCGCTTTTCAACCTTCTCAATAATCTCCGGCGCCGACTGCATGTAGCCCTCATTCTTGTAGTGACTAAGAGCGCGTTTGAACAAAGCAATCGCGCCGCGTTTGTCGTCCTTCGCTGCAAGAATCTCTCCCATATCAAAACACGCCTGCGCCTGCACATCTTCATTGCCCAGTCGCTCCGCCCACGCCAGCGAAGGCCGCAACCAAGTCATGGCTTCATCGTAACGCTTCAGCATCGTCAAGATCCACCCGACCTGATAATCTGCGTACAATTTTCCCGTTTCTCCCGAAAACCGCCAATGATACTCACGCGCCTTTACATACAGCTCGTAGGCTTTCTCATAGTCCTTCTGATCGGCAAAGGTCGACGCCAGATTGTTGCACATTGACGGTAACATATCAAGATGCCCCGTAGCTTCCGCTTCCCTAACTCCGAGCGTTCCCCATTCGATCTGTTCTCTCGGCGTTCCCGTTATGGCGATCATTCTCGCCGCATCCAGATATCTTTCCGCCATGTCATGCTTCTTCGAGTATTCATACATTTGCTTGAATATTCCGGTCGCCGCTTCATTCCTGCCCTCGCGCCATTCCAACCTGCCCTTAACGCCAAGGTACCTGGACCATCCGCCGGGATGCCTGTCCGATGCAATCGCATCCGCCTTCGCCAGCCACGATTTCGCGCCTTCGAAATCATTCTGCGTCAGCCGACAACGCGACAGTTGAGACAGCGCCTCGATTTGCGTAGAAGTGTCATCCACCGCCAAATCAAACGCCTCTTGATAAGCTTGCGCAGCTTCTGCCAAGGCACGCTCATCAAACTTCTTATCGCCTGATTTGATCTTGTCCAATGCGGGTGAACCTGCGCGCAAAGTCGCCAGCGGTATCGCTATCGCGCACAAACCCGCAAGCCAAATGATCTGATCGCCGCTAAAGAGGGAAGTGGGGAGGTTCATTTCGTTACTCCAAGTATGTAGAGACCATCTTTATCGAATTAAAAGGCCCGATAACTCTATAATACTAATCGTGTACTCCCTTTGTCAATGACTGCCTGCCTATACATCTGGTAGAAACAACAGCGCCACGCCGCCAACCGTGATGATCGTCCCGATAATCGCGCGCGGACTTGGCCGCTCTCCGTGGATGATCATCACGAGCGGGATGATCCACAGTGGCGTGGTCGACATCAACGTGGCTGCGATCCCGACCTTGGTCAGCTTAATCGAAATCAGCGACATCCAGATTCCAAACACCGGGCCGATGAAAGCCGCCGCCACCATTGCCAGTCGCGCCTTGCGGTCCCGCAATCCGGTAATCGTCTCACGCACTTTGCCTTGTCCCGCCGCAATGATCCAAATCATCACTGCCGCCGACACCATTCGTATCATCGATGCGCTCAATGGCGTCAGATTATCCTTCATTCCGATCTTGGCAGCAATCAATCCAGTTGCCTGTCCCATCGCGCCTATCCCTGCCAGCGTGTAACCCCAGACTTTCGACCCGCCCTTTTCTTCGCCAAAGGTCTTGGCATTCCGCTCAAGCGTTACCCAACCCAGTCCCGACAACACAATCGTTATTCCAACCAAGTGAACCCAGCTCAAGCTCTGGTCAAGGATCACCCAGGAGAGCAGCACCGCGAATATCGGCGTCGACGCCGCCAAAAGCGACGCTATCCTTGGCCCGAGAATGACCAGCGCACGAAAGTGACAACCGTCTCCAACTACCAATCCCAAAAAGGCACTTAACGCCAGCCATCCAAACTGCGGCCCGGTTGTCGAAGACGAAAAAAACTCTTGTTGAACGATAATTGTCAGTCCCAAAAGTACCGTCGTGGCTATCGGGATTCTAACCGCATTTACCGTAAACGCCCCAACCCGGCGTCCGGCATAGCCAAACAGAATGCTGCCGAAAGCCCAGAATACGGCCGTTGCAAGTGCGAGAAGTTCACCCAGATACATCATAGGAGAAGCGAATCTAATCTAATTCCGACGGTAAAATGCGAGAAATTTCAATCATTTTTGCAGTCCGATCCTTATCATATACAGGGGCTGCTATTGGCTAAGAATTGACTTATTAAATCCATTCAGTCGCCGAAGTGTGACTGGCTAAAACCGGCCTTTTCCAAACTGCAGAGGTGAGACTATGGACGCGCGAACCATTCTCAACCGCAAGGGCCATACGGTTTACACCGTTTCCCCTTCTGCCTCGATTCGTGAGGCAATGGCACTTTTGATTCGCCACGGCGTTAGTTCCCTGATCGTTATTGGTCAGGATGATGAAGTCGTCGGCATCATCACCGAACGCGACATCTTTCGGCTAACTTACGAGCACGAAGGCCGCATCATGGAACTGCCTGTCCGGTCCGTGATGACCCGCGACCTGATCATTGCGCTGCCTTATGATCCGCTCGATCATCTCAAATCGCTGTTCACGGAGAATCGCATCCGCCACTTGCCGGTGATCGACCAGGGTAAGCTCTCCGGAATCATTTCAATCGGAGACATTGTTCGCGAAGAGTCCAGCGCCGTCGCCGTCGAAAACCGCTATCTCAAAGATTTCATCTTTGGGCCAACTTCGACTATGTAAAGCCGCAGGCGCCCGGCATTGATTCGAAGGAACCGTCCGCCGAATGAAACATTTCGTGGGCACCCTCGACCTGAAATTATCCCATTGTCGCAGACGCTCCAATCGCGTATAGTCAGTACTTTCCGGCTAAATTGTCTCGTCTGGCCGGTCGATGAATTGATTATTGTCCTTTTGGAGATCCAATGAAGTCTGTCGCCGATCAAATGAAAATCATCCGTGAAAACACGGTGGAAATACTGCCCGACGGAGAACTCGAGAAGAAGCTCGAGAAATCTATCAAAACCGGCAAGCCGCTAATCATCAAACAAGGCTTCGACCCGACCGCTCCTGACATCCATCTCGGCCATACCGTCGGCATGCGTAAACTCAAGCAGTTCTCCGATCTCGGACACCATGTCGTCATCATCGTCGGCGATTATACCGCCCGCATCGGCGACCCTTCCGGTCGTTCGGCGACCCGGCCGCAACTTTCCGAAGCCGACATCGACGCCAACGCCAAGACCTATCTCGACCAATTTTTCCGCATCCTTGATCCGGCGCACGTCGAGGTTCGCCACAACGGCGAGTGGCTCTCCAAAATGGCCTTCTCCGACATTCTTCGGCTGGCTGGGAAGATCACACTGGCGCGAATCATGGAACGCGAAGACTTCACGAAACGCTGGAAAGCCGAAGCACCAATCTCCGTGCATGAGCTGTTCTATCCGCTGATGCAGGCCTACGACTCGGTCGCGATTAAGGCCGACGTCGAACTTGGTGGCACCGAACAGAAATTCAATCTCCTCACTGGCCGCCAGATTCAGGAAGCTTACGGTGTCGAACCACAGGTGGCGCTGACGTTACCGTTACTGGAAGGCACTGACGGAATCCAAAAAATGAGCAAGTCGCTTGGCAATTACATCGGTGTGACCGATGCCCCTAAGGATATGTTTGGCAAGATCATGTCGATTCCCGACAAATTGATCATACCCTATTTCCGGCTCGCCACCGACTACTCATCAGACCAGATTGCGACCATTGAGCGGGCCATCGCCGGCGGCGAAAATCCGGTCCTGTACAAGAAGGAACTAGGGCGCACCATCGTACGTATGTACTATGACGTCGCAACCGGCGAACACGCGCAGACCGAGTTCGAAAACATCTTCGCACAGAAAGGTCTGCCGGACGAGATTCCGGTTCTGACATATAGTTGGACTGAACCGAAAATCTGGTTGCCGAAATTGCTCGTGCATCTGCAGTTGATGTCCGGTACCGGTGAAGTTGTCCGCTTGATAAAACAGGGTGGGATGTCAGTCGACGGAGAGAAATTACAGGATCAGAACACCGAGTTGGAAGTAGAACGCGAATACCTGCTTAAGATCGGTAAGCGCGGATTTTATAAAGTTAAAGGCACGGTAGAGAGGAAGTAGTTCGCTTGCGAGTTCGTATTCACGCAATAATGATTATCTGCCTGGGCTTGGCCGCTATGATCGTCGGCTGCGCTGCCAAGAATCAAAAGATCGACTCCTTGACCGCGCAACTACAGCCGCCGCCGCGCAGTGAAATGCATCCGGAGGCGTATCACCACTTCACCAATGCCGTGATCTATGAACAGGAAGGCGAATACACCGGCGCCATCAAAGAATACGAACTTGCGCTCTCCTATGAGCCGCTTTCCTACGACATCCGGCTTTCACTCGGCACCCTCTATCTGAACCTTAGTCGCCCCGCGCTTGCTATCGATGCGCTCTTGCCCATCTCGGACAAAGATGCCGCGATTTATCAGTTGCTGGGTGAAGCGTTTCGTGCGCAGGGTCAGGACACCGAAGCCGAGGAGTCATTCCGTCGCGCTTGGGCCACCGACTCGACCAACGTCAATACCAACTATCAACTCGGTGTCTATGCCGTCCAGGGCAACCGCATTGATGAAGGAGCCAAGTATTTTCGCATCGCCGCGCAAGGCTCCGGAAATTGGGAGCTGTTTGCCCAAATCGCCGAAATGTACGCCAATTTCCAGCAATTCGACTCGGCAGCGGTCTTCATTGAGCATGCCCTCCGTCTCAATCAGAGCGATCCGTCTCTCTTCGCCCGTCATGCCGTTTATCTATACTCCGCCGGCCATAAAAGCGAATCCAAAGATGTTCTCCGAAAAGCGGTTGCAGTTCATCCCAATGACGCGCGCCTGCTTGCACAATTGATCGAAACATACAATGCCGAGGAAGACCTCGACTCTGTCAAGGTCTATGCAGATAAGTTGATCTCGCTTGGCGACGTATCCGGCACCGACCTGATCGTTTACGAGCGCATCGGCGCAGTTCTGATGCGAGCCCGGCTTCGCGAGCAAGCGGCGGGAGTCTTTCAGAAAACCCTTCGCTTTGATCCCGAGAACCGTTATGCCCTCTTCTACCTCGGTAGGATGGAGGTTGACAGTTCTCGCTTTGATAGCGCCAAAGGGTACTTCGACCGACTAATCGCCGCCGATTCTACTGTTCCCGATGGCTGGACAAACCTGGCTTATGTCTACCAACAGAAGAAAGACCTCGATAAGGCCGAAGACATCCTTGAGCTCGCCGGCCGCCACGTTGTAACCGATCGGGACAATATTCAATTCTATCTTGCGCAAATTCTCTCGCAAAAAGAGATGTCGGACTCGGCAATTACCGTCTTGAAGAACGCCATCGCCGACGGTGGTGATACTATCCGTGCCTTGTTTCAAGTTGGCGCGGAATACGAGAAACTGAAAGACTATCCGAAATCGATAGAGTCGTTTGAACTACTTCTCTCGATCAATCCCAATCACCATCCCACGCTGAATTATCTCGGCTATATGCTCGCCGAGCGCGGCGAACGCCTTCCCGAAGCGCTCGACATGATCGAACGCGCACTCAAAGCCGAACCTGACAATGGTGCGTATCTCGACAGCTACGCTTGGGTTCTCTACAAAATGCAGCGATACCAGGAAGCTCTGATCCAGATTCAAAAGGCCGTTACCAAAACTAACAATGATCCGGTCGTAATCGAACATCTCGGCGACATCCAGTACGCGCTCGGAGACTTCGAAAACGCCCGCGACGCCTGGCAAACCGCACTCGCCTTCGATCCGCAAAACAAAAATCTGAAAGAAAAACTCTCCCGCTGACCAACTCGCTGGTTTGCACACCGCCACAAACGCAACATTTTCCGTTGCGCATCGTATACGATTGCGATTCATTTCCAAAGTCTGAACATTTTTCAGGAGGGAAGAAAGAGAAATGAAAGTATTTGGAATAGTCATCGTCGTCCTGCTCTTAATCGTACTCGCCGTGGGTGGCTGGGTTTGGAGCAATCGCGGCGGTTTGATCGATCGTACCCAGGCAGTCGACGAAAAATGGTCGCAGGTACAAAACGTCTACCAACGCCGTTTCGACTTGGTCCCCAATCTTGTCGCCAGTGTTGACAACTTCATGAGTCGTCAGAAGGAAACATTGACCGAGGTCATCGGCATGCGCCAACGCGTGCTTGATCTGAAGGGAGCTGCCGAGGGCGCCCTCAAGCAGGCCAACCCGATGCTGCTCGACTCGTTATCGAATCAACTTTCGAGACAACTTGGTTCCTATATCAACGTCGTTGTCGAGCAATATCCCGATATTAAGGGCGAAGCCCTGTATACCGATCTGCTCAATCAGCTCGAAGGTACCGAAAACCGCATCGCGCAAGAGCGCCGCGTCTTCAACGAAGTCGTGCGCGACTACAACACCTTCAGGCAGAAAGGCATTGGCGCCATGATCGCCGGCGCAATCTTCGGCTTCCCGTACGAAAAGCAGTTCTTTGCCGCGAGTGCCGAAGCGCAGAGCGCACCTAATGTGAAGGATCTCTTCCAGAACAAGTAGCATGCGCAAACTATTCGCCGCTTTTGCGTTGGTTCTACTGATTTTGACGTCGAGTCTTTATGGACTCGACGTCCCGCTCTACTCATCGCCTGCGACCGATCTCGCTGACCTGTTGAGTGCCGATGAACTCCGTGCATTGAATCAGAAGCTTCTCGACTATCGCACTCAATCCGGACACGAAATCGCCGTCCTGCTTATCCCCACGCTTGGGGACGAAGCGCTCGAAGATTACGCCCACAAGGTGTTTAATAAATGGGGTGTCGGCAAAGGCGCCCAGGACAACGGCGTACTCTTCCTGCTGGCTCTGCAAGAAAAGAAAACCCGTATTGAAGTGGGATACGGTCTCGAAGGCGATCTTACCGATGCCGAATCCGGCCGTATCGTTGGGAGAAACTCTCCGATGGCGGACCATTTCCGCAGCCGCGATTGGAGCGGTGGTGTTGATGCCGTTGTTGATGGCATAATCACCGCAATAGGTGGAGAATACACAGCACCGCAAGATAGCGGCAAGAAAACGCAGATTCCGTTCGGCATCATAATCTTTATCATTATCATTCTCATGATCATCATCGGGAAGATCGTGGACGCCGTACGCGGCGTCAGTTCATTCGGTGGTCGTGGCGGTTGGGGTACTGGTGGCGGTTTCGGCGGCCTGGGTGGATTTGGTGGCGGCTCATCCGGTGGTGGCGGCGGTGGCGGATTCTCATTCGGCGGCGGCTCATCAGGCGGTGGCGGTGCTTCCGGTGGCTGGTAAGAGGTAACTATGCCCAGTGATGTAAACAGATATTTTTCCGAGGCCGACTTTGAGGCCATCAAGAATGCGGTTGCTGATTGCGAGTCGCGCACGTCCGGCGAAATCGTCATTCGCCTGACTGCTCGTTCGCATAACTGGCTGCTCGATCGACTCGTTGCGGCTTCGCTGACGTCGCTGCTCGCGATGGCGATATCGCTGTGGTTTACCCGCGACCAGAACTGGGGAGTCTACTACGACTTCACCCAGGCCACGCTCTGGACGGTGGTTGGCTTCGTGGCTGGATTCTTTGGCCTCGGCGGGATTCTCTGCAATCCAACGCGTCGTCGCCGCGTCGTCTGGGAACGCGCCCTCAAGCTCTTCTCGACCCTGACGCCTACCCGGAACAGCACCGGCGTACTCATCTTCGTCTCCATCGCTGAAAAATCAGCTGTTATAATCGCCGACAAGCAAATCGCCGCCAAGGTCGACGCCGCCTATTGGGATCACCCGCAATCAATCATCCAACAGGCAATCGAGACCGATCGCCACAGCGAAGGCATCATCAATGCCGTTCGTGAAATTGGCGCCAAACTTGCCGAGCACTTTCCCCGTCTGTCCGACGATACCAACGAACTATCCGACCGACCCGAGATTATCTGACATACTCAACGGACAACTGACCCTTTTCCCTCTGGTAATTTCGCCCTATTTGCCTATATTATAATCGATGATACTTGTCTCTAATCCCTTGTAGGAGTCCTCAATGGAAGATTCGTTCAATGAAAATGCCGTGGAAGCCTTTTATCTCAAGCACGGTTTTGCCACTCGAGCACTTCACGCTGGCGAACATATCGCCGGACATCACTCGAACGCTCACACCGTCCCGATCTACCAGACTTCAACTTTCGTGTTCGACAACGCCGAACAGGGAAAGAAGCTCTTCGCTTCCGAAGACAGCGGCTTTATCTATACCCGTTTGGGAAACCCAACGACGTTGACCGCCGAAGCAAAACTTAATGCCCTCGAGGGGTCCGGCGCCAAACTTGCCGATCCAGATAATGTCAGGATTTCTTCACTGTTATTTACCTCTGGAATGGCAGCCGTCTCTGGTATCGCCCTCGCCTTGCTAAATCAGGGCGACACACTGATTCGCGGCGACGTAGTTTACGGTTGCTCCGATAGCCTGTTCGAACACGTCCTGCCGAAGTTCGGCGTCAAGTCGGTTAGCGTCGACACATCCGACTTGGACAGATTTCGCGTCGTAATGCATGCCAATCCCAAAGCCAAAGGCGTTTACTTCGAAACGCCAACTAATCCAACTATGTCGATCACCGATATTCGCGGGATCTCCCGCATTGCCAAGGAAGTCAATCCCGACTGCCTGATCATTGTTGATAATACCTATGCGACACCGTACCTCCAGCGTCCGCTTGAACTCGGCGCCGATGTCGTCATGCACTCGACAACCAAGTACATTTCCGGCCACGGTCACGTCATCGGCGGGGCAGTGGTAACTAATCATCCGGAATTCAAGGACAAACTCTATGGCATCATGAAGGACGTCGGCAGTTGTCCATCACCCTTCGACAGTTGGCTGATCTATCTCGGCTTAAAAACTCTCTCCTTGCGCGTCGACCGCCATTGTACCAACGCGATGAAGGTCGCCGAGTATCTCGAGAAGCATCCTATGATACAGCGCGTGTTCTATCCAGGTCTCGCCAGTCATCCACAACACAAACTTGCCAAATCACAAATGTCCGGCTACGGCGGGGTTCTTGCATTTGAAATGAAGGACGGCTATGAAGTCGCCCGTCGCCTCATGGACAACATCAGGATTTTCACGCTCGCCGTCAGCCTTGGTTCGGTCGATTCATTGATCCAACATCCCGCTTCGATGACCCACGCCGGTATAGCTGCCACAACCCGCCAGAAAATCGGCATCACCGACGGATTAGTGCGTATCTCGGTAGGTCTGGAGGACCCCGAAGACTTGATTGCTGCGCTCGATGCTGGCCTCGCCAAAGCCGCCGAGTTAGCCAGCAAGCCCAACGTCGTAAGTGCATAAAGCCGGGCAATTGGTAACCTCGTAAGGCAGGTCTCCTTGTAGACCTGCCTTATTCATGTGCCATTGATTTCAGACGAACATTGTCTCCCGGTAATAGAGGGGGAGAGCGAAAAACAAAAACGGGCGCGCACTCGCGCACCCGTCGTAACTTCAAGATATATCGAGACGCTTAGTTCTTCTTCTTGAACTCCTTCATGAATTCAACCAGCTTCTCCACCGCCTCAACCGGAACCGCATTATAGGTGGATGCCCGCAGACCGCCAACCGAGCGATGTCCTTTAAGTCCAATGAATCCTGCTGACTTCGCCTCGGCGATGAATTTGGCTTCAAGTTCTTCACTCGCCATGCGAATCGTCACATTCATGCCCGAACGGCTGTCCGGGCGAACCGTGCCCCTGTAATATCCGTCGGAATGATCGATCGCGCCGTAAATCAGTTCTTTCTTGCGGCTGTTGCGTTTTTCAACTTCCGCCATACCGCCGATTGAATCAATCCAGCGCATCGTCAACATCGTGATGTAGATCGGATACACTGGCGGTGTGTTGTACAGCGAGTCTTCTTTAATGTACGTCGAATAGCTAAGAATCTTCGGCAATCCCTGCTTTTGTTTGGCAGCTAAGTCATCCCGGATAATCACCAGCGTCACACCGGCTGGACCAAGATTCTTCTGCGCACCCGCATAAATGAAAGACGTCTTCGAAACATCCACCCGTCGCGAGAGAATATCCGAGGACATATCCAGCACCAACGGTACTTTTCCCGTGTCCGGAAGATAACTCCACTGGGAGCCGAAGATCGTATTGTTCGTCGTGATATGAACATACTGCGCTGTTGGATCGAACTTGATTTGGTCGGGCGTCGGAATATAGCTGAAATTCGCCTCGCTCGAACTGGCCGCAGTATTCACCGTGCCGAACAACTTGGCTTCGGCAGCTGCCTTTTGCGACCACGAGCCCGTGATGATATAGTCAGCGCACTGACCCTGCGCGAGAAAGTTCATTGGCAGCATTGCGAATTGCATGGAAGCGCCGCCGCCGAGAAAGAGTATCTGAAACCCATCCGGCAATTGCAGATGCTTCTTGATCAGCGCCTTCGCCTCGGCTAAAATTGCCTCGAAGTCTTTACTGCGGTGACTCATCTCAAGTACCGACATGCCGGTGCCCTTGTAATCCAACATCTCCTCCTGCGCTGTCTTCAAGGCTTCAAGCGGCAGGGCCGAGGGTCCGGGATTGAAATTATATACGCGTTTCATTGTTTATCCTTTTCAGATGATTCTCTGATTATAGTTGCCGACAAACTTGCCAATGATGCGGTCAACTGCCTTGCCGATACGCAGCAGGTTCTCGTTCGTCGATGCCCCAATATGTGGGGTCAATAGTGTGTTCTTGGCTTTGAGAAAAGGCGTGCTTTCCGGCGGATCGGAATACCACACATCGTTGCAGTAGAACGCTATCTTGCCGGAATTGAGCGCGTCAACCGCGTCTTGCTCTATCACACACTTCCCGCGGCCCGTGTTGATGATCACCACGCCATCCTTCATCTTGGCGATCGTCTCTTTGTTGATCATTCCGAGCGTCTTCTCGGTGAGCGGCGTGTGCAGCGTCAGGTAATCCGCATCGCGGTAGACCTCATCTATTGTCACCTTGATCGTGACAATATCATGCACGTCAACCGTCGGATCGTAGCCGATGATGTTCATCCCGAACGCCTGCGCCCGTTTGGCGACCTCGGTGCCGATCTTGCCGCAACCGATAACTCCCAGAGTCTTGCCAAACAACTCGGTGCGCTTTAGTTCCTTCTTCAGCCACTTGCCTTCTTTCATCGAAATGTCCGCTTCGACCAGGCGGTTCGGCACAGCGATCATCATCGCGAACGCCAATTCCGCAACCGCAATACTGGAAGCATCCGCGGTGTTGTGGACTTCGATGCCCTTCTCCTTGGCATACTTGACATCGATATTGTCCAGCCCGACACCGCCGCGAATGATCAAACGTACCTTCTTGGCTTGGTCAATATAGTCCTTTGTGCATTTCGTTTTCGAGCGCACAAGAATGACATCCGCCTCCGCGGCATCATCCTTATTCGAAGTGACTTCGCCGTACTTCCGCAGCAAGTCGGGAAGTGACGGATCAAAGGCATCCGACAATAGAATCTTCATTTCACACGTTCCTTTATGGAATTGGGTCCATACTCATGAGTTAAGAATGTATACTGCCATGCCGTCGCGCAACTTGGGCTCAAACCAAGTCGACTTCGGCGGCATCACGCCCCCCGAATCGGCGACAGAACGCAGAGCCTTCAACGATACCGGCGGCACTGCAAAAGCAACCTTGAATTTGCCGGAGTTAACCAATTTCATCAATTCCTTTGTCCCGCGAATTCCACCGACAAAGTCAATTCGCTTATCGGTGCGCGGCTTGGTTATTCCCAGCACCGGTTCGAGCAGATTCCTTGACAGGACGCTGATATCAAGCGATTCGATCGGGTCGAATTGATTGTAGCTATTCGGCAGGGGAGTGAGCTTATACCATTTCTTTTCAAGATACATCCCAATCACCCGATCGATCTCCGGTTCAACCGTCTTGCCTTCTGGCATCTCCTCGACGACGAACCGCTCTTTTACTTTTGCAATGAAGTCCCTCGGCTCCAAGCCCAGCAGGTCCGTCACAACCCGATTGTAGGGAAGAATCTTCAGTTGACTTTCCGGAAACACGACTGAAAGGAAGTAAGAATCCGCCTCTTCGCCGGTGTATTGGGGATTATGCGCGCGCCGCTGTTTGCACACATTTGCCGCGGCTGCGCACCGATGATGCCCGTCGGCAATGTAAGTCGCGCCCAATCCGGCGAATCCGACCTTGATGTGAGTAACCCGCTCCGGATCATTCACCACCCAGAACCGATTCCTCACGTCTGCCGCAACAAAATCATAGGCGGGAACCTTGGCGCACTCTTCAGCCAAAATCGCATCGAGAGAATGGCTTTCAGCATAGAACAAAAACACCGGTCCCGTCTGCGCGTTTGTCACATCATTGAGTTTGGTGCGGTCAGCTTCCTTGTCGGGCCGCGTGAACTCGTGACGTTTGATTCGCCCCAACAGGTAATCATCGACGCTCGACAACAACATGAATCCGGTCTGGTCGACATCCCGCCAGGTCAGGCGATAGATATAGATGCAGGGCGTCTTGTCCTGCGCCATCGTTCCGTTGTCAATCAGCGCTTGAAGATTAACTCTCGCGCGTTCGTAAAGATCGATGCCGCTTGGCTCCGATCCTGTTGAGTAGGTTATTTCGGGTTTCGTGACCCGCAGAAACGATATGCTATTCCCGTCAGCCATAATGCGGGCTTCCTCGGAAGACAATACATCGTAGGGGGGAGATGATAACTTCTCGGCAAATTCTGCCTGTGGCCGCAAACCCTGAAATGCCTTAATCTTAACCATTGTACTCACCTATCTGGATAGAACAGCCAATAACTAACCAAAGCACTCCAAAACTTAACTGAATAGGTAGTAAAATCCTCCTTAAAAAGCAAGTGATTCTTTTCACAAACAAGTCACTTCGAAACTGTGAATATCACCCGGCAGAACAGCGTCATCCCGGCGGAACTTGTGCCAAACGAAATCTCGCGTTTGGTGAATGTTGGAATCAATCAACCCAGTAGGTCAGAGCTCGGTGCTCCTTACATTTCGCCAAAAGCGAATCTTTCCCCTCTCCCATTTTGGCAGAGGGGCAGGGGTGAGGGCGAGTGATCGAGAGGCAGGTGACAGCAAAAAATTTCCCCTTGCATCCGCCCCCGCCATCCGTATCATATCCAGACATAGCCGTTGGGAGTGGCGTCCGAGAGGTCGTCTGAGATTATACCCCCAAAACCTGATCCGGATAATACCGGCGTAGGGAAACGGTAGCGACATCTTCAAATAATCGCCATTTCCGTTGCTGCCATTCTCTCTTGAGTTCAGGCGGCATTTTTGTTTTAAGACCATGGAAAGGCGTTAGAATGAAATTCGCTTTAGTTCTGCTCGTTGCACTGGCAATACTAAACCCGCTCTGTGCCCTTGCCGCAATCGTCACCGGCGTCGTAGTTGACGATCAGGCCCATCCCATCCCCGATGTCGCCATCACCGTGGAAACTTCCTCGGCCGGGGTCGCATCGGCTTCTGATGGCACATTCCGTCTCGATCTCGACTTGTCGCAACCGCGCCGGCTCACCTTCAGGCATATCAGTTTCAAGCCACAGATGATCAGCGTCACCTCCGATTCATCACTGTGGATCGAACTCACCCCTTCAGTCTATCCAATACAGGGCGTCACAGTCACCGCTGATCGCGCCGAAATTGGAAAGTCGCCCGTCGCGTTTACCGACTTCACCAGCCGTGAGATTGCTCGCGACTACACCATCGGCGAGTTTCCGCTTCTCTTGGAAACCACCCCCAACGTCTACGCCTACTCCGACGCCGGAGGGGGGCTTGGCTACAGCTATCTCAAGATTCGCGGCTTCGATGACAAACGCGTCTCGATCTATATCAACGGCATCCCGCTCAACGACCCTGAAGATCAGTCCACCTACTTCGTCGATATCCCCGACTTCGCAGCTAATGTCAAAGACATCCAGGTCCAGCGCGGCATTGGCAGTTCGCTTTATGGTGATGCCGCCTTCGGCGGTTCCGTCAACATCGTTTCTGCCGCCATCGAACAACCGCGAAACGTCGCCCTCACCACCGGCTACGGCGGATTTTGGGACAACGGCAAATGGGTCGGCGATATGCAGAAACAATCACTCGAATACCAATCAGGCCTGATCGATGGCCGCTGGAACTTCTCCGGCCGCTATTCGCGCCAACTCTCCGACGGCTACCGTAAGAACTCCTGGTACGATGGCTGGGCATATCATCTCTCCCTTTCGCGCCTTGATCCGCGTATGACAACAACCGTCAATTTCTACGGCGGCCCCATAAAAATGCACCTCGCATACTACGGCATTTCCTCTGACCAACTCACTGCCGACCGCCGCTTCAATCCGCTGACCTACGACAACGAAACCGATAACTTCAATCAACCGCACTATGAACTGCATAACACGATCAAACTCAACGAGCGCGCGACCCTGCAAAACACGCTCTTTCACATTCACGGCAGCGGTTTCTACGAGCAGTACAAGGATGCCCGCGACTTCTACGACTACGCCATCCCGATTACAGTAGTTCGCAATGGCGACGGCGATTCTATCGGCGTCATTACTTCCGGAGACCTGGTTCGCCAACAGCACGTCACCAAGAATCAATGGGGCTGGAACCCTCGCCTCGAGTTCACCCAACCGCGCGGGTCACTTTCACTCGGCGGATCATTTTATTATTTCGAATCGGAGCACTGGGGGCAGGTTGTCTGGGCAGAGGGCGTGACTAATTCAATTGATCCGCGACATCGTTACTACGAGTACTTCGGTACCAAGTACTTCGCTTCTCTCTACGCCAACCAGAGTTATCAACTCACCGACCGCGTCAACTTGACCGGCAGTCTCCAGATGCGCCACCAGCGCTTCAGTCTCGACCAAACCCGCATGGGCGCCTTTACCGGATACGACTACGATCTCGATTGGACCTTCCTTTCGCCGCGCGTCGGCGTGACCTACAGCCTCAATGATGAGATCAGCCTGTTGGCGAGCTACTCGTTGTCGTCGCGTGTTCCTGCCGACTGGGAAATCTACGATGCCGGCGATCCCTACTCCTTCCCGTCTTTGAGCATCAAATCTATTGAACGCAACGGTTCCGGTGATTCAATCATCGTCTTTGGCGACCCGACCGCCAAATCCGAACGCGTCCACAACTTCGAACTCGGCATCAATTACCGTACGCAGCAGCGCACGTGCACCGCGAATCTGTTTTGGATGGAGTTCTCCAACGAGATCGTCCCTTACGGCGGACTCAACGAGATGGGCTTACCCATCACCACTAATGTCGACCGCTCCGTTCATGCCGGAATCGAACTTGCCGGAGCGAGCAGTCTAACCGACAAGATTCGCCTCTCCGGCAACTTTTCCTACAACTACAACCGCATCAAGAAATTCGCCGTCACGGAAACGGTGTATGACAACGACAGCGACTACGATTTCGTCGAGAGTCGTCAATTCAGTTACGATAACAAAACCATCGCCGGATTTCCCAGTTACATCGGCAACTTGATAGGGGAGTACACCGCCAAGAGATTCCAATTCGTCTATCGCGCACGCTTTGTTGGTCGAATCTATGTCGAAAACAACAATGCCCAAGACTTGGCTATTGAACCTTACTTCATTTCGTCAGTATCAGCAGGGATTAATCTTGGCCGCATATCAAGTCTCGGCCGACTCGAATTTTCTGCGCGTCTGGACAATATCTTCGACAAGAGCTACGAGTCGTCCGGCTACGGCGGTGCTACTCGTTTCGCCGATATCCCTGATCAGTATTGGTCGGAATACATCCCCGCTGCTGGTCGCTCAATCTTCACGACTCTTAAGTTGGAATTGCAGTAGTCAGTGGCTTTTCTCGACCTCGCGATTATTGTCGCTTATCTCGTCGGTATCGTTGTCTTCGGCATGGCCAAACGCAAGCCTGCCGGCGACTCTGCCGTTGATTACATGCTCGATGGTCGCAAACTCACAATGCCCGCCTTCGTCGCAACCTTGGTCTGCAACTGGTATGGCGGAATCCTTGGAGTAGGGGAGTACTCTTTCCGTTATGGTCTCTCTAACTGGATGGTCTTTGGCGTGCCGTATTATGTCGCTGCCTTGCTCTTTGCCTTGTTGCTCGCACGTAAAGCCCGGCGCACCGAATTCCTGACTATCCCTGACCGTCTCCGCCAATGCTATGGCCGCAACGTCGCTGGACTCGGAGCCTTGGTGATTTTCTTCTGGACCTTACCGACTGCTTACATTCTCATCCTCGGAGTCCTTGGCGAATCTTTCTTCGGCTGGCCGAAGTGGATCGGTGTTTCGCTCGGTGCTGTACTCGTCACTTTTTATGCCTTTGTCGGTGGATTCCGCACACTCGTTCGTGCTGACAAGTGGCACTTCATCTTTATGTATCTCGGCTTCATTGTCATGGTCGTTGTGTTATTTGTCACCAAAGGCGGAACTGAATTCCTGCGCGCCAACGTCCCGGAATCGCACTTCACTCTGACCGGGGGCAACACCTTCTGGTTCATCGCGGTCTGGTACGTTATCGCCCTTGCCACCTTAGTCGAGCCGTCGTTCTTCCAAAACTGCTATGCTGCTCGCGACGAGAAGACCGCCCGTCGCGGCATCATCGTATCGATCTGCTGCTGGTTCTTCTTTGACTTCCTGACCACCACCTGTGGCCTTTATGCCCGCGCAATTCTGCCCGCAAACATTGACCCCATCGCCTCGTTCCCGCTTTTGGGTGAGACGGTCCTGCCATCAGGCCTTTGGGGCTTGTTTGCAGTAGCGATGCTCTCGGTAGTCATTTCGACTGCCGATTCTTATCTGTTTATCGCCGCATCCACCGTCGGCAAGGACCTGATGGTCGGCTGGGTCGGCAAAGTAGAACGACTTGCGAATTACTACACCAAGATTGCACTAATAGGCGGCGCGCTCTTAACTGTCGTCGCCGCCATTCTTTTCGAATCTGTGGTCTCAGTGTGGTATAGTTTCGGCTCAATCGGTACACCCATTTTGCTGATCCCGCTGGTCTCTACATTTCTCGGCAATCGCTTGATGCCGCCTCGTGCCGTTATGATCTCGATGATCTCGTCAGGTCTGGCATCCGCACTCTGGCTTGCAAGCACAACAATGACGACCGACGCCGGCTACTGGCTCGGTATTGAACCGATCTTCCCCGGATTGTTGCTCTCGCTGGCGATCTACCTGCTAACTGCAAAACCAATCGACACCAGTCAATTCGCGGTTGACTCTGTGCGAAAATTGCCTTAGATATCGCAGCGCATTCAGACGGAAATCACAAATGAAATCGACGAACCGCTTTGTCAGTCCCATCGCCGTTTACTTTCTCTCCGTAGCCGCACTGCTGGCGGCGTTTTTCGAGATCTGGCGCGCCGTTACCCTGATCGCCCTGTTCGATCGCACGACCGCGATCCCCGCAATGACCGTTGCCAAGAGCTTTCTCGTCGGTCTGCGCTTTGATTTTGCCATCGCCTGCTACATTACACTGCCGTTGGCTATAATTGGCCTTTTGCCCTTTGTCGACATCCTTAGGTCAAGAGTATCCCTCATTCTCAATACAGCCCTGCTCTGCTCATTGGCCGCAGTGGCGTTCTTCGTTCACCTTGCTGATATCGAGTTTTTCAAATTCTTCAATACCCGCCTTAACGCCATGGCATTTGAGTGGAACGATTCTAAGGAATTCGTTCAGACGATGATTTGGGAGAGTTTCCCGGTCATTCGGTACTTGCTGCTCTTCGTTGTGGTAACGGCCAGTTTTGTGATCTGCTTGCGCTTTCTGCAGACACGTCTGCTGCGCAAGTCACTGCGGTCACCGTTTTCCGCGACATTAGTCTCTTTTCCTCTGCTGATCGCGATCTTGCTCCTCGGCATTCGTGGTCGGATTGAAGAGAAAGCTCCCATCAATTGGGGTCAGGCTTACTTCTCTGACTACGCCTTTGCTAATCTCCTCGCCCTCAACCCTGTCTTTACATTTGGCCGCGATCTCTTGTTCGACTCCGGCAGCAAACATGATGTTGACCGCTTGATGTCCGACTTACCGGTCTCCAGTGCCTTCACCAAAACAGCTGCGCTCCTCGGTCTGCCGGCAACATCCGCCGATACCTTGACTTCGCGCATTGTTCGTCCGGTGCGCTTTGAATCGCCATCGGCCGATCGTCCTAACGTCATCCTGATTCTAATGGAATCGTTTGCTTCCACCGGAGTAGGTTGCCTCCAATCCCGGGTTGAACCGCAAGTAACTCCTTGTTTCGACTCACTGGCACAACACGGTGTGCTGTTCACCAATTTCTATTCCGCCGGTATGCACACCTATGCCGGAATCCTCGGTTCACTCTATGGTTATCCCAGCGTCCCCGGCAAATCGCCAATGAAGCAGGTCACTTCGCAGGACAATATGTGGGGCCTGCCATCCATCCTCAGCAAGTATGGCTACCACACCATGTTCTTCACGACCCATGACCCGCATTTCGACAATATGCAGGGCTTTCTCAAGTCCAACGGTATGCAGGAAGTCTATTCACTTTTCGATTTCGATGAATCGCAAAAGCTCTCAACGCTCGGTGTTCCTGACCATGTAATGTTCGACTCCGCCCTCGAACATTTCCGCAATAATAACGGCCGCCCCTTCTTTGCCGCTCTGCTGTCAGGCTCAAATCACGGCCCTTGGATCGTGCCGGAGGTCCCATTCGGCCAGTTGCCCGACTCACTTCCCGATGCCCAGCGCCTAAACGCTTTCAAATATTCCGACTGGGCACTTGGGCGGTTTCTCGAACAGATCTCATCCGACTCCGCCTTTGCCAACACAATTGTCTTGGTAACCGGTGATCACGGTTTACTGATCAAGCCAATCTATGATCTCGATCTAAGCCTCTTCCAGGTCCCGCTGCTTGTTCTCGACCCGTTGAAGCGGGCAGGGGAGCCGCGTCGCGTCGAGCAAATTGGTTCGCAGGTAGATATCGTCGCAACCATTATGGGATTGTTACAGCTGGACTATGACAATTTCACTTTCGGTCACGATCTTCTGGCGGCAGATTCAAGCCGCCACGGCTATGCCGTTTTCTCCGAAGGCTACAAGATCGGCATCGTCGAGGATGGTCTCTATGCCATCATTCGCCCCGGTCACGAACACTCACTCTATCGATTCTCCTCGCCCGGGCTTGATCTTGCCAAACATGAATCTGATCAGCTTGCACGTTTAAGCGACAAGGCGCTCGCATACTTTCAAACAGCTTACTTCAATTTGCAGTATCCACTGCATATGAACCATATTGTCCATAATCCCGGCGAGGCAAAGTAGCCAATGTCTTTTGGTGAGATCATGCTGTTCATCGGCGCACTATTGGTGATGGGTGTCGGACTGCTTGGTGTGATCATTCCCATCATCCCCGGTCTGCCCCTGATCTGGCTCACGGTGTTGGGTTATGCCATGCTGACCGATTTTCAGAGCATTAGCCGCGAGTTCCTGCTCTCTTCGGCTGTCTTGGTCGTCGTCATCACGATCTTCCAGCATCTATTCAGCGTCTATGGCGCCAAGCGCTACGGAGCCTCTCGCTGGGGCACCTTCGGTGCATTTGTGGGAATGGTCGCTGGATTGTTTCTTGGCTCCATTGCCGGCCTCATCATCGGACCGCTCATCGGCGCCGTGGTGTTCGAGTTGCTCGTCGGCAAGTCATTCGGCGATTCGCTCAAAGCCGGTTTTGGGACATTCGTCGGATTCCTCGTCGGCACGATCATGCACCTGATTGCCTCCGTCATTCTGATTGGGCTTTTTGTCTACCTCGTTCTCTTCGCGTAGCTGCCCAACTGCAGCCTCATCCCAACAGTTGTAGAAGCGTCCGACTCCAAAAACAAACGTGGAGACTTTAACAAGTCTCCACGTCGGAATCAGCTTATACCGAGACTGCGATCACGTCAACGCCGGCACTTTCACCGGCTCATCGCCCGGCTGCCAGCCGCAACCAGTCAGCTTGCCCGTCTGCAGTGCCTGCAATGTCCGCAATGTCTCATCGATCGACCGGCCGATCGCGTTATCGTTCATGACAACCGATTTCAGCACGCCATTGGGATCGATGATAAACGTCCCGCGCAGCGCAAAACCTTCGTCAAGCAGTACCTGATAGGCGCTTGAAATCTCTTTTGTGATATCCGATAACAGCGGGAATCCCAGTTTCTTGAAATCGCGCTGAATCCAACTCAAATGCGAGAAATGCGAATCAATCGAACAGCCAATCACTTCCGCACCCGCCGCCTTGAATTTGGCGTATGCATCATTGAACCCGCGAATCTCCGTCGGGCAAACAAACGTAAAATCGAGCGGATAGAAAAACAACACCACCCATTTGCCTTTATAATCGCCCAATTTGATTTCAGCGAATTCCATATCCGGCATCACTGCTGTACCCTTGAAGTCCGGCGCCGGTTTTCCAATCTGCATATATCCTCCAGTAAAGTCCGTGTGATTATGTATCGGTGGTGAATATATGTTTGTAGATTTTAGCGGTCAAGATTAACTTGTAGTCTTTTGTCGACTTATATGGTAGATTATGTGCTGATTATGCGGAATTCGATCTCGACTATTGTTCCGGTTCTAGATCGGTCGGATACTTCTTCTCACCGCCGACGCCCAGCGTCTCGTCGCCCGGCTGCCAACCGGCTCCAGTCAGTTCACCCGTCTGGATAGCCTTCAAAGTACGCAGAGTCTCATCAATCGAGCGGCCGATCGATGAATCGTTGATCACGATCGACTTCAAAATGCCTTCGGGGTCAATGATGAACGTCCCGCGCAGGCTGAATGCATTATGAACCAGCACACCATAATTGCGGGCTATGCTCTTGGTAATATCCGATAATAGGGGAAACTTGATTTGCCCGAGCTCCTTTTCGACCCACACTTGATGCGCAAAATGCGAGTCCACCGAACAGCCCAGTAGTTCGGCGTTGATTTCCTTGAATTTATTGTATGCCAGCGAAAACGCCCGCACTTCCGTCGGACAGACATAACTGAAATCGAGCGGATAAAAAAAGAACACCAGCCATTTGCCGGCAAAATCGTCGAGCGACACTTTCTTGAATGACTTGTCCGGCATGACTGCCATGCCTTTGAAATAAGGCGTCTTTTCGCCGATCTGCATCATACTCTCCTCTTGTGGCGCCCCGATCTCTGAAGGAGAAACGTAGCATTCACGAAGGAGAGAGTCAAGGATCAAATCGCGCCGCTTCGACTCGTTTAATCCACTTGACAATCACCCGGCCTTGGATAGCTTGGAGCTTTGAATCTACGCACACAATAAGGAGAAATCGCTATGAAACAGCCGCTTGAGTATATAGACAAGAATCGTCAGAATTTCGTCGATACCTTGGTCGCACTATTGAAATTCAAATCGATTTCCGCAGATTCGGCATTCAAGGACGATGTACAAAAGTGCGCTGAATTCGTTAAGTCAAAATTCGAGTCGCTTGGCCTTAAATCGCGCATATATCCGACCAAAGGTCACCCCATCGTCTACGCCGAATACAACAACCCCAGGAATAAGCGCACGATGCTCATTTACGGTCACTACGATGTTCAACCGGTCGATCCGCTCGAACTTTGGCACAAGCCGCCGTTTGAACCGAACATCCAGGGTGACACTATCTATGCGCGCGGCGCTACCGATGACAAGGGCCAATTCCTGATCCATGTCCTTGCTGCCGAAGCTTACTTGAAATCGGGCCTCGATATTCCCGTCAATATCAAGTTCCTCATTGAAGGTGAAGAAGAGATTGCTTCCAACAATCTCGAGAACTTCATCAAAGAAAACCACGAACTGCTCAAAGCCGACGGCGTTATCGTCTCCGACACCGCGATGTATGGCCGCGGCATACCCGCAATCACCTATGGATTGCGCGGTATTGCCGCTGCCGAGATCAAGATGATCGGCCCCGACAAGGACCTTCACTCCGGATCCTTTGGCGGTTCGATCGCCAATCCGGTAGTCGAGCTGGCGCGCTTAATTGCCAAGTTCCACGATGAAGATAAGCACATTCTGATCGATGGCTTCTACCATGATGTCCGCGATCTGGAAAAATGGGAGCACGATATGTATGAAGCTCTCAAATATGATAACACCGACCACCTGCGTAAGACCGGCTCTGCCAGCGTCGTCGGCGAAAAAGGCTACTCAACGCTGGAACGCGTTTGGGCACGCCCTACCTGCGAAATCAACGGCATCTATGGCGGCTACGCCGGCGAAGGCAGCAAAACGATAATTCCATCCTGGGCTGGCTGCAAGGTCACCATGCGTCTCGTTCCCAACCAGACGCCGGGAGACATTCTCGACAAGTTCGAAAAGTACGTCAAGAAGATCGCGCCTTCGACAGTCAAAGTCGAAATCAAAAAACTCGGCGGTGCCAAACCGGCCATCGTCGAGCGCGACAACTTCATGGTTACAGCGTGCGTCGATGCACTGGAAAAAGGCTTCGGCCGTAAACCGGTGTTCATTCGCGAGGGCGGCTCCATTCCGATCGTTAACACCTTCAAAGAGGAACTCGGTTTGGAAACGTTGTTGCTCGGCTTCGGTCAGAATGACGACAATGCTCATTCGCCGAACGAGAAGTTTTCGTTGGCCGATTTCCAGAAGGGCATCATCACGGTAGCGCATCTATTTGAAGGACTGAAGTAGTGGACCTCGGCCTTGTCGGAAAAATTGCCGTTGTTGCCGGTGCCTCAGCCGGCATCGGCAAAGCGATAGCAACATCTCTCGCACGCGAAGGCGCCACCGTTATTATCCTGTCCCGCAACAAGGCCAATCTCGCCGCTGCCGCCAATTCCATCATGCGAACGACCGGTGAAGCTGTCTTTCCCATGGTCTGCGATGTCTCACGCGCGGCCGAAATCAAATCCACCGTCGGCAAGGTCTTCCGCAAGTTCAAGCGCGTCGATATACTCGTCAACAATGCCGGCGGGCCGCCAATGCGCCGGTTCCTCGATATCAAGGATGGCGATTGGGATGAAGCCTATAAGCTCAATCTCAAATCGTCAATCCTGCTCTCTGCGGCAGTTGTGCCCTCGATGAAGAAGCAGAAGTGGGGACGCATCATCAGCATCACCTCGATCTCCGCTGTCCAGGCATCTGAAACCCTGATGCTCTCCAGCGTCATGCGTCCCGGCGTTCATGGCCTGACTAAAGCGCTCGCCAATGAACTGGCGGAATTCGGCATCACCGTCAACGCCATCTGCCCCGGCTATACTCGGACAGAGCGTCTGGAGGAATTAGCGGAAGCCACCCGCAAGGCAACCGGCAAATCAATCAAACAGGTTTACGCAGGCTGGGAACAGATGGTCCCTGCCAGACGTCTCGGCAAACCGGAAGAACTCGGCGACCTGGCGGCGTTTCTCGCTTCCGAGAGGGCAGCGTACATCAATGGTGTCGCCATCAATATTGACGGCGGATTTATTAAGGCAATCTAGGCCAGAATCACTTGACCAACGACCGTTCAAAACTCATCTATCCGCTGATCATCGTCGGCCAACTGATTGCCGGCGGCACATTCCCGATAGCCAAATTGGCCCTGCAGCACTTCGAGCCCTTTACGCTTGCCGTGACGCGCTTCGTCATCGCGTCGGTCGCAATGTTCGCCATAGTCAAGTTCACCGGCCATCTTCGAAAAATCGAACGAGTCGATTGGGGAAAGTTCATCTGGTTGGGACTGCTTGCAGTTCCGCTTAACCAATCACTCTTTCTCTACGGGCTCAAATTCACTACATCAGGCCGCTCAGCATTGTTCTATGGCGCCACTCCTGCCTTTGTCTTCCTGTTTGCTATCTGGTACCTGAAAGAGCGGATTACACTTCCGAAAATTGCCGGCATCGCAATTTCGTTTCTCGGCGTTGCCTTGATTCTTCGCGCCGGTCGATTCGACGCCGATGTGTTACTCGGCGACATTCTCGTAATCCTCGCCGTAATCGCCTGGGCCGGCTACACGATCTTTGGCAAACCTTTGATCGCCAAATACGGCCCGATGACCACCACAGCTTACGCGCTGCTCATCGGAACTATGCTTTACCTGCCTTTCGGACTATTCTATGCCGTCAAATTTGACTATTCCCAGGTACCCGCAGAAGGCTGGCTCTCGTTGCTATACATCGCCATCATCACGTCGATCATCTCATATTCGATTTGGTTTTGGGCACTGGGAAAGATGGAAGCGTCTAAACTCTCGATTTTTCAAAACCTGCAGCCGATCATCGCAACGATCTTATCTGTATTGTTCTTCGGCGAAATCCTCGGCTGGGAGTTCTACATTGGCGGCATTATGGTAATTGTCGGAGTAATTGTCACACAGCGAGGATGAAAGCGGGTAATCTCGCTCAAGTCAGAGAGATATCTTCAAATCTGCTTCTAACATTGGTGACGACAGCAAGCTTCTCTTCAATCAAAGCAGGTAGGCTCACGTTGAGGGTCAGCGAGCCGCGGTATCCCGCCACCGCCAACATTGCCCACACGCGCTGCCAGTCCACAATTCCAGTAAATGGCGCAAGATTGCGCGACACTTTACCATCCGTGTCAGCAAACAACACGGCTTTTAATCGATCGCCGAATTGATCTATTAGCTCATAGGGTTCGTGACCAGCCAGCAGATCGAGCGCCGTATCATAGCACAGCCCGAATCGCGGCGAATCATACTCTGCCAACGCCGCTGCCAACGATTCCAGCGACCTGCGGTCAATCAAGTTGCGCAATGCTAGATTGATGCCCATGTTCTCGGCTGTTTCGATCAACCCCTCCAGCCCGTGAATCAACGACCTCGTATCGCTGCCGTGCGGACTCGGTAGGGCATGAGTCGCCGACAATACCACCGTCCGGACTCCCAGCACCCGGGCAGCATGCATCGTGTTCGCGACATTGCACACCGCACCCATTCGCGTATCGGCGTGCTTGCAGGTGATATCGAAGTCCTTCCCAACCGGCACATGAAGCGTATCAAATGCAAGTTTTTGCTTTTGTGCATAGGCGATCAACTGCAGGCGCCCGGTATGCTGCTGATAGTCGCAGTGCTGGGGATTATCGGTCAGGGCCAATTGTTGGAATCCGCAACCGGCAATCCGGGCAAACAAATCATCAAGAGGGATTGTCTCATCGATATTGACTGGTATAGCGAAGTCCATCAACTCGAAAATGCCTCCATTTCGGATAGTGTCAAGAATAATTTGACTCTCGGACTCCGACCTCTTAACTTTCCGGGCAGGGAATAGGAGTCGCGATGAAGATCCGCAACTATCACAAAGTCGAAAAACGAGATGCCTTCATTCGTGAGAAATCTTCCGGCGTAGGCGTTCGCGTGGCAATATCAGTGGAAGATGGCGCCACCCAATTGGCAATGCGAGTCATCGAGATCGAAATCGGAGGATTCACTTCACTTCACGTGGAAGAACACGAACAGGCAATTTTTGTCACCAAAGGTTCGGGAATCATAACCGACGGCAAGAAGGAATGCCGCTTGACTAATGATGACGTTCTCTTCATCCCCGCCAACCAGGAGCACCAGATAAAGAATTCTGGAGATACCAAGCTTATCTTGATATCGACAATCCCGATTCTGCAATAGGGACGAGATTTCTCGCTAAATCTCCGCTTAAAGCAAAACGCCGACCGGAGCAATTCCCGTCGGCGTTCTTATTACACCAAGTTTTGCCTAGAATTTGATCGTAAACGGCTGCGAACCCGAGTGACGTTGCAGAGTGTTCCTCATGATTGCCAATGTCGACTCATATGACTGTCCGACCGTGAACGTGACGTCTTCAGCCGGATTCGGCGCCACGAGACGACGCCACAGCACCAGATTCCAGCGACCCATTTGCGGGTCATACTCGGCCTTTGACTTGACATCATAGCGCGAGCTATTGTTCGTTAATGCTTCACTGTAATGGACATACCCGGGGATTGCGTCCAGCGCCTGCCAATTCTGGCCGACAAGCAGAAACGTTGTCGTGTCGGTTGAGTTCAACACTGCTCCGGTGAAGTTACGGCCGGTGGTGTGCATTACCCGCGGTTCACTGATATTCGAAGACGAGATAGCATTGCGTTTGTACAAACTGATTGCCGAATCGCCATCTGTCTTGCCGTCATCGCGCCAATAGTAATCCTCCGCTACCCCAAAGGGCTCCGTTCGACCTGCACGCCAGATCCACGAGTCAATATTGCCGTTGCCCTGTGTATAGTGCGTCGGCAGCACTGCCCGGTCGATCTCGGCATGGCATGTCAGCGCACAATTTGCCTTCACGCTGCCGTTGCCGACATCGAAAAACAGCGCCAACACATCCTCGTTTTCCCACAACTGCTGTTCACGTTCTGCCGTCGAATAGGCAAAATTACCGAACTTGTTCTTCACGGTGTCCATTGCCTGCGAGAAAGCGTCCGAGCCGCCCGGTCGCGCGAAAATCCAACGAGCCGGCTGGTCGGTCTTGCTCGAGTCAGACCAGTTGAATCGCATATAGACATTCTCGCCATCCTGAATCGCCTGGACACGGACAACGCCGACACCAAAGTAATTGGTGTATGTCGAGTCATCACCAACACGGATCGAGGCGACATCAACATCATCCCAAACCGGGTCGTTGACAATATCCGCCAGATTCGGCGCCGTTGTGACCGCCTTGACGATTACCTCTTTGTCGTTGCCGCCGACTGGGCCGCCATCGTCTTCACCGCAACCAACAATCAGAAGTCCGGCAAAGAGTGAGGCCACGAAAAGAAAAACTAAGGATTTCCGGTTCATTCCTTCTCCATTTGAGAAAATGAGATCATTTAGAATCTGAATCTAAGATATTTCAACACCCAGAAAAACGATTTATGCCGCTAAACCGCTTTAATGATAACTATTGTCAGGTCATCGGGTTGAGACGCCGGATCACGGAAACCAATAATCTCCTGGACTATTGTGTCACGCATTTCTTTCGCCGGTCGTTGTCTATTTGTTTTTACCAGTTCTACCAATCGTTCAGTTCCAAATAATTCGCCCCCCAGACTTTCCGCCTCGGTGACGCCGTCAGTATACAGAACCAGTATGTCCCCGTCTCTAATATGTATCGGCCGTTCCTCATATTCTCTTTCCGGCATTATTCCCAGTGTCCAACCGCCGGTCGACAAAAACTCCACCTCGCCGGTGGCGCGCAACAGTATCGGCGGATTGTGTCCCGCGTTCGCGAATGTAAAGATCCGGTTCTTCATGTCAAGAACACCGTAAACCGCCGTCACGAACTTGCCCTTCTCCACGGATTCGCAAATCAGGTTGTTGACTTTGCGCAAGATCGTGCGGATCGCATAGTTATTCCGAATCTCCGCAATCAGGGAAGCCCGAAATGATGCCATGATCAGAGACGCCGGCAGACCCTTCCCGGAGACGTCGGCAATCGTAATCCCCAGCTGATTGTCTACAATCGGAATGAAATCGAAATAGTCGCCGCCAACCTCTTCCGAAGATATATTCACCGCGTCAATATCGTAACCCGGGTACTTCAAAGGCTTGCTGGGCTGAAACGACTTCTGAATCTCGCGGGCAACCTGCAACTGCTCCTTAATCTTGTTCTTCTCGAATGTCTCCTGAATCAGCCTTGCGCGCGTAATTGATAAAGCGGCCTGATTCGCAAACGCTGTCACCATTTCCAGATCGGATGGGGAATATGCATCCAGCCGATCTGATTCAAGATTAAACGCCCCGATGACTTCCGTGCCGAAAAACAACGGCACCACTAACTCCGACATGGTTTCCTCGCGAGCCGCAACGTAACGCTGGTCTTGCTTCACGTTTGGCACGATAACCGGTTCGCCGGTTTTGGCCACCCAGCCAACCAAACCCTTGCCGGCTTTTAGGCGCAGAAGTTCTCCCGAGGTGGTATTCTGATAACCCGACGAAAACAACTCATCGATCCGCTCACCTTTTTGGCGCAGGATATAAATCCCGATGGCGTTGAAGGAGATCAGTTTCTCCAACGCGTCGACTATGCTCTTGAATACATCATCAAGTTGAATCGACATTGAGAGAATCGTGCCGGTTTCCTGAAGCAACTCCAACTCCAGTTCGATTCTTGTCAGTGCATCGATTAGAATCGCGTTCTGGATGCTAAGGGTGTATTCGCCCAGGCGGGTATTTATGGCTTTGATGATCTGCTCAAATTCGGCTCCGCCAAACACAAACAGGATTGCGGGAATTGTCGAGGTCGCCTCAAATGCAAATGCCTGTCGTTTCTCCGGAACCTGCTGCAATGTTCCGGTCAGGTATTTGAGAATCGGGTTTTCGTCGATTGGCGAATCTGCGGCCAGCGCTTCGAACTCAACCGGAATAATGTCTCTCATTGTGAACATCGTCGATTGTGGTCCGGTCATTAGATGAACTTCGACCTCCAACCGCATCCGATGATAGATCACCACCGCAATCCCCGAATTGCCGAGTATCGGCTTCAGGTCCCGATACAACCCGCTGATATACTCCAACTGCCGTGCCGAGAACCGCCGCTCACGGGCTGATTGTTTTGTTTCGATCGATGTCATATCTTTCTTAACCTGTTGTTCTTCCTCAATTCGCCTCAAGTTCTGGTTCAAGACACAACCGGCACCCAAGCTGCAAATCCCGGGTTACCGTCCGACGAGGCACGCAAGAGAATACTGCTAACATGAAAGCTGGGCAAGGACAAAAGGCGAGCCTGCCAGGATGCCCCGGATCACTATATTCTCGGCTTTCTGATTAAATTCTTGACAACCTCCGCGTGCATCAATAGACTGCAATCAACATAATCACCGATTTTCGGCGCATTTTGCTTAATAGGGAAGCGGGTTATAATCCCGCACAGCCCCGCTACTGTAAGCAGCTACGAAATCCCCACTACGTCACTGGGAAACCGGGAAGGCGCGGGAGAGTAGGTCGGAAGCTGACGAGTCAGGAGACCTGCCGACGATCACAGCATTAACTTATTCCGGCGCGGGTTCGGGAAAAGTACCATTGAACAGCTTAGGCAACTCAATGGATCTGACCGATTCCGACTTAGTAGTAAGTCGGTTTTTTGTTACCCGCCCAAGGAGCTTGCATCATGCGACTCGTTTGGGCCAAATGGCAGGCACGACTTCCCGGTCGTAGTCAATCCCACCGTTCGTTCCTCTGTACCTTTAGCGCAAGTGTGCGACTTTCACTTCCGTTCGCTTACATTCTTCTCTTTCTTGCGCTAATACCATCGCACTCAAACTGTCAGGACTTCGCCTCGCTGAGGGGTACAATCACCGACACCTCGCTCAACGAGCCGGTAGCAGGTGTCGTGGTCACCATTCTGCCGGATGGGCAATCTACCCAAACCAGTGCCGACGGCTCATTTCATCTCAGCCGTATTTCTCCCGGGAATGTGACACTCCACATCGAGTCCGCCTTTCACGCATCGCGGACAATCGGACCAATTCTTCTTCGAGAGGGTGAACAACGCGCACTCGATCTCGCCTTAACTCCGACCAGCCAACACGGCGAGCCCGTTGAAGTTACTGCCTATCGCGAAGCCGGCATCGGTATTACTTCGCTAACACTGACACCCAAAAGCAGATCAGGTGCCGCCAACGTCGGCGACCTCTTAAACCGCAGCGGCTTTCATCTTGAGTCGGACGGCCGAACCAAGTACGCCTCATTGCGCGGTTTCAGTCCGCAATGTGTGCTGGTTCTTATCGATGGTGTGCCAATTAATCCCGATGGCGCACCGGCGGACTTAAGCGCAATTTCCACTGAAACGATTGAGCGAATCGATGTCTACACCTCTGGAGCATCTTCACGCTTTGGCGCAAACGCGCTCGGCGGCGCCGTAAACTTAATCAGCCGCAAAACGGCTCCAGGAGACCCCACAGCCAGCCTTGCCGCAACTCATGGGAGTTTCGACCTTCAGCGAGGCGCAGCCAACCTGTCACTCGAGAATCTCGGCGGTGTCGGCGCGAATGCTGGTTACGACTATCAACAACAGCGCAACGATTTTAATTACAGTCATCCCTACAATGGCGAGCAAACCCGTGTCAACAATTCATCTCGCACTTACAGTGGTTATTTGTCACTCCGGCCGGAAACGATTCGCGGACTGCTATTGCAGGCGCGCGTATCCAACTCGCACATCGAAATTCCCGGGGCAATCTTTCAGGAGACCAGCGGCGGGGCAATGGCTAAGCGCGAGAACCGTTACTATTCTCTTGGCTACACATTATCGCGGTTCCGTTTCAACGCAACCCTTCGGGAATTGCGCCAAAAATTCGCCGATCGCGGCGGCTTCATTGTTTACGACAAAAAATATCTGCAGACCGCGCGTCTTGTCCAGAGCGAGTTTGCAAGCCCTCTCTTGCGGCACTTCATTCTCATCGCGGGATCGGAGTACTCCTCCGAAACTTTCTTCAACGATGATCTCGTAGCACCACAGCGGTCGCTGCCGAAAGTGAGCCGCAGAACGGTCGCCGCTTACGGTGGATTGACTGCCTTGCGCAAAGTCGGCATTTTTGAACTCTCCGCCGAGACACGCCTTCGCGTCGACAACGTAGATGACAAGTCGCATAACTCGCCATTCGCCGGTATCGGTTTGAATCTGCACCTGCCAGTCGTCGTTGGCGGCAAGGCATCCTATTCCGAATCGTACCGCCTGCCCCCAATTGACGCACTCTTTTGGCGTGGTGATGTCTTCAGCGAAGCCAACCCGCAACTCCGTCCCGAACAGGCGGTATCTCGCGAGGCCGGATTCTCTCTAAAGTATGACCGGTCGTTTGTGCTTATCGCGAATCGCACGTGGTTCAAAAGCAATGTGACCGATCAGATCATCTGGCGCAGACAATTTGACGGCAAATACAAACCCGTCAACATTGATCAATCTCGCTTGATGGGCACCGAGACGTCATTTACGATATCGCCCGCAAATCACCGGGTGGAATTGACCTATCATCGCACGTCATTAACTGCTACGAATCTGTCTCATTCCAGCGGATACTATGGTCAGACGGTGCCGTTCAAGCCGGAACTCGTTGAACGTATAGCGCTTGACATTGATCTTGGTCACGTCAAGACGCGCTATTCCTATAGCTTCACGGGCGAGCGGCAAATTCGCGAAGCCAATACCAAAAGCCTTCCCGGATTTGCCCTGCACGATCTTGAAATCGATATTCCGATTTCACTTCTGTTGCGCCGGCACATCCTGCAATTGGCGATGTACAATATCACCGACCAGCGCTACGAACTTCTTGAGCGGATACCGATGCCGCCGCGCAGCGCCTCCTTGACTCTCAACATTCAGATTTAGCACTACGGAGACAATATGAAATACCTATATATCATCATCATCACCGCACTCCTGACAACAGGAACCACCTTCGCCGCCCAACGAGACCTGGTAGTAGTCAACGGCCTCGGCGAGACATTCGATGTCGTAAATCTCGAGGACAGCTCTGTCTCGTTGCTCGTCGATGTCCTCGGGCTGTATCCCAATGACTTCGTCATCTCCGGCAACACCGGCATCGCCATCAATTCCGGCAGCAACGACCTGTACTTCTACAACTTGGCGACCATGTCGCGCACTGGGACCTGTTTCCTGGGCAACGGCCACAACCCCTACAATGGTGCCTTCCTAAGTGCCGACACATTCTATGTCACCAACCTCGTCTCTTCGACAGTGTCAAAGATCCGAGTCTCGGACCGCAGTATCATTGACGAATTTCCCATCGGCGATGGTATCGATTCCGATAGCCCGCAAGGAATCGTCATCCGCGATCGCCGCGCCTATATCTGTCTTTCGAGCTTCAATGACCTGTTCCAGTATGATGCTGGAAAACTTGAAGTCCGCGACTGCGACAATGACACACTAATCGCTCGTGTTACTGTTGGCGTGAATCCGCAAGTAGCGCGGTTTGGTTACGATGGATACCTGTACATTCTCTGTACCGGCAACTATGCGGCTATCGAAGGCTGGCTCTTCAAGTTCGATCCTCAAAGCAACACTTTGATCGACAGTATCTCAGTAGGCGGTTATCCGGGCGGACTTGCTATCACCAAACAGAACGTCGCATTTCTTGCCGCGGGGGGCTGGCCGCCGCCCGTCAAGATGTCGCCTTCCGGTCTGCAGTTTGTCGGACGTAGCTCCTTGGCGTCGGCCGGGGAGAAGTCTGGAGGATTGGTCTACACGATCGGCCTCGACAACTTCACTTTGTTGCACGGCCCCGCTAATCCTCTCAACACCGATTGGGGAGTGACATCCCTGACTACCGTCTCGGATTCAACTATCGTTACCTGCAACTTCGCCGACGACACAGTAACGGAGATCGATTCCACGGGAGCAGTCCTCGCTCGCTTTGCGGTTGGCGATGGTCCGCTTGCTGCCGCGAAATTCCCATCTTGCTTCGCAGTGAAGGGTGATGCCAATTTCACTGGATCGATCAATATCTCCGATGCCGTCTTCCTAATCGAGCACATTTTCACGGGAGGCCCGCCGCCGATTGTTGCCGGCAGCGGCGATATGGATTGTAGCGGTCAACTTACCATATCCGACGTTGTCGCAATTATTAGCTTCATCTTTGGAGGTGGAGACGGATCGTGCGGCTGCGCGGATTGAATATCAGAATCAGCTATCGGTGCCCTGTTTGACGGAGTAAAGGCACCGATCATCCGGCCGTATTCGGCAACCGATTGCATAAAAACTGTACAAATGCATCTGTAATGTGTCCGTTCGGAGACTCTTGAATCGATCAATCCAGGCTCGTCGTTACATTATTAACAGTCCTAACAATACCGAACTGGCCTGCTGGCCTGCAGCCAACCAGGCGGCACAATTTTTGCATAATGATAACCCTTGGCATACCACGCATGAGATTTGGGAGTGGTGTGCGCTGGACCAACCAGCCGCCCGAAGGTGACTTCGGGTATCCCCCCTCCACCACTCCCTATAATTTCCCGCCAGCTACAACCGAGTCGGCTTGCCACGAAGCCGTTCTCGTGGTATAATCAGATATGTATCCTTTCTCACCCCCCGAGCCTTACCTCCATCGTGGCCGTTGGGGTACACTTGCAGAACACCTGGGCTATTCCGCAACCGACAAGCTGTTGATTATCAACGCCGACGATCTCGGACTAACTGCGGGCGTTAATCGTACCATCGCCGATCTCTGTGCCGCAAACTTCATTTCATCGACAACGATAATGGTTACCGCAGGCGAATATCGTGACGCGGTGTCACGGCTTAAGTCACAATCACAAGTCTGTGGCGTGCATATCACGATGACCTCATCGCTGCCGGAAGCGCTTGTCGGCCCGATTTGCGACCACAAGGACGTCTCCAGCCTGATCGACTCGGCAGGCAAGTTCCACCTCGACCGCGATGCGTTCTTCCTCAAAGCGGATCCCGGGGAAGCCCTGCGCGAGGCTACAGCGCAAATCGAACGCGCAATGGCCGATGGGGTAGATGTCACCCACATCGACAGCCACGAAGGTACAATGCAGCTCCGACCCGAGTTCGCCGACCTTTACTTGAGTCTGGCGGCGAAGTTCCGCCTCCCGCTGCGGATGGGATCACGTGCGCTGCTTGAACAGATCGGCCTTGGCGATGGCTGGATCGAACGAGCGCGTCGCCTTCAACTTCAATTCACCGATAACTTCGTCTATCTTCCTATCGATGGCTTTGCCGCGCTATCAGAGAAAAAACACTATATGTGCCGTCTGCTCCAGAACCTGCCACTGGGTGTAACCGAAATCTACTTTCACCCGGCCGACCCCCGTTTTGAAAGTCGCGTCTCGGAGCAGGGAAGACCCGACCGCAACATCTGGTCGGTGCGCGACTGGGATTACCAAATTCTGACCTCGACTGAATTTCAGTCGCTAATCAAAGAGCTCGGGATAAGGTTGATTAGTTTTGAGCCGATTCGCGAACTCATTCGCTGTCAATAGTCGCCGCCTTAACCTCCAACAAAACGGTCACGATTCGAATCACCCCAAAAAGGAAGACTGGGCGATTCTTTCGAACCGCCCAGTCCGTTGGGTACAGGGTAGGATAAGGAAGGGTCCCCGGGGAGCAACCTGAAGCGATCAACCCCAGGCCCTTCCGGTAGGATTACTCAAATGTCATCAGCATCGGGCGATGCTGTCTGAACTATTTTCACTACTTGTTCTAACGCCTGTATCATTTCAAAGTTCCAAAGATCAATTACTTAATCTGTGATTTTAACCACTTCGTCGTAACTGATTTCGGTCTTTCAATCGGCCATCCAAGACCGCGTGCCACAACAGCTTGTGCGCACACGCCCAGGGCGCGCGATACGGAGAACAAGACAGTATAATATGCAAATTCCTTTAAGCCGAAGTGATACAGCAGTGCGCCCGAGCCGGCATCAACATTCGGCCACGGATCCTTAATCTTCTGCACTTGCTGAAGCACTGTCGGGACAACATCGAATACCTTTGCGACAAGCTGGAATACCTCATCGTTGCCGATATTCTTCTTACCCCAATCAAGAAACGCCGCAAAGCGCGGGTCGGTGATACGGAGAACGGCATGGCCGTAACCCGGAACAACCTTGCCGGAATTCAGGGTTTCCCAGGCGAATTCCTTCAACTGCTGATCAGTCGGGACACCGCCGAATTTTTCCTTTACCATCAGCACCCAGTGCAGGCACTCTTGGTTAGCAAGACCGTGAAGCGGACCCGCAAGACCATTAAGGCCGGCAGAGAGGGAATAGTATAAATCCGAAAGCGCCGAGTTGACGCAGAACGTCGTGTGTGCGCTGACATTTCCTGATTCATGATCAGAATGCAGCACGAGATACAGTCTCATGCAATCGGCGAACTTGCCGGTCGGATCGGGAAGACCCAACATCTTGACATAATTCTGTGACCAATCAAGCGATGGATCGTAAGCAATCCGCGGTCCCTTGTCGAACTTCATCCGATATATGCCCGCGGCTATTTCGGGTAGCTTGGCAATGATATCCAAAGCGTCTTCAAGAGTCCAAATCCAATACTCGCTCTTCGGCATTCCGGCATCATAATGCTCGCGGAATTTCGATTCTCTTTCCATCACCAGAATAGCTGTGTCAAACATCGCCATCGGATGCGAATCCTTTGGCATGGCTTCCAGAACCTTCCAAACATATTCCGGTACCTTGGCGCGCGCTTTGAGCTCGCGGCTGAGATCGGCAACTTCTTCTTTGGTCGGCATCTCGCCGGTCAATAGCAGCCAGAAGACTTCTTCCGGAGTATTGTTGACGAGGTCGGCAACCGGGCGGCCACGAATGATCAAACCCTTATCCGGCGGAACGTCGGAAGTGTCACAAACCAAACCCTTGACGCCGCGCATACCACCGTAGGCCTGCGCGATGGTAACATCGGAGATCTTTACATCTCCGTACTGCTTCACGAGGTCCTGAATCTCCTTTGACCATTTCGGGAGTTCAGCGGCCATCTTGTCTCTGATTGCTGTCATCTTGACTTCTTTTGCTATGGTTGCCATTTAATCGAACCTCCATATTCCGGCAAGAGCGGAGGACGAACTTCTTATCATCACGCTTCGCCCACACCGGGCCAAATGTGAATAAATTCACAATTCTATTCCGTTTATATACGCCTGAACTCCAATGTTGTCAAGAGTATTTTCGATAAAATCGGTAGAAATAACGTCTTTATTCCCGCAAGGATTTGGGGCATTTAAAACGACTACCATTCTCACGGCTCTCCAGGGATATTGACGTCGAGATTCGCACCCTCTTTAGCGCCCCTGCGTCTCCGGCAGCGTTTCCACTACTTAGGTTCGTTTGAGAATAGCAGTTTTCATCTCGAAACTCGGTGACTTGCACGCCTTGCCTTGACTCTGTGTCAACGGCACGTTATTTTCCCCCATGCCCTGCATCTTCTGCTCCATCATCGGCGGCAAAGCGAACGCCAAAATCTTCCACCAGGATGACAACGTCATCATTTTCCATGATATTGCGCCCAAAGCTCCAATTCACCTGCTGATCTGCCCGAAACAGCACTATACCGATTTCATTAGCGCTCCTCCCGAAGTACGCTCACAACTCGCCGATGCCGTCCAAAAGGTCAGCGAAATGCTCGGCGACCGGGGAAAAGACTTCCGTGTCCAAATCAACAATGGTCCCGGTTCGGGCCAAATCGTGTTTCACCTGCACTATCATTTTCTCGCCTGGAACTAAGCAAACCCGTTCCAGCTTCCGATTCTTAGAGTGTGCAAGCACAAGTCATCAAGTATTCGACGGGTGGAATTGACCTATGAGAAGGTATCTTTTCGGGTTTGCTTTGGCAACGCTGCTGGTGGCAAATGCCAATGCTGAAACTATCGCAAGTGCCGAACTCGGCTCCGCCACTTGGAACCTGATATTCGGGGCGGGAAGTGCCACCGGTCCAAACCGGAGTGCCGCTTTTCACGGAGGCACCGGAATCAGTCTTGGGCTTGGTCGCCATCTATCGCTCGGCATGTCGGCGAACTACACCGGCTTTGCTGGATCGACCCCAAATGAAGCTTCTTATTTTCTTGATGCCCCAATAACCTTGGCTGGCTATTTTATTGTCGGAGAAACACTTCCAATGGCCATCTCTGGTGGCGTTGGCGTTGGATTCTCTGACCTACCCGAATGGCAAAAATCAAATCGCGCCCTCACCGGGCATCTTTCTGCAGCTGCAAACGTCAGCGGAGCAATGTGGGTCGAACTTAAAATGATCAAGGCTTCCACCAGCACCGGCAACGTGACATTTGGCTTTGCAGTTTTGCGCTATTCTTTAAATCTGTAGCCCAGTCCCCAGTGTACGACCTGCGAACGGTTAGTGCGCGCGGATGTCCACATCCGCGCGATTTTGGGTAGGGCCGTTGAAAAACCCGGACCCTGTCATCCTGAGCCGCTACGCAGGCAAAGGATCTGCTCCCATCGCCGCTGGTCGCACAACCGCCTAATTACTCCGCTCATGTCTATCGCTGGTGCCGTTATCGTACATTCCCACAAAAGTCGTCACATCACCGCCTTCGCCCCTCAGAAACTGAGCGCGGAAATAGTCAACGCCCTTGAGCATGAACTTGTCGTTTCCCAACGGTATCAGCTGATTCTGCGGGTTACTTTCGCGTTGATAATACAGCGCGCCATTCTCGACCCACACTTTGCGCGGACCATAGGTTCCTTCATACTGCCGCAACGTATTTTCATCCAATGAAACTGGATTGACTCTCGCTGCAAGTGCTTCTGCCGCCCACTGCAAGCGCTCCTTCTTCTGCAGATTGTCCGTCTTTTCCGCGATTGCCTGAAGCGCCATCATGTGGCCGACATCAAGCGCCTTGGCTGGCTCAACTTCGACATCCGGCGCCACGCCAACGCCTTCCCAATTGGTGCCTGTGATTGGATTGATCGCGCGACCGTAGGGAACACTCATTTGAATGTTCAGCGAAGCGAACAAATGCTCATTCGTCGGGTGGGCTCCTCCGCCCGTTGTCTTGCCGATCAAGGTTCCACGCTTGAGATTCTTCAGATTGTAGGAAAACTCTTCGCCGCCGGAGAAGGTGAAGTCGCTCGTTAGTACAAAGACGTCGGCGCCCGGTATCTTCTTGCCGGGAACATAAGCCTGCGTCCAAAACTGCTGGATAGTATCGAGCGAGCGAATGTAGAAGCTATTCAAGTGCACCGGCTGATCAAACAAGTAACTTGTTATCAACTGGATCATCGACGGATCGCCGCCGCCGTTTTGACGCAAATCGAAAATCACCGCATCACAGCCGCTCAAGAAGTTCATCGCGGCAATCGCCGTCCCCCCGGCGATGTCGGCAGGCACGAATCCCCTCAGGTCAAGATAACCCACGTTACCATCAAGAATCTCCAACTTCTTAAACCCATAGTTCATCGCCTTCATCTCTTCATACCACGGGTTGGGAGCGAGACTGTCCTGACTCTTCTGAATATCCTCAATCATTCCATCACCCACAAATCGTACACCGAGATGCAGGTCGTGGCTGATTGATCGCAGATCCTCCGTAATACGCTGCGCGAACTCGCGCCGGCTGGTAATCGTCTTGTATGCACCCTTCTTGTACTGGTCGCGGATATGCTTGCCCATCGCTTGCGCTTTGTCGAGAAAGATGTACTCGTCAAGCAGCGCCTTAGAAACGCTGTCGATAATCGCGGACTGCATGCGGGCATCAGTGTCTTTGTCCGGCGGTGGTCCGCCGACAATAACCTGGGCATGAAGACTCTTCGTCAAGAGCAGAAACATGCCCGCCGCAAACATGGCAAGCAATACTCTCCGGGCGAATCCGCGACCGGGACGAATGTGAATCTTCATGACGACACCTCCAGAGTTTTCGTGGCTACACGTTTATGGTGAAAGATTAAGTCTCATGTAAATAGTCTCACGCGCATACGGGGTCGCCCACTTCGGCTTCGCCGATAGTTTTCGGAACCCGAACTTGCGATACAGCAGATTGGCAGCTTTCAACTGCGTGCTCGTTCCAAGCACCAACTGCGTGGCGCCGGCGATGCGCGTCCGATGAATCGCCGTTTCCAGTAACCGCGCGCCAATCCCGCGACTGCGATACGGTCGCGACACTGCCATCTTGGCCAATTCATAAACTGCCTCCGAGTGCCGAATCAAAGCGACTGTGCCGACGATACTGCTCTCGGTTCGAGCGAACAAGATGGCCCCGCCGCGTCTAATAATCTCTTGCTCAGGGTTCTCCAGAACACTCTTGTCCGAAGATTCTACCCGGAAAAATTCATTGAGCCATTCTTCGTTCAGTTCACGGAATTTTTCCGCCCAGCGCGGCTTGAAATCGACGATGTCCACCTGTGCAGTCTTTTCCGGATACAGCTGCTCGGTGACACGTGCATACATGTCCTTCTCGGTCAGCGAATTCTCAATCTGTTGAATTGCTCCAAGAAAGTTGCCGTCCAGCGATGCCAACAATTCAGCCGTGCAGCGTCGAATAATATCCCAAACCGGTTGCAGCTGCCGGACCATCTGCTTCCCTTCCTTGGTCAAACTCAACAACCGCCGACGATCATCGTTGCGGTCGCGCGTTGAAGCCAATAATCCGGCACGCTCCATTTGGCCGGCAATCTGGTTTACCGCCGGATGCGTAAACTGAAGCCGCTCGGCAATTTCGGTCACCGACAGCGGCGACTTCTGCGACAGCAAATACGCCACCGGAAACCAACGAGCTTCAAATTGCAGTTGATGTTCTTCATAAACTCGCGAGATATCCCGCGCCAGCCGGTCACTCAGCCGTTTGAGACGACTGGCGAAAGCTAACGCCCCCAATTCCTTGATTGTGTCTTTCCCAGGCCCTGTCATAGCACAATCCTTCCTGATGTAACTGATTTACGTAAGCGCTTACCTAAAAGTTGCGTTAAGAACTGTTAAAAACCTCCCGGTGTTGCTGCGTATTTAATTCGCAGTGAAGATACTTCCGGACGTTGTGATTGGCGACAACAATCGTGGCAGGCTGGGTCGGAATTTTGACAATTGTCACCACATCGATCGACACCGGTTCTCTGAAGCTCGTTAAATCAGTTATATAATTCTTGACACTCCTCCATAGCACCGATATATTCAGTAGTTCAGGTGTAATGTGGGGGACAACAATTTTTCGTTTTGAGAGGAGGTTGAGCCAAGCTTGACAGGAGTAAAAGTCCGCGACGACGAGTCGTTTGAGAAGGCTTTAAGAAGATTCAACAAGCTGTGCGAACGTTCGGGCATTCTGTCGGATATCAAAAAGCACCAGCATTTTGAGAAGCCATCAGACAGACGCAAGCGTAAGATGAACGCTGCCAAACGCAAAACGCGCCGGTTCAATCGGGAAGACTAAAGATGTCGGTGTTGGACACCTTGAATAGTGACCTCAAGGAAGCGATGAGGGCGGGCGACAAAGCCAAACTTGAAGTTATCCGAGGATTGAAATCAGACATCAAGTATAAAGAGATTGAGTTGAAACATCCGCCCACTGAGGAGGATGTCATTGCCGTGCTCTCTTCGGCCGCAAAAAAGCGCCGCGATTCCATCGAGCAGTTTCGTGCCGGTGGAAGGGAAGATCTGGCGACCAAGGAAGAATCAGAGCTTGCGATAATCTCCCATTATCTTCCCAAGCAGTTGTCTGATGATGAACTGGTCGGGATCGTCGCGGCGGCGATCGAAGCCAGCGGAGCAAAAGCTCCGGGTGACCTTGGCAAGGTAATGAAAGAAGTCATGCCCAAAGTCAAAGGGCGTGCCGACGGCAATCGCCTACGCGAAATCATCGCCGCTAAACTGGCGGGATAGAATTGTTGAAATTAGATTAGAGTGATGACCCGCCTGATGGCAACATCAGGCGGGTTTTTTATGTAACGTATTTGCAGGAAAAAACGTCAGATGGAACCGCCGATCACCTACGAAGACTTTCGCAAAGTCGACATCCGCGTTGGAGAAATCCTCGAAGTTCTCGACTTCGAACGGGCCCGCAATCCCTCCTACAAGGTGCGCGTGAACCTTGGTTCCGAAATCGGTGAAAAATGGTCCAGCGTACAGGCGAAACTCGCTTATTCCAAAGAAGAACTGCTAGGCAGGCAAGTGCTTGCCGTCGTAAACTTTCCGCCCAAGAACATCGCCGGATTCCGGTCCGAGGTACTGATCCTCGGTGTCGAGAAACAAGACGGAAGTTTGTCGCTTTTGGAACCGGGCCGCAAGCCGGCCGTGGTCGGGTTTAGAGTCTATTAGCCTCGTGAATATCTCCTTGCGTTTCCACGCTACGGAAAGTATAATCACTGTTCTGTATTGGTTAACGGTGAAATATGTTTGATTCACTTTCGGAAAAATTAGAGAAGGCATTTAAGACCCTCCGGGGTCAAGGGAAGCTGACGGAAGATAACGTCCGCGAGTCGGTGAAAGATGTCCGGCGCGCACTGCTCGACGCTGACGTCAACTTCAAGGTCGTCAAGCAGTTCATCGCCGGCGTCGAGGAAAAAGCCTACGGCCAGGAAACACTCCGGTCGGTCGCTCCCGGTGAACAAATCGTCAAAATCATTCATGACGAACTTGTAGGTATCCTTGGCGGTCAAAACGCGCCGGTCGAATTTCGCAGCACGCCCGGAAAACTCCTGCTTTGCGGCCTGCAAGGTTCCGGCAAAACGACCCTCGCCGGCAAAATAGCCCTTCACTACCAGAAGAAGGGTCAGCGGCCGCTGATGGTCGCCGCCGATATCTACCGCCCGGCCGCCGTTAAGCAACTGCAGGTACTTGGCAAACAAATCGATGTGCCGGTTTTTCACGTTGATAAACAACCGCCGCAAATCTGTGCGGAAGCGATTGAGTACGCTCGTGCCAACAACCTGACACTGATCATCTTCGATACCGCCGGTCGGCTCCATATCGACCAAGAGTTGATGCAGGAACTGAGCGATATCAAGAAAAAGGTCTCGCCGGACGAAATCCTGCTGGTCGCCGATTCGATGACCGGTCAGGACGCCGTCAATGTCGCCGCCCAGTTCAACGAAACGCTTGACTTTACCGGCGTGGCACTTACTAAACTCGATGGCGATTCCCGCGGCGGTGCCGCGCTGTCGATCCGGCATATCACCGGCAAACCGATCAAACTCGTCAGCGTCGGCGAAAAGCTAAGCGACCTCGAATTATTCTACCCGGAACGCATGGCCTCCCGCATTCTCGGGATGGGAGATATCGTCTCACTGGTCGAGAAGGCGCAGGAAACTATCGATGTCAAAGAAGCCGTCAAGCTTGAAAAGAAGCTCCGCAAGGAGGCCTTCACCTTCGACGACTTCTATCAGCAGCTCCAGCAGCTCAAGAAGATGGGCTCGCTGGAATCAATTCTGAAAATGATTCCCGGTGTCTCCAGCCAATTGCGAAATGTCGATATTGACGAATCGCAGATGAAGCGGGTGGAGGCAATTATCCTGTCAATGACGATGGAAGAGCGCAATCGCCCGCAGGTTCTCAACGGTTCTCGCCGGGCGCGTATCGCCGATGGATCGGGAACTTCCATCCAGGAAGTTAATCGCTTGATCAAGCAGTTCCAACAGATGCAGAAGATGATCAAGCAGATGCGTGGCGGAAAATTAAAGAGGATGATTCCGGGTAACTTTTTCAATTAGGAATAGAACTAACTTATTCGTATCTTAATTATGGAGGATTGACTTGTCAGTCAAACTTAGACTTAGAAGAATGGGCGCCAAAAAACGTCCGATTTACAGAATCGTCGCCATCGACTCGCGCCGTGCGCGCCAGGGTCGTTTTGTCGACATGATGGGTAATTACAATCCGCTGGTCAAGCCGGCGAAAATTACCATCAACGAGGAGAAAGTTCTCAAGTGGTTGGGTCAGGGAGCTGAACCGTCTGATACGGTGCACACGTTGTTCTCCCAGATCGGGATCAATGAGAAGTGGGAACTCCTCAAGGCAGGTAAAGACGCTTCGGGTGTCGAAATCAAGACGACCATCACCGAGCGCAAGAAGAGAACCAGAAAAGCCAAAGCAGCTTCGGCGGCTCCGACCGGGGAAGCGTCCGCCTAATTCGGGGACGCTCTGTGTCAAGCGAACTGCAACGCTTCACTCCCTAAGGACCGGATAGGCGGAAACGATCCGCTGATAGTTGCATCTTCAGCAAGAATCCGAAATCTGTGTCTAATAGTAATGGAGAGTGCAAGTGAAGGAGTTCGTTGAGACCATTGTTAAGGCCTTAGTGGATAATCCCGATGCGGTAGTGCTCAAGGAGATCGAAGGGGAACGTACCACGGTTTTCGAACTCCGCGTGGGCCAGGGTGACTTGGGAAAGGTAATTGGCAAGGCGGGCAACACCGCCAAAGCGATCCGCACCATAATGCTGGCAGTTTCTGCCAAACAGGGTAAACGCGCGGTATTGGAGATTCTCGAATAACGGATGAGTTGATTGCGATCGGCAAAGTTGTGCGCGCCCATGGAATCAAGGGCGAACTGGCAGTAACGCCGCTCACCGATTTTGTCGACCGATTTGAAGATCTCGAATCAGTGATCCTCGAAGGACGAGCGACGGCGCGTTTCAACATCCGCGAAGTCCGCTTCCACAAACGACAACTGCTGATTCTGCTCGAAGGCATCGATACGCGAAACCTCGCTGAAGAACACATCGGCGATTTTGTCAGCGTCACCAAAGACGAAATGGTGGAACTGCCCGAACAGACCTTCTTCCAGTTCGATGTGATCGGCATGAAGGTGTACACTGAAGCCGGCGAATACCTCGGCGAAATCGCCGAAATCATCGAAATGCCGGCAAACGATCTCTGGCGCGTCGAGGGCGAACGCTCAATCCTCCTCCCGGCCGCCGAGAGCGTAATATTGAATGTCGATAAGGAAGAACGCAAAGTCACCGTTAGGCTGCTTGAAGGCCTGCTTGATCTGTAGAAAATGAAAGTCACGATACTCACTATCTTCCCGGAGTTCTTCGCAAGTCCGCTTGAACAGTCGCTTCTCCAAAAAGCGGTCGAAAACAAGACTCTTGAGGTCGAGATAGTGGATATCCGCAAGTTCTCAAATAATAAGCACAACACCGTCGATGACGCCCCTTTTGGCGGCGGCGGCGGGATGGTTATGAAGATTGAACCGCTCTATGACGCGCTCTCTTCGGTGCTCTATAATGACGAAAGCAAGAACCGGCGCATCGTACTGACCTCTGCCGCCGGCCGTAAATACGACCAGCCGGCGGCTGTCAAACACTCCCTGCTCGACCATCTGATTATCATCTGCGGTCGTTACAAGGGCGTGGACGAGCGAATAATGAAGTTTTTCGACCTTGATGAAGTGTCGATTGGTGATTATATAATCAATGGCGGCGAAACAGCCGCCCTCGTCATTCTCGAATCCGTCTTCCGACTATTGCCGGGCAGTATGCACGACATAGATTCGGCCTTGACAGATTCGTTCAGTGATGATATTCTCGGTGCTCCGGTATGGACTCGTCCCGCCGAGTTCCTGGGCGAAAAAGCGCCCGCGACTCTCTTGGGTGGAGACCATGCCCGGATGGACGAGTTCCGGCGTTGGGCCGCGCTTAAGCGCACCATGGACAATCGTCCCGATTTGCTGCGCCGTGCGGACCTCTCCGACAGCGACCGTGCTATGATCGAGCGAATCGCCGCCGGAAGTGAATTTGATAATTAATTTGATTGGAGGATAAATATGAACATCGTGCAAAAAATCGAGGCGAAATACCTCCGCGAGCAGAAAGTCGATTTCGCTCCCGGTGACACCATCGCCGTCCATCAGAAAATCATGGAAGGCGACAAGGAACGCATCCAGATCTTCCAGGGTGTGGTCATGGGACGTCGCGGCGGCGGCAGCGCCACCGGCGCATCATTCACCGTCCGCAAAGTGACGCAGGGCATCGCCGTTGAGAAGGTGTACCCTCTGCATTCGCCGAATATCGCCAAAATCGAGAAGGTCCGCACTGGCCGCGTTCGCCGCGCCAAGCTGAACTATCTCCGCAATCTTTCCGGCAAGGCTGCCCGTATCGACGAGAGAAAGCAAGACCTCGGCGAATAACTCCGCGATTGTACTGATTACACTTCTCGAATGTGTCATCTGCAAATTGAAAGGCCGTGCCCCCACGGCCTTTTTTATTGGTTGTACCCACAATCGACCACACGAAATCGCGTAGGGGCACGGCTCGCCGTGCCCTCCTTAGTTGAGTAGGTCCGAACCCCTAAAGTTCGGACTCGTAGCGTCGCGGTCTCCGCGCCAGTCATCCCGGCGGAAGCCGGGATCCAGGTTTGGTAGGTCAGACATTTCTGCTTGGTACTTCCTGTCCTGATATAAACTCGCAGGGGCATGGCTCGCTGTGCCCTCCTTAGTTGAGTAAGTCCGAACCCGTGTGATTCTGACTCGTAGCGGCGCAGTTTCCGCGCCCGTCATCCCGGAGGAAGCCGGGACCCAGGTTTGGTAGGTTAGACATTCCCGTCTGACAATTCTTGTCCCGATGTGAACGCGTAGGGGCACGTCTCGCCGTGCCGTACGCTACAGACGTCCTCGTTTGCCCGTCACAGTTGCGTCAGGTCTTGTCCCGGACGCCGAAAAGCCTGACAGAAATCGACAGGTCACCGTCCGGGATGTGACCTGACGCTGCCTCCAATTCCCCTCTCGAGAGGGGTGGCTCGGGTGCCCGAGGCACGAGGGCGCACGAGACGGGGTGTGTCTTGAGCGACTCGCCCACCAAATCCTGTAGCTCCCCTGTAGAGAATAATCCCCCGACGGAATAGTATAGGCCGCTGTCGCCCCGAAAACGGGACGTGCTCCTTCGAGTTCTAGGTTGTAGACGCGACCGGCTACGTTCGCAAAGGCCTTTGCGGTAACACAATTCCGAACCCACGTAGCTGTAGTGACTCCCGCTCGAATCCAATTCCGGCTCCCCCGGTATTGGCGGACCCCCGTTACGGCCGCGCCGGCGTTGTACGTCGCAAGACGCACCATGATCGCGATCAGCCTTCTCAAATTCAATTGTATAGGAGACTAAAGTGAATCAAGTACCAAACAACACTCAATGAAGAAAGCTTGGGAGGTCAGGAGCCCTGCGACATTGCTGCGGGCGCTACTCGATTCTGAAGCATACGCAATAGCGAATCCGATTCCGACTTCCTGCCCTTGGCCATCACTGACCTGACTTCGTCAAGCAGCGGCAGTGCATCCTGTGGTATTAACTTTCGAGTATCATCGAGAAGCGCTCCGGCTTCGTATTCGTATCCGTTACTGTGCCAGTAACGGGCAATGCCAATTTTATCCTTGAGCGGTGCGCTGGGATTTGCACCCAGAGCATAGTTGTAGTAAAGGCACGCGGTGTCTACAACACCCCGTCGGTCTTTCAGCGCCGCCAGGTCGGCATAGATCTTGTAGCTGTATGGCGGATTCTTTGGCGCGCTCTCCAAGAGTGCTTCCTGCGCATCGTATCGGTGGGCAGCCTCCAGGATACCGCTGGCCGCAATGGTGTATTCCGGTCGTTCGACTGCCGGACGCCATTTCCACGCCAACAAGTCTGCCGCGCTGGCGGTGTCACCCTTGATCGCATAATTTCTGGCCAGGTTGTATCGCGTCAGATTGTCCGCGGGATCCGCTTTCACACGCAGATTCTGAGCCCGAAAGATCTCCACATCGTCATTGTAACAGTCGCCGGCAATAAATGACCACGACAACAAACGCTCGCCCTTCAGATAGTCTTCCGAGTAGTGAACATCCCGCATCACTTCCCGCTTAACGCTCTCGTAGCTTTCCGACTTGGAAGCATTATGGAAAATCCAGGTTCCGGTGTGTATCATGGCGAAGACAAATAGCAGGGGAATCAGCCGCCATTTCCAAGCCGATTCAATTGTGCAAAGGGTCGCCAGCAATGCCGCATACACCGCGGGCACCGCAAGGCACAGAATATCCCAATCGCGCATGGCGCCAAGCTTGGGATCGAATGCCACAGTAAACAGAAGTGGAGACGCAATTGTGATAATAATCAAGTTCCGCTTGTTGCCGCTCCAAGTCGACTTCTGAATCAACAACGCCGGCAACAGCGGTAAATTCAGAACCAGGACGTTAAAGAGATCCTTGAGATGCTGTCCCGATAATAACGAATAAGGATTGCCGGTGATAACTGATAGCGGCACAAAGATCGACGCTATCGTTGCCTTTGTCGCAACATACACGGCAACGCCGGCAACCATCGCAATTGCGCCAAGGACGACTGTCAGCTTGATCCACTTGGTCTGGATACGGGAGTATACGAGATAGACGAGTGGCGGCAGATATACGATCGACAACAAGTGAAAGGCGCATGCTGCCACAAGCAGCATTGGTGTCTTGATCGAGATGGCAATTCTTTCAAAGTCAGAAAAAACCGAAAGCATGTACAGCACCAGAAGGGTTAAGGCGATCGTATAGTGTTCAACATAGCCGAAATAGAACTGCGTCATCCCAAACGAGACAAACAACAGCGTCGCCACCAAGGTGCCTTGCCGCTTTCGCGTGAAGAACCAGATTCCGATCCAGGCGCCAATACCGGCAACGTAGGCCACAATCCGGTACGACCAAAGCGCCGGATTCTCAACCATGTCCGAAATCACCGTACTAATCAAGTGATGAAAGTAGAAGTCGGGCCTGGCGAACGATGACCCACCGTCGCCGGAAACCGTGCGGCCAAGTATCTGGTAACCGTCACCCAGCGCGTGATTCTCCGAAGTGAAGAAGAACATCAAAGACAGAACTGCGGCTCCGGTAATGAACCAGAGCACCCTCCCGGCGTTCGAGCGCCCTTGAATTGCCGTGACAATTCGTTCACAAGCGCGCCCGGCAGTCGGAGTCGCGGCAACTATAAGCAGCAATCCGGCTGCTATCCTGAATCCAAGAGGGCTCGCGTCGAGACCGGCAAGCGACCACAGCGCCGTCGGAAACAGCATCGAAATGGCCAGCATGGCCAATCCAATTGTGAGGACCGTCAGAAGGACTCTATTACCGTCAGTCTGCATGGCGATTTCGGCTTCTATGCTTCATCCCGAGAAAATCATTCAGCAGAACCGATTCGACAAGCAGTTTCTCGGGATTGCCGCCCCAAGCCACAGAAATCGCTTGTCAGCCGCGTTGAAAGTCGCAAGAATTCGCTCATGAAACGCTGGGGTGACATCGAATCGAATTTGCGTCGAAGCGGGTGTACCATGATCTGCGGCGTCGATGAGGCTGGCCGCGGTCCGCTCGCCGGACCAGTCATCGCAGCCGCCGTAATATTACCACCGGGGTTCGCAGCTCGCGACATCGACGATTCCAAACGTCTCACGGCCAAACAAAGGGAAGAGCTTTACGACTACATCACCGAGAATGCCCGCGACTACGCAATTGCATCCTCCTCGCCGGCGATGATCGACCGCATCAACATTCTGCAGGCCACCTTCAGCGCCATGCGCAACGCGGTGCGGCAGCTTCGCCAACCGCCCGACTATGTACTGGTGGACGGCAACATGCGTATCCCGCGCTTGGACATTTCACAGCGGGCGATCGTCAAAGGCGACCAAATTGTCCTTGCGATCGCGTGTGCCTCCATTCTGGCGAAGGTCACCCGCGACCGCATCATGTGCGAATATCACCGTCAGTACCCGCAATACGGATTCGACCGCCACAAGGGGTATCCAACACCGCAGCATCGAGCAATGATTGAGCAGCACGGCGCGATCGAGATTCACCGGCGGAGCTTCACGCTGTTAGCTGAACAGTATGAATTACGATTTGCTACACAGTCCGATAACTAACTCGACGCTGATTCGGATGCCGAAAGCATAGGCAAGAAAAGGGAACTGTACAGATGGTCTGGGACGCACTTGGCGAGTTGATTATCTGGGTAATTCGAGTATTCACATCAAAGCCCAAGTCATCAGAACGCGACATTCTAACGATTTCAGTTATTATCGCGGGGGCATTTGTTGGTCTTGGCCTGTTAGTGGCTACTGTACTGCATCTCGTCTCCGATGTTTTCCGAGATTCGTTTGTTGCGATATTTACCTTGACATTAATCGGCGTCTTCATTGTGTTCGTGACGTGGGGGCTCTATCGACTATACCAGCGAGATGAGGAAGTCGGTCGGGTTATTCGGCATACAAAAGGCGGCAAGAAGACACCGGACAAGAGATTTACTGACGAGGTCGAACCATAGGGGCAGTATGCGCAACAATCGCGAGTCAGGCGCACATTACGAAAACGCCGCAAAAAACTACTTGATCAAAAACGGTTACGACATCATTGCACAAAACTACCGCTCCGGCCGCCACGAAATCGACATCATCTGTCGTAAAGACAACCAACTCGTCTTTGTCGAAGTCAAAGGGTCGGCTTCAGACAGTTTCGGCGACGCATCGTACAAGGTGAATCTCGCCAAACAGCAATCGATCATCGCCGTCGCGCAGGGATTCATTCAGAATTCAAATGTCGAGTACGAGTCGTACCGATTCGACGTCATCGTTGTGACGGACTATAAGGGGAAGCTGACAATTGAACGCTGCGAAGGCGCATTCACTCTTTAGTCGAATCAACTCCGGAAGGCAATCCCAATGAGTCACGCCGAGCCTTGAGTCGTTGCTCGACGGCATCCAAGATGTCGATGAGTCGTTCCGGGTCGCTATTGAGTTCGCGCTTGAGCGCCATAAGCGAAGAATCGGTCAAACCGAATTGAGTGAGAATCGAATCGCGCTTGACCAGATAGGCCTGGCTTGCCGTATCACTCTGCGACCACAGCAGCATCAGCTCCACATACGAATTAATGAACAGCTCCTCTCGCGGATTACGCGCTGGCTGCTTCAACACGAAATAAGCTATGACCGCGACAATAGCAAACAGCAGTGTGATGGTGACAACTGGACGCATTAGTTCAAGATGCTCATTTGTTTACGTCAAGTCAATCTTGCTCTGTGGCAGTCGGAGGAAGTGCCGGATCAACGAAGAGCGATTTGACGTTTTGATAGATTACCTGCCCGGGCCCGCCCTTTTTCATCTTCCGCACATAGCGGCGCTCCGTGTAGATGATCGGCACATTCGTCACGCGACGCATGTCGGAGTAATATGCGGCGATGCGCGCGGCTTCTTCAATCGACGCCTTCGATGGAGCGCGATTCTTATCCGGCAGAACAAGAATGACATGCGATCCGGGGATGTTCTGACCCACGTGAAACCACAAATCCCACGAGCGCGCGGTCTTGAAAGTTAGCACGTCGTTCCCTTCTGATGATTTCCCCACGAGGATCTTCTCTCCAGCAGATGACTCAAAGATTCGATAATAGCGCGAAGTCGGTTGCTCTGCTTTCGCAAGCGCAACCGTAAGCGCCTTCATCTTGTACCGCGCGAGGGTCTCTTCAAGCGCCAACTCATTCTCGACATTGTCAAGCTTGGCGAGAATTTCTTCAAACTGCGATATTTGCACTTCGGACTGGCCGATGCGGTCTTTCAACGGTTGAATCGAACGCTGAAGCTTCTTTGACCGCTTGTAGTAGATTCCGGCAGTCTCGATTACACTCTTACCGGGCTCAAGCGGAATAGTCACTTCCTGATTTGTGTAAAAGTCACTCACAGTCAGCGTATCGTCCACCGGCTTCGAATGCGGATGCGCCATCAACAAGTCGCCGTATCTGGCAAATTGCCCGGCTTGATTGCACTCGTCAAGCTGCTTCTGCAACTGTGCGATCAACTGGCGTTGCTTGCCGATCAGTCGCTTCAGCCGCCCGCAGTGATCCTTGAGCGCCGCCTCAAACCGCATCCGTTCATGGAACTGGCTTTGGATATTCTGCAGCAGCGAGACGATTGGCGTTAATGATTTAGTCGTTGCGCCTTCGCCTTGTACTGTATACCGCTCGCCGTCATATTCAACGGTGTAGCGCCGGTTACCGAATTCCGCAATGAGTCCAGTACCGGTTGCAGGAATATTTTCAATTCCCGGCGGGGCGACATATTTCGACCGCGGGCGCAGTTCGCGCGGATCGTTCACGACACGCGCCGCTTGCACGATGGCGCCTTCGGAATCCAACAGATATGCGTTACTCTGCGCACCGAATAACTCGAAAATGATGGTGTATTGAACAGAAGGGAATCCTTCGCGCGGCTGCTCGCAACTGAACGAAATGATTCGATTGTCGCGATGGCCTTCGCATTTCCGAATGACTGCGGGAGTCAGCTCTTGCCAGATCGCAAACGAGTCTCCTTGCCCGGGCCAACCTGCCAAGCAGAGAAACGTCACCGGCGAAAACGAGAAGACGATATGCATCTTCGTGTCGCCGGCGAATAGAAATCGAAATGTCTTCGACTGTTTGTCGTATTCGACCTTGACCAATGTCGCTTCACGCAATAACTGATCAAGCTCGTGCGCCACGAAGAATGTCGCGATTGCGGTCTTTGGTATCATCGTGGGGGAAGCTATTGTATCCCAAGCACAAAGTCAACCATGTCACTTTTAGGTTGACAAAAGACCTCGCGACGTGTTTTATGGCAAGTTTGTTAAACCACGAGGGCGTATGATCCGCAGTATGACGGGCTATGGCAAAGCCACAGCCACCATTAATCGCAAGAAAGTAGCCATCGAAATCAGTTCGGTCAACAACCGATTCCTCGAACTGTCGGTGCGGCTGCCAAAGATTTTCGGCGAATATGAGAGCGAGATTCGCGAAGTGGTTGCTTCGCTGGTGTCGCGCGGTAAGCTCACGCTGACGATGAACATCGAAGACAACGGCGCGACGCCGCAGACGCTGGTACTCAATGAAGACACCGCGGAGTTGTATTACAAGATGTTCTGCGATCTCAAGAAGAAGTTCAAGCTGGCCGGCGAAATCAGCCTGGCTGACTTTACCGGATTGCCCGAGTTGTTCAGCGTTGTTACCGCTGCGCCCTTGCCTAAAGGCGAAGTCGAAAAGCTGCTTGAAGCCGTGCGCAAAGCTGCGGATTCACTGAATAAGATGCGCCAACGCGAAGGCAAAACTCTCGGCGATGACATGATGAGTCGCGTGAAACTGATTGCCAAGGCGTTGGAAAATATCGAAAAACTCCACCCTCGGAGTATCGATCGCTACAAACAGCGACTTCATGAAACAATCAAGAAGATTGAAGGCGAGGGCATTAACCTCCACGGCAGCGACGAAATGAGACTGCGGCTGGACATGGAATTGGCAATCCTGGTCGACAAGGCGGATATAACCGAAGAATGTGTGCGTCTGCGCAGCCATTGTGATGCCTTCAATGCGGCGATCAAGGCTGAAGGAGACACCGGCAAACGACTGAACTTCATCCTCCAAGAGATGAACCGGGAAGCGAACACTATTGGTGCAAAAGCTTCATTATATGAGATATCTGCGGAAGTCATAAAAATTCGCGAAGAAATAGAAAAAATGCGCGAGCAGGTACAGAATATTGAATGAGGCAGATTAGTGCCAATCAGCTGGGCAAGCTCAACTCCCGCAAGCCCTTGATCGTCGTAATGTCGGGCCCTTCGGGAGTGGGTAAGTCATCAATTGTCGAACGTTTGCTGGCCTCTCACCACGATTTTGTTGAGTCGGTATCGGCAACTACACGTAAAAGACGCACAGGCGAGCGCAACGGCCGCGATTACTTCTTCCTCTCCCAAGCGGAGTTCCGGAACAAAAAGAAGAAGCGCGAGTTCATAGAGACGGCGGAAATCTTCGGGGAACTCTATGGAACCCCGAAAGTGCCGGTGCTGGAAGCGCTTGAACGCAATCGGACGGTGCTGTTTGACATCGATATCGTGGGCGGGCAGGCGATCAAGAAATGGTGCCGGGACGCGGTTTTGATATTCATCATGCCGCCTAGTTTGCGCGTCTTGCGTAAAAGATTAGTCGGTCGCAAGACCGAGTCCGAGTCGCAGG
>CAZQBX010000011.1:0-81087 GCA_964592145.1 uncultured Ignavibacteria bacterium
CGCTGGAGATCCTGATGCAGCATCGGGACGACGCAGATCGGGAAATCGCCGGCGATACCGCCGCCGATTTGATAGAAGCCGATGGACGACTTTTTCGATGTCTCCGTATACCATTCCGCAAGAAAGGTCATGTATTCGATACCGGTCCTGACCGTATGGACGTTTTTCACATCGCCGGAGATGACGTGTCCAGCATACATATTACCCATAGTCGAATCCTCCCAGCCGGGGACGACCATCGGGAGATTCTTTTCGGCGGCGGCGATCATCCAGGAGTCTTTCGGGTCAATCTGGTAATACTGCTTGAGAACACCGGATTTAATGATGCGATACATGAATTCGTGCGGGAAGTAACGCTCGCCGGCTTTGTCGGCGCGCGTCCATTCATCGACGAGGGCTTTTTCGAGGCGGCGCATGGCTTCCATTTCCGGAATGCAGGTATCGGTGACGCGATTCATGTGGCGATTGAGCAGGGCGGCCTCATCCTGTGGAGTCAGGTCGCGATAGTGTGGGACGCGTTCATAGTAGTCGTGCGCCACCAAATTGAAGAGGTCTTCTTCGAGGTTTGCACCTGTGCAGCTAATGATGTGCACCTGATCGCGGCGAATCATCTCGGCCAGGGAGATGCCGAGTTCGGCAGTGCTCATTGCGCCGGCGAGCGAATGGAGCATCTTACCGCCTTTGGCGATGTGTTGTTTGTACGCCAGCGAAGCGTCAATCAGGGCGGCAGAATTGAAATGCCGGTAGTGATGTTTCAGAAACTTTGTAATCTCACCATTGCTCATTGATATCACCTACTTAGTATCTACATTGTTCAAAGGGTAATTACTTCTATCGATCATCAGCGGCAAGCAAACTCGATAGTTTTGCGCTCAGATCTGCTGCTGTGCCGTCGAATATTTGACCATTATACTTCTTTACGACTTCCGGTATCCCGCCATCGTCAACTCCGATGATCTTTGCACCGCACTCGGCTGCCTCGGCGAGAATCAGGCCATAGCCTTCTTTCTCGGAGGCGAGGATGACGACTTTGCAGTGATTGAATATCGTTGCGAGTTCATCCTGTGTTTTCGGCTCGAAGAAGTTGATCTGTATCGAGCGCGGATTATCGATTGCCGGCTGTAATGCTTCGCGATATTTGCCGGTATTCTTCTTGATAATATAACCGACGTCGTGAGTTCGTGACTCGCCGCGATTAAAGAAAATAGTTTTGTCGACCGGCATCGGGTCAATCTTGATATTGGCCGACTTTGGCAGAAAGACTACCGCCCTGCTTGCCAAGAAAGCGGAGACGAAACAGATCTTGTCCTTGCAGTTCTTAGCGATGCTCCTGGCAATCATTCGCCAGAACCACGAGCGTTCGGCCATGATAACATCGGTGCCGTGGCAATATACACGATATGGCGTGCCGGTCAGCTTGTAAGCGATGAGTGCCGCAAGTCCGGCAGGGTAGAGCCAGTGGGCCTCGACCAAATCGTGCTTGTGCGCCAAGCGAATAGACGATTTGAGAAATCTCCAAAAACTGCCTAATCCCAATGGCCGCGCCATGTTGAGCACGGTTGCTCCGAGTGCGTCGGCTCTAATCTTAATGAATTGTCCGCCGTCGGGTGGGTAACAATGAGTCAGGATGAGCAGTTTCACTCAATCCAGCCTCCGCGTTCTACCGTAAACTGCCCGCCAGGGCGAGACTGGAAGTAATTCTTGACCCACGCCGGATGCTGAGAAGCATTGGTGTTGGCATTGGACGATGAGCCGGACTTGATCGCTTCGATGGCATAAGGAAGAGCCAGGTACAACAGGGCGATCACAAGCCAGTGTTTCCAGGTGATTTCCGACTTCATCTTCAGAGACCTTCAGTTAATGTCCAGACCATTAAAGATGTGCGGCCGGTACTCTTCATCAGAATATGCCGGCCGAATTCCACGTTAAGACAGCAGTTCTAATCTTCTTCTTCGTCGACGACTTCGTCATCGAGAATCAGCATAGCGGCGGTAACGACCGTAGTCCACATGCCGTTTTTTTCGCCTTCGGCGGATTGCGTAATGTTGCGCGAGTAGACGACCTCGCCCTTAAGCTTCCATTGTTCCTTGTTTTGATCCCAGGACTTGTCGAGATCGATTTCCAACCCCATCGTCGTTGCCAACATCTGCACGGCGAGATCCTCGGCGTAATCACCAGCGACCTTCTGGGTCTGTCCGAAACCGTGATGTTCGGAAAGGTAGCCGAACTTCGACTTGTCCTTGGGCATGGCGATACCAATTGATGCCGACACGAGGCGGTTCGGTTCGTTGGTGGCGTCGCGGCTCATGACGCAGAAGCCGATCTGGCCGGGTTTGAAGTATTTCAGACCGACGCGACGCGATATCAATTTGCAGTGTGGCGGGAAGATCGACGACACGTTGACAAGATTGAGATAGGCAATGCCGGCATCGCGAAGAGCCAGCTCGAAAGAGGCGAGCTTTTCTTTATGTCTGCCCACGCCTTTCGTCAGGAATAGCTTTTTAGGTACGAAGTTCAACGCTTACTCCTTGGAAAAAGAAGAACCTCTTATTGGTGATGCGCAACAACGCGGGAAAATACGCAATTTGCGTCGTGATGCAATACGAATTTCGACCAAAGGAGCCTCTATCTAATCGATCTCCGCATTAGATTAGCCATTTGTTCAATGGAGCGCTTGGCGATTACAAACCACTTGCCACCGATCTTCTGCAGCGAGACGACCTCAATATTGCTGATCTTCTCTTGTTGTAGTTTGGCATTAACGCGGCAGAGGAAGTGTTTTAGGGTATCGCCTTCGTTGACTGAACCCAAAATCGAATCAGTTGCTGTGGTCGCCATTTCGCCCATGACCGGGTAAAGATCAAATATAGTTGTGAAAATTCCCGCAAAATAGGAAACGGAATCGGCGGAGGCGATTTCTGCGGCGTTTCTTTTGCCGAAGGAGGCGGGCCGGAGAATAGTGGTGTCGATGGGACCGGGGATGCCGGCGAAGATGGATTGAAAAGTTTTCTTGAACTCGGCGAGGTCGGTCGGAGCAATGTAGGAAGCCGCGGCTTTCCAGTCGAGACGATGTTGGGCGGCGATATATCCTTCGACGACGGAGCGAGCCGGGTCGGATTGGGCCGAAACGGAAGCTGGGATAGTCATGACAACAGCCAAAGCGGCGAATACCAGCGCTTTGCGAAGGGAAATCAGGTTCTGGGACATTTTTTCAAATCCTTTCCAAGGAGAACGCAGGGACATGCCCCGCCAGATGAGTAAGATGTAAACACACCTGGTTATACAATAGAGCCACTTTTGTGACGCGATTATGCGAGCGTATAGCCGCCGTCAACAATGATCGTCTGCCCAGTGATCCAGCGGGCATCTTCGGTGCACAGGAAGAACACTACGCCGGCAACCTCGTCGGGAGTTCCGACACGTCCAAACGGTGTGCGGCGAACGACTTCCTTGAACATCTCATCATAGGATGGGAAGATCTTGAGGGCGTCGGTGTCGATAAATCCGCCCGATACGCAGTTAACGTTGATGCGTTTGGGGGCAAGTTCATAAGCGAGGTATTTGGTTAGGCATTCCAACGCAGCTTTGGAGACTCCGATGGCGGAGTAGCCGTTGATATAGCGATGCGAACCGAGTGACGAAAGCGAGACAATACGCGAACCGGTCGGCATCATGTCGATGCAGTGCTGAACGCACAGCAGGAATGCCTGGGCATTAGTGTGCATGGAGAGGTCCCAGGCTTTATCATCAATTTTCAATGCGTCGGTATACAGGCCGAGAGCGGCGTTGGAGATGAGAATGTCGAGCCGACCGTATTTTTCGCGGATTTCATCGAAAATCTTATGCAACAGCTCGTGTTTGCCGACGTTCGAGCGGATGGCGATTGCATCTGATCCCAACGCTTTCAGTTCAGCGACGGTCTCATCTGCCGTATCACGACTGCGAAAGTAGTTTACTGCGACATCCGCGCCGGCCTGCGCCAGACGCACAGCCACAGCTTTACCGATACCTTTGGTGCCGCCGGTCACCAAGGCGACCTTACCCTTCAGACTCTGCAAAGGCGTTCCTCCTTGAATATCATGTTTGTAACCGCGCCGAATCTACATAAATGGAGAGGGTTTGTCAATGAAGAGACTTGGCGGCGGAAAGGACGGCGCAAAAAGTGATGGCGCCGACAAAAGGAATATTGTTATTAAACTGTCTATGACCAAAACAAAATCATCCCAGTCCAAGATTACCTTCCGGCCGGCAACGAAGTCGGAATGGAAAGGTCTCGTCGAGTTATTCGGCGAGCGCGGCGCTTGCGCCGGCTGTTGGTGCATGTGGTGGCGGTTAAAGCGCTCGGTCTGGAAAGCAAATCAGGGCGACGGCAACAAGCGGTTGCTCAAGAAGGCGATTGATTCCGGGGTTGTGCCGGGGATATTGGCTTTTGACGGCGAGACGCCTATCGGTTGGTGTTCGGTCGCGCCGCGTGAGGAATTTCCCGGTTTGGAAAGCTCGCGGACGTTGAAACCTATTGACGACGTACCGGTGTGGTCGATCGTATGCCTGTTCGTCGACAAGGAGTATCGACGTCAGGGTGTCGCTGTAAAATTGATTAAGGCAGCAGCGGCGTTCGTGAAGAAGTCGGGTGGGCGGATGGTCGAAGGTTATCCGGTGATTTCGCGTAAGGGGTTGATGCCGGATGCTTTTGCGTTTACAGGTGTTCCCAGTGCATTCGAGCGGGCGGGATTTGAAGTTGTCAAAAGACCAACGCCAAGCCGTGCGATTGTGCGAAAGCAGGTTTGAGGGGGCAACCACTCACCCGCACACGATCTTCTAAAGGAAGACGCTGTTTTGAGCTCGCGATAATTCATTGACCCGTTGGCTCTTCCATCGTACATTCACGCAAGTTGAAAATCCCAGCCTTCAGAGGGGAGTCTGAAATCGAGGGAGCCGCGTGAATCTTCCGAATTTCCTGACCATGGTCCGCATCGTGCTTGCGCCGGTGTTTATGGCGCTGGTCATTGTCGATGATATCTGGGCCAAGTTCTGGGCGATGATTCTCTTTATTGTAGCGGCTCTGACGGATCTCTTCGACGGCTATTATGCCCGTAAATATAATATCTCCACGAGCTTCGGAAAATTCTTCGACCCGCTGGCCGACAAAATTCTCATTTCACTGGCGTTTATTGCGTTCGTAGTGCTGGGCTATGTCCAGATGTGGATGGTGCTGTTGATCATATTGCGGGAGTTTCTAATCACCGGACTTCGGACGCTGGCGGCTTATCGCGGGACGCTGATTACCCCTTCTCTGCCAGCGAAGATTAAGACTTTCCTGCAAATGACATCGATTACCGTAATAATGTTGATTATAAACTTGCGCACATTTCTTCCGCCGCTGAAAATTGAATCGGCCTGGCTCCAATCGACGGTGCCGGACCGAATCATCTTCTGGCTGATGCTCGCGACCGTCGTAATAACGGTCGGTACCGGAATTGATTACTTGCGCCGAAGTTACTACCTTCTGCGCAATACCATGAAGTAGGTGCTTTGAGAGATTTTCTGATTAAAATGATGGCCACGGGATTTGGGTTCGGGTTATCGCCCACAATACCAGGCACAACCGGAACTATACCGGGTGTGGTAATCGCGTGGTTCCTGTTTCCGCTGGGAATACCCTATCAAGTAGTTTCGTCCGTTGTGATGACGGCGCTGGGAGTCTGGATTGCGACGGAAGCGGAGCATTTCTTCGGGCATGACGGGAAGCCGATTGTGATCGACGAGGTAGCGGGAATAATGGTGGCTTACTGCTTTGTTCCGGTGACTTGGCAGTACTATCTAACGGGGTTCATTATTTTCAGGATAATGGATATCATTAAGCCGTTTCCGGCGCGATACTGGGAGCGGACATTGCCGCGCGGCTGGGGGATCATGGGTGATGATTTCGCGTGTGGAATCTACACTAATCTGATGTTGCAGGTTCTGATCTACTTCGGAGTATGGATGTGAAAGCGGAAATCATCATTGTGGGCGAAGAGATTCTTTCCGGCCAGACGGTCGATTCAAATTCTGCCTATATAGCACGCAAGCTGGCAAATGTCGGTATTGAGGTAGTGCATAAGTCCACGGTCGGTGATCGACATGACGACATGAAGGAAGCAATCGCCGCAGCTTGGAGTCGTTCGACGGTGACCATCATGACTGGTGGATTGGGACCGACGAAGGATGACATCACCAAGAACGCGATTTGTGCGGCATTTGACCGGAAGTTGGTCCTGCAGGATGAGATTCTGAAGAAACTCGAAGAGCTGTTTAAATCACGCAATATGAAGATGCCGGCCCTGGCGCAGAATCAGGCTCTACAGCCGCAGGGGGCGGATTTGATCAACAACCCGGTCGGCACAGCGCCGGGAATTGTGTTCCAAGACTCGGAGCGATTTTTTGCGGCACTGCCGGGAGTACCGGCGGAAATGGAAGCGATACTCGACCAATCGATCATACCGTATCTCGCCAAGCGGCCGGGGCGGAATCATATCATCATGCGGCGAATCCGGACGATTGGCATAACCGAAACCGGAATTGCAGAATTGATTACCGATCTGGAGCCAACTACCGATAAGGTACGACTGGCGTATTTACCCGGCTATAAGGGTGTTGATCTGCGCGTGACATCAATTTCGGCGAACGAACTTGAGGCTGTGGAAGCCGCCGACAGTCTGACGAAGTCTATTGCCAGCCGCATCGGCGACTATGTGTTCACGGTCGGTGAACAGAGCCTGCCGGAACTGGTAGGTGCACTGCTCAAGGCCAAGGGCAAGACCATGGCGACGGCGGAGTCGTGCACCGGCGGGTTGATTGCCAAGATGATGACCGACATGCCTGGGAGCTCGGAGTATTATGTCGGCTCGGTGGTGGCATATGCCAATGCGGTCAAAGAGGAGTTGCTCAATGTCCCTCACGATCTATTGACGGAGAAAGGCGCAGTCAGCCACGAAGTTGCCGAGGCGATGGCGCGGGGAGTTCTGCGTTCTACCGGAGCTGACTATGCGATTTCGGTGACAGGTATCGCCGGTCCGGGCGGGGCGACGGCTGAGAAGCCGGTTGGATTGGTTTATGTCGGCTATGCTGATAAGCAGGACCGGGTCTCAGCAGAGCAATTGAAGCTGTTTGGGACACGCGAAAGGATTCGTGAGCGGTCGGCGATGATGGCGCTTGATATACTTAGGCGGAAGCTAATTTAGGGGGAATCGGGGTCGACGCCTTGGGAGATGTTGAGACAATCAAACTTTGTCATTCTGAACCGCTATATAACAAGAGAGCAGATCCTTCGCTTCGCTCAGGATGACAATACTGGCGGTTTCTTAACAGCCACACAGGATGAGGAAATCTTAAGAATATATGCGTCTGTTTGTCGCTGCGAGAATAACGACGGAAATTCAAAGGCAAGTGGGGGACTTTCTCGAACAATTTCACAAACTTCCGGGCCGGGTTAAGTGGGTTGAGCCGCATAACATACATATCACGCTGAAATTCCTCGGAGAAGCGGAAGTCAGCGAACTTGATGCCATCAAAAAGGCGGTTGCGGACTCGGCGATATCATTCGGGGCTTTTGAGGTGACGCTGCAAGAGTGCGGGGTATTTCCGAATATGCGTGCACCAAGGGTGTTTTGGATCGGAATAAATGACCCCCAAAAGCGATTGACATCGCTGGCCGCAAAGATTGATTCGAATATGACTCCGTTGGGATTCGATCCGGAGAAGCGGGCGTTTTCGCCGCACTTGACATTGGGGCGTGTAAAAGAAGATGATCGATTGGAGATGGTGAAGGCGGCATTCGGGAAGGCGAGCTTTGGACCGGTGGTTCTTCAAGTGAATGAAGTACACCTGATCGAGTCGCAGTTACGGCCAAGCGGGCCGGTGTACCGGGATGTCGCAGGGTATAAACTGTGAGCCCTCACCCTTCCCCTCTCCCGGCAGGAGAGGTAATGAATAGGTGCGATTTTGATGGCGCATCTGCTTGACTTTGAAGTGACGCGGTGACTAATTGTAGCGGGCATCTTCTACTGATAATTATAGAAAGGATAAATACAATATGGCAGCCACAGACGGCAAAACCAAGGCGTTGGATGCAGCGCTATCCCAGATAGAGAAGCAGTTCGGCAAGGGCTCGATCATGCGACTCGGCGCAGTTCATGCTACCGATCGCATACCGGTGATTTCGACCGGTTCGCTCACACTTGATGTCGCACTCGGTACCGGTGGAATTCCACGCGGCCGCGTGGTCGAGCTGTACGGTCCGGAGTCTTCCGGCAAGACGACGCTGGCGCTGCATATCATCGCGCAGGCGCAGCGTGCCGGCGGAACAGCGGCTTTTATCGATGCGGAACACGCGCTCGACGCGCAATACGCCAAGAAGCTTGGTGTTGATACGGATAACCTTCTAATCAGCCAGCCAGACACCGGCGAGCAGGCGCTGGAAATCACCGAGACGCTGGTGCGCTCGGGTGCGATCGACTGTATCGTGATCGACTCGGTAGCGGCGCTGGTACCGAAGGCGGAAATCGACGGCGAAATGGGCGACTCGCACATGGGATTGCAGGCGCGTCTCATGTCCCAAGCGCTGCGCAAATTGACCGGCACGGTTTCCAAGTCGAAGACCAGCGTGATCTTCATCAACCAGATCCGCATGAAGATCGGTGTAATGTTCGGCAATCCCGAGACGACGACTGGTGGCAATGCGCTGAAGTTTTATTCTTCGGTGCGTCTCGATATCCGCCGCATTTCATCGCTGAAAGAAGGCGACGAGGTGATCGGCAGCCGCGTGCGGGTACGCGTGGTGAAGAACAAGGTCGCGCCGCCGTTCAAGGAAGCGGAGTTTGATATCATGTTCGGTACCGGTATCAACTACGAGGGCGAGATTCTCGATATTGCGACGAATCACAATTTGGTGCAGAAGAGCGGGACGTGGTTCTCATACGGCGAAGACCGGATGGGGCAGGGTCGCGAAAATGCGCGGGCGTTTTTGCAGAACAATCCGGAAATCAGAGAGAAACTCAAAGCGGCGATAATGGAAAAGGTCGGATTGGGGACGAACGGGCATGGGGAGGCGGAGGAGTAGGCACAACCTTCCGTTGAACTGACAATTAAATAAAAGCCCGCCCGCGCTTTGCCGAGGGCGGGCTGCTTCTTTCAGGGTCAAGTCAGAATGCGACTCCGCGATGAAGTTATCTCATGCCATCCGACTCCTTGAACAACACTGCTCGTTTTGCCTTTGTGTTGAAGCTTTCGTCTTGATTTCTTGCTCCGTATCATTGGTATCGCAGCATCAAGTGGCACTCGTCGTGCCAATCAAATCTGAAAGGAATCGAAAATGACTATTCTTGTGATTGGTGGTACCGGCACAGTCGGAGGTCAAACCGTGCAGAATCTTCTGGAGAGGGGCGAGAAGGTATGTGTTATGACAAGGTCAGCAGAGAAGTCAGCGTCGCTGCCAGCCGGGGTCAGTGGCGTTGTCGGTAATCTATCGGATCCACCGTCTCTGATCAAAGCTTTCAGCGGAATCGAAAAAGTGTTCCTGATTACGCCGGTTCATCCCGACGAGGCGGTGCAGGGGCAGAATGCTGTTCGAGCGGCGAAGAAAGCCGGTGTCAAGAAGATCGTTTATCTCTCGGTGGTGATGCCGCCGGAGTCGGACGTTATTCCGCATTTTGCCAGCAAGGTGCCGGTGGAAAATGCGATTAAGGGCTCGGGGATGGCTTTCACGATTATCCGACCGAACAACTTTTTTCAGAATGACTATTGGTACAAAGACGTGATGCTGGAGTATGGATTGTATCCGCAACCGCTCGGAGCAAAGGGAATATATCGGGTTGACATTCGTGATGTTGCCGAAGCCGCGACCAATGCACTGGTCGAAAGCGGGTTTGAGGGGAAGACATTCAATTTGCATGGACCCGATGCATTGACTGGGAAAGACTGTGCACTTATCTGGGGCAAACACCTGGGAACGGAAATCAATTATATGGGAGATGATCTCAATAAGTGGTCGGAGGCGGCGAGTGCGAGCCTGCCGGCTTGGATGGTTCATGATTTCCGCATCATGTACGACTTCTTCCAGAAGCGAGGCTTGAAGCCGGAGCCGGCCGACATTACCGAAGCCGAGAAGATTCTGCATCACAAGCCGCGGAGGTTTGACGCGTTTTGTGCGGAGTCGGCGGAAAGCTGGAAACAGTCTTGATTGAATGCGCCACTTGACAAGCTGCGAGTGCAATCTTAAATTAGACTAAATCAATCGATTAATGTGATTGCGTCGAGATTTCTGGTTCTTATGATTTGGGTCGGAACCAAAGAAATCGGAACGATGCATAATCAGGAACAATTGTTGGAGGGAGAATGCGAATTGTGAAAACGAGCGTATTGTGTGGCCTTTTGATCGTAATGCTGGGTGCGGCATCGGCAGCGATTGCACAGGACAAGAAGATGAGCGAGCAGGATATGGCTGCTGCGATGCAAGAGTATATGAAGATTGCGGCGCCGGGCGAGCATCATAAGCATCTGGAGTTCTTCGTCGGAAAGTGGAACACAACGACGAGAATGTGGATGGCGGGACCGGAGTCGGCACCGTCAGAAACGAAGGGAAATTCGGAAGTGAAGTGGGTGCTGGACGGTCGTTTCTTGATGGAGGAACACAACGGCCAGATGATGGGGATGCCATATCATGGTATGGGCCTGATGGGTTATGACAATTACCGTAACATGTACACCTCGGTCTGGGTGAGCAACATGGGCACCAATGTGACTACGATGACCGGACAGCGCGATCCATCGGGCAAGGTGTTCACTTACTACGGCGAGATGGATGAGCCGATGCTGAAAATAACCGGACGCACGATCAAGTACATCGCGACGATCAAAGGACCGGATCAATATTTGTTCGAGGTCATTGATCTCCATGCCAGCGATAATTACAAGGTATTCGAGATACTGTACGATCGGGTGAAATAGGCTTGCACTAAAATCACGAAAATTCAAATCTCTGAGGCCGGGTCGAAGTCGAACTTTGATCCGGCTTTTTCTATCGTCCGCGAATCCGACGATGGTCAGAGTTTGTAATTCAATACTTTGCAACGCATTGCGACTTAGATGACGGTTGTATGTCGCGAAAACCGACAGAATTATCTGATTTCAGAGATTTTGAATCAATCCAAAGACAGTTAAGTGGTTGCATTTCAACGGAACAATGTCAATTGGCAAGATATTTGCGGTAAATGAACTTACATTCCTGGCGACAGGTATCTTAAGTCAGGACTATTTCCCATCAAGAAAGAGCGGTTTCGGCCGCTCTTTTCTTTCGTGCGGTGCGAAAAGTACATCGACACACAAACAAAAAGCCCGGGGAGACCCGGGCTTTGACTCATCCGTGGTGACAAGGAATCTAAAGGATAGAGAGGATGCCTTGAGACTGACGGACCAGCGGAAGGATGTCGAGCACCCCTTTGCGTGAATTGAGGATTGCTCCCCCTTTGTCGAGCCCCACGAGATACTTGCCATCATAGACATCAAGCGAATGGACCGGCAGGTTGTCGCTCCAATCGAGCGGTGAAAGCCAGCCGTTGTAGTAGGCGAAGACACCCTCATGGGCGGTGCCGATGTACATGTAGCTTCTGCCGGCGGCTAAGGCAGTGATCTGGTCTTCGAAGAGATAGTCGGCGGTATCTACACGCTCCCAGTTGTCGCCATTGAAGATGTAGAGACCATTCGGCGTTCCTACCCAAAGTTTGCCGAACGCGGATTCGAGGGCCGTGACGGTGTCGAAGGCGTCGGGATTGTTAAGAAGCTGACGCTTGTGCCAACCGTTATCGTCACGGTACAATAGGCCATCTTCGGCCGTGGCGCACCAGAGAGCGAATTCGTCCTCGGAGACGGCAACGATGTTCTTGCCGGCGAGAAGCTGGGTGACAATGTTGCCGTTGACTTCGAAAAGTCCCTGATTGCGAGTGCCGACGTAGATACAGCCCTCGACATTTTCGAGTGTTGTGATGGTGTCGGTGATCTCGCTCCAGATCGGCTGAATCATTCCCATGATGTCGATCAGGTAGACCCCAGAGGCGGTGCCGACGAGGATGTCGTCATTGACCGAAAGCACGGCATAACTGTCGTAGTTGTGAAGTTCTTGTGGGTAGCTGTAGATCGCGAACGAAGAATCGTCGGTGAAGAACTCGAGCACCCCGCCGGCAGTTGCCAGAAGGGCACGATCGAAATCGATTTCGACATCGCGAACGTCGTCGAAGTCCAACGAATCGAGAAGCGCCAAATCTTCGATGCTGTTGTTGGCGCCGTTCAGCAAGATGTGGTTTTCATCGCCTTCGAGAGCAGGCATGACTTCGGGGATGGGGTTGGTGTCGGGACCGAACTCGGCGCGTTCAGGATTGCTTAATGAGGAGGCAAGTGACGTTTGACCCGTGATTCCGCCCTGATCGTTGACCTCGAATGATCCGACGGCGGGGCGGTGCTGGAGACTCAAGCCAATCATAACACCAAGGATGGTGACTGCGACGGCGAGTCCGGCGGCGAATTTGAGTTTGTTTAACATGGTATGTTCTCCGTATTGGTGGTTTCGTTCTAGTGTCTTCAAGGAGAGGAATGGTCAAACTGCATGCCAAACCGTAACTTCAGGCGCAGCAAGACTTTAAGGCTGAGACCGGAGTCGAATGGTGTGACTTCGTGTGACAAACAAACCACAAAATTCTTGGAAAAAATGGGTATCGAGTTATATTGAAGAAGTCTACCCTCAAGGTCTGCGTGCTGCGAACATTACTACCTGTCGGAGGTCGCGTTGAGAGCTACTGCTATCTTTGCATTGGTGCTGGCTGTATGTTTGGTGATTCCTGCCAATGGGGCAATAAATCCGGTACTTAGTTATCAGGGGAGCTTGAAGGACTCATTGGGTGCTCCCTATGCTGATGGAAACTACGCGTTCACTTTTTCCATTTATGATGATTCAACGGGAGGCGTAGGACTGTGGAGTGAAATTCAATCGCTCGAGGTCAAGAACGGACTGATTCATGCTTACTTGGGCTCGGCGACGGCTTTTGATCCGCAGATTTTTACGATTTCTCCGCTCTGGCTCGGAATTCGGTTAGGCAGCGACCCAGAGTTCACCCCGCGACATGAGATTGGCTCGACGGTGTATTCCTTCATAGCGGGAAATGCGTTGTTGCTTGGCGGATACGCCGCTAATCACTTCGCCGACAGTCAAGATGTAAACTTCGCCATTTCCAAGCACGATTCCGACACCTCGGCGCACCATCCGATGTACATAGACGCTGCAGAGATTGTCTCGGGCACGATCGCGCCGGAACGATTGCCTGCGATCACGGTCGATTCCAGTATTATCAATGACGGTGGGATCGCCGGAGTTGACCTTGCCGATTCGCTGATTACGCCGAGCAAGCTTAAAGTTGGAGCAGTCGAAGGGGTTCATCTTGCCGACGGGGCGGTTAGTTCCGCGAAAGTTGCAGATGGTTCCTTGGCCGGCATGGATCTTCAGGACTCGACGATAACCGGAGCGAAAATAGCGGCTGGTTCAATTTCGGCAGAGCATTTGTCGATAGCGGCGTTTGACGGAAGCAGTATTGTTGACGGTAGCTTGACGGGTGTGGACCTTGCCGATTCGACAATTACTGGTGTGAAAATCGCGGCCGGCTCCATAGCTTCGACACACTTATCGGGTGTGGCGATCACGGGTGCACAAATCACTGACGGCACGATTACCGGAGCGGATATTAGTAACGCTTCGGTTGGATTCAATGATATCGGACCACAGCAGATAGCGGGCTATCACATTCAGGACGGATCGCTTACCGGTACCGACATTGCGACGAGTTCGATAACCGGGACACAGGTCTCGGACGAGACCATTACGGGAAACGACATTGCGATCAACTCCATTGTGGACAGGCACGTCGGTGCCAGTTCAGTGACCTCGGCAAAGTTATTGGATGAACCGGGTCTTGCGGAGACCACCGGCGGAATTTTAACATCGGTTGGCACTACAGTGGTCAATTGGATGAGTGTAACGGTGAGTGCGCCGGCGCCGGGTTATATTCTGGTATTCATGCATGGACTCGCACAGCTGGGCGGAAATGAAGCGGCGCAGATTGCGATCAGCACGACACCGACCGGTTTTGAGCATTATGGCGAGGCGCGAGTTTCATCGCCGACCGGCACTTCAGGAGGAAATTTCACGATCTCGATTTCTTATGTGATTCCGGTGGCGGCGGCGGGCGATGTGACGGTATACGGCAACGTTCGAGCCAGTGTTCTAAGCGGGGGAGTGATTGATATGTCGCAAGGTGGGCTCCAGGCGATTTACATTCGCACGGGGTACTAGACTGATGAAGCAGTTCATTGTCGTAGTTCTGGCTGCAGTATTGATAGTTTTCACGACAACATTGGCTGCGCCGGTCTCTAACACTTCCAGTTCTGCTTCGGGTAGATCGACCAACGGCAGTTTGTTTCTCGATTCAGTTTATGGACAGACTTTCGCCGGCAATGCCGGTCGATTGACTTCGGGGGTGTTTTCGCAGCAGAATCTGCCAAACTTTGTGGCGGGAGACGTTGACGAAAATGGCACCGTGACGATCAGTGATGTCGTATTCCTGATCAACTACATTTTTGCCGGCACGCAGGCTCCGCCAAATCCGAGCGCCGCGGACACCGATTGCAGCGGCGCGATAACGATTTCAGACGCGGTGTTCTTGATCAACTTCATCTTTAACGGCGGCGCTGATCCGGCTTACTGTAATTAGTCTCGCAGTATTATTCGCCGTCGAGGCCGAGCGACTTCATTTTGCGATAGAGGTAGCTGCGGTCGAGACCAAGGACTTCGGCGGCTCGAGTGACATTTCCCCCTGATTCGCGCACTATCCTTTCAATGTATTCGGATTCAAAGCGGGCAACGGCATCCTTGAGCGACATCGTTGTGCCGGAAGCAGATACGTCGGTTAGACGCTGCAGGCTGTCCATCGAAAGTTTCCCCTCGCGGTGGGTGATCAGCAGGTGCTCGATAATGTTCCGCAATTCGCGGACGTTGCCCGGGAAGTGATACGATTTCAGCCAGCGCAATAGTTCTCGCTCCATTGCGACTTGAGTCTTGCCCATTCTTACGCAAAGTCGCTTGAGGTGATATTCGGCGATCAGTTCGATGTCACCGGAAATGCTGCGCAGCGGCGGTAACTCGATTGTGAACACATTAATGCGATAGTAAAGATCCTGCCGGAATTTACGTTCGCGAACTTCCTCAGCGAGGCGGCGATTGGTGGCGCAGATGAGTCGGAAATCGACTTCTATTGACTGATCGCCACCGACCCGTTCGATCCGGAATTCTTCGAGAACGCGCAGGAGTTTCGCCTGCAATTGCGCAGGCATCTCGCCGATTTCATCAAGGAAAAGCGTGCCTTGTGCGGCTTGCTCGATCTTCCCGATACGGCGCTGCGTTGCGCCGGTGAATGATCCTTTTTCGTGGCCGAACATTTCGGATTCCAGCAGTTCGCCAGGGATGGCGGCGGTGTTAACCGCGACGAACGGAGCAAGGCGCCGATTGCTCTTGTGGTGAATCAAATTGGCTGCGACTTCCTTGCCGGTACCCGATTCGCCGAGAATCAAAACCGTCGAGTCGGTTTGGCTGACGGCTTCGATCTGTTCCCGTGCGGCGCACATCGCGGGAGAATCGCCGATGAGTTGATAACGTTCTTCGATAATCTCTTGATCCAGCTTAAGGCGGCGATCGAGTCGGGAGAGGCGCAAGGCGTTGTCGATGGTGATCACGACTTTCTCCGGCCCGAGCGGCTTCTCAAGAAAGTCGATAGCTCCGGATTTCACTGCTGCGACCGCATCTGCGAGCGAAGCTTCGCCGGAAATCATAATGACAATCTGTCGCGGAAATTGCTGGTGGAACTCGCGGAGAAGGTCGAGCCCGTTTCCGTCGGGCAGCATAAGGTCGAGCAGAACGACATTGATGTTCTCATTGTTGAGCTTGCGCGCTTCAGCACAACTGGCAGCAGTAATAACGTCGTAGTCAGAGTCGCGGAGATAAGATGACAGAGTGGCGCGTATGCGCTGGTCGTCATCGACGATGAGCAATCGAGTCTTCTTCATTCGGCCTCGAGCGGAAGATAAAACGTAAAAGTCGTTCCGCGAGTGGGATTCGGCGTACAGGTTATATCTCCGCCGTGATCGACGACAATGCGTCGGCAGATCGCGAGCCCGAGGCCAGAGCCGCGTTCCTTGGTGGTAAAGAGGGGTGTGAAGGGGTCAATGCCGCGCGACTGGTCGATGCCGCAGCCATCATCGCAGATCTCGAAGAGCATCTTGCGATCGGTGTTGTGAATTCGCAACTCAACAACACTGGCACTCGCTTCAAAGCTGTTCTTGACGAGGTTGAGCAGCACCTGGCGGATTTGACCGGCATCACAGAGGAGCGAGCCAGTTGCTCCGTTTGACTCCAGATGAAGACGACCTTGGGCAAGTTCTTGAGTGAAATCGTTGCGGATTTCGGAGATGATGGCCGAGAGAGGTAACTGCTTCAAGACCGGCGCCGGCATTTTGGCAAACTCGCTGAAGGCGCCGAGCAGGTGCTTCATTCGCTGGATTTCGATTTGGATGTTGCGGGAAACCTCGGCGGCACGTTCTTGATCGACATCGCCGCTTTGGGACCAACGTTCCAGTTGCGCGGCGGTGGTAGCCAGCGGCATGAGGAAATTGCGAATTTCGTGCGCAGTCTGGCGGGCAAACATCTGCCACGCCGCAACTTGTTCGGCGCGTCGCAGCCGGATCTCGGTATCGCGAAGGTCATCAGAAAGACGATTAATGCCTGAGACCAGGTCGCCTATTTCGTCGTCGGAATAGTAGTGGATGCGATTCGGGGCATCACCCGACGCGATTTTCTTGGCGGAAAGTGCCATCTCCGCAATTGGCTTCGAGATTGCCCGCTGGAAGAAGTACCCAAGCAAAATTGCCAATAACACCGATGCAGCGGACAGCGCGAGAAATACGCGAAGGAGGCGCGAACGATTCTCATCGCGATCACTCTGATCAAAGATGTATTTGAGTGACGCGACTACCTGACCGTTCAGGCCGATCAGATCGCTCTGCTGGATGAAATAGTTGCGATCCTGGACTTTTGCCTGCCATACCGGCTGCTCAGAGCGGACCGCGGCAATTTGCGCGATGTTGGCGCGCAGAAGGCTGTCGGGAGAGGCTGCAAAGAGACCTTGGCCGTTTGCAGTCACGAGTAAGCCGGAGAGATTGGCGGCTGCAAGAGGGAACTGCTCTACGAGGCTTGAGAGCATCACTCCAACGGTCAATTCGCCGGCAAGGCTGCTGCGAAAGTGCACCGGGACAGTAACTGTAATAGCCAAGGAGGAGGCGTATTGCTCCGACAGGCGAGTCACGCCGCTGTTGGAACTGCCGTCACCGGCGAGTGCCGCCGGCTGATAGTGGCCAACAAATGTTCCCAAGCCTTCCTGGAACACTTTGAACGTAGCGAGCGGCTGATGCATCTGAATCACCGCGAATTGAAACTCATCGCGAGCCAAATAGGACTCAAGCAGAGCAGTCAATTCAGTCTCGCGTTTCGGCAGATCGAGGGAGTTAACCAGAAATTCGGAGTTGCCGGCAAGATCGGTGGCGTTGCGCTCGAGCCGCAATAAGTGATCGTCGAAATGAAAGCGAAACGCGGCCAGAGCCGACTCCGACTGGCGGATGTAGTGGTCTTCGCTACTGCTGTTGACAAACAGGAAGAGCAGCACCGACATCAATATCAATGGCAGCAGCGACACCAGCGCAAAGGCGGAGATGATTTTTCCCGGGAGTCTCATCGCTTGACAGTATAGAAATTGGAGAGTTGAGCGCTTGAGCTATGGTCGTCGAGATAACGAACGTGCTCGAAGCTTTTGACGGCAAGTCGAGTGCGACCGAGTGGGACGAATCGCGCTGACTCGGCGAGTTTGCGCGAAATCGACTCCTGACAATCTGTACTCATGCTGGTACCCAATAAGCAGCTATCGATACTTGAATCATCCTTAGCCTTGAGGAGATCGCGCAAGGGCAGAACAACCTCGCGCCAGGAACGGAGGCGCACCGCATTGGAGTCTTCTCCGGCAGGAAACGCAAAGAACTGCAGGCTCGCTGCCTGGTCGTCATCATCGCGGAAAGTGAATCTCCCCGAACTGCATTCTGACAGAGCCATGTTGATTCTGTCGGAAAGCGCGGGGTACATCTTAAAGCCGGAAAATGAGCAGGTGAGTTTGTCTTTGTTTTTCTTCAATTGGGCAAACAACTCGCGGGCGTGAGAAGTGTTTTGCGGAAAGATTGATTTGATATGTGACGGCAGAATGAAAGAAGAGTAATTCGAATTAATGCTGTCGGCAAAGAGTCCGCGAAGGCAGTAGTTGATCGCCGTAGCCAATAGATCGTCTCTAATTCCGGTCCCGATGAGATTCAATTCAAGAATATAAGGTGAGTCAGCGAATGGTTTGGAGTCATGCAAGGCGATGTCAGGCATAACGAGCAGGTCGACTTGCTGCAGCCGGGCAGCGATCTCGATTTCGCGAAGGTCATCAAAGTAGCGGAAGGAATATCGAATCGGGAGTTGCGAATTCTGAATCAGAAGAGTGTCAAGCCAGAGCTGACGGAGGTTACCAGGAAGAGCGATAATGAGCGAATCGGAAAGCAGATCAGATTCCAAATATACTTCCGCGGCAAAGTCTTTGGTGTTGCGAAGCGCGATAACAACATCATCCGGCAGAATCCGGCTGACAACGACGCGTTCGAGAATTCCGCCGATACGTTCATTATAAAGGAGTCGATCATTGTGCGAGATGGAGAGAGTAAAGTCCGACGTCGGGGTAATCGGCGAGTTGAGCCAAAGATAAAGTCGATTGGAGTCGAGTCGCAGCGATTCGGCGCGATACTTGTGCAGCTGACCGGCGAAAACATCTCCGCAAAATACCAACAGATATAGTACGCCGAGGAAGGATGCGAAGCGGTTTTTCGGGGTCTGAAGCATATTAGTTATTCGTCAATGGTATCAAGGATTATACACAATGGGTTGGAGAGAATCCAAAGATTCTCCACCAGGTTGCGAATCAGTATGCGGCCTTAAGTAGGCACAGCCGGAGATTCGGTTGCCGGAGGCGCCGGTAACGGCTCGGGTTCGGGTGCGGGCTCAATTGTCAGAACCCCGGGGAAACCGAGCGGACCGGTAAGTTTGTACTTAATCGGTATGAATTTCTGGGTGACCCAGAGATTGGTTTTGAGGTGATTGGTGATCTTGGAAATATTCATCTCGACGCGTTCGCCGCAAAGAGCGACATACGGAATCAGTTGATCGGCGAGATAATGATCAAGGCAAACATCCTTGCCGATAAAATTGCGCAATTCGGTGACGGCGGCTTCGGCAACTTTCTCGGCGGGCATCCCTTTTTCCCCGATCGTGGAGAATCCGGCGCGGACGTTGTCGAATTCGGCGGTGAGGAAGATGATTGTGCCTTTGCCGTTGGCGGCGACATCACTGTTGCGAAGTTGGGCTTCCAGATTATTGGCACGAAGTTGTTTCAGAGCGGCGCGCATTTGGCGTTCGCCGACCCCGCCGCCGACATTTGAGGTGACAGACATACCATAGATCTTGCGGAGTTCGCCCCGCCGACTAAACTGACGGGCACGCAACCGATCGATTGGCCTGACGCGACACGCGATTTCACCGCCGCCTTCGGGATACCATCCCCAGCGATTGATCTTCAGAAATGTCTGACAACCCATCAAGCCGATGACAGGCAGAAAGACCTGCTTCAAGTATGTGGCCGGAGGTGACCACGGCACATGAGTGCCGCCGCGAATGATAATATTTGATTCGTTTTTGGCAAACAGCAGGGGGAGAATGATGGTTTGCAGCACCAGAGTTGCAGCACCTGCAGACTTCTTGCTTTCGGCGACATCAAAAGTATACTTGCCGCCGCGAATCTGGCCCGGGCTAAAAGCGAGTCGTTCGGAATTGATTTCGGCGCCTTCCACGGTAGCACCACAGATTTGCTGGCAGGCTTTGACAGCAGTCAGGTGCTGTGGCATCATTCCGGGGAATTTGCGATTTCTGCGGATATTGGTGACCTCGACCGGTCGCCCAAGCAGGGTCGAGAGGGAGATCGACGTGCGCAGAATTTGTCCGCCACCCTCGCCAAAACTACCGTCTACCCGCAGGAACTCTTTGTCAGCCATAAGCTACTAAACTACAGGGTAGCACCTCCGGGGTCAAGCGAATAGTCTTGGTAATCGGGTGCCGGTTGGGCAACTTTCAGAAAGTGATTCCGTTGATAAGAGCAGGAACTTAGCTTCAAATGAGAGAAGGAGATAGTATGCACATTGCATTGAAACCGATTAATGAAATCATCCAGGTCAACAATTACATGTACGGGTTGGCGTTTGAGGGTGTAGAAGAAGGATTAGCGAGGAAACAGCTTCAGCCAAATGCCAATTCGCTCACCTGGATCATGGGACATGTCGCGTCGGTCCGATTTTATCTTCTGGGATTGACCGGTGTGGAGGAAAAGTGCCCGTGGGGAGATCTGTTTGAGTCGTCGATTAATAAGGTCGATCAGTCGAAATTCCCGCCGCTGAACGAAATCAAGTCAGTGTGGGAGAGTCAAGCGGCCAAGCTCGAAACAAGTCTTGCCACATTGCCTGAAAGTCGACTTGGCGACGCCGTGCCTTTCAAGTTGCCGACGAAAGAGCAAACGGTACTGTCGGCGCTGGCTTTTTTGGCAATGCATGAGTCATATCACATCGGACAAATGAGCACGCAAAGGCGAATGCTGGGAATTGACAGCATTTTTGATCTGGCTGTGGCCAAGCGCAAGGCGGCGCAGCAGGCAAATCCGGCGTAAGTCTAATTGCTCCGGCGCGCGCTTTTGGTTCTACTAACTGCGTTATTGTGCTGTGACAGCGACGTCGTGAAGATGTGGCGACCGTTGCCTGTCGCAACAAAGAAGAAGTAATCGGTCTGGGCAGGAAAGACAGCTGCTTTGAGTGAAGCCAAACCGGGAGCACCGATCGGGCCAGGCGGTAGACCGTAATACAGGTAGGTATTGTAAGGGGAATCGAAATCGAGATCGGTGCGCAAAAGCGGGCGATCGAGCCCGCCGAGAGCGTAGATCACAGTCGGGTCGCACTGCATTTTCCAACCTTTTCGCAGACGGTTGTGATAGACCGACGAAATCAGTTCGCGCTCAGAACCGTCGGCGGCTTCGGCTTCAATCATGGATGCGAGCGTGACAATCTCATTGAGAGACATTTTCAGTGAGCGCATTTTGTCATTCATCTCCGGCGTGAAGGCACCCTTGAACATATTGACCATCTCGCGGATGACCTCATCAGGCTCCTGATAGGGATAGAAGGAGTAGGTTTCCGGGAAGAGATACCCTTCGAGTGAGGGCGCGTCGATGCCGAGACTCTTTCGAAAGGACACATCATTCAAAAGCGACGCCAACCGGACGGAATCGGTAGGGATGCCATGAATTAGAAGGGGAACGATTTCCTTGACAGTTTTTCCTTCGGGAATGGTGACCTTACTCAACTCGGGGTTGGAATTCTTGAAGTGCATTGCCAGTTCATAGTGAGTCAGGCCGCCTTTGAAATGGTAACGTCCCGGCTTGAGGCTCTTGTCGGCGCGAGTGTATTTCATGAAGATGTTGTAGAGGCGCCGGTCGGTGGCGATGCCGGAATCGGCCAGTCGTTGGCGCAGATCGGAGGCGTCATCTTTGGGGCGGATGACGACCGAGTATTCGCGATGTGCGTCGCCGAGTGGGGATGAGACGTGGAAAGATGCATAAATTCCCGCCGCAATCACAATGAGCGCAAGTACCAGCGCCGTCTTGGCGTACCACTTACCGAACACAAACCACCTGATAAGATAGACAAAGGGAAGCAGTGGAATCAGCGCAAAAACAGCGAGTGTCGTGATAAGCCAGGCAACAATTTCCCATAGCCGCTTCATTTCAATTTACTGCCGATGTGAATCAAGGTAATCCTGCAGGATGATCTGTGCCGCGACGACGTCCAGTTTTCCGCGCATTTGTTTTTCCTTCTTGCCGCCCCTGCGCAAGTTGTCTTTGGCGAGTTCGGAGGTGAAGGCTTCATCTTCCAGATGAGTCCGGTACCCTCGTTGTTGAAGACTCTGTACAAAAAGGCGAATTTCGTCTGCCATCTGTCCACCCTGACCGCCGGAGAGGGACACGGGAATTCCAATCACAATTAGTTCTACATCGTAGTTGGCCAAAGCGTCGCAAACGCGATTGACGGCCTCTGATGGCGCTTTGAGGTTAATCGTGGTTAGCGGTTGGGCAAAAAGGCGCATCGGGTCGGAGTAAGCGATTCCGATTCGTTTGCGGCCATAGTCGATGCCGATGATTCGCTTTTCAAACATTGGGAGAATGTACGGAGGAGAGGGGGGAGAGTCAAATGGTTAGGTGCTTTGACGGGCCGGGTTAGTTTTCATTGGTTAGTCATTGTACCAGTACGTATATTCTGCCTATGAGCAAACAGGGTGTTCTGATAAGTTTTGAGGGGGTTGATGGTTCCGGCAAATCGACACAGGCGCGACGGCTGTATGATTATCTAAAGCGGCAGAACTACGACGTGCTGTTTATTCGTGAGCCAGGTGGAACAGTGGTCTCGGAAGCGATCCGCGCGATCCTGCTTGACAATGCCCATGCTGAAATGAGCGCCAGGGCTGAATTGCTATTGTTCTTGGCGGCACGCGCCGAGTTGGTGGACGAAGTTATCGCGCCGGCTCTCAAGCAGGGACGCATTGTGATTACCGACAGATTCTCAGATTCAACGCTGGCTTATCAAATCGATGGCCGGAGACTGCCGCGCAAAGTTGTGACAGAAACGAATAGCTTTGCGGCGGCAAGAGTGAAGCCAAACCTGACGTTCATTGTCGATCTGGAAATTGCCAAGGCGCATTCGCGACTAAAGGAGAAAAAGGACCGGATGGAATCTTCGGCGCGCGAGTTCCACAAGCGCGTGCGCCGGGGATTTTTGAAAATCGCGACATCTGAACCACGTCGGGTGAAGGTTGTCGACGGGAAGAAAACACCCGATGCCATTTTTCAGGAGATACTTGCCGTAAGTCAGGCGTTTCTAACAAGGAGAAAGCTTGGACCGCAGAAACGCACGAAGTGAATTTGCCGCGACAATCTTGTTTTTCCTGCTGACGCTGCTATTGGTGCTTGGCGCCGCTTCGCAATGCGTCAATGACTCAATGTTTCGTGCGATGATTGGATTGGCCCAGCAATCGGAATTGTTAGCAAGCAGGTATTTTGGCGAAGTAGCACCGGAGAAAGTATTTGCCGATGCCTGGCGGGGGATGCAGGGAGCCATTCCATTTCGGGTCGAGTTATCGGCCGATTCCGAGGCGCCTTTGAAGGTTGGCAGGCCGCGCAACTGGGGGATTACGCTCACACCGCGAGACAGTCTGGTCGTAGTGGAGGATGTCGCGGAGAACTCTCCGTTTTTCGGTTTTCTGCTTCCGCAAGATAGGATTACCGGTGTCGACACTCTGCGGGAGTCAGTTATCGATTTCATCGACTATCTGAACACCCACCCTAAAGGCGCCACGCGGATATTCTTTGAGCGAGAGGGTCGTACTGATAGCGTGACAGTGCAGATTACCGCCATCGAACCGGTTGACGGCGCATTGGTCGAAGTGACTGATTCAGTGGGATATTTGGCGCTGAAGCTGCCGTCAAAGTCGGATTTCGATGCCATGTTTGAGACTTTGCGATCAAGCGGCGCACAGGGGTTTATTATTGATTTACGCGATTCGCGCGGAAATGACTACCGACAGGCAGAACGAATCTCAAATCAGATCAAGAAGATATTGAACGGTAAACCGGCAGTGGTGTTGATGGATGGATCTTCGAAAGGCGCAACCGAAGAAATTGCCCGAGCACTTAGCGGGATTGCCGAGGTAGTGACAATGGGCACGGCGACTGCAGGTATGCCGGCCATCGTGGATGAGATCGATTTGCGGAGCGGTCGCCGTCTGTATGTGTCAGTGAATGAGCGATTGACCCGTGATTTTGAGGAGCTTGCAGATACCGGTGCAGACTCAAGTCATGCCGATGCCACTTCGACGGCTGTAGTTCCGGCAATCAACTGCCGAAAGGGGCTAATGAGTCCACTAGCATTTGAACTGATCCATGGCGGCTATCTGACTGACTTTGTTACGACTATGGATTTTGCCGCGTTTCCGAACCTGGCGGACGAGGACACTCTTCTCCGTCGGTTCGAAGACTATCTTCAGCAACGTCGGTTTCGCTATGATCCCTTGGGGCGAGCTCTTAGTGACATGAGCCTGAACGACATGGACGAAGAGATGAGTCCGATCTATCAGCGCATGCGCGAGACACACCGTGGGCTCGGAGATTTGGATCTCGATGAATACCGGGACGAAGTCATTCGCACCTTGTTGAAAACAATTCACCGGGTGAAAATCGGCGGTGAGTCCACGTTGGCGATTCGCGCGCGCACCGATGACCCTTGTTTGGCGGAAGCATTGAGCTACTTGAAAGGACGGAGCCAATAGTGCAGGAATATGTCCTGCTGCTATTGTTGAGCGCCGGTGTAGGTGTGCTCTCGTCGATACTGGGACTCGGCGGCGGTGTACTGCTGGTGCCGATTTTCACGCTCATTCTTAAACTGCCAATCCATCAGGCTGTGGCTTTATCGTTGTGCTGTGTGATGGCGACATCGGTAACCTCGGCCGCAAAGTACCTGAAAAGCGGTTTAGTTGATCTTAAGGCAGTTTTGTACCTTGAGTCTACGGCGATCATTGGGTCATATGCGGCGGGAAAACTCGCAGGTTATGTTTCGCCGCAAGGAATTGCGATGGTGTTTGCAGTCATTCTGGTCTTTTCGGCCGTAGTGATGTTGCTCGGTAGATCAGACGTGAAAAACGCCGGCGGAATTAGAAACGCCTATCCGGTGGCAATGGGAGCATCGGTATTTGCAGGTGGGTTGGTAGGGTTATTGGGCGTTGGCGGCGGGATTGTGAAAGTGCCGATTTTGCAGCTGATATTGGGTAAGCCAGTCAAGGAAGCGGTTGCCACATCGACCATGATGGTTGGAATCAGTGCGGCGATCGCCGTGATTCCATACATGAATCGCAATGACGTACCGGCGGAGTGGGTTCCGTTTGCGACGCTGGGTACTGTGGTGGGAGCGTTCCTTGGAGCACGCGTATTCCACAAGATTGAATCGCTCTACATCAAGATCGTATTTGCGGCAGTATTGCTTTATACCGCCGTGACAATGGTACTTTCGGCGGTGGGGGAATAGACGATGAAGTCACCGGACCAGATCATGGCGCAGATGTACAAGAGCGCGCTCTTCATAATGATCGTGTTATTGGTCGCTGCGGGAGCAGCCTCATTCCTCGACACAAAGATTGCCGGCATGGCAATTCCAGAGTTGGCCATCAGGTTCTATCTTCTGATCATTCCGGCGATGTTGCTGGCGTTCACGATAACGATGTTCGTGCGGAAGGCGACCAACCTTGCGGTCGCCGGTTTGATATTGTCCTCATTGTGGTTGGCGTTCAAATGGCTCGGATAGGAAACCGGCAGCCGATTCGAGTCTTCAGCGATTTTGACGGCACGATTTCGGCGAAAGATGTCGGCGCTTCACTGTTCAATCACTTCTCCGGAAGGCGCAATCACGGGACGGTCAAATTGTGGATTGAACAGAAGATCAGTTCGCGAGAATGCCTGTGGCGAGAGTGCCACTATATCAAGGCGAGCCGCGCGGAGATGGTAGAAGCGCTTAGCCGGATTGATGTGGAGAAGGGGTTTCGGGAGTTTGTCGACCTTCTGGGGCAAAACGAGATTCCGCTGCATATATGTTCGGATGGGCTCGATTTCTATATCGATGCTTTTCTGGGTAAAGCAGGGTTCGAAGGTCTGGATATACACGCCAACAAGGCGCATTTTGTGAACGGAAGTCTCTATCCGTCATTTCCCTATTATGCGCGGGGCTGTGGTTATTGTGGGACTTGCAAGGGTGAACGGGTGCGGTCGTTGAGCAAGACCGGGGAGTTGACGGTTTATATTGGAGACGGTTTCTCGGACCGCTGTGCAGTCGGGGTCGCTGATATCCTGTTTGCACGCGGTGATTTGGCGAAACTTGCGGAGGAAAAATCGGTTGACTGGCAGCCATTTGCCGACTTTTATGATGTAATTGGATATTTTGAGACTAATCTGCTAAAATGACGCTTCGCAATACAGGAACTCGATAGAATATGAAAACAGTTATCATGGCCGGAGGTTTTGGCACAAGACTGCGCCCGTTGACGCAAAGTTTGCCGAAGCCGATGGTGCCGGTGGCGAATCTGCCGATGCTTCATCACATCGTCAATCTCCTCAAGAAGCACGATCTCAAAGACTATGTGACGCTGCTGTACTTTCAGCCGGAGGAGATCAAGAGCTATTTCAAGGATGGCACTGATTTCGGTGTCAACATGAAGTACCTGCTGGCCGAGGATGATTTTGGCACAGCCGGCGCTGTCAAAGCCGCAGAGGATTTCTATCAGGGCAATCGCGTGCTGGTGATTAGCGGTGATGTGTTGACAGATTTCGATTTGACCGCCGCGATCAAGTTCCACGAAGAGCGTCAGGCGGCGGCGACAATTGTGCTGACACGGATGGAGAACCCGCTGGCGTATGGTGTGGTCATTACCGACGCCGAGGGTAAGATTTCGCGATTCCTCGAGAAGCCGACGTGGGGGGAAGTTTTCTCCGACACGATCAACACCGGTATTTATATTCTGGAGCCGCAGGTATTTGCGCGGATTCCGAAGGGGCAGAATTTTGATTTCTCGCAGAACCTGTTTCCGGGGATGCTCAAGGATAAAGAGCGCTTGTACGGATACATTGCTCCGGGCTATTGGCGCGACATCGGCAATCTCTCCGAATATCAGAAGGCACACATTGATATCCTCAACGAACAAGTAGAAATCGAGACGACTTACAATCAACTGCATCGGGAGAGTGCGACGATTTGGATCAATCGCGATTTCCATGTCGACGAGAACGCGCACTTTTCGGGCGCGGTGATTGTGGGGGATGGCGCGGAAATCGAAGCCGGTGCTTTCATCACCAACTCGGTGATCGGAGATCGCTGCAAGGTAGCCGCAAATGCGAAGATTGAGAGCAGCGTCATTTGGCACGACACGACAGTTGGCGAAGGCGCGCAGATCACGCAGGCTATCGTCTGCAACAACGTGACAGTGGAAAAGAATGTCTCAATCAATGAAGAAGCAGTCGTGAGCGATCATGTCAAACTTCGCCAAGGGTCGACGGTCAAGGCGAATTGCAAGATTTGGCCGGGGAAGGAAGTTGAAGCCGGGGCGACGGTGTCGTCCTCGCTGATCTGGGGGGAGAAGTGGAATCGCGAGTTGTTTTCGGATTCCAAGGTTTCTGGATTGGGCAATATTGAAGTTACCCCGGAATTCGCCGCCAAGCTCGGATGTGCTTTCGGCGCGACGCTGTTGAGGGGCGAATCGATTGTTGTCAGCCGCGGCGTCTCTTCGGCATCGCGCGTGTTCTCACGCAGTTTTATCTCCGGATTGCTGTCCTGCGGAATCAACGTAGTGGACTTGCGGACGCTGCCGATTCCGATCATGCGCTACGAGTTGAAGCAGGGCAAGCACGGCGGTGGTGTGCACGTGCGGCAGAATCCGTCGCAGTATCACGTGACCGATATGATCTTTCTCGGTCCCGACGGAATGGATCTACCGACACGGAAAACACGTTCCATTGAGACGCTGTTTGCCCGGGAGGATTTCCGGCGCGCGTCGGTCGAACAGGTGGGACATCTCGATTATCCCACGCGGACGGTCGAGTCGTATCGATCCGATTTTCTCAAGCATGTCGACTCCGAAGCGATTGCCGCCAAGAAATTCAAATTGGTGATCGACTTCTCACACGGCGGTGCATCGGAGATTTTCGGGGGAATATTCAGTTCACTCAACACGGAGATGATCTCACTCAACGCCTACCCTGATCCAAATCTGCCGATAGCCGACAGTCGCCGTTCGCTTAATACGATGGCATCGATTGTGAAATCGCTGGGCGCGGATGTTGGGATTCAGCTGTCGCGCAGTGCGGAAAAGATTACGGTGGTTGATCGCAACGGCGTGGTCGTATCTGATCAGCTGCTTCTTCTGATTGTAACGTCATTATTCTTGAGTAGTTACCAAACCCGCAAGATCGCGGTCCCGGTGACGGCAAGCATGGGTGTGGAGAAAATTGCAGCGCAGTATGGTGTACAAGTCATGCGTGTGCGGAGCGATCATTTGGCGATGATGCAGGCTTTCAAGTCGGATGACATCGACTATGTCGGCGGAACTCGCGGCGGATTCATGTTGTCGAGCTTCCAACTCGGGACCGACGGCATGTTCGCCACGATCAAGCTGCTGGAGATGCTTGCGAAACAGAGTGCCGATCTTGCTGAACTGCGAGCGGAATTTGAACATTACTACACTGTTGAGGAACAAGTGCCGTGTTCGTGGTCAAAGAAAGGGCAAGTGATGAGACTGCTGATGGAGAATACCGAGGGCAAGAACCGGCAATTGGTGGACGGAGCGCGTTTCCAAGACGGAGAGAGCTGGGTTTGGATCGCGCCGGATCGTAATGCCGCTTACTTCACAGTGTCGGCCGAATCAGAAGACAAGAAGCTAGCTGAAGTCTTAGTGAAGAAGTATCGTGAACAAGTGACGAAGTGGCAGGAGTAACTCGATAATCCCGGTCAGAGGGATCTGATTTGCTACTTTGCTGCCTTAACGCTCTTTTCGGGGATCCAACCAAGCTTGCCCAATGAATTGCGGCACCAATGCCAGCCCGAAGCGGATTTGATGATGCTTAAGCGCTCGCCCTTGTCTGCCTTTAACTCGATCGAAGAATAAACGGTGTTCAGGATTCCCACGTCGTCATCGCGATCGAGATAGCTTTCTGGAATCCAGGCTCCTTCACCCTCTTCATTGATACACCAAAGAAATTCCGGCCACTCGGTGTCACGTTTGTCAATAATGACGCGATCGCCTTTGGCGAAGACGACGGGTGCAGTTGAGGGTGGCATGTGTGCATTGGTGACAATGCATGATTTCTGTGTCATGGTGGACAAATAAAAAAACCGGAGGCGGCTTCGTCAATGGGAAATGGATGAAAAAAGCCGACCGATGGAAACATCGGCCGGCTGTAGCACTTGGCTCTACACAACTCTATTCGGTGGGAACCATGATTGGTTGGGTAGCGTTGGAGCTAATTTCGTCATCGCGAAAGGCTTTGAGCTCCTTGAGCAATTCAACCTCAAGCTGGTCCGGCGGGAATTTGCCAATGACCTGTCCTTTTTTGACAAGCGCCAGATAGTCGGCAGAGCCGACAACGCCAAGATCAGCGTCGCCAACTTCACCGGGGCCGTTGACATTGCATCCCATGACGGCGACCTTGATTGGTCGCTTGATACCTTCCAGTACTTTTTCGACGCGACTGATCAGCCCGAAGAGGTCGGTCTGGAGCCGACCGCAAGTCGGACAGCTGACGAGGTCGGGCATGTTGCTGAAGAGACCGAGTGACTGGAGAATCTTCTTGCCGACTTTGACTTCTTCGACCGGATCGGTGGAAAGCGAGACGCGAATTGTGTCGCCAATGCCCTCGTGAAGAAGCAAGCCAAACGCCACCGATGATTTGATGGTTCCACCCATGAGCGGGCCAGCCTCGGTGACACCGAGGTGGAGCGGGTAATTGACAAGTTGAGCGATCTTGCGATACCCCTCGACCATGCCGGGCACCTCAGAGGATTTCATAGAAATGCAGATATCGTGGAAATCCATCTCTTCGAGTAAGCGAACCTTGCGCATCGCGGACTCGACAAGCGCATCAGGATTGTAGCGACCCATCGACTTGACGAGATCCCATTCGAGCGAGCCGGTGTTGACACCGATGCGAATCGGAATTTTACGCTCTTTGCAGATTTCGACGACACTCTCCATTTTAACATCATCGCCGATATTGCCGGGGTTGGTGCGAATCTTGTCGACACCCTGCTCGGCGGCGATCAGAGCCAGGCGATAGTGAAAGTGAATGTCAGCGACGAGCGGAACGTTGATTTGCCGCTTGATTTCGCCGAGCGATTGCGCGTCTTCTTTGTTGAGAACGGCAACGCGGATGATATCGACACCGACTTCTTCAAGACGTTTGATTTGTGCAACGGTGGCATCGATATCGCGAGTTTGAGTGGTAGTCATTGACTGCACGGAGACCGGGGCGTCACCGCCGACCAACACGCTGCCAACTTTGACTTGATGTGATTTTCTACGCTGTTTGTTGAACATTTTTCTTATAGTGGGCAAAAGATTTGTATTCGAACAACTTGGGATCGGAATTGGCGACATCGATTCCCACTCCGGCCTGAAGCGCTTTGAGCATACCTTCAACGGCAAAATTGGGAGTTGAAGCGCCGGCAGTGATACCGACCTTGTCGACACCGTCAAACCAACCCCAGTCAATCTGGGTGGGATGATCGACGAGGTAAGCTTTGCCGCAAATGGATTCGGCAATATCGCGGAGTCTCTGGGAGTTGCCGGAACTCTGCGAGCCGATGACCAGTACCAGGTCGACATTTGGCGCCAATTCATGGATGGCGGCTTGACGAGTGTCGGTGGCGTCGCAGATGGTATTGACGATTTTGATCTCAGGATAGAGTTCTCTCATTTTATCGCAGACTTGCTGGAAGGCTTTGACGCCACGGGTGGTTTGCGTAATTAGAGCCACCTTTCCATGTTCAAAGCGCGGTAAATGATCGATATCTTCATATTCAGCAAGCAGGTGAATGTTGGCTTCGTCGATTCCCATAACGCCGTGGACTTCGTCGTGGCCGGGTTCGCCATACAAGATTACTTGATAGCCGTCACGAAGCAGTTCGCGGGTGAAACTGTGGACGTTTTCGACCAAAGGACAAGTGGTGTCGACGATACGAAGACCTTTTTGCAGGGCTTCGTCTTTCAATTTAGGGCTGAGACCGTGAGCGGAGATCACCAGCGTGCCGCTTTCGATTTTGTCGAGGGTGTCTTCCTGTCCGACGCCTTTCTTCTTGAAGAAGTCAACGACCTGACGGTTATGGACGATTTCCTTGAGGATGGTTACCTCGCCGGCAAATTCATTCTTGGCCTGTGCGGCCAGATTGATTGCCCGTTCGACTCCCCAGCAGAATCCCAGCTCTTTGGCGAAGAAAATCTTGATCATCGATCTTTCTTACACATGAATTAGCGAATTGTGCGAAATTATTCGCACCGACGGAAATTATACTTCAATCAGATTTGCGCTCTGGTGCGATGCCTTGTATGAACTGCGCACGAGCGGTCCCGATTCAGTGTGTTTGAAACCCATCTCATTGCCCCATTGTTTGAACTTCACGAAATCCTCGGGGGGATAGTATTTCACAACCGGGAGGTGCAATTCGGACGGCGACAGGTACTGACCAATTGTCAGGATATCGACGCCAGTATCACAGATGTCCTGCATGGTTTGCCTGATCTCATCCTCGCGTTCGCCAACGCCGACGAATATACCGGACTTGACCAGCTTGACCTTGCCGGAGCCTTTGGCGTACTTCAGGATCGACAGACTGCGTTTGTAGCCCATTTTGGGGCGAACCGTCTTATAGAGACGGGGGACGGTCTCGATGTTGTGATTAAAGATTTCCGGTGCTGCATCGAGGATCAGATCCACGGATTTCTTTGCGCCCTGAAAATCGGGGACAAGCAGTTCGATTTGAATGTCAGGGTCATATTCGCGAAGTTTGGTTACGGTCGCGGCGAAAATGGCGGCGCCGCCGTCATCGAGATCATCGCGCGTGACCGAAGTAATGACAACGTGCTTGAGTCCAAGTTTGGCTACGGCACTGGCAAGACGTTGTGGTTCACCAAGATCGTGGATTTTGGGCTTGCCTTTGAGGATGTCACAAAATCCGCAACCACGGGTACAGACGTGGCCAAGGATCAGGAATGTAGCCGTTCCTGATTCGAAGCACTCGCTCATGTTTGGACAGGAGGCTTCCTGGCAAACGGAGTGTAAGCCATGTTCTTTGAGCAAACTACGGACGCGGCGATAGCCTTGGCCGAAGTTGGCATTCATCATCAGCCATTTAGGCTTGGCGAGCCGCTCGGTACTCATATAAGTCTGATACGATACGAAAGCTGACTATGTTGATCAAGAACATTTTCTGGCCAAATCGCTGTAAATTTCCCGTAAGCTTCCGATAATCAAAATGTTAGAAGACTAAACAGCCTCGTCTCAGAAGAGACGATTATAGGACTAAGGGACTACCATGGTAACAGAAACTCAAGCCACGACCACGAATCGGCGGAAGTTCATCCGCATTCCGTCAAGTTGCCGACTCACAACCCAGAAGATTCTCTTCAGCACCAAGGCTGATGCAGAATCGTCCGGCCAGGCACAGAACATCGGTGCGGGCGGAGTGTTGTTTGTGGCCGACCGCGACTACCATCGCAACGAACTGGTGAAGATGACGATCGTGTTGCCGACCTGGAAGAAGCACCATCCGCAGTTTTTCCGTGCCGACGAAAACGATGTGACTTCGACGATCATGGCGATCTGTCAGATTATTCGCTGCAAGCAGGTATCGACCGGGAGCTACGAAGTAGCGGCGAAGTTCGTCGATGTATATGAAGACGATCTGATTGGGCTGAAGAGCTTCATTGAGCACGAAGCAGAGCGCCTTGGCGCTGTCTAATCGGACGATTTGGTTGCGTGAGTTTCTGAACCGGCAATCAGTCTGAGTCCGCCAAGTACTTGAGTGTAAGTTGCTCTAGCCGTTTTCGCGGTAGAGCGATCAACTTGCTGGCGGTGAGTGATTCGCCGCGAATGACCTCCTTCACCAAATTCAATCCCAAGAAGTATCCCGCCCGAAACTTGAAAATATCATCAGGATCGTTTGCTTGAAAAAACTCAGTCGGAGTATGTGAGTGAAACTTCCGCACAGCAGTTCTCTTCAGTAATGGCCGGTTTCGTTGACATTTGCTTCGCCAGCTGTCCAGTTGCTCTTTCTGAAGGTAACCTCCCCAGAGCGCTGCGCCATCGGAACAGCCGAGAATTAGCGTTGTCAGATAAGTTGCCACACCTTCAGTGAGTAGTAGCCGGGAGAAGTTTTGCTGTTCTGATCTTGCTGCGAAGTAGAACTCCGGTGAAGCTGCATAGTGCAGGGCATGCGCGATCTCATGTGTGACGAAGACATCGACCAAGCGGCTTGTTGCATAAGACTCGACCGGTATCCATACGACCCAGCCGTCGGCATCACGAAATGCATGACCGTTTGTGCAGTTTTTGCCGACGAACAGCACAAAGCTGAACTTGTCGGTGTCGAACCCTTGCTTGTCGAATTTGCGGATAATCCCTGGCAGACGACGCCTGATCAATTCCGATCTTGCCGTCAATACATCCACAGGGATCCTGACATTGGGATAGGTTCGTTTTGCCCAGAATCGAAAGTAATGTTTGAAGAGCGCCGGATAGTGTTCTTCATAAGTACGCCAGTTTTCGCCGCCGGCGACTGTCCTGCAGTAGAGACCGGTTAGATCAAGCAGTTTCACGGCGATATGATAATAATCGGTGTGTGAATCGACAATGGTCTTAGCGACATTCGGTAGATACGGGAAATCTGCATCCCGAGGTATTGACGGTCAATCAGTAAACTGGTCGCTATTTCCGCTTTGAAATCGGGTGTTCTCGTATATACTAACGGTCATGTTGAACCTCAATCCCGACGCAACGCAGGCCGAGATCGACCAAGCCTTCATGGCGATGGCGATTCGCGAAGCGATGATCGCCGAGTCCAAGGAAGAAATTCCGATTGGTGCGGTTGTCGTTTTGGACGGCAAGGTCATCGGACGCGGGCACAATCAGAACAAAACACTGATTGATCCGACCGCACATGCGGAGATGATTGCCATCACAGCGGCCTGCAACAAGATTCAGCTGCGGTACCTGGAATCGGCGACGCTGTATGTGACAATTGAGCCGTGCTCAATGTGTGCCGGTGCAATTGTTCTGGCGCGTCTGCCCCGGTTGGTTTTTGGCGCGCGCGATCCGAAAGCCGGCGCCTGCGGCTCGGTATTCAATCTGGTACAGGATCCGCGTCTGAACCATCAGGTGGAAATTGTGGGCGGAGTGAAGGACTTCGAGTGCGCGGCATTGATCACCGAGTTTTTCGAAAACATCCGGGAAAAACGCAAAAAGAACAATAATGAGCAAAATTGATGCACGTGAAATTCAGGGCGTAGTTGCTCGCAGGGGCATCAATGTCTGCGTGGGAATTCCGGCAGCCTTCATGGCAGTGGCGCTGATTGCGCGCGCGAAGTTGGAATTTCTGGCGACACCGGTCACGAGCTCGGAGAATCTCAAGAGTGTTGGTTATGTGCTGATTGGCATATCAGTGGCGATTCTCGCGATCGCCTACGTGCGTAAGCAGAGTCTCCTGAAATCAGAGAGGCTGAAAGCCGAAATCAACTCGTATCCGGGGAATATTGCCGAAATTCTCTCAAATCACCTGTATCCGCTGTTTATTGTCGCCGCTATTCCTGCAGCAATCGGATTAATTTTCTATTTTCTGGGCGGCGACCTTGACACGTATGTACTCATTTCCGTATTTTGTCCGGCTGGCTTAATGGTGCTCAAGCCGAGAGAATCGGAAATCGAGCAGTTGGAGAGTGAACCTCCGGTGAGCGAGGACTAGCAGATGACTCCGGATGAGATCACGAGTCTTGAAACTAAGTTGAAGCTGATTGGTTTTCTGATGTGTGTTGTGGTGCCGGTAGCGTTGCTGATTATCATCTGGACCGTGCTGGCTTCGAGCAATGCAAACCAATCGCCCAGCACCGGCGATATGGAACTTTTCATCTGGATCCTCGCGGGCATGGCATTCGCCGAACCGGTGATTGGATACGTGATGCGAAAACGCCTTCTGAGTGTCGATGCATTGGCCGACCGAAGCAGATATGGCGGAGTGTCACAGGGTATTTTTGCCGGACATATGGTTGGTTATGCGTTCGCGGTTTCACCGGCGATATTCGGAATGGTGGTTTACTTGGTGACACGCAACGCGACTCTGGCGACTGTAATGATCTGTTTCTCGCCGTTGGCGTATCTGTTCTTCCGCCCAACCGAAGGGACACTTCGCGAATTGGCGCAGGCAACCGAAGCCAAGTTGGCAACGCGACGATAGTTTGGCCCTGTGCGGGCAATTGTTCTTTGAAGATTTTGGAGAGGTGGCTGAGTGGTCGATAGCGGCGGTCTCGAAAACCGTTATACCCGCGAGGGTATCCAGGGTTCGAATCCCTGCCTCTCCGAGATTTATATTCTAGCCGCAAGAAAAGTCAGACTACAGCACATTGACGATTATCAGTTCCCGATCATGTGATTTTCCAAACCGGGTTGACAATGCAGAGCCAACCGCTAATATGTTGACTCTAGATGCAATCGTCCAGTGACAGCCCGCCCGGAGAGCAGATGAGCGATCATTCAGTTTCACGCCGTGGACAATCAGCTCTTCGTCTTATTATCTTTTTGTCCGGTTTCACTTTCCTGGTTTATGAGGTCAGTTGGAACAGACTGCTGTCGTTAATCCTCGGAACGACTGTCCTCGCCTCCACAATTGTACTTGCTTCGTTTATGGCCGGATTCGGCGCTGGTGCCCTCTACTGGGGGAGAAGAGCCAACGTACACGCAAGACCCGACATTATACTCGCCATACTTCTTGGAGGCGTTGGACTTTCCAGTTGTCTCAACTATCCACTGATCACGAGCCTGTTGCCGAGTCTGTATTCTTCGCTTCCCGGTCTGGGACTTTCTTCTCTGTCGACTGAACTGCTCGTGTTCGGTACGGCAATCGTTCTTCTGTTCGTTTCGGCTTTCCTCATGGGTGGGATCTTCCCAATTGTCATCAAACTTGCCATGCAATCCGATCATTTCATTTCGGTATCGCTCGGGCGCCTATATGCGCTGGAGACTCTCGGAAGCAGCCTGGGTGGATTGGCTACTGGTTTTGTGTTTCTCGGTGTATTTGGCCAGAAGATCACCTTGGGGTTGGCAATAGCAATCAATCTAATGCTGGCGATATGGTTGCTGTTGGCACGTTTCCCGAACTTGATGGAACGGCCGGCTGGATCCGAATCACAATTGAACGTTGCGCGGCAAAAGAAACCGTCGGAGAAGACCCAACGTGGTCCGTCCTCGAGCTTGTCAATGGACCGCGAAGCGGCGCTGGTCGGGACTTTCGTATGCGGTTTCGCCATGTTTAGCCTGCAGGTTCTTTGGTTACGGATTTTCCGCATCTACTTGACCAACACAAGTTACACTTTCGCGCTGGTGACATCCGTCGTCATCCTCGGGCTGTTTGCGGGGAGTATCCTCTTCAAGAGCAGGGTCCACAACATTGACGACTATATCCGGTCGATGCTACGAGTCATCATTTTCATGGGGGTATCGGCAGCGCTGGGACTACTGCTGCTCATCTATTTACCAGAAACACTAATGCTTCCGTTTCAGACGATGCTGGGTGATCCATTGGCGCGAATCCTGCTTCTGCCGCTGATAGCTTCCCTGCTGATTGTCTTTCCGCCCGCAGTTTTCTCCGGTTATGCTTTTCCTCTGGCCTGTCGGCTCTACACCTCGGGAGGCAAAGATATCAGCAAGGATGTCGGCTCTGTGCTGATGGTCAACACGGTTGGATGCGTGTTCGGCCCGATCATGACGGCATTGATCCTGATCCCGATGCTGGGCGCGACATTGTCTGTTGTATTAGTCATAGCACTGCTGGCTGTCGCAGCAGTGTATATCCTGCATCGTTCGGTGCCGCGGCGGCTGAACAGACTTGCCCGCAGCGTTCTCTATATCGCAGTCACAGGTCTGGTTGTGCTGATAGTCTATCATCCGGACATCAGAATTCTTCCACCATCTTTCAGCCAGTCCAACCGAGAAGTGCTGTATTACCAGGAGTCTGTAGAAGGTACGCTTTCGGTGGGGCAGGATAAATCTGCCGGCGGCTCCAGACATACCTATGTGAACAACAGCGCCGTAATTGGCACCACGTACGACGCCGTCAAAGTTGTCAAGATGATAGGTCACTATCCGTTTTTAATGGGTGCCAAGATCAAGAAGGTGCTGGTCATTGGTTTTGGCATAGGAGTGACAACCTCTGCGATCGCTTCGCACCCCGAGGTTGAGTCAATTGAATGCGTGGAGTTGGTTACTGGCCTCAAGGATGCGGCCCCATATTACCGCGATCTCAATCGAGACGTAGTAAATGACCCAAGGCTCGAAATGATCTCGGGCGACGGCAGACATTATCTTCAGACTAAGCCAGGTTCATATGACCTGATTTCTTGTGATCCGACCCATCCGGTTCTCGGTTCGGGGAGTCTTTATACCAAAGAGTTCTTCGCATTATGTCGGGAGCATTTAAATCCCGGTGGAGTGGTTTCGCAATATCTTCCTCTGCATAAGCTGCGCACGGAGGACTTTCTGGGCATCATCAGCACTTTCTATTCGGTCTTTCCGAACAGCACGGTCTGGCTTGGCCACACTCACGCTGTGCTGCTGGGAGCGCGCGATCCCATCCGGATCGATTTCCAAATGTGGAGCGCTCGTGCTGCTGAAATTGGCCAGGATCCTCATTTCTATGCAGAGCCTCACCATCTGGCTGCGACGATAGTGTTGGACGGAGAGACGATCGGACGACTGGGCGCAGGGAGCAGACTGAACTCTGACGATCACGCGTACACAGAGTTCTTTGCACCCGGGTGTCTCGATGAGGACAATCTTGCCAAGAACTTGCTATTCCTGATGGAAAACAGGACAGAGATCAATGCGGTGTTCAGCAACATCGATGATCCGGAGACTATGGCAAGATTCGTGAAGGGAAACAAGCTCATGACCGAAAGCCTGCTGTACCAAATGGGCAATGATCAACAGCGGGGTCTGCGAACACTTCAGGAGGCTTGTCGGATCAATCCGGAGAACCAAGAATATCCGTTCCTGATCAAACTTTATTATTGATGCCTTGGGGGAATTGCCGAACTCAAGAAAGTTCGCAAAGATGATGTATCACACTTCCAAGACAGCATATGGGACGCCCCCGACGGTGGCCGTCAGTTGAAAAGCTTGCAGTGGTTCTCCCGCCCGCCATTAGCCTATTCCGGAAGTGCAGGGGAGTTGCTGCTCTGTTTGCTACTTCTTCCGACCGAGCGTGTTTTCGAATGAGTCGTTTTGAGTCCAAGTGGGTTCACTGGCCTGTTTGAAGTGGTCATCAGAAGAATGTTGCTTCTCAATGAGGTTGCTGATAACTTGCGACGGTCGCCGGTTCGGGTGACGCGCCGACGAGCGCGGATTTCAAAAGAGTAAACCAAAAAGTCCCTCTCAAATCCGGAATCACTTAGAGGACGCAAACTGTGGATCATCAGTCAGACAACAAGTTTCGATCACTCTCACATCTGATCGGAAATACGCCGCTTCTTGAAGTTGAGTTCCAAAGGCACGGTCATGTGCGCCGCGTTTATGCCAAGGCTGAATATCTCAACATGACGGGTAGCATTAAGGACCGAATGGCGCTCCATATCCTCCGGCGTGCATATGCAGAAGGACACCTCCAGGAGGGCGGCACGATCGTCGAAGCCACCAGCGGTAATACCGGCATCTCTTTTGCGGCGATCGGTCGAGCGCTCGGACATCCGGTTACGATCTTTATGCCCGACTGGATGAGCCGAGAAAGGGTTGCATTGATTCAGAGTTTAGGGGCTACCGTTCGCCCGGTCACACGCGAAGAAGGCGGGTTTTTGGGTAGCATCCGGATGGCCGAAGAAATGTCGGCTACCACCAATTCCTGCTTCCTCCCCTGTCAATTCTCCAACTCCGACAACGTCGCGGCTCACGAGTTTACCACAGCCCCTGAACTCTGGTGGCAACTGGCTTATGCTGGACTTGTTCCTGACGCTTTTGTGGCCGGAGTAGGTACCGGAGGCACTGTGATGGGTGTGGGAAGATTTCTTCGAGCACAGAATCCAGCGATCAAGATTCATCCGATGGAGCCGTCCAACTCGCCCACACTCCGCGTCGGGCACAAGGTGGGTCATCATCGGATTCAAGGAATCTCCGACGAATTCATTCCGCCGATTGTCGATCTCGGTTTTTTGGATCCGGTTGTGGATGTAGACGATGGCGACGCCATCTTGATGTCGCAGAAATTAGCCCGACAACTTGGCCTCGCAGTTGGAATCTCTTCAGGAGCCAATTTCCTTGCTGCAATCAAACTGCAGGATCAATTTCCTCACCTCACGACCGTAGTTACGGTCTTCCCTGACGACAACAAGAAGTATCTGAGTACCGACTTGCTTAAGGATGAGCAAGTACGCAGTGACTACATTAGCCCTGAAGTGGAGTTCCGGGGGTTCTCTTCCATGAAACGAGTTTGTCATACGTGTTGCGATTTTGTCAGCTGCGCGGAACGGCTCGGCGGGATTCACGATTCCCGACAATGACCGATTTTGCGATGATTTCCGCCGATTAAGATCCAAGCTGGTTTGAAGAAGTAAAATTGTTTGCCGTCGCCTGATTCTGGACATAGGGGGTGAATGAGCCCAAAGAACGTCTCAGCGCTTTGTTGCATACTTGGAGCCGGTGCACTGCACACGCTGATGCGGTTGACTCGTCTGAAGCGCCAGCGAAGGGAGGCTAGCAACGAGTGAGCAGGTCAATAATTAGAGTCGAAACATGAGATCGCGGCTTGCGGCAACTATTGCTTTACCGACTGCCAGGAGTCGGTTTTTTTGTAGTCGAATAGCAGTAGCAGCGGAATTATCAGCCAAAGTAACAAAGCCAGACCGGTAACTGATAATGTCACTGCGCTCTTGGTAGAGATCAGGAAGACGAAACTTCCGCCCCAGACGAATATATTAATGGCGACAATAGTCAAGGTCACTCGAAGATTCTCCAGCGTCCAGCCGAGCTTAATGGAGATTTTCAGAGTCATGGCAAAGGCAAGGAACAGCAATCCCGCAACACGGAGGAGACTCACGGCGATAAAATAGGTGTTGTCGGTCACAATCCGGCCAGAGCGCTCACCAAGCGAAATCAATGCATCATTGACGATCAGGTGGGGAACCATCAAGGCAAAGACGCCGCAAGCAAAGGTATACCAGATTGAAAAATTGATGAGCCGCCAGGTCATGGAATGAATCTACCAATTACATCGTAAAACTGCAATACAACATCACAGCGATCGAAGGAACTGCGGGTCGATATTCTATACTTTCGCCGTCAGCCAGCGCCCACGGCGATAGTAAAAGTAAAACAGAACTGTGGTCAGTATTCCGGATCCGGTGAGAACCCACCAGACGGCAACCTCATTGAAACCGAGGAGTTGCGTCAAAAGAACTGCCGGCAATACCTGAAAGAGCCAGGAGTGGATAATGCTGAAGACCATGTAAGGTGCGTTGAGACCGACGCCAAGATGAATCTGCTCGAGCATCAGGAATGCGCCGAAGAACGGAAAACTGATAGCGGTGATGCGCAGGATTGCGAGGCCGTGACGCACAGTTTCCTCGCTGTCAAAGAATACGCGCATATAACTGCCGGCAAAGGCAAAGGTCAAAACACCCATGGCGGCCATGATTCCGAATGAGAGCAAGATGGCGTGATCGGCTGTGGCTTTGGCGCGGCCGAACTTCTGCGCGCCGATGTTATGGCCGATGAGCGAGGAAAGGCCGAGTCCGATGCCGACGATTATCGACATGCCGAAGCCGATGACCTGCATACTGGCACCATACGCGGCGACGACTGTTGTGCCGAATCCGGCAACGATGGGAGTAATCAACAAGCGGGACAGCGAAAATGAGAGTTCTCCCAGCCAGGCCGGAACGCCGAGCCAGATCATTGTCCACATTGAGGCAATCGATACCGGTACTCTGCCGCGCAAGTGAAGTCGAACATTGACTTTGTTTGAAAAGAACAGCCCAACTCCGACAATGAAGGTAACTGTGACACTGGTGACAGTTGCCCAACCGGCGCCGGCAATTCCCCACTTCGGAAGACCCATCCAACCGAACATGAGGAGGGGCGCCAGAATCACGTTGAGGATATTTGAACCCAACATTAACGCCATCGCCAGATTCGGGTTTGCCACGCAGCGTAGCGCTGTAAAGATTGTGTACACCGAGTACATGATCGGCAGCCCGATGATCATGATTCTACCATACACGATTCCCATTTCCAAAGCCTGACCGGTAGCCCCGAGCAGTTTGAGGAAATCAGGCAGGAACAGCAGTCCAATCAAGTTCAGGAGGATGCCAAAAAATAGCTTCAGTATCAGCGTCTCTTTAATTGCGGTTTCAGTGCGCTCAAAATCTTTCTCGCCGTAGCGTCGCGATATGATTGCCACCGAGCCGGGACCAATGAGGCTGTTGAAAGCGAAGAGCATCCACATCAGATTCATGAAGAACGTCACGCCGGCGACGCCGTTTTCGCCCTCCGGTAGCCGTGATACCCAGAACATGTCGGCGACGGAATAGAGGTGCTGGGCGAGAAAACCGATCATGGAGGGAAGTCCCATTTTCAGGACCGACGCGGCAACTGAGCCCTCGGTGAAGTCGGTTCGTTTCTGCTCGGTGGTTTCTAACATGGTTTAGCTATACGATAATATCGTCATAATGTTCGTAACCGGTTACGCAATTTTGCAGGTATATCGGCCAATGGTGTACTACTGAACAGGTCGACACATTTCCAACCGCTTCCGCGGGATTACTTGCGGGCGTAGCCATAAATGATGTACTTGTGGTGGTCCTTGAGTACTGGATCAATCAGTCTGTCGACATGGTGCAAGAGCCCGCGTTGGAACTCACTGCGTCCAAATGCTCCAAAGAAACCGAACGTGCCAAACTGGAACTCGGAAAACTGCTCATGAAAGCGTTGCATCTCGTCGACCTTGACATACCGCCAGTAACCGCCCCACTTGGTCATTTTTCGAAAGAAGCGGTGAAGCGTGGTTCCGCTTAGATTCTCTGCAAAGAGGAGTGTTCCTCCCGGCTTGAGTACGCGATGAATCTCGTTAGTGGCTTGTGCCTGCAATCCCGGTCGATCATTTCGTCCAATAGTACCGAGGATTGACTTATAGGCGACGACATCGAATTGTCGATCAGGAAAGGGCAGGCTGGTGGCATCGGCGGCGACGTAACTGACTCGATTCTGGAGGTTGTGGAACTGGTGGCAGATTTGCGCAGTGCCTTGCGGGTTTTCAAAGTCGCTGCAGATCACTTGACAGCCTTTAAGCGCCAAGTAGAGTGACAGCCCGCCTTCGCGAGCACCAATTTCCAGAGCCGAGGCACCGGTTTGCAGGTGGGCGAGCGCCTTGTCCCAAGAGGCGAGCGCGACGCTCCAGTTCTTTACGTCCCAGTTGATGATGTCTCTGAGGATCTCGTTGCTATATTTGGCCATAGAGTGAAATCGTTTAGGAGTACGAAGATAGCCGGGTTAGTGGCTACTATGCCGTGAAACCCCCGATCCTCGTTGAATCGCCTTTGAGGAGTATACTAAACAGGGAACTGAATCTGCAACAAGTGTGTTAGACGGTGAAGGAATTTATAAAGGATTATTTACATTAATCGTATTTGTGTATACTGCGCTCGGGTGAGGTAATCGGGAATGGAGTGGTTCCACGGTGACTGCCTCCTGTTTGCCACAACTGTACAGTTTTGCCGCACCCACGCAGAGCAGTAAGGACCAATGAACAATAGAAGGAAACCGAATGAAGTTCAATCGTCTACATTCTTGGACAGACGATGTAAAAGAGGCTGAACGTCTACAGGAAAAGCATGCTCCACTGGTGAGCACAAAGCCGGAGAAAACCTCTTTTCGTCTTGTAGGCGGGGTGGATGTCGCCTACTCAAAAAAGGACAACACCGCGTTTTGCACGGTGGTGATAATGAAAGTCCCGGAGATGGAATTGCTGGAAAAGGTTCGTGCGCAGGCGGAGATCACGTTTCCGTTTGTCCCTGGGCTATTCTACTTCCGTGAAGGTCCGGTAATCTCCAAGGCGTTGAGCCGGCTGAAGTTCGTTCCGGATGTGTTCATTTTTGACGGCCATGGAATTGATCATCCCCGAGGAATCGGAATGGCGTCCCATATGGGCGTGATGCTGGAAATGCCGACGATCGGATGCGCCAAGAAAGTATTGGTGGGTAAGGTTGATCCACTGGGAAACGAAGTCGGCGATACAGCCGCAATCTACCTCGGCAATGTCGAAGTAGGACGGGCGATCAGATCACGTGAGAATGTGAAGCCGCTTTATGTTGCGCCGGGGCACAAGATTGACGTTGAGACGGCGGTCAAGACGGTGATCGATCTGTTGCGTGGATATCGCCTTCCGGAACCGTTGCGGCTGGCGCATATTATGGTGAACAAGCAGAGACGAAATTACGACATGAATCTGCCGGGCGGGAACGCGCCTTCACGCGGCCGCCAGCGGGATGATGACGATGATGATGATCGCGAGTAGCACCGACTGAACAGCTGAAAAGCTTGTATTCCAAAGTCCTAATTAGAGCAAGGGCGACCGGCTGGTCGCCCTTATTATTTGCGCCCCGGGAGAACGTGGCTGGAAGTAATTAAGGCAAACAGCCGGCGCAAGGCACGGGCCCACCGGAGAAGATGTGGTTGATCAAGTAGACCACATCAGAAATCGTCACCACTGAACTGCAATCAACATCGGCCGATTCGAGTGGATCAGGAGCGGTTCCGCCGCCGAAGATATAGTTGATAATCCTCACGACGTCGGAGATGTTCACTGCTTCACTGTTGTCGGCATCGCCGCACAAGTACGGCGGCGGCGGCGCATCAGTTACCTTCATGCTCAAGCTAATAGTATCGGCCTTTGCCGGATTGCTGGCGTCAGTTGCCATCACGGTGAAATAGTAATCAGCGTTGAAGGTGGGTATTCCGGTGATAGTACCTTGGGGGCTGTTGAAAGTCAGTCCAAACGGGAGGTCACCGCCAAGGAATGTCCAGCTGTAAGGGGTAGTCCCGCCAATCGCCTCCATCTGACAGAAGTATGATTCCAAGCGGTAGGCCGGCGGCATGTTGTAACTCATGATGTGCATATTGCCGTCGCAATAGTCGCCGACACCATCGCCGTTTTCGTCTTCTTGAAATGGATTGTAGTAACTCGGGCAATTGTCACAGGCACTGCCAATTGAGTCGGCATCCGGATCAGCTTGCGTGGGATTTGCCGTATAGACGCAATTATCGACACTATTCAGGACACCGTCATTATCGAAGTCGCCAGAATTAGCTCCCTGGACGACTGTCGCCAGAGATGCCCGCACCATTCGGGTCATATACTCGAAGTTCATATACGAGGTGCTATCGCGCGGCGAGTGATAAACGGTAGAGAAATTGTACTCGATGATGAACACCGCAGGATAGCCATTCTGGGTGAATGGATAATGGTCGGAACCGCTGGAGTTTCCGCTTAGGTAGCCGGTTATGCCATAAGTCGCTTGTGCAATCGATGCCCACATGCTGGCATAGGTGGTGTTGGTACCGCTGTAAACAGTCGCTCGATTGGTGTTCGTGTTATGGGCGATCATGTCCATATTGAACATGAACAGGATCTGGTCGCCTCTTCCAAAGGCATTATTGGCGTAGTGATATGATCCGTACAATCCCCATTCCTCGGCATCGAACGTAATGAACTTAATAGTCACATCGGTGGGCGTATCTGCGAGGGCACGGGCGATTTCCAGGACTCCGGCGGTACCCGAACCGTTATCATTTGCGGCGGGTGAAGTTGTCACGCCGTCATAGTGGGCACCGACAATGATCTCGATATCGGGATACAGTGTACCGGTTTTGACGGCAACAACGTTATAGCACTGATTTGTCTGGCCGTTGAAGTATTGACTCCACCCATCCAGATAGACGGAATCGTAACCGAAGGATTGGAATTTCGCCTTGATCCAGTCGCGTGCCAAGAAGATGTTGGAGGTACCGGCAACCCGACGATAGTAGGATTGGAGCTTAGCTGTGTATGCGTAGAGCGAATCTTGTTGGATTGTACCGAGAAGCTTTTCCAGAGCCGCTGATTCTGTCATGCCGCCGAACGGCTTGATCTCGTAGTCCTCAAAAACGATGCGCAGCGATTGTTGCGGTAAGGCCATCAAAGTAGGTTCGACTTGTTGGGAAGGATCAAATCCGCCGGTAATGCGGTAAACGCGGAGATTTCCTTCGGCAAATACGACTGGATAGCGTTTTGCATTGTAGTCGTCCAGCCGCAGATCGAGCGCCAGTTCATTGCGTTTAATGCCCGAGACGATTACTTCGGTCTTCAATCCGGAAGAGTTGATGACGGCGACGTCAGGAGGATTTGCGACTAATAAATATCCGTCGTTGAGTTTGACGACAGCATCGGGATTGAGGCTCACAAGCAGTTGTGCGTCAGTCTGATTACCGATTGTGACCTTGATAAGGTCTTCCGCTTTTCCCGTCGAGCAGAGTAGGAGGATTAAAAAGGCGACTAATTTTAACGAGGTTCTCATGGCAGGTAACTCCAACGTAAGAGATCTAAAACAAACAAGTATCGATAATATACTCTTAAATCGAGATTAGTAAAGCTCAAAAGTGGAGACGCAGGTGCGGTTCAATTGTGAAATTTGGGATCTGATCGCCGGTAAAGGTGTCAGGTTAGCGAGGACTACTCAAGCGGAAAAGGCGAATGTCGTGACTAACAGAGCCATAGACAACGAGAGTGTCCGTGTAGGGCGCATAGCCCTCTTTGAATGCAGTAATGATTTGAGTACCGACTGGGATTCCCGAGAAGCTGAATTTGCCATTGGTTACGGTCTTGATTGTGTACTCTCTTAGACTGACTTCGACTTTGGGAATTGAGAATTCGGTATCTTCCAGCAGTACCCTGCCACTGACTCTGCCGCTATTGTCACTTTCGTCAACGCCGTTCGAACAGCCGAGTCCAACAATCAAGAGAGCGGCCAGCAAGAATTTCTGGTGCATATCTCAACTTTCGAGTGTTTTGTTGTTCTTTACAAGTTTTACGATTCCGGGAGAGTGATTTGTTGAAGGTAACGAACCAAGTGACGGCAGGTCGCAACGGATTCGAGGCTGTGACGCACCTATTTAACTTGACTTAATTAGAGCTGCACCCTAACCTTTAGAATCCAATATGGCGACGAATTCTGAACTCCGATACGATTTTTGGGACATCCTCAAGGCTCCACGTATGGCTCTGTCCGGCAAAGGTTTGCTGGCGCAGGCGCGTCCGTTGGCCTACGGCTATGCCATTTACTTTGCGTTATCCTACTTAGCTATGCTGGTGGACGGGCAAACATTGTCCTCCGCCTTGCTGCAGCACGGGTTGTTTCCATTCTTCGGATTGGAATTGAAGAACTGGTATAGTTGGGCAATCTGGGTGTTGGGAATCGTAGCTGTCGTTGGTTTCTACGACTATGGAAATCTTGTGGTGGCGAAGCTTGGATTTGAGCGACTCCAGGGAAATCACTTCTACGCGCGAAGCGAAGCTGCAAAAGACGCTCGTTCAAATCTGCTTCCGCTGTGGGTATCGGGAGGGCTGGTCTTGTTACTCATCGTAGTCTTGACAGCAGTTCAAGGAGTGGTGAGCCTGGTGGCGTTGGTTCCGGGTATAGGTGAGATACTATATGCGATTCTCTATGTCGTACCGTTTTTCCTGTGGTCGCTGTTTCTGGTGTTCCTCGCGTTCGGGTTGACAACATCGATTCTAACATTGCCGGCGATCATAGTCGCCCGCGAAAAAGAAACGTTTGGGGCGACGTTTTATATCTACAATGTGATTTGGACACAACCGCTTCGCTGGGTTGGGATGACTGCGATTGGTCTTGTGCTGGCGAAGGTCGGAGTATTTGTCATTGGCTACTTCTTTGCGCGCGCCCTGCAGTTGACGAATTTTATTGCCGGATGGCTCGGGGGAGAGAAGGTTAACAGCATCCTGGTCAACGCCTACCTCATGCTTGATCCAATCGATAGTGTGATTCGCTTCTTCACGACTCTATATCCGGGATCGTGCATCGCCTACGACCCCGAGCTTCCCATCGCATACAATTTGAGCAAATTCGATTGGCTTTCTTCCATTTCCGGAACCGAACTGGCGGCAGCAGCTATTGTCGCAATTGGTGTCCTGGGAATTGTGATTTTGATGCTGTCGTACGGCATCAACATCGTCACCAATTCGCAGTTATTAGCCTTTCTGCTGGTTGTCTATTCCGAGGACAAGATCAAATTGACAGAAGACGCAGCAAACCGTGCCTCGGAACCCAACGAAATAGTTCCGGAAAAACCGCAATCAGACAGCACGAACTCTTGACATTCCCCCGCTTTGCACCGTAAATAGGCCGATGGAATTCGTAAAGAACATACGCAACTTCTCGATTATCGCCCATATCGACCACGGCAAGTCAACGATCGCCGATCGCCTGCTGGAAATGACGCGGACGATCAATGTCACGCACAAGCAGATGCTCGATAACATGGACCTGGAGCAAGAGCGCGGGATCACGATCAAGGCGCATGCGATCCGAATGCACTATCACGCCAATGACGGGCACAAGTACATCCTCAATCTTATTGATACACCGGGACACGTCGACTTCTCGTATGAGGTCTCCCGTTCGATCGCAGCCTGCGAAGGCGCACTCCTGGTTGTTGATGCTTCCCAGGGGATTGAGGCCCAAACGCTGTCGAATCTCTACAAGGCGCTGGATCAGAATCTGGAGATCATTCCGGTTTTGAACAAGATCGACCTGCCGCACGCCGAGCCCGAACGGGTCGCTGAATCGATTCTCAATCTGATTGGCGGAAAGAAGGAGGACATCCTTCATACTTCCGCGAAGATGGGAATCGGGATTCACGAGATTCTCGAAGCAATCGTCCATCGCATTCCGCCACCGACGACGGATCCGAAAGGCCCTTTGAAGGCAATGGTCTTTGATTCCAAGTTTGACAGTTATCGCGGCGCCGTGCCGTATCTGCGGGTGGTCGATGGTGATGTCAAGAAGGGTGATGTGATTAAATTCTTCTCAACCGGAATCGAATACGAAGTTGACGAGGTCGGGCACCTGATCATCGACCGCAAACCGGCCAAGAAGCTCTCGGCCGGAGAAGTTGGCTATATCATCTGTAACATCCGCCATCTGGCCGATGCCAAGGTCGGCGATACGATTACTTATGCCAAGGACGGTGCAACGACGCCGCTTCCGGGGTTCAAAGAAATCAAGTCGATGGTGTATTCCGGCATTTATCCGGCGACAACGGAGCGATATGAGCAACTTCGGGAGGCTTTGGAAAAACTGCAGCTCAATGATGCGTCGTTGACGTTTGAACCGGAGTCGTCGCTGGCGCTTGGTTTTGGATTCCGTTGTGGATTCCTCGGGCTGTTGCACCTTGAGATCGTGCATGAACGACTCGAGCGCGAGTATGGGGTAACGATCGTCAACACCGTTCCCAACGTGGAGTACCACGTTTTCACCAAGAAAAATGAAATCGTCAAAGTCGACAATCCGGCGAAAATGCCGTCTACGATGTTGATCGATCATATCGAGGAGCCGTTTGTGGCGGCGCAGATCATCACGCCGGTGGAATATATCGGCGGGATCATGAAGATCATCGCCGAAAGACGCGGTGAATTCAAGGCGACTCACTATCCTGATCCGGCGCGCGCGACACTGGAATTCAACTTGCCGTTGTCGGAGATCATATTCGATTTCCACGACAAGCTCAAATCGATTTCACGCGGGTACGCTTCGCTTGATTATGACTTTCTTGAAATGCGCACCAGCAAACTGCAGAAGCTGGATATCCTGCTCAACTCCGAGCCGGTGGATGCGCTGTCGTGCCTGATTCATCAGGACCGGGCGCAGGTCTGGGGGCGCAAGTTGTGCGCCAAACTGGCGGAATTAATTCCTCGGCAGATGTTCGAGGTGATTATTCAGGCGGCGATCGGCTCTAAAGTCGTGGCGCGCGAAACTGTCCGGGCGATGCGCAAGAATGTCACGGCGAAGTGCTACGGCGGCGACATTACGCGCAAGCGCAAGTTGATTGAACGTCAAAAAGAGGGCAAGAAGAAGATGAAGCAGATCGGCAGTGTGGAGTTGCCGCAGGAAGCGTTCCTGGCGGTGCTGCAAATAGACCGGGATGGGGAGTAAGGATCGCCAAGTAGGAGGTTCCGAATGGGCGAGCTACGACAACCTCAAACTTTGATTGACCATTTCGCCGACTAGTCCCAGCACCCGTCAATCAAATTGGATATTATGGCTCCATATTCTCCTTGACAAGGAATTAAGCGCTCCTAAATTTATGCGCATAACCTTCACAAGGAGTTTCTAATGCGACTGTCAAAAGTCACCACCTTTCTTTCTCTTTCTCTATGCTTTGCGGCAATGTTAGTCGCGACGTGTGCCCAAAACAGCGGCGACACGAAATCGATGACTAACGAACAAAGGGTAGAACGCGGCGCCTACCTTGTCAACTCCGGTCTATGCAATGATTGTCATTCACCCAAGAAGAACGGACCTACCGGACCGGTGCCCGATCAGTCAGTATTGTTGTCAGGCCATCCGGCAAATTCAGAAGTTCCGGCAATACCGGAAGGACTACCAGACCCGAACGGTTGGTTTGTTTTGACCAACACTCATTTTACGGCTTGGGCAGGACCGTGGGGTGTCTCCTTCGCGGCCAATCTGACGCCTGATCCAAAGACGGGGCTTGGAAACTGGACGGAGGAAGATTTCATGAAAGCACTGCGCAGCGGCAAGCATATGGGAACCGGTCGTGATATTCTCCCGCCGATGCCTTGGCCGTTAATCGGTCAGATGAAAGATGACGATTTGAGGTCGATCTTTGCCTACCTGAAATCTCTTCCGGCCGTGCCGAATTTGGTGCCGGGACCAATTCCGCCGCAACCAGCCCAGTCTGCCCAGAAATAGAGACGCTTCGTCTCAAGAGTCTTGACAGAATCTCCGTTCACGTCACGGAGATTCTGCAACATTGTTGCGGCGAGTGCGTACGAAGACTTGGTTATTCTAGAGAATAAGTCCACAATATTGTTGACAATCGTCGCTCCATGATTAGTATCAAGGAGAAACCCAACAAACAGGAGTGTTGTCATGAAGCAGTCTACTGCAAAATTCGTACTGTTCTTTTCGCTTATCGGTGCCTGCTCGCTGCTCATCATGTGCGCACAAGCAGAGAAGGAAGTCGCAATGACCCCCGAACAACTGGTGAAGCGGGGTGAGTACCTGATAACCTTGGGAGGATGCAATGATTGTCATTCGCCCAAGAGATTCACCGAAAAGGGCCCGGAATTCGATCCGTCGATTTTAATGTCCGGACATCCTGCCAATGCGCCGGTACCGGAACTTCCGGCCGGACTGCCCAATCCAATGGGCTGGATGGGAATGTGCAACGCACACATGACGGCATGGGCCGGACCATGGGGAATCAGCTTCGCCGCGAATTTGACCCCTGATCCCCAGACCGGAATCGGCGACTGGGATGAAGAGGACTTCATCAAGACGATGCGGACAGGACAGCACCTGGGTATGGGAAGAGAGATTCTTCCGCCGATGCCGTGGCAGTCGCTTGCTAAAGCAACGGACGACGATCTCAAGGCGATGTTCGCTTACTTAATGTCGCTTCCGGCAGTACCGAATTTGGTACCAGGACCGATTCCTCCGGCAGCAGCACCGGCGCAACCGTAGATCCTCTGGAGATAATTGTGTAAATGTAAATGGCAGGTATTGCTACCTGCCATTTGCTTTTCAACGAAGTTCAGCAATGCCGCTAGAAGTCACACGCGGCACATGGTGCTTCACCGCCGAGGAAGATGTAATTGATCAGGTAGACGCAGTCGGTGATCCGAATCCGACCATCGCAGTTAACGTCGGCGTCGGCGGGGTCGACGGGAGCCGGGCCATTGGCGAAGAGGTAACCTAGTAGATACACCACGTCAGTGAGGTTCACGTCACCCGACAGATCCAAGTCGCCACAATCGGAAGTTGACGTGAATTGGAAATTGGAATCAAAGGCAGCTTGAATGACATCATCTGAAGCAATTAGCTCGGTGATCGAACTTAAAGGACTTGTTCCTTGTCCGATAAGAACGGCTGCCACAACCTCTTGAGTGTCTCCCGGCGCCATATTGAATGGTCCCGATGAAAGCATCAAGCGTCTATCGGAAGCGACGTCATCAATCCAACCGAATTGGTCAACTGGATTGCCGGAGACGGCATAGGTTGTCACTAGATTGTTGGTGGGGTTGATCATAGGCACCATCTGGCCGGAAATCGGGTCCTTCACCAGTCCGCGCATATAACCGTAGCTCTCTATCCAAATCGCCGGGTCTGTTCCGTTGATGTACTTATTGAATGAAGTCATTCCCAGGTTTTTGAAACCATGCCGCCAAGTCCCGTTGATCAGCGCGGAATCAGTCGGTAAGGCAGGAACGGCTGGTCCTAAGAGGAAATCAAAGCCGACAGCGGGCGGATTCGGACCATACGTTGCATCAGCACCGTCATTGTAGCAGTAACCAAGTCCGAGTAGCGTATCGCATCCGACAAGATCGTCACTTGGATTACCGAGATCGGGATCTGCCCAGATTGACACATAAGCATCCTGGAGGTTGTTGCCGCCTTTGTTGATGATCTTGAACTTCAGAAAATAGACGTTTCCGAGCGGTCCGCTACGAGTAAAACCGAACGTCGAATGCTGAATTTCAATACCGAGCGGCAGAGTCGAACCAGCATTATTGTTGTGGTAAATGGGGTCGGCATCATTAAAAGATGACCACGTCATCTGGTCTCCGAGAAGTAGTGGATTGCCGCTCCCGTCAACTGGTGCGCCCTGATCTTCCGGCCAATTTGCATAATCTGGATTGTTGAGCGCGTTGTCGTAGCGATTGATTTTATAGACCTTGAAATGGTCGTGGTCCGATTGAAATGTGCCGTTCAACATTGGTCCATACGTAAACTCAGAGTTGTATTCGGCGATGGCAAGGCGGACTTGATCATTTACCTTGGCTCCAATCCAGATTCCAGCAGCATAGATGACAGTTTTCTTTGTTCCGATGGGATAGTAGAGACCGTCAGATTTCCCCAACACATTCGCATTGTCATAGGCGAAGTTACCGTCGTTGTAGACGAACATCTCGAGATTATTGCAGTCGAGGCGGGTGTCGTCATCGAGGAAGAGGGCTGACTTCGGATTGATGTACTGTGTTTTTGGTGGTGCAGATTCAATTGATTGTACCAAAAAGAGCAGAGCAACCAGCATCACTCTCGATGTAAGCAACATCGAAGAGATCTTACTCATAAAACCTCCCACTTTGGGGGTCGGTATACCCCAATTATTCCAATGAAAATGTTATTCTACTGCAAATAAAGTGATGTGGACTAATCTGTCAATATCAAAGATGGGGGCAAGAATCGCCTACTGGGGAACGATCGTGCCCCGGAACATGAAATAGGCGGCTCCGACCAGGCAGAGGCCGGCCCAGAGGAAATCCATTTTGAGTTCTTCTTTCATGTATAGCACCGAAAAAAGAGCGAAAACACACATGGTGATAACTTCTTGCATTACCTTGAGCTGACCAAGCGAATAGTGTTGGAAGCCAATGCGGTTGGCCGGTACCTGCAAGCAGTATTCGAAGAAGGCGACTCCCCAACTAATCAGGATCACCAATAAGAGGGGTTTGCCCTTGAAGTCCTTCAGATGTCCGTACCAGGCATAGGTCATGAAGAAGTTGGAAGCCGTCAACAATACTACCGTCCAAAGTCGTCCCATTGTCTAACCTCGCTGAAGGTGGTTGCGGTCAAGGTGTCACACTGTCTTGGCACAATTTGGCGGGTCTTTTCGCCATTAGCAACGGGAAAAGTCTTGCTGAAAGAGCTGTTCACACGCTATCTTAAGGCTCGAAAGAATCTTCAACGCGGATTCAGATACTCCACATCAAAATTGCGATAATTAGAGTTATTGATAAGGAAGCAGAATATCTATGCAAGGACAAGTGCACGGTGCAGGCGATCTGGATGTCGCGGCTGTCAGAGGAATAAACTTCGAACTGCCATCAGTAGTCTTTTCGGGAATTGTCGCCGTTCGCGACCGATTGCTGCAATTGCCAAACCCGCTGCGTCTCGAATCGGGTGACCCGAATTTTGACACGCCGGATCATATTAAGGAAGCCGCTGCCAAAGCGATTCGCGACAATCACACGCATTACGCGCCTTCGACAGGAATCAAGCCGTTGCGCGATGCAATCGTAAAGAAGGTCGTCCGGAAGAACAAGATTTCGAACATCACGCACGCAGATCAGGTATTGGTGACAAACGGAGGAATGCACGGGCTGTACTGCGCGTTTCGCACAATACTGAATCCGGGCGACGAGGTGTTGATACCCCAGCCGAACTGGACTTCGACGGCGTGGATTATTCGCATCGCCGGCGGAGTTCCGGTGACGGTGCGTTTGCATCGAAAGCATGAATACCGCTGGGACATCAATGAACTGAAATCGAAGATCACCAAAAGAACCAAGGCCGTGCTGATCAACTCACCGCAGAATCCTACCGGCGCGGTGATGTCGCGGCAGGACCTGATTGATCTGCTGGATGTTGCCGCCGAACATGACTTGTTCGTGATCGGTGATGAGGCGTACGAAGATATTATTTTCGAGGGGGAACATCATTGCATCTCGGCACTGGCTTGCGAGTATCCGCGCAGAGTTCAGGACAAGATGATTTCCTGTTTCACGTTCTCCAAGAGCTACGCGATGACAGGTTGGCGCCTCGGTTACTTGACCTGCACCAATGCCGAATTCAACGAGAATGCCAAGAAGATGATACTCTACACCATCAACGGTGTCTCGACTCCGACGCAGTATGCCGGATTGGCAGCGCTGGAAGGACCGCAAGATGCCGTCGGGAAAATGGCCGCCGAGTACAAGCTTCGCCGCGACCTTCTGTTTGATGCCGTTAACGCGACGGAATTCATGCATTGCGACATGAAACCCAAGGGAGCTGTCTATCTGTATGCCCGCATCACCGACAAGTGGCAGGGCTCGGAGTGGGATTTGGTGAACTATCTGATCGAGCACTACTCACTCGGATCGGTGCCGGGCGAAGAATTTGCTGACGACGAGAAGTCGATTCGCTTTGCGTATGCGTGTTCGACGGAGATGATTCGGCGGACGATTGAGGCGCTGAAGAAGTAGACTTATCAGATACATATTGACACCGGGGAATTTCGCCTTAGCTTAGGAAGTGCCAAGTCCTCCACGAACTTTCTAAAGGCGAAAACGAAATGCAGTTTCGATTCCAAGTTCTGATTGTGGTGTTGATTTTCTCTCTATTGCCGGTCTCATTCTGCTGCTTTTCCGGGGAATCACTCGACATACAAGTTCTCGCGCAGTCTCCACCCCACCATGCCTTTTCGCTTCGAGCAAGACCCAAAGCTTCTTGCGCTACTTACCTGGTAACGGAGGTCGGACTGTTGGTGCGCGGAGTCAATTCGCAGAAGACAACAGACCTGTATCATCGCGACGGTTCTCACAGTTATGGCGAGGATTTTGGGGTAAGATTCGGAGGACAGGGGAATTTTGGGCTGATGTTCAATGTGTCCAAGTCAGCCTCTCTTGGAGTAGTTGGATTTGGGATCGTGGAAGAGCACCGTCCGAGGGCCGGTGTGAAACTTCGATACCGATTTTGGGAATGGGTGGGCACCGCAATTGACTTGGAGGGTGGAATGGCGGTCGATCTGGCTTCTGACAGATTCTCCAAGGAACTTAATAGACGTCAATGGCTTGTCGCGGGGCTCTCCTTAAGCCACACACAATTTGTACACTTTGTCTTTCAACTGGAAACGTGGTTGCAGGACTATCCGCCGAATCGCCGAACTTCGGCGGCGTATATCGGCTTGAGATTTGGATATTAGGTAGAATTTCATTGCGTCCCCGGCTATATTCCTCACAGAGACTTTTCGAATTCATCCGAGGATTATCTTCATGTCTACTGAAATCAACATTCTAATCGCAACAGCGGCTTCAATCGGATTCATTCACACGCTCATCGGTCCCGACCACTATTTACCTTTCATCATGATGTCAAGAGCACGGGGTTGGTCAGTGACCAAGACTCTGTGGATTACTCTGGCTTGTGGAATAGGCCACGTGCTTAGTTCTGTCGTTTTGGGGTTTCTGGGGATTGCACTTGGAGTTGCAGTCGGTGAATTGGAGGCAATCGAGGCGGTGCGTGGCGATCTCGCTGCCTGGGCGCTGATTGCTTTTGGATTGGTCTACGCTATCTGGGGATTCCGCCGCGCCTTGCGCAAGCATCCGCACTCCCACACTCATCTGGTTGGTAAACTGGCAGGAGTGACTCATATGCACCCTCACGAGTTGGATGAGTCGCATGATCACCCTGATGGGGAAAAGGCGAATATCACTCCATGGGTGTTGTTTACGGTCTTTGTTCTCGGTCCATGTGAGCCACTCATCCCGATTCTAATGTATCCGGCTTCCCAGCACAACCTGGGTGGTGTCGCGGTTGTTACTGCGGTATTTGCATTGACGACGATCACGACGATGTTAGCGATAGTATTCGTGACTTCGTATGGATTCAAAGTCTTGCCGATGGGGAAGCTTGATCGATATTCGCACGCGATCGCTGGCTCGACCATTGCACTTAGCGGTCTGGCGATTCAGTTCCTGGGATTATAGAGAGAACGATGGGATTCTTGCGATCAAACAGCAGTGCCGCCAAAAGTGATCGCCCGCGGTTGAAGATTCCACGGACGCGACTGGACTATGCTTTGGAGATTCTTGCAGCGGTAGGAGTGTTCCTGGGATTATATGAATTGACTGCAAACTATTCGAAATTGCCGGCGTCGATACCAACGCACTTCAACTTCAAGGGGGAAGTTGACTCGTGGGGCGGCAAAGAGACGATCTTCATTCTTGGAGTTGGAATTATCGTGCTTTACGGAACCTTGACGCTGGTCAGTCGAATCCCTCATCTGTACAACTACCCTTGGGAGATTACCGAGGAGAATGCGCCACGTCAGTACCGGATGGCGCGGACATTTATCACGCTGCTTAAGACGGAGATCGTCTGGCTCTTCTCGGGCATTATCAGCGAAACGGTGAAGGTGGCGCTAGGACAGTCGAATCAGATGCAGCCGACAAGCCTGTTCATGTACCTTGGATTGGTAACTGCCAGTGTGGTAGGATATTTCATCCTGTCCTATCGGGCACGCTAGTATCACTCACTTTCAGGACGCGGCTTTCGCGGTGTCGGAGTGATACCGTGACTTGCAAGCATCTTGAGGGAGTTGTCGACAAAGGCGGCGACGGAATCTTTCTCTTCCTGCGATAGTGAAGCACTCCAGTGGATTATTGTATACTTTCCCGGCGGCATGGCGCCTTCCGCAACTTCAGCGGCAAGTTTTCTTAAATCATCGACCGGTTTGCGTTGGCTGACGAAGGGAAAGCCCTTGCTCATGTCGAGTTCGGCGCGGGCTTCTTCAATGTCTTTGTCAATCATCCCCTTCACGAACGGCAGTTTATAGTACCAGGGATAATCAGTCTTGTCGCTGTGGCAGTCATAGCAGGCTTTCTTCCAAATGGGGTCGAGCTTCACAAAATCCTGGTGAATGACAGCGTACAGAGAGTCGACATTGACGCCGGACTGCGTGGAGACAGCTGCATCAGCGGCGGCTTCGTCAGGTTTATCGTTGTCGGCGAGGATCGAGACAGAATAAATCAATTGACAGGCAGTGATAAAGGCCAAGACAGTCATTAGCCAGATACGAACGAACTTTGACGACACTGGTACCTCCAGAAGGATCGGTTTTTGGGCGTTTGTCTAATCTGTAACATATACTGGTACAACAGAGTTTCCTAATTTGAACCCGATTTCAACCGAGATAAAGGATTTGACAATCGTCCTCAAAAAGGTAACTTTAGCGCCGTTTTTAGGTAAGTTGTAAACCTGCGGAGGAACCGTGAATAAGCTATACAAAGTCCTGATGATCTTTGCTGTCCTTGCAATGGTGAGTGTTCTGATGTCGTGCGCTAAAGAAGCGCCGGAAACCCAGAAACTCTATACAGACGCCAAGCAGATGTGGGACGACTTGAACAATGCGTTCTTGCTGGAGAAGGGTCAGGAACGAATCGACAAGATGGGTAAGATCCTCAACGAGGAATGGGATGTCAAGATCGTGGCCGGATTGGAGGCTTACCTCAAGGCGGCGCCGACGGGCAAATATGCTGCCGAGGCAACAGCGCTTCTCAGCGAAGCGAAGAACTCGGAAAGACTCAAGATGTTAGGGCAGGCGAGACCGATGCTGCAAATGATGGGCGGCGCGCCAAAAAGCTCTGCGGAAGTAGATTCGATGGCAAAACAGGCGATGCCGCAAGATACAACAAAGTAGTCACATTCTGTCCCAGCCAGCGTATAAAGCATTGACACATCCAGCCGTCGGTGAAACAGAGCCGACGGCTCCGTAGTATAATCACCGAGGAAAACAAAGAGCGCAGAGTGTTCAGTTCGATAGTTAAGAAGATATTTGGGACGAAGTTCGATCGAGATATCAAGTCGATTCGTCCGATTGTAACCCGCATTAATGAAATCTACCCAACATTAGCAGATTGGCCCGACGAGAAATTTACCGAGCGAACCGCCTATTTCAAGCAGGAACTTGATGAGCTCAAGGCTGAAATCCGTAAGGAAGCTGAAGCCGGAAATTGGGACAAGGAGCAGTTCAAGAAGAATTTCCGCGAGGAGATTGATGGATACTTGAATGAGATTGCTCCCGAAGCCTTTGCCATGGTCAAAGAGGCCTGCCGGCGTTTGTGCGGCAAGTCCTGGGATGTCTGCGGCATGGAGCTGTCCTGGGAGATGGTGCCGTTCGACGTTCAGTTGATCGGCGGACTGGCGCTGCATCAGGGTAAGATTGCAGAAATGGCAACGGGTGAAGGCAAGACGCTGGTGGCGACGATGCCGATGTACCTCAATGCGCTGGTCGGCGAAGGCGTACATCTGGTTACGGTCAACGACTATTTGGCAAAACGCGACTCGGAGTGGATGGGTGAAGTCTATCGATTCCTCGGGTTAACTGTGGGCTGTGTTCAGCGCGACATGGATTTCAACGAACGGCGTGCCCAATATAATTGTGATATCACCTACGGAACAAACAGCGAATTCGGGTTTGACTACCTTCGCGATAACATGGCGGTTGCTGCCGAATTTCGTGTACAACGCGGTCATTACTATTCCATCGTCGACGAAGTCGATAGTGCACTCATCGACGAGGCACGAACGCCGTTGATCATCTCCGGGCCGGTGGAGAGCAGTTCGCTGACGCCGCGATTCATGGAGATGCAGCCGCTGGTTGAACGGCTGGTGAAGCGCCAGACCGAATACGTCAATAAGGTGATGATTGATGCCGAGCGCATGTTCGAGGAGGGGAAAGCCGACGAGGCCGGCACGGCCATGTTAATTGTGCAGCGCGGTGCTCCGAAAAACAAACGTCTGCTGAAGCTCTATAAAGAACAGGGTGCTCAGAAGTTGGCCCAGCGGGCGGAACTCGATATCCTGCGCGAGAAGAAAATGCACACGATCGACGAAGAGCTGTACTTCGTCATCGATGAAAAAGAGCATACGATCAATCTGACCGAAAAGGGACGTGAGTTGTTGTCGCCGGAAGACCGTCAGTTGTTTGTCCTGCCGGATATTACCGAAGGACTGCACGAGATCGATTCGAACGAAGCGCTCTCAATCGAGCAGAAACTGGCCGATAAGGAACGCTTGTACAAGCTGCACGCCGAACGCGCCGACAAGAACCATGCGATCAACCAACTGCTTAAGGCTTACGCGCTGTACGAGAAAGATGTCGAGTATGTCGTGCAGGAGGACAAGGTCCTGATCGTCGATGAGTTCACTGGCCGCCTAATGCCGGGGCGTCGTTACTCCGATGGATTGCACCAGGCGATTGAGGCCAAGGAACGCGTACGCGTCGAAGGCGAGACGCAGACGGTTGCCACAATTACGCTGCAAAACTACTTCCGCATGTATATCAAGCTGGCCGGTATGACTGGAACGGCGGAGACCGAAGCCGGCGAATTCTGGGAAATTTACAAGCTCGACGTGATGGTGATTCCGACGAACAAGCCGATTCGCCGGCTCGATTTCGAGGATCAAATCTATCGCACCCGGAGGGAAAAGTATGCCGCGATTATCGACGAGATTCGCCGTCTGCACGAAAAGGGCATGCCGGTACTGGTCGGTACGATCTCGGTCGAAGTCTCCGAGCAGTTGTCGCGAATGCTCAAACGCGAGAAGATTCCGCACAATGTATTGAATGCAAAGTTCCATCAGCAGGAAGCCGAGATTGTTCGTGATGCCGGCCGGGCCGGAGGGGTGACAATCGCTACTAACATGGCCGGCCGTGGTACGGACATTAAGCTGGAGAAACACGCCGTCAAGCGCGAAGTCATCACCGATGAAGTCAGAGACATGATCAAGCATATCAACGAGGTCGAGGGACTGAATCTTGCCGATGACGAAGAACCGTTTGGGTTGCACATCATCGGCACCGAGCGGCACGAATCGCGGCGCATCGATCGGCAATTGCGCGGCCGTGCCGGTCGTCAGGGTGACTTTGGCGCCTCGCGTTTCTTCCTGTCGCTGGAAGATGACCTGATGCGGTTGTTTGGCAGCGACCGCATTGCCACCATCATGGACAAGCTGGGTGTCAAGGAGGGCGAAGTCATTGCGCATGGCATGGTGACCAAGGCAATCGAACGTGCGCAGAAGCGAATTGAGACGCAAAACTTCTCGATTCGTAAGCACACCCTGCAATATGACGATGTGATGAACAGCCAGCGCACGGCGGTTTATGACCGGCGGAACTCGATCATCGACAAATCGGATCACAAGGCGGAGATCGAAGACATGATCATGCAGACCGCCGAGGCAATTGTGATTGAGAATTCAGCGACGGGCGAAGACGGAGAGACTATTGATTTGAATAATATCCTGCTGGCCAGCCAGAATGCCTTCCTGCTCACTTTTGACCCCAGATCACCAGAGCTGACTGATCTCCACCGGCGGGGATTGGCGGAGAAGCTGACTGAAATGGCGATTGCACATTACCACCGGAAAGAGGAATTCCTCGGCGCCGACGTGATGCGGCAACTCGAGCGATTCGCGCTTCTGACAACGATTGACACCGAGTGGAAAGAGCATCTCTATGAGATGGATCAGCTCAAGTCGGGCATCGGGCTGCGGGCTTACGGCCAACGTGATCCGCTGATTGAGTACAAGAAAGAAGCCTTCTCGATGTTCGAGGCGCTTCTCGGCCGAATCGACCGAAATGCGATCAGTCTGGTGTTCAAGCTTCAGCCGGTGGATCGCTCACAGGTGCAGCAGCGCCGGCAACAACAGCAGGCGCGGTTGACTTCGGTGCATGAGAGTATTTCCGGAATGCAGTCGGTGGCGCCGCAGGCCGAACAGCCGGAAGAAACGATGCCGACCAAGCAGAAGCCGATTGTACGCGACATGCCCAAGGTGGGGCGCAACGATCCTTGCCCCTGCGGATCGGGCAAGAAGTACAAGAAGTGTCACGGAGTTGAGTAGGGCGAAGCAGACTTCCTTGCGTGTAGAATGTGAATGACGGCAGAGTAAATACTCTGCCGTTTTTCTATTGATACCATTCGGCAATTCAGTAGTGATTCTGTTCTACTTAAACTGATAACTCAAATTGCCGCTCAACAAGTAGAGAAAGATGTCATCTTCCTTGTCGTCGTGATATTCAAAGGTGGAACCGCCGATGACGGAGAAGCGAATGCGGTCAGTCAGACTGTAATCAGTGATGAGATCGAGATTCACAAACCAGTGGTCGGTATAGAAGTCTGAATCATTGCTTGCGTAGTCGCGCCACCCGAACTGGCTGTCCAGAGTGAAAGTGAATTTTCGTGAAGTCAAATTCTCGTAGCCGGCAATGAGCTTGGTCGCCTGGTAATTCTGCTCATTGAAGGCGGCATCGACGGACTGAAGGCGCTCGCGAGCAAGACCAAGGCTGAATGTCGAGAGAAAATCATAACGATAGTTCAACTCCAATTGGGACATCAGTCGCCAGTGGCTGAACGAAGCAAGACTCTGGTCATCAAATCGGTAGTACTGCAAATCGAGTTGTGGAGAAAGCTCCAGTTGTTCAGCTATGGCGAAGGCGGCGTCGAAATAGGGTCCGAAGAAATAGTAATCATCATCGGAGTCTGCCCATGAGTAGCTCTTGCGCTCGAAGTAGATACGGGACTGAATCGACTTGGATGTGCCAATATAATCCAATCCGACTTCGGCAATTCCCTTGCTGAAGTCGAGCAGGGATGAATCATAGCTGTCGCGCTTATCGTAGCGGAGGGCAAGTTCGAGTCCGGAAAAATCACCCAACTGCCGCGTGATGCGCAACCGGGATTCATGCTGTCGATAACCGTAGACTGACGCTGAGCGATTGGCATAGCCGGTATATTCGAACTCCTGAGAGATTTCCGCCTCCCAGTTGTCGGTCTTGAGAAGTGCATATCCGAGTCGCGAGCTGTTTTGAAAGCGGCTGTCGTAAATCGTGAAGTCGTTGGAATTGCCGTAGGATTTGAACTCAGCATCAGAAGTGAATTTCAGGGCGCCCCAATCAATCCGGAAGTTGAGCTGATTGCGAATTTTCTCATCCGAGAAGAAAGTGTTGTTGGATAGCGTTATCTTGGCGGGACCCTTGCGCTTCAACTCGAGACGGAGGTTTACACCCTTCTCATCGATTCGATCGGAGTAGCTCTTCAGTTCAGCAAGCGAGTCATCACTGATGCCAAGTGTATCGATGTCACGAAGATAGTAGTCCTGCGAAATAAAATCGTAATTGAATCCAGCCTTGCCGTGCCATTGCCAACTGCCGGCATAAACAGGCAAGGAGAAGAAGGTTAGGGCCAGAAAAGGGAAAAGTCTCCTCGCCGATCGGACGAAGAGACTTCGACAGGGTAGGTCGAGTCTCATCTACCAGGCTCCGAGAATCCTGGCTGCCTGTTGGTTCAGCTCAATTACGACGCGCACGACCACGAGCGCACGTTGCTCATCGCCTTGAGCGTGAAGAGTGCGAGCCTGGTCGAGTTTCTCGGTAACTTCATCAAGGAGTTTATCGGCATCACGACTACCAGTTTCCTGAGCACGTTCCCGAAGTCTCTCGAGTTGCGATTGAGCGGTGGCTATGGCACGTTCAGCATCGGATTCACTGTGCCGGCCGCCACAGTTTTGGACGGCACGCCGGACGCGCGACAGCCCGCCGGCCAGCAGGCGGATTGATTCTTCATAGTTGCCGGCTTGATACATTTGTTCAGACTTGTCGATCTGCTCAGACCCCGACTCGAACAGCCTGGCCGCCACTTCGTCTTTACAGGCACTGATGGCCTCGCGATTATCGGAGACATAATCTTGCGCGCGGTCGAGGTTGAGATGCAAGTTTTCGCGTCGCCGCTCGCCGCCGCTAACGTGCTCAAGGAGATTGCGGCAAATGTCCTGTGAACGACGGGTGAATTGCAGGGATTGTCGGAGATTATTTTCGCTGAAGAAGTCGCGTGCGCGGTCCTGTAGGCGTTGTGCTTCTTGCAGTCGTAAGTCAAGCGCCGGCGTCTGACCGTCCTGAGTCAGCGTGCGGATCTCTTCGAGCAGTTCATCAGTTCGGTCAAGCTGCTGTTCGACAATTGACCGGTCTTCGTCGGATCGCACCATCGAGCCGATGCAGCGGCGGGCCGCCTCCCGGGCTCGCAGTGTGAACTGTAAGGCAAGTACGAGTCGGCCGCGTTCGAGATATTCTCGGGCGCGTTCCTGTGCCTGCTCGGCCTGCTCCAGCAACGCGGTGGTTCGTTGGTCGCGCGATTGATCTACGGACTTGCGCGCCTGTTCGATAATGTTATCGGTCTGCTCGATTTCCTGCTTGATGCGATCAGGATCAAGCGACTGCCCGTAGACTTGGCCCGTGGCAAAAGAAATGATCAACACGGTCAAACCGATGACAATCCACAGCGGCGAGAGTAATCTCAATTTCAGTGTAGGTATCTTCATATTATTCTCGACCTACATATTGTCAAAAATCGTGCCGACCCGGAGGATATCGCATACGCACTTAAGATGAAAGCTACGATAGCCTTGCACGAATTGGAGTTGCTCAAGAGTCAGTACTACTTGGAGCTGACAGCCGGAGTGTACCAAATGGTTCATTTGTATGTACCGTCCGGTCCGGGAGTGATACTGTAAATCTTCATGCGCGAGTAGAGGCGGCGGCGTGTAATTTTGAGTTTCTCCGCCGCCAGAGTCTTCTTTCCGTCCGACTGATTGAGCGCGTCAACGATCATTTTCCGTTCGGCATCATTGAGGCCACCAGAGTCACTTTCGGCGACCTGCTCATCAGCTTGAATGCCGAGCAGGTCAGGTGAAAGAGGTTCGCCATCGGCAAGAATGATGGCACGCTCGACGATATTCTTCAGCTCTCGTACGTTGCCTGGGAATGGGTAACTTTTTAAAAGATCGCAACAGGCCGGCGGCAAGCTCCCATGTAGATACCCATGGCGCTTGAGGAAGTACTCGGCCAAAGGAACAATGTCGTCGCGCCTTTCGCGCAGGGGTGGAATCGCTATCGGAAACACACTGAGGCGGAAGTAAAGGTCTTCGCGGAATGTGCCTTTCTCCATCAACGTTTTGAGATCGCGATTAGTGGCGGCAACGATGCGGGCGTCGGAGTGAAGCGTTTCCGTTCCCCCGACCCGAACAAACTGTCCCAGCTCGAGCACGCGCAGAAGCTTGGCTTGCATAGACTGCGAGATTTCGCCGATCTCGTCAAGGAAGAGAGTCCCGCCCTGCGCCAGTTCAAACCGTCCCGGTTTTCGTTTGACGGCGCCGGTGAATGAGCCTTTTTCATGACCAAACAGCTCCGATTCCAGCAAAGTCTCGCTAAGTGCAGCGCAATTGAGGGCGATGAAAGGTCCGCTGGACCGAGGCGAGCGCTTGTGGATCATATTTGCCACCAGCTCTTTACCGGTGCCTGATTCACCAAGTAAGAGCACGGTCGATTCCCGCTTAGCCACTTTTTCAATCATATCGAAAAGCTGTTGGACACCTTCCGACTTGCCAATGAATTCTCCGACGGCGAAATGCTCGTAATCAGCGACGAGTTGTTCGTTGAGCACTTTGGTGCGGCGATTTTCGAAAAAGCGATCGACGAGGATAATGAGTTCATCAAGTGAGAAAGGTTTAATCAGATAGTCATACGCTCCGTTTTTCATTGCTGTGACAGCCGATTCGGCCGAAGCAAATGCGGTCATCAGTATAACACCGGTCTCCGGGGAAACCTTGCGTACGTGCTTCAATACTGCCAATCCATCGGGAGGTGACATTTTTAAGTCGGTGATGACCAGGTCAAACGATTCGGCAGTAAGTGCGCTTACAGCCATTTCGCCGGAGTTAAATACTGACACCGAATGCCCGGCATCTTCCAGCGCTGAGGAGACCAGCATCGCCATTTTAGCTTCATCATCAACTACGAGAATCTTTGCCATCGACTTTTCCAGGTAGAGTGATTACGAATGTCGTGCCGACTCCCGGCTGGGAGTTGACGCGGATGTCACCTTTCATGTTATCGACTAATCGCCGAACGACAAACAGGCCGAGTCCGGTTCCGTGCGATTTAGTCGTAAAGAACGGATCAAAAATGTGCTTCGCCATCTTCTTGTCAAGACCGGCGCCGGTGTCACTGATAGTTACCAACAGGCCGCCAGTGCGAGACTTTGCGGTTTTGACTTCAACTTGACCGGCCGCGGGAGTCGCATCAAGTGCGTTTTTGAGCAGGTTTACCAGAATCTGGCGAACGCGCAGTGAGTCGACCTGAATTCCACTTGAGTCCGATTCGCAATCGGTGCGCAACTTCACAGCCCGGTGTTCAAATTCCTTGGACATGCCCTCGGCCACCGACTCGATGACAGCCCGGATGCTCTCTGGCTTGCTGGCTGCATCTTCAGGTGCGGCAAACTGCAGGTAGTGAGTCGTGATGCGATTGAGGCGGTCGACCTCTTCCGGGATGAAGTCAAACAGCTGCGCATCTTTCGACTCGATTGAAGAGTATTTCCTCTTCAGACGCTCCGCCGATGCTTTGATAATAGCCAACGGGTTACGGACTTCGTGTGCAATCACGGCGGCCATTTGCCCCATCTGGGAGAGAGCTGCCTGCGAAATCAAGAGCTTTTCCGCTTTGAGAAGCTTGCGGTTGAGAATGACGACGACGATGGCGACGAGGATCAATAGTGCAACTGCCGCGGAGTTGACAATGAGGATGTGCTGCTTGAAGTCTTCAAAGTCTGTGAAAAATTCGAAGTTACTCTCGATTAGCAGGATACCATAGACGGGGTCATCGCCGACCGGTTGGTAGGCCGATTTGAATGAGCGTGTACCAACCCGATAGAGTTCTGAGACGCCGGCGCGGCCGAGGGCGGCGCGGCTCAATCCTTCCGTATGAAGCGGAAGGAACAGTTGTACGCTGGTGATTGAGTCATCGAGCGAGAGCATGTCGCGATTCTCGATGTCGAGCAGGTAAACTCCCGACAACGCGTCTGAATCACGAATTCGCAGGAGATAATCCTGCAGCCGAACGAGGGTCGACAGCGAAAGCGGACCTTGTGGCGGCTCGAACTGGAGCACGCTTTCGACCTCGGGAGCGATCGCTCGTCCGACGGACAGAAGGCGGTCGCCGAGCGAGCGATCGAGCGTCTCCAGGGAACGCGAGTACAGCAAGTAGAGCGCTATGTTGAATCCACCAACCAGAAGCACTAGGAGTGCAATGATCAGAATCGAAACGAGCTTACGATTGTCACCAAACATTGCTGCCATCACGTCCTTGGTTTTCCATCAGGAAATCAGCTGCGCTTCGTACCCTGGGGTGCGCAGTATCAATATATTGTACCGGTTGGTACGCATGATTTCCTTGTAGGGACCAATTACGCCAGCTTGAAGTGAATGTGCAACAATTCTAAGTTGATTTACTTCAAGGTATTGCGACAGAATGTCACGAAAAGCACGGATTGGCACACCGTTTGACTAACAACTAAGCGGAACACTTATGTCGTTCACATTAGAGAAGGAGTAACACATGAAAGCACAACTTCGACTTCTATACTTAGCAGTGATTGGTCTGTTCGTGATCGGACTCGCGGGTTGCAGCGACAACAACGTCGCACCGGAGAACGGCGAAGAAGAGAACATTAACCTGACAGACAATTTCGGCGGTTACAAAGCGACTAACGAACAGCCGGCATTTGGCGACCCGGATATAGCGTCGCTTGAAGGCAGTGACGAAGCCGACGATCCGATGGGGCGGCACCCCGAAGTTGATTCGATAATGCATCTGCCGGAAGTCAATGTATACTCGGTGGAATTCCTTTGGGGACATCTTGAGGTTGATTCCACTGAAACCGAGGTTACCGACTGGTCGGGGTCATTGACGGTTGAACGCGGCGCTATCGTAGCCGTGCGATTGATTCGCTTCGAGGAGGGTGACTTCATCGTTCGTCCACGCTTCTTACGTCGCGTACTTGAGTTTGAAAGCAGAACACGCCCCAGCTTTGACGGAATGCTGGTTTACGTATACGATCCGCAGCTGAGTGAATCACCGATTGAGAACAGCCTGACATTTGCTTCCGGTCCATTCACCCGGACTTTCAGCATGTCCGAGTTGGCTTCGATCAGTGAACTGATTGATGTCGGCAGTAATCAGTTTTCGGTGAACGGGTTCAAGCTGGAACGTCTCGCTTGCGGTGAAGGGTTCTTTGAAGGCAAGTGGGTACGTCCGGCGTCAGAGAACGGACGCGGCACATTTGTCGGCCGGTGGATATCGGGAGATGGCCTGATGCTGGGTCATGTGCGCGGCCACTTCGGCAATCGTGACGATGGTACGCAAGTTCTTTTTGGCAAGTGGATTTCGATAGCGGGAATTTTCCGCGGCTTCCTCAAGGGCGAGTGGGGATTCGGTACCGACGATGAGCCGGAAGCAACTAACAAGGGTTGGTTTGCCGGCGATATCTACAATCGTGAAGAAGTAATAATCGGCGAGTATGACGCCAATTGGATTGCCAAGGAACGTCCGGGCAATGGCCATGGACGAGGCGCCACCCACGGATTTTTCCGGGGCCAGTGGTCGCAAATCTGCGAATAGTCACCCATCCGCAAAGGCGTTTTTTGAACGCCTTCCTGAAGATCGGGCGCTCGATTACAGTCGAGCGCCCGTTTCTTTGCTGATCAAATAAAGCGGGAACTTCGGTAGTATAAAAGGGAGATAGAGAGCGATTTTAGGTAATCGCTCCGAGGGAGTGAAACCGGGGTTAAGAATGAATTTCAATAAGTACACGACAAAAGCCTCCGAGGCCGTACAGGGCGCCATGCAGTTGGCCGGCCAACTGGGGCATCAAGGCATAACGCCCTTACATCTGTTGATGGTGCTGGTCAAGCAACAGGATGGAATTGTTCCGTCGCTGTTGCAGAAGTTGGAAATTGAGCCGGATGCATTAGCGGTATCCGTCCAAAGCGAATTGACGCGGTTACCACAAGTTTCCGGCGGGGAACCATACGCAACCAACGAGTTGCGCAAGGTCTTTGATCAAGCCGAGGGGGAAGCGGGAAAGTTGCGAGACGAATACATCTCCACGGAACATCTCTTCTTGGCGTTACTGGAGGAATCGGCTGTTCGCAAGCTGGTTAAAGCAGGTCGCGACAGCGTACTCAAAGCCCTGGCATCGATTCGCGGCAGTCAGCGAGTCACCGATCCCGATCCCGAGGGGAAAATGCAGTCGCTGGAGAAGTATACGCACGACTTCACTGCTATGGCGCGGCGGGGTGAGATCGATCCGGTGATTGGCCGTGATGAGGAGATTCGCCGTATTATGCAGATCCTCTCGCGCCGGACGAAGAACAATCCGGTTTTGGTAGGTGAGCCGGGAACCGGAAAGACCGCCATTGTTGAAGGATTGGCGAAGAAGATCGTCGACGGCGATGTTCCGGAGACGATCAAGAATAAGACGCTGCTTTCGCTTGATTTGGGGCAGATGATTGCCGGGACCAAGTATCGCGGCGAGTTTGAAGATAGATTAAAAGCGGTGATAAAGGAAGTCGAAGAATCGGATGGGCGGATCATACTCTTTATTGATGAGTTGCATACAATCATTGGCGCTGGGGCGGCTGAAGGCGCAATGGATGCGGGCAATCTTCTCAAGCCGGCACTGGCGCGCGGGCACCTGCGTACTATCGGAGCGACAACGCTCAAAGAGTACCGCAAATATGTCGAGAAGGACGCAGCTCTAGAGCGGCGGTTTCAGCCGGTGACGGTTGCGGAACCATCAATCAAAGATACCATATCGATTCTTCGCGGCATCAAGGAGAAGTACGAGGTTCATCACGGGGTGCGAATCCGCGACAATGCCATTGTTGCGGCAGTGACGTTAAGTGCAAGATACATCACCGATCGCTTCCTGCCGGACAAAGCCATCGATTTGATGGATGAAGCGGCTTCGGTGCTTCGTATCGAAATCGATTCCAAGCCAACCGAAATCGATCGATTGCATCGGCGGATCAGACAACTTGAGATAGAAAAGGAAGCACTCAAGAAGGAGAAAGATGACGAGTCGAAACGGCGGCTGGTGGAGATCGAGAAGGAACTCGGAGAAGCGCGCGAAGAAAACGTCCATCTCGAGCTGCACTGGCAGAATGAACGCAAATTCATCGACCAGATAAAGGATTACTCTGCGCAGATCGAGCGTCTGCGCGAAGAGTCCGTGCAGGCAGAAAGGCGGGGCGAGTTGCAGCGGGTTGCCGAGATAACCTATGGGAAGATTCCCGAACTGGAAAAGCAGATCAAGACTGTCAAGGAGGATCTGGCGCGCCTGCAACAGAATCGCGCCATCCTTAAGGAAGAAGTCGACGAGGAGGATATCGCACAGGTAGTTTCCCGTTGGACCGGTATTCCGGTGACGCGGATGTTAACTGAGGAATCCGAGAAGCTGGCACAGATGGAAGACGAGCTTGGAAGACGTGTGGTGGGACAAAGAGAAGCTATCCGCGTCGTTTCCAACGCGGTGCGTCGCAGTCGTGCAGGTATTCAAGAGGAGGGCAAGCCGATCGGATCTTTTATGTTTCTCGGACCCACCGGAGTCGGCAAGACGGAACTCACAAAAGCGCTGGCACAATTCCTCTTCAATGACGAGAAAATGCTGGTTCGAATCGACATGAGCGAATACATGGAGAAGCACTCAGTCGCCCGACTTGTCGGTTCGCCGCCGGGATATGTGGGATATGAAGAGGGTGGTCAGTTGACCGAGGCGGTCAGACGACATCCATACACCGTGGTGCTCTTTGATGAGATCGAAAAAGCGCACGCCGACGTGTTCAACATTTTGTTGCAGATGTTGGACGAGGGGCGATTGACTGATAACAAGGGCAGAACAGTCGATTTCAAGAATACGGTGATTATCATGACTTCGAATCTGGCTTCTCAACAGATAGCGCAATTTGCACGCGACCGCGCTGCCCAGGAAAAGGCCGTAAATGAAGTTCTGAGACAGACGTTTAAACCGGAGTTCTTGAACCGTCTTGACGACATTGTCATCTTCCAACAGCTAACGACAACCGAAATAGCCAGGATAGTTGAGTTACAGATGGAACTGGTGGCGGAACGGCTCGAGAAGAAAGGCATTGAATTGACAATCACAGCCGCGGCGTCAGACTATCTTGCCCAGGCCGGTTTCGATGAAGTCTTCGGAGCGCGTCCGCTTAAACGATTGATTCAGAATGAGATACTCGACGAGCTGTCGCTGCGAATCATTGAGGGGAAGATCCAAAGCGGTGCGAAAGTAGTGGTCGATGTTGAAAACGGCAAGGTCGTATTTCATTGACATTTCTCTGCCGATCACTCTCGTTCAAGTTAAACTCCAGCTGTAGGTGCGCGATAGGGTCTCTGTAAAATGGGCTTCATGTGTCCATAAATATCGTTTTTTCTTGCTTTTCCAACGTTTTTGATTTCATTGTCTGCAACAATTCCTAAACCCAGGCAGCTTGAAGACTAATCACGAACGCTGCAACACGCCGACATCGGTAGGTTGATCACGGTAGCGGTGCAAGTGCTGCCTGGCTTCAGGTTTCAGACATCCGATTAGGAGGAGAGAGAATGACCATTCGATTCGGTTCCATGATGATGCTTGCTGCAGTCATCCTTTGTTTAGCATCGACGGTATTTGGCGGAGTGACACCGTCGCGGCTCAACTATCAGGGGCTATTGACTGACGCCAACGGTCAGCCGTTGAATGCGACCGGCGTGCAAATGACATTTCGTATTTGGAATCATCCATTCCTGAGTGATCCAGCGAATCTGAAGTGGGAAGAAACATTGCTGGTTGATGTGACCAACGGACTGTTCAGTGTGATCCTCGGAGATAATATCCAAATTGAGCCGGAAGTGTTCGATTCGTCGGCAAGTTATCTGGGAATCCAGGTCGGCACTGATCCGGAAGGGGAGCCGCGCACGCGATTGGTATCGGTTGGATATTCGACGCGCGTGGAGACGCTTGATGGAGCTCGCGGCGGAGTCATTTCCGGTACAATTGGTCTGCAGCCCTCCTCGGGCGCCAAGGACGGGGATGTCGAACAACTGCGTTTTGAGTTGTTTGATGATCAAGACAGCGTCAGGTTTTGGGCAAGTGAGACAGAGGTGTTCACTCCATGTCTGCAATTCTCGGGAGACGATAGCCGACAGTGCACTGCGGCAATGAGCTCCGGAGCTGCACAGACCGAAGTTAGTGATGTCGCGACGGCGATTGGAAACGAGCCGGTAATTCTGGCACAGCAGTCGATTGACTGCCCCAGTGACGGTTACGTACTCGTGCTGGGTTCGTGTGAGGCATCGATTGATCTGACCGGTTCCAGCCAGACGGCTGTGGCACCGGGGATTGTTCCGACTTACTCGGCTGATTTTGGGGTTGTCGCTAGCGAAACCGAACAGCCGGGTGACCAGCGCAAGACTTGGTTGGTGAGAGCGGTTGATCCGTTTCTTCAGGCAAGCAATGTGATTAGTGTCCAGAAGGTGTTTTCAGTTGGCGCCGGAAGTTCGACCTTCTATATGGTGGCAGAGAGAACAGCCGGCGATGCCGAATTTGCGGCATCCGATAAGACACTCACCCTAATTTTCATACCGAAAGCCTATGGTGCAATCAGCTCAACTTCGTCAGCGGCTGCGCCGACTGTGACTATTCCCGGCACAGTCGGGATCAGCAAGGCGTCACTTTCGGCCGTGCCAAATCCGGTAAACAGCACGGATGCAGAAATCGCCAAGCTGAAGGCCGAAGTAAGCGAATTGAGATCACTTCTGCAGCAGGTTGCCGCAGATCGAAGCAAGCAGTAATGGACCGAAATCGGAGGAGACTTATGATGAAGGTCCGAATGCTTTTTAAGATGGTCGTATGTCTGGTCGTGTTGATGTGTTCAGCTTTGCCGGCACAGACGTATAACATCAAGTGGCAGGTTGTGGCAACCGGCGGCACTAACGCCAATTTTTCCGACGGGAAGAAGATTTTAGGCACCGTTGTGCAGACAGCGGTAGGCGGCGTAGCCTCCCCCAATTATCGAGTGAATCAAGGCTTCTGGCAGGAATTCACGGTTTGCCGTTCGGGTGATGCCGATGGAAGCGGAAATGCAAACATCTCTGATGCAGTCTATATCATCAACTTCATCTTCTTGGGTGGCCCCGAGCCGGCAACGGCCTGTGGTGGAGATGCCGACGGCAACGGAATTACGAACATTTCAGACGCTGTTTGGCTGATTAAGTATATTTTCCAATCGCCTTAGTTGGAGCCAATTGATTGATTGACCAAGAAGGCCGGTTGTTACTTCACAACCGGCTTTTCTGCATTTTGATTGTCTGTTGCCGGGACTTTTGCTATCCTCGATCCGTTAGGTAAGCTAAATCCGCTGCTTTGAAACGAGTGGTTCCAGAAGATTGTCATGAGCGATTCCGAAGAACAAGATCATCTTGAACAAACAAAAGTCAGTCGCAACGACGGGCGGGTCAGTTCTGTAGGCCGCTATCGAATTATTGAGAAGATCGGCGCTGGCGGAATGGGCGAAGTCTATCTTGCCTTTGATCCCAAACTTCAGCGCAATGTCGCGATTAAGCTTCTACCGTCGACGCTCGCGGATGACCCGGAGACGAAGGCCAGATTCATTCGCGAGGCGCAAACAGCCGCCGCGCTCAATCACAACAATATCGTCACAATCTACGAGGTCGATGAGAGCGACGGACGGCAATTTATTGCGATGGAGCTTGTGGAGGGTGTTCCTCTCAAGGACCTGATCAAGGCGCAACGATTGCCAGTAGAGAATTGCGTTGACCTGATTCTCCAGGTCTGTGACGGGTTGGCAGCCGCCCATGAACGCAACATTGTTCACCGCGATATCAAGCCGGCCAATATTCTCGTCAGCGGTAAGGGCCGCGTCAAAATACTCGACTTTGGGCTCGCCAAGCTGCAGAGTGTGTCGGGACTCACGAGCACCGGTGTGCGATTGGGGACGATCGCGTACATGTCGCCGGAGCAGGCACAAGGCGTCGAGGTCGACCAGCGGTCGGACATCTTCTCACTTGGCGCTGTAATCTACGAGATGTTGTCCGGTGTGACGCCGTTCAAGAAGGACTCGGAGATTGCTACTTTGCTGGCGATTTTGCAGCAGGTTCATGTCCCGTTGAATCAGATTAATCCCGAAGTCGGTGAAAAAGTCAGCGCGATTGTTGACCGAGCATTGCAGAAGGATCTGACGCAGCGCTACCAAAAGATTGACGATCTGGCCCGCGATCTTCGAATCGCCGTTCGCCGCGAAGAGCAACCGTATTCGCAGTTTTCGAATGTAGCCTCGCCAACGCCCATGTCGCGACCGATAGGCACAGATGCCAGTTCGGTGACGAGGACCGCTGTCGGTCTCAAGAAGGCGATTGCCATCTTGCCATTCGAAAATCTCGGTCCGACGGAGCATGACTATTTTGCCGACGGCATTACCGACGAAATCACGACGAGTTTGGCAAAGATCAAGCTTCTCAAGGTCATTTCCAACAATAGTGCGCGTCAATTCAAGGACAAAAGCCGAACGATGCAGCAGATCGCGACCGAACTGGGAGTCGAATTTCTGCTGACGGCAACGATCCGTTGGGACAGCAGCCAGACGCCATCGAGATTTCGACTAAGCTGTAAACTGGTTGACACCAAAGACGAGTCATACTTGTGGGCAGAGTCTTATGACCGTGTCCTGGATCAGATTTTTGTACTTCAGTCGGAGTTAGCTTCCGAAATCACGAAGGCGCTCGGTGTTGCTCTGGCGACCCCGGAATTGGATAGCCTGTCGCGGATTCCGACGACCAATCTGGAAGCCTACGACTACTACCTGCGTGGAAACGAATTCTATCCACGCAGCACCCAGCCGGCGGATATCAGCAAAGCGATAGAAATGTACGAGAAGGCGGTCGAGCTTGATCCTGACTTTGCGCTCGCACACGTCAAATTGAGTCTGGCGAATCTCAGCATGTATTGGTTCTTCCATGATCGCACGCAAGCTCGAGTTGCGCGAGCCAAGGTTTCGGTTGATGCTGCAGTCAGGGTTGCCCCGCAGCTGCCGGAGACAAGTCTGGCGTTGGGCTACTATTACTACTATGGCTGTAAAGAGTATATGTCGGCTTTGGAGCAGTTTGTGTTGGCCGGTAAGGGCCGCCCCAATGACAGTAATCTGCTGGCGGCAACCGGATTCATCCAAAGACGACTTGGATTTTGGAACGAAGCGCTGCGCAACATCCGCAAAGCCGCCGAACTGGATCCCAAGTCATCGCTGCTGGCGTCGGAACTGGGGAATACGCTGATGCTTCTTCGCCAATATGATGCGGCGTTGATTCAGTTTGATCGCGCCATCTGGCTTGTACCCGACTGGATCGACATCTATGCGCGGAAAGCGCAGACCGTATTGCTGCGCGACGGAAACGTGACTGCCGCGGCGAAAATTTTTCGCGACGCGGAAGCGCGAGTTGTCCCTGCCGAAATGGTGATGGAGTTTGCACTGCTGGACGTCTTTGTCGAGTACTGTGACGGTGACGTTCAGAAGGCGATGGACAAATTAGCTATCGACGAAGTTGAGATGGAGCTGTACTTTATCAACAAGGGTCGGCTGGCTCATCGGTTGGGACGCGATTCTGAAGCGAGATCATATTTTGAATCCGCCCGGGTGATGCTTGAAACCAAGCTTAAGACGAGTCCCGATGATGCCCGCTATCTTGCCAACTTAGGGTTTGCCTATGCTGGTCTGGGCCAAACTGAACTGGCGATCAGCTGCAGCGAGAAGGCGATTGCCTTGTTCCCGCACGAACGCGATCACGTGTTCAGCATCGTATACATGGAAACTTTTGCGTTAACATTGACCACACTGGGACGATTTGACCAGGCGATAGAGCAACTGAAGTTTCTGTTAGGCGTACCCTCTTATATCTCGCGGCCGTTGTTAATGGTTTCGGAACACTTTGCGCCATTGCGCGGACTGCCGGGATTCCAGAAGTTGTTGATTGGTTAACGCGCGCAATTCTCCCCAAACTTCCTTCTAGAAATTCGACGGAAAAATCTCATAGCAGAACTGTTCTCTTGAATATGGCTTTTGCGCTCTTGCTTTATCAAACTCGTTGCCGCAAATTGAGTCAGTGACATTTGCCGCTTTGAGAAAGGATGAACAAATGCAGGAACAGAGTTATGCTAAACATGCCCGCCTGGTGCCGGGCTATCACTTTATCTTGTTCGGGGTTCTGATATTGTCGTTGATCGGTTCTTGCGTGAACTTGTGGAACTCGATCGGCGATCACACCAGGCTTTATTCGGCTACATTGCTGGTTGTCGTATTCGTGTGTCTGTTGATGTTGTTCTATTACGTAAGGTCATTTCCGCTCAAGGCGCAGGATCGTGCCATTCGGGCTGAAGAGAATCTCCGCCACTTTGCGATGACCGGCCGGATGCTTGATTCTCGTCTCACCATGCGGCAGGTGATCGGGCTGAGATTTGCGTCCGATGAAGAGTTTGTGGAACTATCGCGGCGCGCGGCGAACGAGGGTTTGTCGGAGACGGATATCAAGAAGGCGATCAAAAACTGGCGATCAGACAATTACCGGGTGTGACGTTTTTTCGGGGAGAATCAGTGGAGAAAAAAAGAATCGGAAAGTCCGAACTTGAAGTGATGCCATTGGCTTTGGGCGGAAATGTCTTCGGCTGGACAATTGATGAGCCAACATCGTTTGAAATCCTTGATCGATTTGTCGGCGCCGGATTCAATCTGATTGATACCGCTGATGTTTATTCTCGCTGGAAGAGCGGACATGTGGGCGGTGAGTCAGAAACGATCATCGGAAAGTGGCAGAAATCGCGGGGAAATCGCGCGCAGACGGTCATTGCCACTAAGGTCGGAATGGAAATGGATGCAGAGCGAAAAGGTCTATCCAGGGCGCACATTCTTCGCTCCGTCGAAGATTCGCTGAAACGCCTTCAAACCGACTACATAGATTTGTATCAATCACATACTGATGATAAGGACACGCCGATTGAAGAAACTCTCGAGGCTTATTCACGACTCGTCGAACAGGGAAAGGTCCGTGTCATCGGCGCATCGAATTATACCGCTGAACGCCTGGCCGAGTCGCTGACGGTAAGTGGCCAGAGAGGTTGGCCGATGTACAAGTGCCTTCAACCCTGTTACAATCTTTATGAACGGGAAGACTATGAAACCAATCTTGAACAACTCTGCGTGAATCACGAGTTGGGTGTGATTCCCTACTTTTCGTTGGCACGAGGGTTTTTAACCGGCAAGTATCGTTCTGAAGCCGATCTGTCGAAGAGTGCACGCGGGCAGGGTGTAAAGAAGTTTCTTAATGAGAGAGGCTTTGCGATTCTGTCGGCACTCGATCAATTGGCAGAACAGCTTGATTCGACTGCGGGGCGCATTGCGATTGCGTGGTTGATTGCCCGACCGAGCATCACGGCACCCATTGCGAGCGCAACGAGTATTGCACAGGTCGATGAACTGATTGAGGCGACGACACTCAGATTAGCCAGTTCGGACATTGAGTTATTGAACCGCGCCAGTGCCTACGCAGCAAATCCCTCGGGAAGCTAGCATTCGCACAAACATACATATTCGAACTAAGTGAAACCGCGAGTCATTGTTGACTCGCGGTTTTCGTATCTAGCGTACCGGGCGTGGATTACGGACAGGCGTCACACGGTGGAGCGCCACCGCTAAAGATGTAGTTAATCAGGTACACTGCGTCGGAAATATTGACGCCACCGCTGCAATCGGCATCGCCTGCGAGAATCGGCGATGGCGCCGGACCGCCGCCGAAGATGTAGTTAATCAGATAAACGACATCGGAGACTGTCACCTGCGCGTTGCCGTCGGCATCGCCGCAGACAAAGCAACTACCGGAACTAAGGGGAACTTCACACTCATCGGGGAAGCCATTGCCGTTCGCGTCAAGTGAGGTACCGAAGGCGATATCATTTGCATCATCAATACCGTTGTTGTTGCAGTCGGGGAAACTTACCGATTGGATCAGCACGGTGGCCATCGGATCAGCGCTGCCGTCACCGTCAACATCGGCCTCAAGAATCACCGACCCGAGATCCATCGGACGATAGGACATAAGAATCGCGTCACCGGAAACAACGGTTTCGCCCCACGGTGGAAGCATAACACTTCCGATCACGGGAGTGCCCGGCGGCAAGCCGTTAAGAGAAATTGCCGGCGGCGACATGGCATCGCTGCTGCTTGATTCGGCGCGCAGGACGTAGTCGAAACTTGACAGTGAGTCGGATTCGTTCTGAACGGTGAAGCTGAAAGCGCGCGCCGTGCCGGCGGCTCCGGTTGTTATATCTTTCGGATCGAACAATTTGACGCAAAGCTCGTTGCTGGCAATCAGCTTGGTGCAACAAGTGCTCATCGCTTTGGTCAGAGTATCCTGAACCGTAACGCAGAAGCAAGCAACGCTGCCCGGAACGAATCCAATCGGGCGACTCATCGTGACTTGAATCTGGGTACACTGTCCGGGGAGCAGATTGAGAACGCCATTGGCGGGGCTGAACGTAATGCCGGAAGCATCGAAGTTGCAGCCGCTGCCAGTCGCCATCGGTGCGAAAGAGTATTTTGCAACCGAAGTATTCGGTGACTGATTGCATACCGTCAAGTTCATAGTGACGGTTGTCGCCGTGCGGCAAAGCACAACCGAACTGGGAATAGCGCAAGAGATCTTGCACTTTCCGCGCGAACCAGCCGCGTACAGGCCATAAATCTCGGCCGTTGAAAGCTTGCGAATCCAAATCTCCAACTCGTCAAGCACACCGATAAACTTGCGCTCTTGCGAGGTGCAGGTCTGTCCCGGACCATAACTACTGGAAGTCGGACCGTGACCGATGTCGAGGATCGAACCCGCACCATTGGTTGAGAAAACAGAGCCGAGCGGCGGCGAGAATGTGCCGACCGAATCCCCATTGTAATAGAAGATTCCGATCGGAACGGTACTGCTGCGATCAACGGTGACAGCTACGTGTTGCCATTGATTCAATACTACCGGTGCTGTTGGTGTTTCAAAGGTATCAACGTGGCCCGGGAAAATGTTCATTGCCAGTCCGAGCCGTGCTTGTGTCGGCGATGTGCGCTTGAGATAGAGCATCAGTCCATTGTCGCCAGCGGCGCCCGCCAGGCCGTTCCGATTATCGAGAATTGGAATCGCCGTGCACGGCGTATAGGGCGAGGTCGCGCAATCCGAGGCAAACGTCGCCGGTTTGATCCAAAGATCAATCGTGAAGTCACCGGTGTCAACCTGCGCAAACGGGTCATCAAAGACACGGACATAGCGCGACGAATCAAGCTTGATCGCACCGTTGACTACACCATCAACGTGGGAAAGCTGGTCGTAGTAGTGCCAGCCGTCGCGTGTCTTTGCGGCGATGTCGTTGGCGACACCGGGCGTGGACTCATCAAAGGGATACCAGGCGATCATACCGGCAGCCGGTTTGACACAGCAGGTATCGGAAATACAGTTTGAATTGCCGAAGTTGACGTTGTTCAACGTCGAACCTGTTCCAATAGTTATGTTATGGACATTTGGCGAGGGGAAGGTCTGCACCCAGTTGGGCTGCAGTTGTTCGGTAACCGTCCAGGCGCCGCAGGGAATATCATTGAAACAATAGTTACCGAGTGAATCAGTAGTCGTTGAGGCATAGAGAGGACCGTTCCAATAATAGAGTTGGATAGTCCATCCCGCCAATGGCGGTTCGCCTCCGTCCTGCGTTCCATTCTTGTTGAGATCGTTGTATTTTGTGCCGCAGATATTGCAGTTAATACTACAGACAGTTGTGGAGCATGACTGATTCGGATAGAAAGTCTGCCCTCCCAACTGGGTGCACTCGGCCTGTGAGTTTGCGCCAACGCAGGTGAAGTCTATACAACAGGCGCCGGTCGGTTGGCAGAATTTGGCAATGTAACCGTCATCCAGTCCGCCGCAGATCGGCTGATAATAGGCGCCCATCAGCGGATTCATCAGGAATAGGTTGCCGACATCGACCGATTCACCGGTAGCAAATAGACATCCGCCATTACCGATCGCGACACTCGAACCAAAGTCGGGATTGCTGCTGCCCCAGTAGGTCGACCAGATCATGGTCCCGGAATTGCTGAACTGCCCGATCGTTGCATCCCGCGGTCCGCCAAGTGCTGTGCCCTGGTAGAACGAGCCGCCGCCAGGATTGAGCACGGGGAAGTCAGTGGAGCCAGTCATCCCGGTGACGTAGAGCTGACCGGACTGATCGAGGCAGATCGACTTGCCAGGGGCGCCGAGAAGGAAGTCGATATCGCTGCCACCGTAGTAGGTTGACCAAACAAGTGAGTCGGCGCTGGTGAATTTGGAGATCGCGATATCGAGGCCACCGCCAACGGTCGGTTGATAGTATGTCGGCCCGCCGGGATTGAGAGTCGGGAAATTGACAGATTCGGTGTAGCCTGCTACAAAAGCTCTGCCGCTGCCGTCAACGACGACATCATCTGCCCAGTCAGTGCTGTCGCCGCCGAGATAAGTTGCCCACGTCCGCACTCCTGCCAATGTAAAGCGTGCCACGAATCCGTCCTGTGAACCATTCAGGGTGCTGTCAATATAGGCTCCACCGCCGGGGTAGTAGAACGGAAACGCGGATGATTGTGTCATGCCGGTGATGTAAATCGAGTTAACACTGACTGCGATACCGAAGGCTTCTTCATTGCCGGGGCCGCCGTAAAATGTCGACCATTGCAGAACACCCAGGGGGCTGAACTTGGCGATGAAAGCATCCTCATAAGTTGCAATCGATCCTTGAAAGTATGCGCCGCCGCCGGGATTCTGGACAGGAAAATCGGGAGATGCGGTGTAACCGGTCATATAGACCGTGCCGGTGGCATCAACAACGATACTCGTCCCCCAATCGGCGAGATTACCGCCGAAGTAACTTGCCCATTGCCGGACACCAAGCGAATTGAATTTGAGAATTATCGCATCGCCCTGGCCGCCGTTGTAGGATGCGTCGTTGTAGGCTCCGGGCAGGTTCTGCGTCGGCCAGTTGGTAGCAGTGGTGTGACCGCAAACATAGAGATTCTGGAATTGATCGAGAGCAGCATCGGCATGAGACTCGTCGCCGAGGCCGCCATAATAGGTAGCCCAAATTCGAACGCCACCCTGCGTGAATTTCCAAATGAAGCCATCGATCGCTACACTGTCGGAGAGGTAGCCTTGATAGAAGGCGCCGCCCCCTGGGTTCTGCGTCGGCATGTTTGTCGAGTAAGTGTAACCGACAACATACAGGAAGTTATTTGCGTTGTCGCAGAGAATCGATCGCGGTCCGTCGAAATTGGAACCGCCATAGTAGGTGCTCCAAACAAGCGGCGGGTCGATTGTCAGTGGCAGCGAGCGATCGTACTCTGCGATGTCGAATTTAACAACGTTGCCATCGACATCAAAGCGGCCATCGATCACGTTCTTGTCGTCGCCCTGGTAAATATGCAAAGCGCCTTCCTGTACATCGCCCAGCTCGGTACGAATTCGCAGGCGACGACTATCAGCGGAAACATCGATTGTGTCGGCTCCCTTGTACTCCATGCGGATCAGCGATAGATCAGCACCGGGATGGACGACGAATTCATGGTGTACGGACTGCCCCGGACGGCTAAGCACGACCCAGTCGATGCCGGGATAGACGTCAGCAATCGTGATCTTGCCGTAAGTCGCGACACCAATAACACCATCGGGGCAGTGACCGCGATAGAAGTTAGTGTAACCGATGTCGGTAAGGGGCTCTTCATAGCGTACACGCTCGGGCGAAATTGAGGCACCGGTGAGGTCGAGATCAATGCGCCGCCATTCGAACTCCTTCTCACTGATTGCTGCGTTCTTGGGACGCCACTTCTTCGTGCCGGCGTTAATACGCTTGAGGAAGTAATGCGACATACCGGAGGTCGTTACATAGACGTGGGCTCCCTGAACGTTGGCCGAAAAGAGCACTTCGTCAGCGGGCTTGCCATCGATATTGGGGATTTGACCATGGTTTGGAATGAACCCGAAGGAGATGTTTTGCGACCAGTCGTCAACTTGACGCGCGATTGTCGTGTCAGTGTTTTGCGTTAGCAGAGCCGACAATCCAGTAGTGCCGGCGGGAATGCCAAGTCTGGACAATTGCTGGCGGGTGATGTCATCGGCCAATACAGAATTGGCGACAACAAATGCACTAAGCACGAGTAAT
>CAZQBX010000012.1:0-70545 GCA_964592145.1 uncultured Ignavibacteria bacterium
CACATAGATCGCCGCCGCCGACTCAGATTTTGCGCAATCGAGAAATTGACAATTATTTACGTCAAGGTACTTGCCCCAACTAGTAATTGCCTGTTCGTAGTTCTCAAAAATGCAGTCGCTAACCCAAATCGTATCGTCCGCTTCATATTGGATAGCCGCTGGATATGGAGATGTTGTCGTCGACGTAAATCTGAGACTCTTTACTGAAAGATTCCCGGACTCTACCCTGATTTGGACGGTCGGAGAACCCATATTCCTTATCTCTGTGGAATCAGCGCCGCTACCCAACAAATTAACTCCAAAGTTTAGTGGGATTTCATCTGGTTCTACGAATACTCCAGTACCAACTCGAATCGTATCGCCGGGTTGACATACTTGCGCCGCAAACGAAATTCGCAATGCAGCGGATTCCCACGAGGTATATGGTGATATGCTCGTCCCCAATTTCGAGACATAATGAGTCGCTGCAAAGAGGATACTTGAGAGAACAAGAACCTGAAACAAGAGAGAAGCTGTGAAGAGGGCTTTCGCCCTTTGCCAGCCCATAGCGGCCCCGCTCGTCTATAATTCTATACTAAAATAGACACTGACCCCGATTTTGTCAACCCCCGACGTTCCCCCCTAAACGTCAACGGCGCCCCGGTGGTGGCCGGGACGCCGTCTCTCATTGCGAAGGTGCCGCAAGTCGCCGCATACGACTCGCGACTGTCCGTGAAATGTGCTACTTCATCAAAACCATCTTGCGCGTCGAACTGAATTCGCCCGCGTCAAGACGATACAAATACACGCCGGTCGCAACCGTCGCTCCGGCTTGATCGGTGGCATCCCAGACAACGCTGGTCACGCCGGCCGGCGAAGTGCCGCTCATGCGCTTGACGATCTGTCCATTGATGTTCAGAATCGTCATCGTCCACTCCGAGGCTTTCGGCAGTGAGAACGATATCGTCGTTTCCGGATTGAACGGATTCGGGAAGTTCTGCACCAGCGCAAACTCTTCCGGAAGAACCATCTTATCCAGAGTGGACTTCAACTGGTTGCCGTCATAGTCGGCAGCTTCGATATGCTCAATTGTTACTGTTCCGCCGATGGTCAAGATCTGCCGCTCTCCGGCAACTACCTTGGCGCCGAGATCATCCGAATACATCAGCACGCTAAGCATATCCCCATCTACCGAGTACGCCAATTCGAGACTCTGCGCAGCCAGCTCCGCAACCACCGTCGCCGCTTCCGCGCCGTTCAGCCTGGCGCGCAGATACACGCCGCCCAAATCGACATTGCTGTTCGACCACAGCTTGGTGCTGCCTTCAACTTCTTCAAGACTGAATTCCACCGAACTCGCAAACGGCGTCAGCTTCGGAATCGGCTGAACGTCGCCCAGCAACACCCTCAGCAAGTATACCAAATCACCGATCGTCAGGGTATTGCCGTCGGCGTTGATGTCGCTCGCCGCAACCTGCGCCGGAACCGAAATCGTAAACGCCGCCAGTCCCTTCAAGAAGTAATTCGTGTACAGCACTGCGTCGGCAATTTCATTGGCAACGCCGTTGAGATTCATGTCGCCGCGCGCATCGATTGAATCATTATCGATAATGCAGATATAACCGTTGCGTAATTCGACACAGCGCTCCGGCAGGAACTTGTCGCCGACAATGCAGGTATCCGGCGCGCCGAGATGGTCATATCGTCCTGACTCCGGGTACAAGGCGTTGTCGTCCTCGTCCCACAGCAAGACATCGTATGAGTCATAAATGATCTTGTCAACCAACAGCGTATCGCCGCTCCGGCTCGAGAATGCGTTGTCGCCGCAATCGATCCAGAAGAACTCAACCGGCAGCACTTGTCCTTCAAACGTGTTGTTGCTCGTCACGCGGAAGGTGATTCTGGCGATGACACCGGTCGGAGTGAACTGCGCCACCGGCGGATGACTCGCACCGTTGTTGGCATCGGCAATCGCAACCAGTCGAACCAATCCCCCTGGACAAGATCCGGTGCAATTCCCGAAGGGCCCCAGCCGGTAGGTGAAATACTCCCACCCGTTGATCGCCGGTCCGATTGTTGCATTCACAAAACTAAAGGCCGACACATCATACTTGATCAGCATATCATAACCGCCGACCGGAAGTCGTCCTTCGTAGTTGATGCCGACCGTCACCAGCGAACCCAGCGTGATACAGTCAGTCCTGTCGATTTCCAGAACAATACATGCCGAGTCGCATTCGTCATAGCGAACCGTATAGTCCCAGAAAGTCGAAACCTGGACTCCGCACTCGTTGGATCGGATGAACTCAAATGTGTAGGTCTGACTCTGATCCAGCACTGGATTGAAACACAGCGTCCCCGATCCATTTGCATATGTGAAAGTATAGTTCACACTCGAATTGGTCGGCGTCGCCGTTATGGTCGTGTTCGGCGCATTCGTGTAAGTAATATTGGTGCAAATGTTGGTCAACTCTGTGCCGACGCAAACCGCGGTATCGCCGTCCGGCGCCGCAATCACGGCGGTCGGCGCATCGACAAAGTCAACATTCCAACTCACCAATCCTGTGTCGGCTTTACCGCAGCTATCGGATACCAGAACGCTCCAATTGAACGTCCCGTCCGCCGTCGGCGTGAAACACACCTGGCCGGTCGTCGGATTAATCGTTCCCGGTCCCGACAGGAGCGCATAGGTCAACTTGGTGATAATCGTATCAACAGTCGTCACATTGAAGCACAACTGCGTTGCCGTGCACAGCTTCTGCGGCGTTGGCGAAGGTACCGTCAGTACCGGCACCATGTTCACCTTGACATTAACCGTGAAGAGCGCTGTATCGGCAGCACCACAGGCATCTCGCGCAATGACGTTGAAGTTGTAAACCCGCGATCCCGATGGACCGGAGTTGATACAAACCGTATTGCCGCTGATTGTCCCCATCGTTGTGGTGTATGTCAACGGATTGCCATCCGGATCGGATGCCACAATCGGAACGCAAATCTGTCCCGGCTCGCACAAAGTATAGTTGCCGCCGCCGACCTGAATATCAGGGCGACGATTAAGTCTCACTACCGCAAATCCGGTGTCCAGATCCGTCGCTCCGCACGCGTCTGTCGCTCTAAGAATGAACCGGTATGTTCCTGTCGTATCCGGCGTGAAACAGATATTGGTGCCGTTGTACGTTCCCGGCCCGCCAATCAACTGGCATGAAACCAGGTCGCCATCCGGATCACTGCACGATGCCGGAATACAAACCTGCTGGGTTACACAGAATGAAACCGTCGTATCGCGAACCAGCGCAACCGGCGGATTTTTGAGCGTGACGGTAACAAACGAAGTGTCATAGTCAGCATTGCCGCAATCATCCAGCGCCCGAATCACGAACTGGAATGTCCCACTGCCTGCGGGAGTGAAACAGATTTGCGAGCCATTGAATGTGCCTGGACCCGAAATCATCTCGCAGGACGCTAAATCACCGGTCGGACTCGAACAACCGGCCGGCCGGCAAATCTGCTGTGGTGCGCAGAGCGACAGAGTCGAATCGCGCCCCGCATTGGCAATCGGAGCCACGTCATCGATAATCACTGTGAAATTGACTGTGTCGCGCACAAAACCGCCGCAGTCATCCGCAGCCGCAAAGCAAAACGTGTATGTACCTGACGTCAATGCATCAAAGCACAATTGCCCATTGCTTATCGTCCCAATTCCGCATTCTTGAATCACAGCTACCGGTGTCTCTGCTATGCTCGCTGAAATCGGGAAGCAAAGCGTCGCCGGTTCATTCTTGCAGAGCGTCACCGTTGTGTCCGGAATCGTCGTAATCACCGGACGCTGATGGTACCGGACAATCACCGTTAGTGTGTCACGCGGACATGGCAGCATTTCCCGTGGATCGGCACCCGGAAATCCGAACGACTTACAGCACGAGTCATACGCCACAATAATAAACTGATACATCGCTGAATCCAGCGCCTGCGGCAGGAAACACACCTCGCCGGTAAGCGTATCAATATTCGCTGGCGAGCTCTGGAACAACGTAAACTGCAGTTGGTCATTGTCCCAATCGAATGCTGTTGCAACATCGAGACAGATGGAATCCAGAACACAGATTGTCGTGTCAATATAATCGTCAGTCAGCGTCATTTCCGGGTTCGTCCGGAATTCCACTCGCACGTCGAAAGTGTCGATGATGCTGACGTTTGCCTCGTCGGTAATTCTGAAAATGAATCGGTGCGTCGAATCGACCGGCCACGGCAGGAAGCACGATTGATAGTCCAGCGGCGCAACCCCGGTCGCCACAGTCGTGAAGGAGTTCCCTACCTTCTTCTCGAGTGTCAGATTGCCGACTCCGCCATTGCCCTTCACATCGAAGCAGATATTCTGTTCAGTGCAGAACAAGTAATACGTCTGTCCGACAAACGACAACGTCAGCGCGTCTGGATCGATGAATCGCAGATCAATGATCACGTCCTCGAAATCCTGATCACCACCGTCAGCTAAGTCTTCAAACGCAATTACATAATGGCCGACTGCACCCGCCGAAAAAACCTTGGCATGGTCAAACGCGTCCCAATTGAAACTGGTCTGGCTATACCAAATATCATCATAGAGTGTCGGCCCCACAAAGAAGCCAACCGAATCGGCAAGTGTCGGCACTGTGACAATCGTTCCGGCCGGAGCGTTTCCTGCAAACAACATCGATCTGCTCGCCGGAACACCCTTCGGGTACCACCCGACTTGCGAATTCGAAGCCGAACCGCGGTGCATAATTGTGATCTCGGCCTGCGTCGCATACATCTGCGGCTTGAAGACCGAAACACCGATATCGTCAGTGGCTACATTAATGGAATAACCTAAAGTGCTAAGCAACTCCTGGAGAGTGGGTCCATCAAGAGCCGTCTTGGCTCGCAATGAATCGCTCCAGGGATATTCTCCACCTGCCGCGTAGGACTTGCTCCCAAACAGCGCCAGACAGAGTACAAGAATCGCAATGAGACGTGGGAATTTCACAATGGCTCTCCGGTTTCGAGGGAAGAACTCATTCTCGCGTTTTGATCCAGCTATGCGGTTACAGCCGGTACCTTTCTTCAAAAGTATAAAAAAAACTTGCTCGGCTCTTGAATGTATAGAGCACCGCGAGAAGTACACATACGCAGACGGCGAAAATATAAGAAATCGCGCCACAAAGTCAAGGGGAAAGGGGCACTGGTGGCTGTGCGATTTAGGGACAGAAAGAGAAGGGTAACATAGCGTTAGACCGGCAACAAGTCGGTCTGCGGAGCATTAACTCGTTAATCGTTAAGACATTAGGAGACCTACCCTTCGAAGTTCTCATCGTAGTCTTTTGTCGAGCCGGGCCGGACCTGTTTGACTACGTGCGGTATCAGATACTTCGATAGCCCGGATTGAAGCTCCGGCTGAAGTGTTCCTGCCTCAAAAAGGTTTATCAGCCGGGCAGGCGTCAATTGCGATACATCCTGCCAAATGCCCGAATTTTTCAAGTATGTCTCAAGTTGCTCGCGTTGCGGTCGCTCTGATTTTATGCTGTTTGTGGGAAGGCGAAAAGTCTCCTCGATTTTGACGTTCAAGTACCTGCTCGATCCAAATACTCTCGTCATCCCGAATTGCAATGCATAGCGGGTGATCTCTTCTTCAATCTGAGCCATTTCCTCTTCGATCTCTGCGATCTGCTTCTTCAGCTCATAACGCTTGGCGTGCAGTTCGCTATATTTGTCCGCGAGCACGACACCTTCGTCTTCCTTAAATTCCTTCGGATTCAACGGCAGAATCATCGCCAGATGCTTCTTAGCCGGACAGATATCAAAGAAATCGCACCAGTCGCAAAGCGCTGACTCGCGATAAGGAAAACTGTCGGTCTTGATTGCTTCTTCGGCTTCTTGAATTGTATGGATCGTGTCGATCTTCAGGGTCTCAAGGTCCTTCTTGCTCCTAACGGACTTCACTTCTTCATCGAAAAGGAGATAGTGCCAGATTAGTTCGACCTTCTCAGTATTGTCCCACATCTTCTGTATCCCGATTTGATACAGCGCCAATTGCCGGTCCTTGTCGGCTTCTTCTTTGGTAGGCAGTTTCCGTTTGGTCTTGTAGTCCCGAATTTGCCAGACACCTGCCGGCGTCTTGGAAAGACGGTCAATAAATCCCTGAATCCGATAACGGTCGCCGTCATCCAATGACAAATAGACCCTCTGCTCGAGCGCTATCGTCTTCTCCGACTCGAAAGGAAAGTACCTCTCCCAATACTTCGACAATGCCTCTAATCCCTGCCGATAATAGTCATCGACCGTGTACTGTTTCTTGACGATGAAAATCTCGTCGTGCTTCTCTTTCTCCCAAAGATCGAAGTAGTGCTTAAGGAACTCGTCCTTGGTCCACGTCTTTCCCATCAGCTTGTGCTTGTACAACTCCTCGAGAACGTCGTGCACCCGCGATCCCAGAAACGCTTCAATCGAATCCCTCTTTGGAATTTCTACCTTGTCGATATACTGGTATTTGAATTTCAACGCGCAGGACTCGAAAGTCTCGAGTCGCGAATGCGAGAAGAGCATTGGTTTAGTCGACACGTTACAACTTCCCTGATCGCAGAATAGCGATCACCAGCCAGATTCCCAGCACTCCGGCCGTAATAAAGCCGACCAGACCCAGCACCGGGAATCCGTAGATCATCATCCCGGTATCTCGCGTCATCACCAACGACGAGCCGACAATGATCGCCGCAATGATCATCGAGAACGCAAGCCGGTTCGAGGCTTTTTCCAGCTCAATGATCAGGCGCTCCAGCCCCTTGTGTTGAAGCGAAATCGACAACTCGCCGTTGCGCAAATTGCGCGTAATCCGCTTCAATTCGAAGGGAATATCGAGTACTAAATCACGCATCTCGCCCAGATACTGCCCCAGTTCCGAAACTACATTCCGTGGATTGAATTTGCGCTTCGACAGCTTTTCGATCGCGGGCATCAACGCCGTGATGAATTCATATTGTGGATTCAGAGCCCGCGCCAATTCCTCATAAGTCCCCAGCGTTTTTCCTAACATCATCAGCTCCGGCGGGAATTTGATATGATGCGTCGTTACTATTCGGAATGCCTCGGTAATCATGCTGCGCATGTTCAATTTCGATAACTGAACGCCGTGATAACGGTGCAGGAACATGGATAACTCCGTTTCCAGCGCCGCCGGTCGGATGTTGTCGCTCAACAACTCATGATTTTGAAATACCCGCACCAATCGCCTGGTATCGTCGCTTCCAGCGGCAACCAATAGATCCGAAATCAGTTCCATCGAGCCGCGCGACAAGCGCCCCATCATCCCGAAATCCACGAGTGCTATCCGGTTCCCCGGTAAAGCAAACAAGTTCCCCGGATGCGGATCCGCATGAAAATACCCATGCTCAAAAATCTGCTTAGCTGCGATCTCTCCGCCAATCCTGGTCAACTCCACCGGATCAATTCCAGCCGCGAGAATCTTCTCTTTGTCCGAGATCTTGATGCCGTCAATGTAACTCAACGTGAGCACTTTGCTCGTCGTCAACTCCCAGAATATCTCCGGCAATACGAGAAGGTCATAGTCGGTGAAGTTGCGTGCGAAGATCTCCAGATTCCGCGCTTCAAAAGTAAAATCAGTCTCCTGTTTCGCCGATTTCCATACTTCATCAACGATTGCCACCGGATCAAATGCTCTCGTCTCCGGCACATATCGCTCCAGGAGACCGGCAAGATCGCGCAGGATCGACAGATCTTTCTCCATAACTTCCTGCACATTGGGTCGTTGCACCTTGACAGCAACGACTTCCCCGCCGGCCGTTTTTGCCCGGTGTACCTGCGATAGCGAAGCTGATGCACATGCCGTCTTGTCGAATGTTGGAAATATCTCGGTGATCGGCCGGCCAAACTCTCGTTCAATAATCTGTTCCACTTCGTCGTAGGAGAATCCAGTCACCTGATCTTGAAGTTTGGTCAGTTCCAAAGCCAATTCCGGTGGAATCAAGAATGGCCTGGTGGAAAGAATCTGCCCGATTTTGACAAAGGTCGGACCCAGCTCTTCAAGCGCCAGCCGGATTCGCTCCGCCCAACTCAACGCCGCCAGCTCCTGCTGGCGTGCAAACAACTTCCGGCTGCCGATCCGCAATAGACCGGCAATATTCATTCGATCAAGAACTTCCCCGAATCCGTACTTGATCAGCACCGCCACCACCTGCCGGTAGCGTCCTAAGTTTCGATATGCCTTATGAAAATCTAATTGCGGCATCCATCCCCAACCTGGTTTCTGGCCTGATCAAGACAAGCTAATCAAGTTCGCAGCGCAGTACAATCATAATTCGAAGGCGTTGCCCAAAGCCGGCGCAGTTCTTGCCTAAAAGAAGCTAAACACCACCCCGCCCGAAATTACCGTAATGTCGGTCGACGGATTGCTATTGACCTTGGAAATCTTACCCTCAACAAACGGCTGAAATGGCAACGCCCCTAATTGCAGCTTGGCGCCGACGACCAGATGATAACCAAAGTACGTCTCATCAGACGGAATCTCAATCGTGACATCTTCGAATTCGCCCAGTTCCCCGGAATACGAATATGAAAACCTGTGGGCCGCTATCCCGCCGCCGATGAATGGACGCAACACCGGAAATTGAAATACAAACTTGGCTGTCGTATGAAAGGACATGTTTTTGGCTTCTGCTTCAACCTCTTCACCGAATAGTACTTTCTTCTGATTGTCCTTTGACCAATCGATGCCAAACTCCACGTCAACCGATCGGCTGCCGATTTTACCGAAGATACCGTAGGCGGCAAAGTCCGAGAACTTGAGATCTGATAGCTTGACGCTTGGATTATCGTAGTTTGTCACTTGTCCGAATTTCGCCCCGAATCCCATACCTGTCAGGGCGACAGCTTGCCCCTGGCAAATGATTATCAATATCGCAATTAAGAGCGATTTTTTCACAAACGGATTCAGCCTCTGCATGTGATGATCTCCTTTCATCCACCTCTTACACTCTTACAACCAAATTGGCGTTACGCACCCCGCAGACTTTCATGCCGGTTCGTTCTCCCTAATAGACGCGGAGAATTACACACTCTTGATCCTGGGACACAAGTTCGTATTGCGCCAAATACGCGTCGACATCGATCTCTGCATCGCGCTTCTCCTTCAGGTGGATGACAATGTACTTGACTCTGGACATCGACAATTGCTGCTGCTGCCGCTCAAGATCTGTATACGACAGTCGATCTTCGAGGCTGTCGCCGATCTTGCGCGTCGCCGCTCCGTCCACGATTGGTATCCGGTGAAATGTCTGGTGCATCATATACCGCATCGAGCCCCAGTAGCTGCGAGGGATGTTCAACAACCCAAATTCTTTCCCCTCGGCTGATAGCACCTTCATAGCCGGCGGAAGCTCGACCTTTGTATTGTCCTGATTGATTGAGAAATAATCGACAAAAAGCAGCAACACTACGACCGTCACAATTAAAGTGCTTCTGGTCCCTGCTTGCCATTTCTCGACTAGTCTCTGTAGGCTCAATGCCACGATAATCGCCCAAAACAAGTACGCGACCACCATGAACCTTCCGGTAGCCCGGACATTGGAAAGAAATGGCAGATAGGCGATGATCGTATACGGCAGTCCGATAGGCAGAGATTTGCCGAGCAAATGTAATTGCGGTCCCAACGCCATCACTACAAATGCAATGAATCCCAGCCACCATTTCGCAGCTACCCTGCGCGTCGCCGGAAATGCGATCACGACTAATACCAGTGCCGCGATTCCCAAATAGCTGGCTGCCTCCCACGCATTGCCGGTGTACGATGCATTGATCTCCCGTACACCAGGCAGCTGCCCAACCCAGTGAAATGTGCCCGGAACAAACAACCCTGCAAAATCGGAGACAAAAGTGTTGAGCCCGCTCCCTTCAACATCCTTGGTGACCAGCCCCAGCTTGATCATCTCCCACAGCCACGGTGAAGCGACCAGCAGTGTCGCACCGACAACGGCTCCAGCCTTCACAATGTAATCGCCGGCAATCCACTCGCGGCGTCGGAGCGCCACATAGACATATCCGAACGCAACGAAGTATCCAGCTATCACCATGTAGTTCCAATCGCACATGCTGTTCAGGAAGAAGAACAGCGCCGCCAAAGCGAGATTGCCTGCCCCGCCTTCGCGAATCGACCGAATGAAGTAAAGCACAAAAAACGGTATGAACTGAATCGCATTGAGATTCCCGTGGTGCAATGACCGAGCGAAATGATGCGGACTGAAAGCAAAAATGAACCCGCCCACCATTGCCACGAGCGAGTTGCCCGTTATGTACCGCACCAGAAGAAAAGCACCGAGACCCGCCAGCGGGTACGAATGCAGAATAATCAGATTGAATACCGCCGCCGGACTCATGATCATCCACAGCAGTATCGAAATCGCGAAATTGTAGAACGACCACGCGAAGTAATACATCGACGTCCCTTCCGGGAAGTACAACATATCCGTGTGCGTCAACGACTCGTCACCCCGCAACACCAGCTCGTTCGAATACCAGAGATTCCAATACCCGCCCATGTTGTCCTCCGGTGGACCGATTATCTGCGTCCCAAAGCTGTCAATCGACGGACCGAAGTAGACTGCCGTCAATAGGCAATAAATCGCCAGCGCAATTAAAGTATCATGACGTAATCGCCAAGGTGTCACCTGGCCGGGCGATTCCGCCGACAAGACCACTCGCTTGAAGACTTTGACAATGCCAATCCAGAACAGCAGTGTCAACGGGATGCCGAAGAACATGTACTGCCAGAATATCAGACCGGCGCGCTTGTGATAGTAGTCGAGATCGTGTCGCTCGTGATTTATGAACGGCACCGTTGGCGTACCGTCGACGCTCGCTTGATACGCCGCTGCGACAAAGTCATGTGTCCAATTCGAATGCACGATCGCTGCCGCCCCCAGCAGTAAGTACAGTATGATGAAGAAGCGTGCGAGCTTCCCTTTGGTAAATGCTTTTAATCGGTCCATCGTTTAATTACAGAAATAGCTCCCGCGTGCCCGATTCCCTATCAGTGGCTGCACGACAGATTCAGTTCATTCAGCCGTCAACTTGTTGCTTAACCTCGCCTGTGAGCTTGCGATAGTAGTCCTCGTGGTTGCGCACCATGGCAGACAACGAAAACTTATCCTCTACCAGCCTTCGCCCGGCGGCTCCCATGACTGCCGCCTCTTGCGGGTTTCGCAACAATTCCACAATTCGCTCCGCCAATTGCCGGTGATCGCCCGCAGCGATCAAATATCCGGTCACTCCCTCCTGCACAACTTCGCTATTGCCCCCGACCCTTGTCGCAATGACCGGCAGTCCCGCTCGCATATACTCCAGCAATGAGTTCGAAAAACCTTCCGATGTTGACGTCAGCACTCCCATCGTTGCATTCGCAATCCCGGCATGAACGTCACTGGTGCTGCCCGGCATCTCGAAATTACTGTGCAACCCCGCTTCCGTGATCTGGCCCTGCAATCCGTGCCGGTCAGGTCCTTCTCCGATTATGCGAAATCGCGCCTGCGGAAACTCCTTCACGACTTCTGCTGCAGCTCGAATCAGGGTCGGAATCGACTTAACCGGTCGAAGGTTTGCAACCATGACAATTGTCTGCTTCAGGTGCTGGTCCCGCGGAAGTACCGCCTTCAACTCTACCCCGTTGTAAATCACGTCGAACCGCTTCCTCTCGATTCCTTCGATTCTCGATATCTTCTCCGCAACGGCTTCCGAGTTCGCCAGCCAGCGCTTTGGATACCGGTTGGCAACCTTTAGGTATAACTTCTCTTTGAATCCATACGCATAACCCAGATTCCGCCGCGACGATATTATTGCCTGCACACCCGCTAATTGCGCGGCGCCGCCACCCACCAAGTGCCCTTCCACAAAGAAAGTCTGGACAATGTCAACCGCGCGCTCACGAATATACGCCGCAAGGGTTTTGCGTTTTGCGAACATGTCGATTGTGAACATCCGTTCAAGATGCCAGCAGTGGGTCTCGCACACAAATTTGCCGGAGCGGAAATAGTCGCAATCCTGCAGCGTGATTAGCAGTGGTTTAAAGGTCGATTTGTCGAGATGCGTGATGATGGTCAGCAGATTCTTTTCGGTTCCGGCGCGTCCATCCCCCATCGAACCAATCACATAAAGAACTCGCAGCTTCTTCATCAGTGCCGTCCGAGTCCCGACTCACGATCGATGACGAATGATCCCGACCAGAAATCCGTAACCAAGGGCAAAGTGGATGGTGAAGAAAATTATCGGCAGGAACAAGAACAGCGCTCGCTGTGCCGGACGCTTGGCGATAGTGAACGATGCGCCGATTACTGCTGCAACGTAAAGTAAGACGACAACACTCGCCGCCTGCGCAAGTTTGTGCGAAATCAACCAGAGGATCGGATAGATCACCGCTCCAACTGCAAACGCCGTAGTTATCAGCGTACCCGAGCCAAGCGTCGAAGGATGCTTGCGGAATAGCTTCCAGCGGCCGACACCATACCGATAGAGTTGCACAAATAGTGCGCCCAGACTCCTGCGCGCAGCATACTCTACCGTAAGCTTTGGTGAAATAAATGACTTGAGCCCGGCTTTGTCGACTCGCGTGTTGAATTCTACATCCTCGCACGCATCAAATGATTCATCATAGTAGCCAACCCGATTGAACACCTCGCGGCGGTAGCTCGCCGCCGAAGATGCCGCTTTGACAAACCGCTCTCTGTTCGTGTAGATGGTGGAGTCAAGGGCATGCCCCAACCCAGAGGCCCGCGCCAATGAGACAGCGCGCTGGAACAACGTCTGCGGGCGCAACGTCAATGGTTGTGGTCGGCATAAGGCATCGGCGCCTGACTTCTCAAACAGCGCCACGATGTCGGAGATCAGCTTCGTTGACGGAATATGACAGTGTCCGTCGATGAAAACAATAAACTTACCAATAGCAGCCTTTGCACCCAGATTGCGGGCGCGTGAAGACAACTTGCCGGGATTCTCTAAGATTCTAAAATTGGGGAAAACGCTCCTGAACTGCGATGCAATCTCAACGGTGTTGTCGTCCGAGTCGCCATCAACGACGATTAGTTCCATTTGCTCGTGCGGAAATTCTTGCGCGCGCAGGTCTTCCAGCACTTTTCCAATGAAGTTTCCCTCATTGCGAACCGGCATCACAACCGATACAACGATTTCGTTGCTACCAGCAAATTCCATGATAATTGGCACCCTGCACTGACGGGTTCTCGGTTATCCTGGCCAAATCAACTATCTGCCTATCCTTAATCCCCTTCAGCGCCCCGACATACTCGGGATCATCGTTGCCGATGACGATCACATCCGAGCTGTGAACTACCTCCGCCACCGAAGTCGCAAACAGTTTTTCGATGTGCGGTATCTCTTTCTCGATGTATGCCTTATTTGAACCAAAGATGCGGGCCAGATTCACGTTGCGGTCATAAATCAACAACTCATAGCCTTTACCCAGAAGTTTCTCTGCTAACAACACCAAAGCCGACTCACGCAAATCATCCGTTCCGCCTTTGAAAGCCAGTCCCAGAAAACCGATCTTCTTCTTCCTGAAAGAAGTGATGAGCTTGAATCCTTCGTTGAGTTGCTGTTCGTTTGAGAGTGGAATCGCCGCCAACAAAGCAGCACCAAAGTCCTGCTTCTTCGCCTGATACAACAATCCGCGTACGTCTTTGGGCAAACACGATCCGCCATAAGAAAATCCCGGCCAGAGATACATCGGCGAGATATTCTGTTTGGTGTCAATCATGAACAACCTCATTACCTCATGACCGTCGATCCCCATCTTGCGCGCAATCGTCCCGACCTCATTTCCGAAGCAGACTTTAAGCGCATGCCAGACATTACAAACGTATTTGACAAACTCTGCCGTGCGTATACTCGTTACCTCAAAAGGAGCATTCAGAAATGAAAACATCCCCTTAACCACTTCCGCCGCTGCTTCCGATTGTACTCCTACCACCGTAAACGGCGGATTGTAGAAATCATCCACTGAAGAGGCTTCACGCAGGAATTCTGGATTGAAGCAGACGTCAAAATCGATATAGACCTTCTTCCCTGACGCTTCCTCCAAGATCGGAATCACAACTTCTTCTGTCGTGCCGGGCGGTATTGTCGATCGGTAGATGAGAGTGTGGAACTCTTTTTTGTTCTTCAGCACCTGCCCGATCTTTTCCGTCACGCGTGTCACGTAGGTTAAGTCGACGTCGCCGTTCTCCCGTGACGGCGTCCCGACGCAAATCATCGAAACCTCGGTATCATTGATTGCCGCCCTGGCGTCAAGTGTGGCTCTCAAGGCGCCCCGCTTAACTACATCCTCCATAATCTCACCGATTTTGGCCTCGACAATCGGACTTTTACCGGCGCTAATCTGTTCGACCTTGTCTTTGCTGATGTCGACCCCGATGACCTCATGTCCCTCTTTTGCCAGACATGCCGCCGTCACAGCGCCAACATATCCCATTCCAAATATCGAAATCTTCATTCCTACCTCAAGACCTTGCCAAAGTAGCCCGCAAGGCGCCATGGAGTATCTGGGCAGCCTTCGGCCAGCTGTAGTTTTCGGTCACCATCCGGTAACCGGATTCAGCAATTCTATGGCGTTTGTTGGCGTCTCGCAACAACTCCTTTACCCGATCAGCAAAATCATTTTCAGAGTCTGCGATGACGATATTCTCCCCGTCCACAACAGGCAATCCTTCTGCACCAACAGAAGTTGCGACCACGCACTTTTTCATGGCCATTGCCTCGTAAATCTTGATCCGCGTCCCCCCGCCAACGCGCAGTGGCACTATATACAATTGTGCAGAGGCAACGTACGGCCTGACATCCTCAACGGTTCCGCTTACAATCACACTCTGATCTGACTTTGCTACAGCAACAATATCGTCGCCGGGGCGGCGCCCGACCACCGCAAATGATACACCTGTAACTTCTTTGGATACTTGAGGATAGATCGAACGATAGAACCACCAGAAACCGTCGATGTTCGGCATCCAGTCCATCGAACCGCAGAAAACCAGCCTCTGGTCAACTTCACCTGCCTGCGGTGCGAAGTACTCGATATCAACTCCAGTTGGCAGAACGGTATGATTTCGCAGCCCGAATTCCTTCGCCAGTTTCTCGCCATCATGCTCCGAGACGGTCAGCACATGATCGAACTCCTTGCAAGCAGTTGCCTCATACTTTGCCATTCTTCCTTTTTCGTATCCGAAGTAGAGCTTCTTAATCGGGTTGCTTTCGACCTCGTGATACCGTCGCCAAATCATCGTCTCTACATTGTGTTCGAAAAGAACCGTCGGCACACCACTCACATGATCGCGACACCAAGCCATCTCCAAAAAATCACAGACCACAACATCGCACTTTCCCGATTTCGAAAGCTCCCGCACGCGAGCGATCATTTCTTCGGATATGTACTTATTGACAATGTAGGGTCGCGGCGAAAACAACTTGTACAAAACGCGCAACGGAAAGCCAATCCCGCGCTTATTCTCTTCCTCTCTAACAACCGACTCAACTGCGATTCCATAACCACGCATCTCCGCTATGAACTTCTGATCAAGTTCCGGAGTCACATAGCAGAGGAATGTTACCTCCGCCTGCTTCGCCAACTCAACGAGCAGATGTTTCGTCCGAATCTTGCCTCCGGTATCGGCTGGCAGCGGAAAGTCAGACTTGATCCACAGTACTCTCATGAAGCGATTTTGACCTTGTCCCAGGTCTCACCCCTGATAAACATCGTATGCCATAGTTCCAGATTCAGCAGAGTCCAGATTTGGTCGGAATAATTGTATTTCCCTGCCCGGTGCAGTTCGAAATATCCGGCGATCAGTTCGCGATTGAGATTTGCCCCGCAAAACGAATCGTCTCCAAGAATGATTCTCCGCGCAACATCGTGATACTCATTCGCAAACCAGCGTTTGATCGGAACAGGAAATCCCGCCTTTGGTCTCTTCAGTATCTCCACCGGGATGTCCTCCGCAAAGGCGGCCCTCAAGATCCGCTTCGTGTCGAAGCCCTTGATCTTTAGCTCATCCGGCAATGAAAAAGCAAACTCTACTATGTGATGATCAAGAAACGGCACACGCGATTCAATCGATGCGGCCATCGACATTTGATCCTGCTTCATCAGCAATTCAACCAGGTAGGTTTTGATATCCGCGTAGAGCAGCTTGCTCAACAGCGTCGAGTTGTTCGATCGATTGAAGTGCTCAAAATACCCCGCATACACCATGTCGGCGTCCAAACCACTCCAATTGTCGCCGGTGAGCAGTTTGGTTAGTTGCGCCCGCGAGAATGTCGAGTAGTTGTCCAGGAAGATCGCTTCCAGACTCGGCTCCAGGTAGACCGTCGTGCGAATCGCCTTGTTGCGAAATGGGAATTTATACGGCAAAGCGTCCAGCAGCGGCCGGAAAACGCTGCTTCGCAAAGACCGAGGCAAAATCGAAAACAACAGCCGGTCCGTCTTGATATTTGCCAGCGTTTGATAGTATCGCTCATAGCCGCCAAACAGCTCATCCGCACCTTCGCCGGTCAGCACGACCTTCACATGCTTCCCGGCCAGCTCCGACACTCTGTACAGAGCTACAGACGATGGATGCGCAATAGGCTCATCTTCATGATAAATCATCCGCGGCAGTAGCTGGAAGAACTCCCCCGTTGTCATCGTGACTTCGTGTTGATCGGCATTGGCATGCTTCGCCGCAATTCGCGCGTAATGCAGTTCATTGGCTTCACGTTCACCAAAAGCCACCGAAAACGTCGCGATCCTGCGGTCCACCATCTTCGCCATCCGTTCGCTGATGATCGTCGAATCTATCCCACCGGACAGAAACATTCCCAAAGGTACATCCGCCATCAATCGCAAACTGATCGAAGTATCCATCAGTTGCCGCATTTGTTTTATCGCGTCGGTTTCGGTGATGCTTTCATCAACCTTGATATGGGCACAGTCCCAATAGCGAACGATACTCACTGTACCGCGATCGTATTCTAAATAATGCCCTGGCTCCAGCTTCTTGATTCCCGCAAACAATGTCGAATCATCGCAGGTGTACTTCAGGGACAGAATCTGCATTAGTGCCTTGAAATCGACCACGCGCTTGACTTGCGGAATCTGCAGCAGGCTCTTAATCTCCGATGCAAATGCGAAGAATTCCGGCGTATCGATGTAATAGAGCGGCTTGACACCCAACCGATCGCGCGCGATCAATATCTTCCCTGTCCGCTGATCGTGAAGCGCAAAAGCAAACATCCCGCGCAGTTTGTGCAGTCCCGCCGCTCCATGCGCATCGATGCAGAATATTATCGATTCGGTATCGCTGTTCGTTCGGTAGGAATATCCGCGTCCTTCCATCTCCCGGCGAACTTCGAGATGGTTGTAAATCTCGCCGTTGAAAACTATCCACAGCGTCTCCTCGGAATCTGCCATCGGTTGATGTCCGTGGCTGAGATCGACAATTGACAGGCGCCGATGACCGAATCCGATATTCTGTCGGACATAGTATCCCTCGTCATCCGGGCCGCGATAGGCAATGACATCATTCATCGCCCTGAGCAGTTCGCGCTCGACCGGACGATCAGAGTCTTTGTAACTAATTCCGCAGATTCCGCACATGATTCACCGGCACGAGTGGTTTTAGTTCAATCTTCTCGATTTTCATTCCAGCCACCGGATGCAAATCCGACGAGGACGGCACTGCCGCGCTGACGAGATCGCCTTTAATGCGTATATCCGCGAACGGAACTTCGTTCGTTGCCTCGAAAACTGCCTTGCCTCCGACAGCCAATCTACAGACCCCGCACAACAGTGCATGAATCTCACCGCTCTTGTAGAAGGAGATTATCCCAAACGCCGCATCGGTGAAGAACCCCTCGGCTTGTTGGCTCATTTGCGACTCGATATACGCCACGAATCCGCCATCCGAAAACTGCAAGCGTCCGAAATCTGCAAACTTCTCCTCGCCAAATCGCGACCGATCCAGATGCGGAAACGCCGTAATGGTGAAATTCTGCGTGATACTTGTCACCGGAGCGCTCACAAACCGCAACGCCCGGCCGATTCCGGCGCTGTCATAATCATTGGAGATCGGACTTTCAGCAAAAACTGCTTTCGGCATGACCGGGTGGCACCGAACCCGCAAGTGATTTGATCGGCCAACTACCGCAACAAAGGACTCGTGCTCTTCAAGTGCACCCGGCGTGAGGTAATCCCAGGCAACCGCATGCGGTCGATTTGTCAAGATCTGGTCATTCACCATCCAGCCGAGATCGTTCAGGTGCATTACCCTCCGGCGGAATCTGCTTTCCAATCCGTCGCGAAATCGCAAGCGATACTCCCCGGTGAAGACACTCGCGTGCCGGCTCGCAAAGCAGTCAGCTACCTGGCAATCTGGCCGGATTTGCCAGCCAAATGGATCACCTGAATCATAATACTCGCGGTCAACTAATCGCGGTCCGTTATGCGACTGCGAACCCCTCAGCAGGTTCCGCAATCGCAAATCCCCTGTATAGCAAAGTGTCCCCGGATCCACCAACAGCGATTCGCCGTTGACGCCAAGGTCCAGATGCAGATGATCGGCGTGCGAATGCGGGCAGTCCCGATATCCGAACGGCCCCGACTGAAAGATACTGTGCATCTGTTGGCTTCGCGAAACGACAATCCCGCTCGACTGCAGGACAGTCAACCGGTATCGTTCGGGACCCTTTTCGGCAGACTGCATTTCGTCACTGCCGGTGAGCCAAAAGGACTCCAGGCTCCTCTCGGTAGCATTCGACTCTAGTCCCAGATACCTTTGCGTCGCTCCAAGAATTGGGCTGAAGTTGTGCGATAGCGGCCGGCTCAAGAGGTATAACCTGCCTCCGTCCTCGTCGCCGACATGCGGCCAAAGACCATCCGGCAATTGCAGATGATAAAGGACCTCCGACATGCTTCGCAGGATACGTCGTGTCTGCCCCGTAGCACATTCTTCGCTCTGCTCGGTCAAGATCAGGAATGAGAGAATGAATTCAACTGCGTATGCGTGATAACAAGTGGACAACTCTGCGTGCATCCCGTCGCCGTTGATCTGACGGTGAATCTCTTCGCAAAGTATTTTTCGACCCGTCGCGCGCCACTTCTCCGCCTCTCGAAATTCTGGAAAAAGCAGTCCGATCAAATACAGGCCATATGCCTCGCCAAGCAAATGTGTATTCGGAGAGAAGAAATGCGAAAGATGATCCGCCATAAAACGCGCGGAAATATATAGCAGCCTGTACACATCCCGTGCTGCTTGTGAACCGAGACTCTCCGACTGCCGGAAGAAATATACCCCCCAGATAACTGAATTCGCTCTAAAGGCAAATTCGAGCGCCGAGCAGAAGTTGATCCCATGATAGTCCCGGTTACGTCTGTTCCAATGGTTGAGCAAATCAAAGAAGTGGGCGGCATACTTCTCTTCGCCAGTTAGGATGAAGGCTTGTCCCAGGTCATAGACAAACTGAAGTCGCGAAGGCTCCCACGTGATCTTGGAATCACCGACCTCTTCGGCATTAAGATACTCGACGTCACCGTAGAACTTCTCTGGTGCCGCCTTCTTCGTTCGCGCTTCTTCGTTCCACAGCGGTGGATCAGCAAGTCTCACCCGGCTGTTGTTGAAAATCGTGATCTCGTTGTTCAGTACATTAGTCGCCGTGGTTAGGATGCGTCCCTGCTCTCGCGGACAGGACTCCGCAATGAATTTTCCGAACTCGGCCGAACTCCCAAAGCCCGGGAAAAACAGATTTGGATTTTTGCCTCGCAGTGCCGCAGCCAGATCAGTCGTACCATCCGCCTGAACATGATTCTGCAGGAATTCTTGCGTAAATATCTTGACCCAGTTCTGTGCCTCAAAATGGTCGCCGTTCTGTTCGTGATGTCGCCGTTCCTGCCTGCGAATGAGCTCCTCGCGAGCGCGCGAGCCAATTTCGCGAAATTGACCGGTAACCAGTTTCTGCAACACCTTCGCTGCTTTACCCACGCACACCCGCCAATTCGCAATACTTGTCAGCCCAGTGGTGTTTGACACGATCCCATGAGTAATTCACAGCGTCTCTACGAGCGCCGGAGATTATCTTGTTCCGAAGTTGCGTATCCGCATAAACTTCCTCTAGTGCGGCCGCAACTGCTTCAGCATCTTTCATCGGAACCAACCTGCCGTTTTCCCGATCACGAACAATGTAAGGTATCCCGCCCGCGTTGGTCGTCACGACCGGTAGACCGCAGTGAAAGGCCTCCACGATCGCCACCGGCATGTTGTCAATGATCGAAGTGTTCAGGAAGATGTCGGCCTGATCATACAGCCTTGCAATTTCAGTTCGTTCAACCCGGCCGGTGAAAACGACATCCGTCATGCTTTCCCTCGCCACTAACTTCTTGAGACGATTCTCATCTGAACCACCGCCGACGATTGTAATTGTGGCGCCGGCACGCTTCCTGCGGAATAGGCCAAATGCCCGAATCGCCGTCTCGATATCGTAAAGTGGCTCGAGATTCCGCGGCACCAGAATATTCGGTGCTATCGTTGCACGTTCGCGAAATCGAAAAGCCTCCAGATCGGCGATATTGTAAATGGACTCCGCCTGAAAACCGTACTTTGCAAAAACACCCACAAGATAGCCGGACGGCACAACTATCTTACTTGCCGAGCGAACAATCCGGAAAACGCGCTTACCCGATCTGGCAAGATGATCATCCGCCTCGCCCGATCGATAATTGAGTATGCTTTTCTTGCCGAAGAATCGTGAAATCAGAATCGCCGGCGCTGGTGCCAGAAGGAACGACCGATACGATGCCGAAAAAATGTGTATCACATCATACTTCGGCACTCGCCGTAACAACCCCGCCACATAGAACATCGATACAATTACCGTGCGAACATACTTGATCTTCGTCAAGTAATTAAGCGGCCACCACGGCACCGGATTGTGCGGCTGAAATCCGACATCAACTCCCTCTGCCCGGAGATTACGCAGCAACAAATCCGCCTGAACCGCCTGTCCGCCCATAATCGCCAGTGAAGGCGCGACAATCAGTATTCGTACACCGGCTAAACGCTTACCGATCTGCTCCACCGGCTTCCTTTCCGCATTCGCTGGTGACATAGCGATATTTCCCCGACTTATCGTATGGCAGTTCCGCAACACCCGCATACTCGATTGCTATTCCCCCGCCAAGAACTTCATTAATCTTCTCCTGAAAAGCCGCCTGCACTTCGGGAAGTATCGCTTCGCTGTACAGATGTTTGACCGTCAGCGACTGTGGTGTGTTCTGCACAACTTGAACTTTGTTCCTGACTCCCGCCGTTCTTAACGACATGATTATCGCCTCACCAGCAATCCGCGAGCCATCTAAGCGATACACCAAATCGACAACTCTTCCACCTACCGCGGTAATCCTCCGCCAGCACGTGCCGGATCGCGCTGACGCTTCCTCAATCCGTACCATATCTCCCGTTCGATAGCGGATCAACGGCATGGCACGATTGTATAGGTCCGTCACGACCAGTTCGCCCATTTGCCCGTACTGCACCGGCAATCCGTTTTCATCGATAACTTCGAGATAGTATGTCGGCTCGAAAATGTGCATACCCACATGATCGTAACCCTCTGAAGCTACTGTCCCAATTTCGCGCGAGCCGTAACGCTCATATGTCTCCGCTCCGAATACTTCGGCAAACAACTCTCTCTGCCAACCATACAGCGGCTCTGCAGTAACAATAACTCGGCCGACTTTTCTCATCTTGATATTGCTGTCACGCGCCAATTCCGCCATCGCCGCCAGCATGTTCGGGTATGCAAATATTGCCTTCGGATGGTGAAGATTGATTGCCTCCAGAAACTGCTTCGAAGTCTCCTGTGTCGCATCGAAACTGTAAAAGTAGATTGCCCGATCGCCCAGGAAGTTCGCTACGCGAGCTTTGAACTTTTCCAACTGGAGCGCGTCCAGCGGCGATCCCCACACCCAAGCGCGCTTCATCCCGGGATAAATTCCCAAACGTGCATTGAAGAAATAATCCTGCGAACGGCGCACGGCGGTCACTTCCCGGTCGCGATAAAAAGTCAATGGGACACCCGATGATCCGCCTGTGGAGGATTCCACAAGTTCTACTCGTTTGTAACGTGTTGAGAGTATCTCTGCCATCGAGCTATTGAGATCACCCTTCGTGAGGAACGGCAGAACCGAAACATCGTTCAGCGACTTAACTTCCGCCGCCAAAAAGCCCGCTTCCTGAAATCGCTTTCTATAGAATTCCGACGAATTTGCCGCGTGCAGCAGCAGTTTCTTCAGTCGTGACAATTGATGTGCTTCTATCAACTCGCGCGAAGCCCACCACATCAGCCGGAACTTTCGGAAATTGGATAAAATCGCCGACTCGCCCCGATAGGCGAGTAACAGCGGATTTCCGAAATGTCGAATCAGCCGTTCTGTCACTCCCAAAACTACCGACCCTCCCCTTTAAGTTCGCAGATCGAGAATCGGTACTTGCCGGAGGCTTCCTTCGGAATCTCCCCAACCAGACTGTAGTCGACCACCATTGTCGCACCGAAGAAATGCTTGACCTTCTCTTCGATCATCGATTTCGAGTTTGCGCCGAATTGTGAATCTGTCACCAACTTGAATATCAGCCGCTCGCGTTCTCGCTGAATAATCTGCGCCTGCCTGACCCCGGGAACTTTCGCCGCCAGGTAAATTGTCAACGCGGCACCCGACACTTTCCTGCCATCAGGTGCGAGCAAAAAATCGGTGGTGCGTCCCGCAACCATCTGCATCTTTGGCAATGTCACGCCACAGCTGCAGGTCATCTGTGGCGCCGCTGCACCAACGTCGCCAATGCTGTAACGAATAAATGGAAAGGCGTGATTGCCCAGGATCGTCACAAGAATATCCCCCGACTCGCCGGATGAAACCGCGCGATTGCCTTCCACAAATTCCAGATGCAGATACTCGGCCCCGATGTGCATGCCATCATGAGCCGTGCACTCGGACGCAATCACCGAGGTCTCTCTCGATCCGTACCGGTCAAATACCTTGACTCCAAAGTAACTTTCGATCTTCTCACGATTCTCTGCGGTAAGCACTTCAGCGGATGTAATGATCGAAACAGGCCGAGGCAGTTCAATGCTGTTGGCCTTCATGAAGTCAACCACCAGAGCCAGCGAGTTCGCATAGGCAAGTATCCCTTCCGGCCGAAATCGCTGGTAGTCAATCGCGAATTGCCGCAGCGAGTCGTCGGTAAAACTCGAGCTGTCGCAGATCAGCAGCCTGTCTATGAAGATATTTCGTAGTTTCGCCTTCAGTGACTTGAACCCTGCAAGGTCTGACTGATGCCCCCACAGCACCGCCACCTTCTGTCCGATCTTGTGTCCTGCCCACAGATTGTGCCGGATCGTCGCTGCCTGCCGCACATCCCATCGCTGCTTGTCATGGAAAAACTGCAACGGCGACCCCGTCGATCCGCCCGTTCGATTCGCAATCAAATCCTGCCGCTTGAATGCCGTCGATAATAGCGCGTCGCGATTTTCCTGAATATCCTGCTTAGTCAGTACCGGAATCTTCACCAGATCGGAGAAATCAGTAATGGAATCCGGATTGAATCCCGCTGCCGCGAACCTTTGACGATAAAAGGGTACAAACTGACCGGCATGCCCAAGGATGTCCCTCAGCCGTGCCAGCCGGATCGAGTGCAACTCGTTAGCACTCATTTTCGCGCAACGCTGCAACTCGGCGAGTATCGCTAACTCTTTGCTGCCCTGCTTTTTAACGAGCACGGGATAAAGTAAACTCTCAACAATCCGTTGATACACGTCCTAAGTCTTCCTTAACTTCAGGTACACGCTAGAATGGCCACCCATCGCAGGCGTAAGGCCGCTATTCTCCTTATCGGCTGTTGATATATAGCAGGTTACAAAGGACTTCGCAACGCTTTGAGCTATTTCTTGAGGTTGGAAACTGATTCCCGAAGCCAGCCAAACCACGCCTCTAGTCCGGCGCCCGAGCGAGTCGACGTCTCAAAGAATTTCAGATCGCCATTGATCCTACTTGCGTTGTCGCGTGCCGCCTTCAGATCGAAATCTGACGTCCCCAACAAATCAATCTTATTGATTATTGCCACGCTCGAGCGGCGGTACATCGCCGGATACTTCAACGGCTTGTCATCCCCTTCAGTTGTACTCATAATGACGACCTTCATCGCCTCTCCCAAATCGTAGCTCGCCGGACAAACCAGATTCCCGACATTTTCGATGATCAACAAATCGACATTATCCAATTCGATCTGCTCCAGCGCCTTGCCCACCATTTTTGCGTCAAGGTGGCACGCGCCCCCCGTCACAATCGGGCGCACTAGCTTCCCGCCCGCCTTGATGATCCGGTTGGCATCATTCTCCGTTTGAACATCACCGGCGACTACCGCAATCATTAGCTCTTTTCCAAGTGCGCCAATCGTCTTCTCAATCAAGCTGGTCTTACCCGAACCCGGCGAGCTTACCAGATTAATAGCGAAGATCTTCTGTTTCGCCAAGTCCGCACGGATCTTCGCCGCCAACAGATCATTCTCCGACAACACCTTCTTCTCTATTGAAACTCTCTCTGTCATAACACCTCTGATCTTCTCTTACCAGGAATGAGCGATTGTGCTCTCACCGACTCCACCACTCAAAATTCCCCTCTTGAGAGGGGTGGCTCGTGTTTCTCCGCAACAGCGGAGAGACACGAGACGGGGTGTGTCTGCCGCACATGCCGCGCCCTCACTCCCCCTCAAAATACGCAATTTCCAACTCCTGTCCACTCACCAAATCGCATTGCGCGCTCCCACACTGCGTGCAAACAAAAACAAAATCCTCAACCTCAAATTCACGCGCGCACCTATTGCATCGTGCTGATGTCTTGACAAACTCAATCGCCAATTCACAATTACCCATCCCCTGATCGCGCTTGAGCACATCAAACCCGAAGGTCAGCGCATCCGGATCGACACTGCTCAGCGATCCGACTCGCACGCCGATCTTGCTCACCGTCAGCATCCCTCTGGATTGCGATGCTTCTTTGACGGCGTTGATGATATTATCCGCAATTGACAGTTCGTGCATATCGCATAATAGTCAATGGACCAGCAAGAGCCAAATTATCAGTTGCTAAAATAATCCCGGACGTCGATATTTGAATTGAGAAACTCACTTTCTGATCGGACCGTTCCCGATCACGGGGGATATTTGCGTTACCTATCACAGTTTCTCTTCCCATTGGTCATCGTCTTCGGAACTCTTATGCCTGCCAACGGGCAAGATACAGGAGTCAGGGACACGATTGGCACTTACTGCCCGATTTGGGGACATTATGAAACGGGAGAGACGTTGAGAGTTCCTATCTATGTCTTCACTGATCAAGATCTTTGGGAAGTCAGTTTCGTATTCGATTGTGATTGCACCCAATTGAAGTTCGTTGGTGCTGCACTCGCACCAGACATTGCTATTTACGGCGGTAACACTATCTTCTATGCTGGACGGATAGCAGTTCCAGAGTGGGGTGAAACGATCAATTCCATATACTTGACCAGACTTCCAGAACCCCATCTCCCACCACCACCCCTCTTTTCGCCAAGTCAAAACAGACAGTTGTTTGCAACAGCTAAGTTTCTAATACTGGACCCTTCTTGCTGTTATCTCGATTTTGACACCGCTTCTAATGGTAGTTTTTCCCACACTTACTTCTACAGCGGCGTCAGTTATTCACCTTGTATATCTTGGTGTTCTAATCTCGAAGGTTCCGTAAACTGCCCTGTTGGCGTAGAGGATTTCTCCGACAAGTACGAATCCACAAGTACCACGTGTGCAGTTCACCCCAACCCCTTCAACTCCGGCACCACCCTTGAACTCGACTTACCATCCTCCGGACACCTGTCCATCGTCATCTGCGACATCCTCGGCCGTCACGTCCGCACCATCGTTGATGATTTTATCCAACGCGGTCCACACCAATTCCCCTGGGACGGCAACAACGAGTCCGGCGGTCCCGCATCATCCGGTGTCTACTTCGCGCGCATTACCAATGGCTCCGATAGTTTTGTCAGAAAGTTGGTATTGCTCCGATGAAACAAGCCGTCTTCACATTGGTGTTCGCGATCGCCCAGAATCTCCAGGCGATTTGCCGCGACACCAGCCTGCTATCCCTTTCAGTCAATCCCGTACGACAACTTGCGTGCTAAACTACCGATCGATCTCATCATCCTCATCTTATCAATCATAGCTGTAACCTGGCCAAATTTGCGGTAGCCGAGATTGAAGAGCAGGAACGCAGTTCTGCGTTTCGGGTCGTCTGGAAGGCGGCGCCAGATGTTCGCCCATGAGTAGAATTCATCGTAGATCCACAAGTACCCTTGCCGTAGTTCTTCGCGACTCATTCGCTTTGGCGAGAATACGGCATATGACGTATTATAGTGCCTTGGATCGGTATCAACGATTCTTCCTTCGTCGGATAGCCGTTGGTGCAGCTTTGTGCCGGGATAGGGAGTTAGAATATGACTGGTCAACGTCTCAACCTGGTTACTCACCAGCCAGTTCAGCGTAGTTGGAAAGACATCAACCGTATCGTCGTCGAAGCCGAATACCATGCTGGCATTGATCATGATGCCGCGGTCATGAATCTGACGTATCGTCTCCTCATATTGAGGCACTCGATTGTGATGCTTTCCCGCCTCACTTAGCGCCTGCGAATTGAGTGATTCAAATCCGATGAACAAACTTCGACATCCGGTTTCCGCCATCAAGTCGAGTAACTCTGGATGCCTGCCAATATTGGCTGATACCGCGCCATGCCAGACCAACTGCCGTGATTTTATTTCGTTAAGCAGTTCCTTCGTCCAGCGTGTGTCGCCGATCAGGTTGTCGTCTATGAACATGATTTGTCGCGAACCAATCTTGTCGATTTCAGCGATTATCTCGCCGATCGGCCTGGTCCTGTACGTCTTGTTGACATACTCACAGCTGTTGTAACAGAATTCGCAACAGAAACAACAACCGCGGCTAGCCATCATGATATTAGAGTAAAGATAAGCATCCATTGGGATTCGGCTTCGATCCAGAATCGGAAGGTGCCGCAGATCGACAGCCTCCTTAGCTTGGTAGCGGACGCGCAACTGCTTCTGTCCGGCATCAGTCAGAATCTGCTCCCACACGGTCTCGGCTTCACCCACGCACACACTTGTCGCGTGCTTTCCGACTTCCTCCGGACATGCACTCGCATGAATTCCCCCCATGACCACTGGAATTCCGCATTTGCGCAGTTGACCCGCAATTTCGTAGGCTCGCGGGGAGGCGTCGACATTTACCGTTATCCCCGCAAGATCGAATCCTTCAAATCTGGGCAGAGGCGAGACGTTTTCATCCGCAATTGTTATCTCATGGCGCGAGGGTGTTAGAGCGGCAAGCATCAGTAACGAAAGCGGTGGTGACATTCTCCGCTTGAGTTCGGTATCCATCGGGCGCAAACTCATGCGCGGCGAAATGAGAAGAACTCGCAGAAATCCTCCTTTGTGTCGTTAAGTACCACACCTGTTATACTTCTGCTCGGACATTTCGACCATCAAAAAGTAACCATCTGATCTTGAGACGGTAGGCTGAAAACTCGCAAACGAAACCACTTTGGCCAAAGCAAAGTCAAGGTATTGATTATTACAGGTGAATGACATTTGTGGAAAAAGAGCTCAACCCCCACATCCTTGCGGATACTGCGCCCCGAACGTAGCGTGGCTACTGATTCACCTGGGATGGCAACAACGAATCCGGCAGACCCGCCGCCTCCGGCGTCTACTTCGCGCGCATTACCAATGGCTCCGATAGTTTTGTCAGAAAGTTGGTATTGCTCCGATGAAATTAGTGATGCAAAGTGGAGAATCGCTCACGCCCCAATTGCTATGACAATCGATTACCACTGAATTTAAGCTCCACGTCATTCTCAATTGTTGACTTATTCAACCATTTACACTATACTGTTTGCGAAACAAGTCCACTTTAGGGCGACTGGATTGAACGAATGATTTATCTTGATAACGGTGCGACAACATTTCCCAAACCCGAAGTCGTCTACCAAAAAATGGACACCTTCTACCGCAACTACGGAGTTAATCCCGGACGTTCCGGTTATGACATGTGCCTGGTTGCCGGTTCAATAGTTGAAGAAACCCGAAAGCTTCTGACCAAATTCTTCAACGGCACCGATCCCAACCGCCTCATTTTTGCCTATAATGCCACCGATGCCCTGAATCTCGCCATCTACGGCACGCTCCAGCCCGGCGATCACGCCATCACCACCAATCTCGAGCATAACTCGGTCCTGCGCCCGTTCTTTCACCATTCGCGCGACAGTCAAGTTGAAGTTGACTACGTTCCCTTCGACCCGAAGGGTTTTGTCTCCCCGGATGACATCGCCCGCCGATTCCGGAAGAACACCCGCTTGGTTGCCATCAATCATGGCTCCAACGTAATCGGCACAGTGCAGGACATCGCGGCAATCGGCAAGCTCTGTCGTGAGCGCGGCATCCTGCTTTTGGTCGACGCATCACAATCCGCCGGCAAAATACCCGTCGACCTACAGGCGATGAATATCGACATCATCGCGTTTACCGGCCATAAGTCGCTGATGGGTCCGATGGGAATCGGCGGTCTTTACGTCCGCGAAGGCGTTGAAATTCGCCACACGCGCGCCGGTGGTACCGGAGTACGTTCTGCCCATCGCGCGCACCTCGACGAGTACCCCTATCGACTTGAATACGGTACTCCGAATCTGCCGGGAATTGCCGGTCTTAACGCGGGTGTGAAATGGCTTGAAGAGCAGGGCATGGAAACGATCGAACGCCGTGAAATGCGGCTTCTGAAATTGCTCCGCGATGGATTAAGCCGGATTGACCACGTCATTCTCTATTGTCAGGACGACCTGACCAATCACATCGGCGTCTTGGCGTTTAATATCAAGGGCATTGAAGCTGCCGAAGTCGGCACTATGCTTGACGTCGATCACGATATTGCCTCTCGCACCGGCCTGCACTGCGCCCCGCTTGTTCATGAACAGCTCGGCACCGACAAAATTCACGGCGCCGTCCGCTTTGGTATCGGCCCATTCACTTCCGATGACGATATCTTGAAAGCGGTCACTGCTGTGGAAGAGATTGCCGAATTGAGCGAAACTATGACTCTGGCGAAGCAGCGTTAGCCGGGGTCTCCGGCAGAAACACAATCGCGTCGGCGACTATTTCCGTGATAGTTTTCACTTCCGCATTCAGCTTGTAGTGTTTGCTTAACTCCGAAAGTTGATCGATACAATTATGACACGGCGCGACGACCACCTTGGCTCCGGTCGCCCTTATCTGATCCGCTTTGACCTTACCCGCCTCAATCCTTCGATCGGCGAAGCGAGTCATCGAAAGCTGTCCGCCCCCGCCGCCGCAACAGAAATTGTTCTCCCGATTCGGCGACATCTCGACAAAATCAGACACCGCTTTACTAAGCAAGTAACGCTGTGGCTCGCTGACACCACCGAGCCTGACGAGATTGCAGGGATCGTGAAGTGTGTACCGCTTCTGATTCTGTGTCGGGTCGACTTTGATTCTGCCTTCCTTGAGATACCCCTCTATTAACTCAAGGATGCTCGTCATCGGCAAATCTTCATCGCTCCGGCGCCATTCCACACCCTCCCAGCGATTGGCATTGAACCCGTGACCGCATTCGCCCAAGACTATCCGTTTTACCCCGAGCTTCTTTGCTGTCTCCTGCAGACGTCGCGCAATCAACGCGCCGACTTCATTATCTCCATTGAAGAGCGCGTAATTGGTGACATCATAAGCATCAGACGCAAAAGTCCAACTCGCCTTCGCCGCATAGAACACCTTGCCCGCCGCCAGAAGAGAGAGTGGATAGAACTTCGCCTCGCGTGGATTGATTGCGTAAAGAATATCCACCCGCTCTCGATCAATCGGCATTTCGGCAGCTTGGTCCCCAGTCTCGCCGCGCAACTCATCCTGAAGCCAATCAACAGTCTCGATCCACTCTTCCTGGGTAATTCCCATGTTGTTGCCGGTGTTCACGGCTTTTTCAACTGTCGATTGAAGCTCGCTTGGTACCATTCCGACTGATGCAATAGCGGACCTTCCGGCACGAATAATCCGTTCAAGACTGATACCCATCGTGCAGTTGATGGTGCACCTGCCGCAAAGCGAACACCGGCCATACAGTGCATCGATCCACTCACGAACGAGTTCCGCATCAAGAGTTTTCGCGTTGTTCAAGAATGGCAAGAACTGTCCGGATATCGTGTGATACCGTGCAAACACCGACGCAACCAGATTTGCCTTGTAGGCAGGAAGGTCTTTTGCTCCACGACTCGCCAGGAAGTAATGGCAGGTCTCGGCGCAGAGTCCGCAATGGACGCAGGTCTGCATTTGGGTCGCGAGATCGGCGTCAATCGTCTCAGCCAAAGCCGTAAGCATACGCTCCAAATCGGAGCTTGATGCCGGTCTGGCACAGGTCAGGCGAACTTCTTCATCATCAGCCGACATTCAAATCCCTTGCATTTACCGCCTGACGCGGCAGTACACCACGCCTGCCGAAGAATCGCCCAAACGCGATGCGGCTAAAGAAGAACAAGAAGCAGTGCCGGATCTTCCCCAGCGGTATGTAAACCAGCAATAACGTCGTGATTAACAGATACGCAGTCGTGAATTGTGGCAACCACAATACTGATGCCGCAGCGATCAGGAAAACTGTCACCAGCCCGTTCGCGATAACATCATCCGGTGTGCTGATGGCTCGGAGCGAAAGCGTAACTGCGCGCTTAGCGAGCAGGCCGATGCCGGCGATGGCACCAAGCAACGACAACACAATCATTGTGATCTTCAATGACTCCGCAAGCTGCCACGAAGTAATGGTGGCGATCAATATGACGAATCCTGACGCAATACCGAGGTGGTAAACTATTCCTGTAAAGTATGTCAGCAAATGCTGCCTGGCGCTTTCCTTTGCCCACGGCATCATTCCGGCAAACAGTGCGTATTGCACGCCGCCCCATCGGTTGCCGGCTGGTGGAGCGAGTTCGCTTCGATTTCCGAATTTCCTGTTCGTCACAATGGTGAGTATAACACCGAACACCGCAAACATCGCGGCGACGATCACCATGAGAATGAGCCAAAACGGAATCAAGAGCTCACCTACACACAACCGTCAGGTTTTGGCAGCCCCGCAAGCTTGCAGGCCCCTTTGGCAGGACCCGATGGAAAAAGCTCGTATATCCGCTTGAGCGGTAAGCGGGTGTTTTTGCAGACGGCGCGAACCATCGGTGCCATGTTGGTCTCGAGGAAGTGGCCTCGAATAAACTCGAGCACTGCCCAATGCTCCGCTGTCAATTCTTCAAGCCCTTCCTGTGTCTTTGCCAAAGCAATTGCGACTTCCTTATCCCACGCAGAAGGGTCAGTTAGAAATCCCTCTTCGTTCAATGTCAGTTGCTGCCCCTTAACGTCAAGTTGTGTGCTCGTATAAACCTCCAGTTCCTAACATCTCAGATAATATAATAGTATTTTTGTCGGAAAAGCAACCAATTCATCCATTATCATCTCCACTTGCCCGATTGCTGCGGCGATTTAATCCGCGTCGGCCGTTCCTTAAGTCATTAACCCAAGACTTTAAGGTTTGCCATTCGCCTGCCCGCATCTATATTCCCGATCAAACTGAATTGGAGATAACTATGAAATACTTGATAACACTGGCCGTTCTCGTCGCGATGCCCGCGCTACTAACTGCGCAGGACTTCAGCCTGTTTGATTCAGCCATGGCGCAGGTCGGCATGACCCGCGAAGATATCCGCTTCGATCAGGATGAAATGGCAACCTGGGGCGGCGATACCTGGCGCCTGACGTATTTCACGATGTTTCACAAGAATCCGCTCAAGCTTCCCAAATACGGCCAAATGAACCTCGAGTCGTTCACGGCCGACTGTGGCAATGTTACCGCCCTGATAGCCAACGCCGGACGCAAAATCGATTGCCCTGTGCGTCGCGGACTCATCGGCGATCCCCTCGAGCCATATAAGAGACTCTTGGATTCTCTGCCGCAGAACTCATTCACTGCTTCGATCAATCTACTTGCCGAACCGAAGTACGCTCCACTTCGAGCCAAAATTGACCTGGTCTACGCGCTGCTTGGGGACGACGAGTCGATGTTTACAAAAGCGTTCGAACGAATGGACATCTCTGATTCCCGCCGGCAGATTTACGACTACTTTGTCGCCGATAGCCAGAGGCATAATGACATGGTCGAGGAGTTTGCGACGGCCATCGACTTCAATCGAATGGTCGGAGGTGCCGAAGACATCGCTGAAGCCCTCCGAAGAACTGCCGACTCCCTTGAGTTTTGCGCCTTCCCCGATTCACGTCTGGAAACTCAATCGGAATATGGCCTACTCGTGATTGGCACGAAGGGCGCTGAAGAGTACACGTACCAGATACCACCATTGTTGATCCTTGACCCGGGAGGTGACGACACCTACCGCATTTCTGGATTCCCGGCCAACTACCCGCTCTGCGCGATAATCGATGTATCCGGCAATGACAAGTACATTTCGGCCGACTCAACCTCACCCGGAATTGGCGGCGCTGTCTTGGGAATGTCGGTCGTCATCGACAAAACCGGAGACGACCTCTACGAAGCCAGGAACGTCGCGCAAGGCTGCGGGATCTTCGGCGTAGGTGCCGTCATCGACAACAACGGGCATGACAGATATGTAGCGAAATCCTATTCGCAGGGCAGTGCGGCTTTTGGCATCGGCGTTTTAAGTGATAGCACCGGCAACGACTCCCTCTACTGCTGGTCAAACTCCCAAGGCTACGGCTACACCATGGGCTGTGGACTCTGCATCAACTTCTCGGGCAATGATGCGTACGTTGCCGAAGACAGCATTCTTTTTAGTCCCGGTCAACAAACGCAGGAGCACAATTCCTCACTGGCACAGGGAGTCGGCTTTGGCAAACGCGCCGACTATCTCGACGGTCACAGCTGGGCCGGTGGAGTTGGTATATTATGCGATATCTCCGGTGATGACAAATATTCAGCCGGGCTGTTCGCACAGGGCTGTGGCTACTGGTTTGCCCTTGGTATGCTCCTCGATGGCGCCGGCAATGACGATTACCACAGCGTCTGGTATACCATTGGATCAGGAGCGCACTTCGCCATCGGTTATCTCGATGACTTCGCCGGTAATGACACCTACAATGCGACAATGAACATGTCCATCGGTTCCGGACATGATTTCAATATCGGCTACTTCAACGAGCGTGCCGGTAATGATACTTACTATGCGCCGGGCCTCTCGCTCGGAGGCGGCAATTTTCAGGGTATCGGTATCTTCCACGACTGGAACGGCAACGACCACTATAGCTCCAGCGGTGGTTTCAATCTCGGCGGCGCTCGCGGCCTCACCCAGGGCGCCCGCACCTACTTGCGTACATTTGGTGTTTTTGTGGACGCCGGAGGAAATGACACCTACACCGACACGCGGGTGGGAAACGGCCTGCTCTGGATCAGCCCAAAATCTGATACCACCAAGGCTGACCCTAATGAAGTCGGCGTCGGAATTGACAGATAGATTCGTGCCGCCGCCGCACAGCAACTGGAGAAACAAAACAACTGATTCGATTTTTGCTTGGTACTTGGTGATTTTAGGCGGGTGAAACAATTCTGCCGAAGGGGGGACTCGAACCCCCACATCCTTGCGGATACTGCGCCCTGAACGCAGCGCGTCTACCAATTCCACCACTTCGGCATTGGCTTGGGATTGCCAATATAGATTCTGTCAACCTAAATGCAAGCGAAAATTGCCCCGATCGTTACTGCCGAGTCTCGGTAGTCAATTGATACCGGACAATGCGATTATTCCCGGCATCGGCAATATAGAGGATTCCCTCGAAATGACAGATTCCCTGCGGGCTGTTGAACTGCCGCTCGCCGGATCCCAATTCACCAAACGCCAGTAACGTCTGGCCGCGCCGGTCAAATTTGTAGAAATAGTAATCCCCTTGCAGCAACGGATCCGGCGCATCCAACAACAGGTAGAAATTTGACTGATCATCCACTGCTATATCCTTGTACGCCCGCGCCTGGAACGTAATCATCGGCGGCAATGTGTCGCCTTCCATATAGGGAGAAATCCAGTTTGGCAGACTGAATATCTGCACAGCAATATTGCCGGCCGCTTGCGCCAACGCGATGTAGTTTTGTCCGCCGATTTGATAAGGATAAAGATCCGAAGGGTAGCGCGTCTTTCCCAGTTCTAATCCTTCGCTCAAATACTCCCTGATCGGAACATCGTCTGCGCGAAAGTCAAGAATTCTCCCGACCCAAAAATCCGTCAGATAATAATTCTTGAGCGGCGTGTTTGAGGCCGCAACCGACCAGTACTCCGCATGCACTTCCCGCTGATTGATTATGGCATAAGGGAATTGTGCCTGGAATACCCGCTCGAATGGGCCATTTCCGCGGAAGCGTCTCCGGAACACTGAATCGCCATACCAGATCACGGTGTCTCTTCCCTCCACCTGCTCCGTGCGTGAATAGTCACCGCACACGACCAACAAGTCCAATCCACGATCCTGCGAAATTGCGACAGGATGCACCACCGGATACTCCTCCAGGAAACTTCCATCGACATCAAGTTTCAAAACGCGATCGTTACCGGTATCACAGATATAAATCTGCTGATCGTACCCGACATACACATCATTTGGCCGGCTCAATGCCCGCCCATTGACTTCAGTCCAAATTGGATTGACCACCACATAGTTCGTATCGATTCCGCCATACACTGGAGCCGGTAAATCCGACGGCAACGGCGTTTTGTCGGCACATCCAACCAGCATTAATACTGCCCCAACAAAGAGAGCGACTCGATAGTTGACCCTCAGCTTCATCAGAAACTCACCCCCAACCCGAACTTGATCTGGCGCGGTGCCAGGTACTTTGTCGGATTATTCCACAACGGCAGTTCGTATGACAATGGCGGTAACTCAAACAGATTTCCGCCGGTAGGTATCGTATCGCCTTCGCGGTACTCTTCGCCGGTGAGCGGATTAATCAAGGTTACATTCTTGTGGTCGAGAATATTCGTCCCCTCAAGATAGAACGTAATCGTATATTTCCCCGAGCGGAAATATTTTTGGAACGACAAATCGAGTGAGTTCCACCACGGTCCGATCTTCGAATTCGTCTCGCCATCCGGGACATACTTGATGAATCCAAACTCATCCGTCGTCTGGCGGTAAGGCGTATATCGTTTCCCGGCCTGTCCCCAGGCTTTGATATTCAGGTTCCAGTCGCTCGGTAGATTCATCCCCAGGAATTCCGGCTCCTTTTTGGCCGGTACACTGAAGTTCGCCTTGAGCACGAACTGCCACGGTTTATCCCAGTCGAACGCCACGTCGTTGTAGATCTCGCCCTCTGATCTGGCTTGGAGCCCGCGAAGTATATCCGCCGGCAGTGAACGTTCTCCCCGCGCTTTACTGAAAGCGCAATTGGCGGACAGGCTGAATACATCTGTGTAGTCGTGAAGATACTCCAACTCCACGCCCTGGCTCGTTGCATAGTCCAGATTGAAGTAGAGAAAATACGTTTCGTCCGGGAATCTTGGATCGGGCGCTACCGCCGTCGCCGCAATGTAGTCGCCGATGTACTTGATGTACCCGGAGATTCCGATGGCGCTTCTGTCATTGGGTAGATACTTCAATCCGACTTCGATATTAGTGACCTTCTCAAAATCCAACGCCGGGTTGCCGTAAAGCTGATAGCTCGCCTGTGATGGTGTATACAATTTGGCATATAAGTATTGCGGCGCCGGCTTTCGCGCAAATCGCGAGTACGATCCAAACAGCGTCAGATTTCTGCTCAACAAATTGGCTATTCCAAATCGGGGCGAAAACGTCCCGCGCGCCCGCCTGCCGAGCACCTCGTTGGTCTGTTCATTGAATTGCTGCCGCAAGACCTCGCTCAATACCGAAATGCTGTCGTTCGCCAGTGCATCTTCAGCGTACTTCCCGACAAACCACAAGTCGTAGCGGAATCCAAAATCAAATACCATTCCCTGCAGATTCAGATTGTTCTGTACAAACGCCCCGTAGGTCGATGGCTTTGCGCGGTAGGCGTCATAATTCAAACCAAACCCCGAATCTCCGAGCCATGGCTTGTAAATGTCCAGCACCTGCACTGTCTGGTGCTCGCTTTCGAGACCAACCTTGACCTTATAGTTGGCTTCAACCTCTGTTTCGTAGGTCGTCTTGAATCCATAGTTCTCGATGTAGTGATCGTACCAGGTATCGCCGTCGCCGACATCCCAGAATCCATCGCCTTTGATTACCGTGTACACCGAGCTGTCCGGCGAGGCAATTATCGTGTCCGGCCAGTTGTCGCTCGGCTGCACATAATCGGTCCAGCGCTTTCCGCGAACATCAGACCGCAAGGTGGTGAAGAATCGTGAAGCGATCAGCCGCAGCTGCTTTGCCAATGAGAGCCGGTAGTCGAGACTGACAACCTGCTGATTCGATTTCTGCGTGAAAGTGTTGTAATTGTCAAGGTTTTCGCCGTAATCAAACGCATAACCATAGGAATAATCAATCGTCCGAATGCGCGTCTCGATGATACTGCGGTCTTGGTTGATATTCGCCGCCGCCGAGTGTGACAATGACAGCTTCACCAGGGGCGATATCTTCCAAGTCAGTTTCATCAATGTCGAGTATTGGTTGTCAGACCTTGGCGCAAACGAGGTACCCCCCAATGTCGAAGAGTACAGGCTGCTTGAGTAAGGCAGGTACGTGTCGCTCAACGAAAAATTCCCCGACCAGAAGAAAAATGTTCGACCCGGCAGGCCGGCCGACTTCAACAGCTTCGAGCTCAGCGGTTCTGGACCGGAGAAACTTCCCTCCACCAGGTCAGTGTTGAACCCCGATTTGCCCATAAAATGATCGTTGCGATAATTCACCGTTCCGGAAAGCTTCTCCTGCCCTTCCTTTGTCGTAACTTCAACTATACCCGAAGTCGCCTGTGAAAACTCGGCATTCGCTCCGCCCGAATAGAGATTCAATTCTTTGATCGAGTTCGCGTTCAGTGACAATCCATAGCCCCTTCGAATCAGTGGATCGCTGACCGATACCCCATCGATCATATACTGCGTTTCGTAGGTCCGCCCGCCGCGGATATGAAGTTCTTTATCGATCTCGACTACGCCGGGGAGCTCTTTCAGGATTTCCCCCAGGTCTCGGACCGTTCCGTGGGCAATTTCCTTCGGCTGAATTGTCCGTATCGCCGCCGGTACGGTTGGATCCATCATCGGCCGCTCGCCATAGACTATGACCTCGCTCCCAAGCGGCAGAACTGTCTCCTCCATCGCAAAATCAAGGTGAGAATCTTCCCCCGCATATACTTCGATGGCGTAATTCCTGACCTGCTTGAATCCGATGATTACTGCATCGATCGTGTACCGGCCCGGCTTGATTTTGTCAATGACATACTCTCCGTTAACATCGCTCTGCGCGCCTTGCGCAAGTTCCTGAACCCTGATTACCGCTCCCGGCAATGTCTCATTCGTGCCGGCACGGGTTACAGTTCCCTTGATTCTCCCCAATCGAAATACTGGATTTGGATTTTTAGCCCGCTCTTCTGCCGTAATCGGCTTGATGCGGATTTCGACTTCCACATCCTGCCGCGATCCCAGGCGCACACGACGCAGATTCCCTGTATGGTAATCTGCCAGAGAAACTTCGAGATCGTAAAGTCCCCCTTCCAGGTTGACAAACTGGAAATAGCCGGTGGAATCACTGACTGTTGTCAGTCCGGGTTCGATGAGGGTAACCAACGCACCCGCAAGTGGCTTGTCGTTGGATCGGTCGTAAACAAACCCCGAAAGCGTCGCTCCGAAGCTCAATGAAGTGGAACAGAAAGTCAGCCAGCAGATCAGCAAAATTCGGGTGCGAATATCTATCACTCTCCTAAGACGCGCCATTGCGTTGACTTGTCAAATCGGTGAACGATATAGCTATCGCTCCATGCGGTCAAGGTAAAGTTAATGCCCCGGCTTTCCCCAAAACTCATTGCGGTTTAGCACGTTGAATCGTATCATCAAGCTTATGGATGATGCCAGCATCAAAAATATCGCTCAAAACCGCAAAGCCCGGCACGAGTACGAAATCCTCGACACCTTCGAGGTAGGCATCGTATTGGCTGGAACCGAGGTCAAATCGCTGCGGGCGAACAAAGTCCAGTTCGCTGATAGCTACGCCACTATTGATAACGGTGAGCTCTGGATTCACAGCATGAACATCACACCCTATGAACATGGCAACGTCCATAATCATGAGCCGGTGCGCAAACGCAAGCTGCTAATGCATAAACAGGAGCTGCGCAAACTCTATGCACGTGCGGTCGAGCGCGGACTGAGTCTGGTGCCGCTGCGCATCTATTTCAAAAATAAGGTCGCTAAAATCGAATTGGCGCTCGTTCGCGGCAAGAAACTGCACGACAAACGAACCTCAATTGCCGATCGCGATGCCCGCCGCGAAATCGACCGCAAAATGAAGGAACATGGCCGTTAAGGGTCTGGTATAACAGCGGATATGAAACTTGTCTTGATCATGTTGGTTGCTTTGGCGGCGTTTGCTTCGGCAGCCGAAAATACGGTCTACTTAAGCGGCCTCGGCAAACAAACCCCGATTCGCAAAATGACTATGGAGCAGGTCGACTATGTCTCGGCAGGCGATCTTTTCAGTGCGCTCCAGGCACGCGGGCGTTGGGATGAAAAATCGTCGCGCTTCACTGCCACTCTTTCGGGCCGCGGCATTGAGTTCATTATGGGAAACATCTTCTGCACCGTCGATGGTCACCCTTACAATCTCGTTCATCCACCGATCTTTTATGTCGATGACCTATATCTTCCGGTCAATCAGCTCTCATATCTGCTCTCGGATGTTCTGGAACGCGTGATTGTCTTTGATAAAAAGCGCGGGGCACTGACGGCCAGCGATCGCGGCTACAATATTGTCGGCGCCTCCATCCAGGAGAAAGTTAACGGCGACTTGCTCGAGATCATGCTGACGCGGAAACTCGACTTTGAAGTTTTCGTCAGCGAGGGCAACTGGATCAATGTGACCATACCCGGCGGATTGGTCAATGCCCTTGACTTTGGAATCGACCGGCGTTCGGAAAAGATCATCGCCAGCCGGGCTTTTCAATTTGACAATACTGCCCAGGTGTCGATTCAGATGCGCCAGACTGTCACGCGCTTCCATACCAACTATGCTTCCGACCCGCATCGCATTCAGATTTCTCTTGAAAACTCCAGTTTTCTCAATGCCGATTCCGACACTGGCATCATCAATCGCCACGACAGCTTTAATCCAATTGACATTGTTGTGATCGACGCCGGCCACGGCGGTGAACATGACGGCGCTGTAGGCCGTAACGGCCTGCGCGAAAAAGAAGTCACTCTGGACATCGCACTGCGGCTTGAGAAACTCCTCCTCGAGGGGAAGCGGATCAAGCCGGTTCTCACTCGCCGCAGTGATGTCACTGTCGGGCTTGAAGACCGCGCCAAAATGGCTAACGATGCTAATGGCGATCTGTTCGTGTCGATCCACGCCAATTCCTCTGAAGAGAAAAACGCTTCCGGCTCCGAGACATACTTCCTTGCCGCAGCCAAGAGTGACGAAGCCCGCATCACCGAACTTCTGGAGAACTCCGATTTTGATATTCAACTGCCCGAGACACCGCGCAAGGGCAAAGAAGAACTCGATTTTATCATCATGGACCTGCTTCAGACCGAATACTTGGCGCAGTCGCAACAGTTGGCCGAAGTCGTCCAGGATGAAATGAAGAAAAATCTTAACATCCGCTCGCGTGGCATCAATCAGGCCGGTTTCCGCGTCTTGAACCACGTGCGGATGCCCTCAGTATTGGTCGAGGTTGCATTCATATCGAACAAGATTGAAGAACGCCTTCTCGGCCAGGATGACTTCCGCCAACTCGCCGCCGAAAGTATTTTTGCCGGTTTGATGCGCTTTATCGAACGCTACGAAAGAGAGGCCCGCGCCAATGCCGGATCGCAGTAGTCCGATCGGAATTTTTGATTCCGGCCTTGGCGGTCTCACCGTCGCCCGAGAAGTCTTCCAACTGCTCCCTTCCGAGGACGTCGTCTATTTCGGCGATGTCGGGCGCACCCCATATGGCGGCCGGTCAAAAGAAATCATCACGCAGTTTACCCGCCAGGATATTAGCTTCCTCATTGAACAAGGCGTTAAACTGGTGGTCGCTGCCTGCAATACCGCATCGGCACTCGCGCTCGACACACTGACCAGTGAATTCACGATTGAAACGATTGGCGTAATTGAACCCGGCGCTGTCAGCGCCGCCGGCGCAACCAAGAACGGCAGCATCGGCGTAATCGGCACGGCCGGCACCATTCACTCCAATGCCTACGCGCGCGCTTTGGAACGAATTGATCCCAAACTGCGCGTTTTCAGCATGGCCTGTCCACTCTTCGTGCCGCTGGTCGAAGAAGGCTATGTCGACAAACGTGCGACTTATCTAATCGCCGAAGAGTATTTAGCACCATTCAAGAACAATGGAATCGACACCCTCATTCTCGGCTGCACTCACTATCCCCTTCTCAAACCAATTATCCGGCAGGTTCTCGGCGAGACAGTGCAACTCATCGACTCCGCCCGTGAGACTGCCCGCGTGGTCGCACAGCGATTGGCGGCAGGAAGCCGGCTCAATCCCAAGGGCACTGACGGCGAACGCAAGTTTTACGTCTCTGATGTTCCCGACCAGTTCGCTCAAACAGCGCGTCACTTTCTCGGTGACACAGTGCGCAACGCCATGCGAATCGACATCACCAAATACTGATCTGGATGAAATATGAAATTCGAGAAACTGATTCTGGCCACCAATAATAAACACAAGATCGCCGAAATGACTGCAATGCTCAAAGATACCGGCGTCAAAATCTTGACGCGCGACGATCTTGAGGACTTCCCCGACATCGAAGAAACCGGCACAACACTCGAAGAAAACGCTCTGCTGAAATCGCGCTTGATCTTCTCCCAGTATTATTTACCTGCAATCGGCGATGATACCGGTCTTGAGGTGGAACACCTCAACGGCGCCCCCGGCGTCTACTCTGCCCGTTATGCCGGTCCCCACAGCAGTTTTGAAGACAACAATCGCAAACTGCTCAAAGAACTTGCCGGTTTGCCCTTCGATAAACGCATGGCTCGTTTCGCAACAGTAATCGGTGTAACTTACCAGGGCGGCGACCACTGCCTTCGTGGCGAAGTCAATGGCGTGATCGCCGAGTCAATGCAGGGCGTTAACGGCTTCGGGTATGACCCCGTCTTTTTCTACCCGCCCGCACAAAAAACTTACGCGCAGATGACTCCCGATGAAAAGAACCAAATCTCTCATCGTGGCCGGGCTCTGGCAAAGTTCAAAGAGTGGCTGCTGGCGCCATAGCTCCGGCACCCCTTGAAATGCTGTTGTCCAATCCCCCAACGATCCGTTAATTAACATCATGGTCGATCCGAACAAGCCTGAATCCACCTATAGCGTTACTCCACCGACCCCAACGCTGGTTACTCCCCGTGGCATCGGAATTGCCCTCTACATCTTGACCGCCGTTGCCTTAGGTTTGATCACGCTCTTCGTCCCGCCGCTCATCATCACCGGAATCATCCTGGTGCTTTTCGCCGGCGTGTTGATCGCTCTCTATCCCTATTTTGGCCTCATTCTCTATTACATAGTGATCATCGTCAAGCCCGAGGTCCTCTGGACACAGATCGAAGCCCTGCGCCCGCCCCGCTTGATCTTGGCGGCACTTATCGTCTCCTTAGTCATTCATCGGAAGTATCGCGGTGAGCACTTCATCGTATTCCGCGAACCAATGACCAAGTACATCGGATTTTTCGCCGCAGCTGTTTTCGCCTCCGTTCCTCTCTCGTTCTGGTCTTATCAATCATTTTGGTTTGGCATCGATTTCCTTTGGGTCTGTGTCTACTACGTCGCGTTAATCAATGTGTTGACCACGGAATTGCGCCTCAAAGGATTCATCTGGCTCTTCATGCTTGCCGGCGGCTATAACGCCATCAGTTCCGCTATCGCATATTTCTCCGGGACGTTGGTTGTCGCGCAAGGCATCGAGCGCGCCGAAGGGCTGGCAGGCACCGATCCCAATACCCTTGCAGTTTCGATCATGCTCGCTCTCCCGTTCATGCTGTTTTCTGTCCAGTGGATAAAGAACAATATTCTGAAAATCGTCCCGCTCGTATTCCTCGCCGCCGGCATTTTTACTATTGCGATCACCGGCTCTCGCGCCGGCGTCATCGGCTTGGTGAGTGTCGCTTTTACCGTTTGGTTGGTTTCAAAGAAGAAAATGATCACCGCCGTCGTCGCGATCTTCGTTTTGATAATCGGCTGGTTCGCTCTCCCCCCTCAATATCAGATGCGGTATGCTTCGATTTTCAACGAAGAGCGCGATCCATCATCCGAGGGACGCATCGATGCCTGGAAAGCCGGATGGGGCATGTTTAAAGCCAATCCGATCACCGGTATCGGCGTCGACTGTTTCCCCCTTGCATACGGGTCGGGAGACTACTCCGATACCCACGCATTCCTCCGGCCGCACAATATGTATGTCCAAATCATTTCCGAATTGGGGTTGGTTGGATTGATAACCTTCGGCGCGCTGATCTGGTACATCGTGAGGTCCAACTTCCGCCTGCGCAAACGCCTCAAAGCCGCCGGCAAGAGCGACCACGCGTACATGTGGATCTCCTACGCCATCACTTGCTCAATCGGCGCTTTGTTTATTACGTCAATCTTCGGTCATTCCCTCTTTCGCGCACACTGGTACGTCTGTGGCGCTCTGACCGCCGTCATGATGACATTGACTGACCAGGTGCTTGATTCCAGTTCAGCCGAAAAGCCGACTCCTCAGCCATTTACGTTGCCCTTCCGCTTGGATCAACTCCGCAAGAAAATCAACTAATTACATTTTCGCGGATATTTTTCTCGATGTTCTTCTTGACAGATCGGGGCTTCTGCCGTATTGTAGATTCATGTTTCGTGGATCAATCGCTCGACTTCTTGGTCTGCTCCTCTTGAGCCTCACGCTGACCGTTTCCCTTCAAGCTCAATCAGCCGACAGCGCCATCGTCCACAATCACTCTGATTCTGCCGCCATTACTGCCGCTGATTCGACCTCATCCGCCTTATTGACTGAAGAAAACCACGTAGCCGACCAGGCAGAAGCTGAGCGCGAACCCACTTTGTGGGAAATGCTCACTCGAACTAAGCATCTGGTGATGATGGCGCTCATGCTTGTCGGTATCGGCGTGCTGTTCTTCGTCAAAGTCAATCGCTGGATTCGCATACTCGGAGTCGTCATCATCTTCTTCCTCTTCGGCAGCGAACTGGTGCTCCCTGTCCATCCCAGCCCGATGTGCGGTGTTACCAAGCTATTTATGTTCCGCTTCACCTGGGGCCAGTGGTTTGTCGGATTCTTAGCGCTGACACTCGTGATCTTTGTCCCCAGCCTGATTTATCGCAAAGCTTTCTGCGGCTGGGTCTGCCCCCTTGGCGCATTTCAAGAGATAGTCAACAAGATCCCTTTCAAATGGCGTGTCAAGCAGTTCAGTTTCACAGCCTTCAATTCTTTCCGAATGGGACTGTTGGCGATGTTCTTTATTACTTTCTTCTATGTCAAAGAATCAATGGATGCCTTGGGCGGCGAACTCGGCCATCTTGAACTGCCGATCTGGAAAGCCTACAGCGCCTACAATATCTACGACCCGATCAACTATTTCGAGTACCTGCATTGGGGTGTTGGAACACAATGGATCATCATGATGACGATTCTGGTCATCGCCAGCCTGATCATTTACCGCCCCTTCTGTTATCTAATCTGCCCGATTGGCGCCATTAGCTGGCTGCTTGAAAAAATCGCCCCCGGCAAAATCCGTATCGACCGCACCAAGTGCAACGAATGCGGCGTCTGCGTCATCAAGGCCCCCTGCCCCACGATCAAGCCCTTGATCAAGGCAGACTCTTTCGGCCTTCCCGATTGCACCTCCTGTGGCGAATGTCTCTCCACCTGCAACCGCGACGCCATCAAATTCTCGTTTAAGAACTAACCCTTTCTTGCGATTGCCCCAGCCTCTCAAACATTCTCAAAACGTAATCTGGTGCTTCTCCGATCCGTCTGGCCGCATCAACCACAGATAGCCATTCCAGAAGTTTACCTTGGTATAGACTATCCATTGACCATCCGGCGACCAATCGGGATGTCCTCCTCCCTCCGTTGTTAGTTGCATTGCCTCATCCCCACTTGTGCCCACCTTCCAAAGCTGATATTGCGAAGTAAAAACTACCGCCTTTCCGTCAGGAGAAACAGCGAGATCTCCCTTGTAGCCTGGTGTACGATCAATGATCCACAGAGAGTCGGTGTAAAGATTATAGCCGAAAAGATCACATACTTTGGGCCCACAGGAGTCCATCAGCACAAGTGTCGAGCAATCGGGCATCCAGTCGCCAGAAGCAGCCTCATTGCGGCCAGGTACATGCGTGATCGAATCGACCGCAAAATCGTAAACGAAAAGGCCGCCGGTGCTTGTGCGATAGAAGAATATTAGCTTATCACCACAGGGTGACCAAGAAACCGAGAAATTGCGATTTTGGTGAGTGATCTGTCTCTTGGAGCCATTGGCAAAATCATAGACCCAGACCTGCGCATTCTGGGTCAAGGCGACTTTTTGTCCATCCGGTGACCATGAGAAGCCATCAAACTTCACATTAGGCCAGATGCAGGTATCTTTTCCCGTAGTTATGTCATGGATGAATCCGCCAAATTGCCAGGAAGTGTCTTTGCCGGATCCGGCAGGGTCGCGAGTATAGATTATCTTCGAACCGTCCGGTGACCAAGCGGCAAAAAAATCAACTTTCGTCTGCAGCCACGGTGGCGGCTTCAGGGTGTCGTTGTCTCCTTCATCAGACGGTTTGTCGCTGCAAGACTGACTTACCGATATGCCAACGACAATACCGGCAACCACCACCACTGCCCTCAAAACACCGAATAGTAGCTTGCTCTTCATACAAGACACCGATCCTCCAACCCTTTATCTGCAATTCTAAATGGATATAATCATCCGCATTATGTCAAGTAGAAATTGTTCGCTTCCAATGCCCTTTTCTCATCAACTTCTGCCATCACCTTCTGTTATTCCCCCTTCACGGGGACTGTTGAAGAACCCCTCCTGTGTCATTCTGAACGAAGTGAAGAATCTGTTAGTCTCTGTGACGCAACGCGAACAGATCCTTCGCCTGCGTAGCGGCTCAGGATGACACTGTCGGACGGTTTTTCAACAGTTTCGTAGGGCAGGTCTCCTTACCGAAATCTCTCCCCATTTAGACACACTCGCCCGGAGACCTGCCACTTAATGGCAATTCTGCAATCCGACTATAGTGGTTTATTAGTTAGGTCCCCTCTTGAGAGGGGTGCCTTGAACGCGCGAGGAACAAGCGCGATCAAGGCGGGGTGTGTCCGTCTAATGGAGTGGTGGGCCAAGACCCACTGCGGTTGGTAACTATATCTTCTGTGGGTTCGACTTCAGTCGAACATCGTAGAGTTTCCGAACACGATCAAGGCGAGGTGTGTCCGCCCCTACCCCGCCACCTTCTCCACCTGCGCCACCAACTGCCCGCAAGCCGCCGCAATCCTTCTCCCCTTCGGCGTCCGCAATGTCACCGCCGGACAGCGCGGATACAAGTACTCCCGGAACTGGTCAATCGCATCCTGCGACGGCGTCCGAAAATCATAAGGCGTGTACGGCCTGGGTCCATCAGATGTTCTTGCCGTCGTCCCGCGCATCGCCGCCACCCGTCCCTTTTTCACTTCCTTGATCGGCGCCAGCGGCACGCCCTTCGGATCAACAATAGGATTGTACGGAATAAGATTGATCTTGCACGGAATCTTGCGTGTCAACAGCGCCAGTTCCTTTGCGCACAACATCGTGTCGGTGATCCCCGCAATCAGAATATATTCCAACGTTATTCGATCACCCGACTGCAGCGCATATTCCCGGCAAGCCGGAATCAATTTGTCCAGCGGATTGTCTTTCGCGGACGGAATCAACCGCTCGCGCAGGCTCTGTATCGGCGCATGTAGTGACAGCGCGAGTCCCGACTTCAATCGCATCTCCGTCAATTTGCGAATTTCATTGACCAAGCCCACCGTAGAGATTGTAAACTTGCGCGCCGAAAATCCCAGCCCCTGCTCCGAGCTAATTGTTCGTATCGCTTCCACGACATTCTCGAGATTGAGCAGCGGCTCCCCCATTCCCATCATCACCACATTCGCCAGTTCTTTGTCGCCGGTGAGTTTGCGCGCCAGCATAAACTGCCCGATCATCTCGCCCGCACTTAAATTGCGCTTAAACCCGACTAATCCGGTCGCGCAGAACTTACACCCAATCGAACACCCTACCTGGCTCGACATGCACAGCGCCAGCCGCTCCCGCACCGGAATCAGCACCATTTCCACCATCGCCCCGTCGGAGAACTTCACCAGATATTTGGCAGTGGTATCCTCCGGATCACGCTGCTTACGCACGACCTCCGGAAGGCGAACATCGTGTTTGGCATCCAGCAGGTCCCGCAACTCCTTGTTGAAGTTGCTCATCGCTGTAAATTCAGTGGCTTCCTTCTGATAGATCCACTGAAACAGTTGGCGGCCGCGAAACGGCTTCTCGCCGTGCGCCACCATCAGGTCTTCCATCCCTTTAAGAGAGAGCCCGAAAACGTTGATTTTTCTTGCAGTTGACATTGTCATAATAACAACTATAATTACGCCGATTGGCAACCTGTATTTGGAGGAGATTTGACGGAAACAGCCAGCATACAAGAATTAGCCGAACGCTTCAAACGGCTGAAGGAGTTTCTTTGACCTTGATAAGAAGGCGGCGAAGCTCAAGGAACTCGAACAGCTAACGCTGGCAGAGAATTTTTGGGGCAATCAGGCAAAAGCACAGGGCATTCTCAAGGAAATTTCCCTCGAAAAGAAATGGTTGGAAGAGTCCGCCCGGCTCGAAAAGTCGCTCGGCGACCTCGAAACGCTCGAAGAACTGTCCTCCGACGACGCCGATCTCAAGGTCGAACTTCAACAGCAACACGTCGAACTTGACCGACTCCTTGCTGACTTCGAGCTTCGCACCCTGCTTTCCGATCGCGATGATCCCAACGACGCCATTGTCTCGATTCATCCCGGCGCCGGCGGCACCGAGTCGCAGGACTGGGCGCAAATGCTGCTTCGCCTTTATACTCGCTGGTGCGAACGCCACGGCTATCAAGCTGACCTGATTGACTACTCCGATGGCGACGAGGCCGGAATCAAGTCCGCCACTCTTGAAGTCCGCGGCGACTATGCCTACGGCTACCTCAAGTCGGAATCCGGCGTCCATCGTCTGGTACGAATTTCCCCCTTCGATGCCAATCAACGCCGCCATACTTCCTTCGCATCGGTCTTCGTTCTCCCCGAAGTCGGCGAAGAGATTCTCATCGAAATCAATCCTGACGATATTCGCATCGACACTTTCCGCGCTTCCGGCGCCGGTGGCCAGCACGTCAACAAGACCTCCTCGGCGATCCGCATTACGCACATTCCGACCAACATCGTCGTCCAGTGCCAAACCGAGCGCTCCCAGCTCAAGAACAAGGAATCTGCACTAAAAGTCCTCAAGGCGCGCTTGTACCAGCGTGCCCGCGAAGAGGAAGAGAAGAAGCTCGAGGAATACGTCAAGAGCAAGAAGAAAATCGAATGGGGCAGCCAGATCCGCTCATACGTTTTTCATCCATACAACATGGTTAAGGATCATCGCACCTCCTGTGAAACGTCGAATACCTCGGCGGTCATGGATGGCGCGATTGATGAATTTATCACTGCTTATCTGAACTGGAAAGATAAGTAGTCGGGAGGTTATATGTCCGTGCTCCAGCAATTTCGCGATAAAGCCAAGTCTCTTAAACGTCGAGTGGTATACCCAGAAGGCGAGGAACCACGCTCGATCATTGCCGCCAAAACAGTAATCGCCGAAGGGATCGCACAGGTCACCCTCGTCGGCGACACTGCCAAGATCACCGCACTCGCCAAAGAACACCAGCTCGACCTTAGCAAATGCACCGTCAGCGATCCGGCAACCTCGCCTCTCCACAAGGAGTTTGCTCAGGAATTGTTCGAGTTGCGCAAAGCCAAGGGTCTTACTCTGGAAGAAGCCGAAAAAACCATCCGCCAGCCGCTCTATTGGGGCGCAATGATGGTCCGCAAGAATCTTGCCGACGGCTCCGTCGCTGGCGCCTTGAACACAACCGGTGACGTTCTTCGCGCGGGGATCCAGGTCATCGGATTGGGCAAAGGCATCACCGCCGTCTCCAGCTTCTTCATGATGGTACTGCCGGAATTCCTCGGTGAAAAAGAGAAGGTCATTTTCTTTGCCGACTCCGCGGTCATCCCCCAGCCGAGTGTCGAACAACTCGCGGCGATTGCGGTCTCGACTTCCCGCTCATATCGCGCACTAATGAATGAAGAGCCGCGCGTGGCCATGCTCTCATTCTCGACCAAAGGCTCGGCCAAACACCCCGATATCGACAAAGTTCTGGCGGCACTCGAATTGGTCAAGAAGATCGAGCCCAATCTCATCGTCGACGGCGAACTGCAAGTCGATGCTGCCATTATCCCCAAAGTCCAGCAATCCAAGGCGCCGAATTCACCAGTCGAAGGTAGAGCAAATGTGTTGATTTTTCCTGATTTGGATGCCGGCAACATTGCGTATAAGTTGGTACAACGGATGGCGAAAGCCGAAGCCATCGGCCCGATCGTTCAGGGCATGGCAAAACCGGTCAATGACCTGTCGCGCGGCTGTTCGCCCGAAGACATTGTCAACGTCACCGCCATCGCCATGACCATGGGCGGCCTATAGTAGAGTTATCACCTGATCGCCTTCTCCCCTCTCCTTCTTAAGGGAGAGGGGCTGGGGGTGAGGGCGGTTGTGACGAGCAGTAGTAGGTCAGGAGCCCTGCGCTCCTGACATCCCCGACGTAGTCGGGGATTTGTTTCCAGATAACGAAAGGAATATCACGAATGCCGACATATTGGTACCGCTGTCAAACCTGCCATCACGAATTTGAGGAGTTTCAGAAGATGTCTGACCCTCCCGTTCGCGATTGCCCGAAATGCGGAGGTGTCGTCATGCGTGTCATCACCGGCGGAACCGGTTTGATCTTCAAAGGATCCGGCTTCTACATCACCGACTATCGAAAAGATTCCTATAAAAAGGAAGCCGGCTCCGATTCAAGTTCGTCTTCGACTTCGACCCCGGCTTCCGAGTCCAAGAGCGAATAATGACTCTCACCCGACTATCAACCGCCGATCAGCTCTTCGCCGATTTGGCGGCTATCGTCGGGAAGGAAAATGTCCATCTCGAGGGTGCCGCTTACGACGATTGCTCGCACGACGCTACCGACATTATCCATCCTCCACTTGCGGCAGTGGCAGTCACTTCTTCTGAACAGATTCCACTTGTATTGAAAGCGGCTCAGAAACACCGCGTTCCTGTCATTCCCCGCGGCGCCGGAACCGGCTACACCGGCGGTGCCGCCGCTGAATTTGGCGGGATCGTGCTCGCACTCATTGGCCTCAACAGGATTCTCGAAATCGACACCGCAAGCAAGACCGCCCTTGTCGAGCCCGGTGTTATTACACAAGTCTTGGCTGATCAGGCGTCGTCGGTCGGTTTGTTCTATCCTCCCGATCCCGCGAGCGTGAAGGAGTCCTCCATCGGTGGCAATGTCGCCGAATGTGCCGGCGGTCTGCGCTGCAAGAAATACGGATTGACCAAAGACTATGTTCTTGGTCTTGAGGGCTACGATGTCGATGGCGAATTGATACAGACCGGAATATTGGCAAAGAACCAGACCTATGATCTCGGCTCGATCCTCATCGGGTCAGAGGGCACGCTTGCCGTCATCACCAAAATTGCATTGCAGCTCATCGACCCGCCCCAATACCGGCGCACCTTCTTCGCCACTTTTTCAAGGCAGTCCGATGCCGCCGAAGTTGTGGCCGGCATCATGGCGAGCGGCGTCATCCCGTCGGTCCTCGAATTCATGGACGGCGACGCCATCGCCTGCACTCTCGATTATCTCAAGTGGACCGATGTCATTCCTGCTGCCGCCGCTCTCGTCATCGAATTAGATGGCGACCAAACTGCAGTTGTTCAGGAAACCGCCTCAATTCTGCCGATTGTCAACCGACAGCAACCGATACAATTCGAACAGACCGAAGTTGACGCTCGCCGCGACTACCTCTGGACCCTGCGACGCTCTATTTCGCGTGCCATCACCGCTGCCGCCAAACTGCGCGTCTCCGAGGACGTTTGTGTTCCGCCTTCAAAACTGCCGGCACTTGTTGATTCTCTACCGGGACTGGGACGAAAATACATCCTGCGCGTCAATTCGTTTGGCCACGCGGGCGATGGCAATCTTCACGTGAACTTCCTTGCCACTGAAGACACACTTGACGTAAAAGCTCGTATTCACGCCGCAGTACTCGAATTGTTCAAGATTACCATCGCGATGGATGGCACCATTTCCGGCGAGCACGGTATTGGTACAACGAAGAAGCCGTACCTCCCCATCGAAGTCTCCACACCCACTATGGAATTATTCAGAAAACTAAAGGGCGCCTTCGATCCGCCGAATTTGATCAATCCCGGCAAGATATTTTAGCCACTCGCACTATATCAAGTACACTCCTTGAAGCAACACTCGCCGCAAATTCAATTCTTGAGGGACAGTAGAGAATCTCCATTTCCCTTGGGTAACTACTCGATTAGTACTTCAGACCTTGCTGCAAGTCATTCCCGCGAAAGCGGGAATCCAGGTTTTCATTCCAATGCAAGACACTAACGCAGAGAATACAAACTACATCGACAGTCCTTCGAGAGGGCATCCTGCTTAAGGACTCCGACGGCGACAAGGGCGTCTTGTCAACTTTCCCCTTGTCACACCTCATTTCGTTTACATATCTTCGTGGTCAGATAGACCTTTATCCGCGAGGGCAACTTTGAAAAAACTGGCAATTATCCCTATCCTGATAGTCATCTCTCTGGCTCTGGTCTTTCTGATCTACCAGCGTCAACAATCTAATCTGCTGCCTCCAAACCTGATCTACTCCTCCGGCACCGTCGAAGCTTCTGCCGTGTCAGTCGCCGCACAAACAGCCGGCAAAATCATCGCGAAACGCTTCAATCGTGGCGACATGATCACCGTTGGTGATACCTTGTTGCTCATCGAAAGCGACTTGCTTGACGCCAAACAGCAAGAACTTGATGCTAACATTGCCGCGACCCGCGATGAGATTTCCGCCGCTCGCATCGACCTTGCCAATGTCAAAACGAATCTTGACCGGCTCAAGGAAGCCTTCGATGTCGGCTCGATTCCCAAGCGTGACTATGACAATCTGAAAGCTACCTATGATTCCGGTAATCGCCGCTTGGCTGCACTGGAATCACGTTTGCAGACAATCACAGCACAGCAGCAGATGCTCGACATTCAGAAAGGGTACGCTGCTATCACCAGTCCAGCCAGCGGCTTTGTGCAGGCCGATCCGGTTGAAGTCGGTGAAGTCGCGATGATCGGTGCCACGCTGCTCGAGATTGTCGATTTGTCGGATACCTGGGTGGAAATCTACGTTAACGAAGCTGACCTTCCCTATCTGCATCTCAACGACACTGCTGACATCTTTCTCGATGCGAAACCTGACAGCGCCATCAAGGGCAGCGTTTCATTCATATCACAAAAAGCTGAATTCACGCCCAAAAACGTCCAAACCAAAAAAGAGCGCGTCAAGCAAGTCTTCGCTGTCCGCATTAGGGTCGACAATGTCTCCGGCGCTTTTAAGCCGGGATTGCCCGTCGATGTTTATCTGAAGAAGTCATGACCGCCGCGATTTCCGCCCAATCACTCCACCGGACATTCGGCGAAACCGTTGCTTTGAATAGTCTCACTTTCACTGTTCCGGAATCTTCAATTCTTGCCGTCGTTGGTCCCGATGGCGCCGGCAAGACAACCCTGCTGCGAATCCTCGCCGGCATCCTGAATGCCGATTCCGGGACCATTCAGATCTCCGGTGATGATTACCGCCATAATTTCGAATCCAAGAAGGCAAACATCGGTTATATGCCGCAGCGCTTCGGACTCTACGAAGATCTAACTGTGCAGGAAAATATCGATTTCTTCGCCGACCTCTTTTCTGTGAAAGGTGAGCAGCGCCGCACTCGAGTAAAACGCCTGCTGCAATTCTCCCGCATGGATCCCTTCACCGGGCGGTTGGCCGGCAAACTTTCCGGCGGCATGAAGCAAAAACTCGGTTTGGCGTGTGCGCTCATCCATAACCCGCAAATCTTATTGCTCGACGAACCGACGAATGGTGTCGACCCGGTTTCGCGCCGCGAATTCTGGCGCCTGCTATACGATCTTAATCGCGAAGGCACGACTATTGTCATCAGCTCGTCGTACATGGACGAAGCCGAACGAGCCAGCCGCTTTCTCCTTTTGCACAAGGGCAACATCATCACCGAGGGTGAACCGGCACATATTCGAGCCAACTTCCATCAGGCCGTGTACGAGTTAACTCCCCAAGACGCGCGCGCCGTTAAAGAACGTCTCAATTCCGACTCGCTCTTTCTCTCAGTCGCGTTGTTCGGCAAGTCGCTTCATATTGCTGCAAATCGGCAGATGCCGGCGGATCGCGTCGCCGACGCAATCAGAAGCAAAGGCATATCCATCGAATCCCTGCGCGAAATCACTCCCTCCTTTGAAGACATCTACATTGGATTGTCACGGGAGCTTTGATGCCGGAGTTTGCAGTCGATGTAACCAATCTTCGCCGTGATTTTGGCAAGTTCACTGCGGTCAATAATATCACCTTCCAGGTCAATCGCGGCGAGATATTCGGATTCCTCGGCCCCAATGGCGCCGGCAAATCAACTACGATTCGCATGCTCTGCGGACTGCTCAAGCCTAGTTCCGGCAGCGGATCTGTCGCCGGATTCGACATCATGAAGGAATCGGAAAAAATCAAATCACGCATCGGCTATATGTCGCAGAAGTTCTCCCTTTACCAAACACTTACTGTAGAAGAGAATCTCAACTTCTACGCCGGCGTCTACTTAATGGACCGCAGCCTGCACACAGAAAAGAAAGAGACTTACTTCGCCGAGACCTCCCTCGGACAAGTGCGAGATTCATTGGTGGCGGAGCTTCCTGCCGGTACCAGACAACTGCTTGCGCTTTTCTGCGCCATCCAGCACGATCCGGAGATTATCTTCCTCGATGAACCCACCGCCGGTGTCGACCCATTGTCGCGCCGCTATTTTTGGGAACAGATCTATAAGCTATCAGATCACGGCGTCACCATTTTTGTCACAACTCACTACTTGGACGAAGCCGAAGAATGCAATCGCATCGGCATGATCTTCAATGGCACACTTTCGGCAATTGGCGAACCTGACGACCTAAAAAAGAATCGCTTCACCGGCCGTATCTACAAATTCGACTCCCGCAACCCCTGGGAGTCTGCCGACCATTTGCGCGGCCGCAGTGATATCGACGACGTTGTGTTGTTTGGATCAGAGCTTCACGTGACCCTTAAGCCAGATGCCGACTTTGCCACGATCGCCGCCGTCATCAGCGCCGTCGACCCGTCGGCTCGCAACATCACGGCGATTGACCCCACACTCGAAGACCTGTTCATCGCCTTGATTAACGAGGGACAACGATGAATACTAATCGCATTTGGGCCGTTGCCCGCAAGGAAACCCTGCAGATTCTTCGCGATCATCGCTCTCTCATCCTGGCATTTCTGCTGCCGATAACCTTGATATTTCTCTTCGGCTACGCCATTACTCTCGATATCCGCCAAATTCCGGCTGTAGTCGTTGATTACTCAAATTCGACACACTCCCGCGAATTGGTTCGGAAGTTTACGAACAGCGGCTATTTCGTCGAAATCGCGCGGACCTCGAGTCAGGACCACGCAACAGACCTGATTGATCGCAGTAAGGCAAAAGTGGCAATCGTTATCCCGGTGGATTTTGCCAATCAACTCGCCACCGGAACGGCAGAGATACAGCTATTGACCGACGGTTCCGACGCCAACACCACTCAATCAGTTGTTGGCTATGCCTCGTTAATCATCGCCGAGTACAATTCCGCGAGTATTGCCCATCAATCTGGCGGCCGTCTTTCCCTCAATCCGGTGACATTGGAAACGCGCTTCTGGTTCAATCCCGATTTGGATTCGCAAAACTTCCTCGTCCCCGGTTTGATTTCGCTTATCATGACGATTCTCGGCTCATTGTTGATCTCGCTCACCATCGCCCGTGAATGGGAGCGCGGCACCATGGAACTGCTGATCTCGACTCCAATCAAGCCGCTGGAACTCGCAATTGGTAAGGTAATCCCCTATTACATAATTGGCATAGTCGATCTCTTCCTCGCCGCCTATGTCGGCATCGTGATTTTCGAGGTCCCTTTTCATGGCAGCCTTTGGCTGTTGTTTCTGTTCTCCAGCCTGTTCTTACTGGCAGTACTTGCCAATGGCTACTTGATCAGCGTTGTCGCCAGGTCCCAGCAGCTGGCATTTCAGTTGTCGATGCTCACTTCTTTCTTACCGGGATTTCTTCTCTCCGGCTTTCTGTTTCCGATCAGTTCCATGCCGGTACCGATTCAGGTCGTGAGTCATCTGATTCCCGGGCGCTACTTTATTGAAGTATTGCGCAGTTTGTTCCTGAAAGGTTCCGGTCTCGAACTACTCTATTTTCAGGGGCTCGCGTTGCTCTTCTTCGCAGTCGTCTTTTCATTGCTCGCCACCCGCAAATTCAGGAAGGTCATCCAATGAGCTGGCGGCGTACATTCACATTGCTCGTCAAGGAATTTCAAGAGCTTTTCCGTGACCGCAAGATGCTCGCCATCATTTTCGTCTCGCCGATAGTGCAGCTGATCATCTTTGGCTACGCCGCGACTTATGACGTCAAATCGATTCCACTCGGGATTCTGGATCACGATCGCACATCCATAAGCCGCAAGCTCGTGCAATCGCTTCAAGCTTCCGGCATGTTTACCATCAACCACAACCTCGATTCAGAGCATCAAGTCGACAGTCTCCTGCAGGCCTCCGAAGTTTGGTGCGTTCTTCAGATACCGCGCTCATTTGCCGACGATATCGCGTCCGGTCTTCCGGTTGAACTCGGCGCCGCCATTGACGCCGCCAACTCCAACAGCGCTTCAATTACTTCCGGCTATCTCCAGGGCGCAATCATGCGCTTCAATGAGGACATTCTCGCACAACGAGCCGGCGCATCGGCTGGAACTTCATTCAAGCCGACCGGCATCATCGCAAGCAAGCTGCGGATCTGGTACAATCCTGACCTCGAAAGCCGTAACTTCAACGTCCCGGCGATGGTCGTGCAAATTCTGGTACTGGTCACCTTGATGTTGACTTCGATGGCAATCGTCCGGGAAAAAGAATTCGGGACGATGGAACAACTGATCGTCACACCGATCCGGCCAAGCGAACTGATCATCGGCAAAGCTCTGCCCTATGCCTTTATCGGAATGGTCGATATCGCACTCATCTGCACTGTCGCAGTCTTTTACTTTAAGGTGCCTCTGATCGGCAGCTTAATTCTGTTGTTTTTCACTTCCCTGATCTTCATGGTCTCGACACTTGCTATCGGCCTGCTGATCTCAACCATCTCCGCGACCCAGCAACAGGCGATGATCAGCGCGTTTTTCTTCATGATGCCGGCCATTTTGCTGTCTGGATTCGCTTTTCCGCTGGAGAACATGCCTGTTTCAATTCAGTACTTGACCTATTTGAACCCGCTTCGCTACTTCATCGTTATTATCCGTTCAATCTTCCTGAAAGGCGGCGGTTTTTTCAGTCTTCTCGACCAGATCATCCCCCTGTTTGTGCTCGGACTTACTGTCCTGACCATTGCAGCTCTCCGCTTCAAGAAGAGGTCGGCGTAAACCGTTCCCCCCAATTAATAATCTCGATTTCTTGACGATACTTAAGATGACCGGTGTTCTGGGTTAGGAGGATACCAACTCCCGAATTGTTCGAACCCGGACACTCTGGATATCTGTAACTGGGCAGGAATCACTGATTGGGGATTGCGAGGTACTGATGCACCGCATTTTTGTCGTCGATGATGAGCCGGAAATCGTCGAAATCATGGTTGAATACTTCCGAGGTGAAGAATTCGAAGTCACAGGAATTTCCGATCCCTCCAGAGCACCGGAATCGATTGCCTCCAACCAGCCCGAAGTTGTCCTGCTCGACATCATGATGCCGGAAATGGACGGCTACGAGGTGGCTTCACGATTGAAAGCCGATGCACGTACCGCAGCAATTCCGATTATCTTTCTATCCGGCAAGGAACGTCAAGATGACGATCTACGATTTTCGCAATCCGCCGGCGATCTCTACGTGCACAAACCGGTGCCGCTTCCCGAACTGAAGGAATCCGTACTCTTCATGATCAACAACATTGCGACGATGGGACAGAAGTAGATGGACGCAAGACTAATCAGTAAGTACGGGAATCCCAAACCCGTCCGGTACTTTGTTAAATCCCTCGAAGACCTTCTCGATGTAGTAGAGACTGTATATAAGCACATCAGTCAGAAGACCGAGTCTGCCGATTTAATCGAACTCCTTCGCGAAATCCAATGTTCGGCGGTCCCGATACCGCGCACACTCAGCAGCCATATCTTCGGTTTTGAAATTCCGCGGCACCTGCTTGAGTCTGACAGCCGTCCGACCAATTTGGCCGCCCGCCAGCTTGACCTGAAATCGGGTGTCGATGCATTACCGCAGGTTGTTCATCAAAGTGGGCGGACGCTAATCTCCAAAAACGTCCGTTGTCTTTATGATATTCTCGTGTTTCAACGGCACGTCAAGTCCCTGATGAATCAGAACTCGGACGGTATTAAAATGTTTACCAAAAAACGCAGCGCCGAAATCAGCGCTGTTGCTCTCGCTGACGGCAGCGCCGGCTTCCAGTTGAGCGTATCGTTCCCCGGAATATTCTTCAAAGGCGCAGTAATCCCCGTGCTATAAAAGCGCGGAAATGCGCAACCCTGCCAAAGTGCCAACTTTAAACAAGTGCTTTTCGGATTGTTAATCTAGGCGAGTAGTGACAATTAGGTCGAGAATGCGGTCTGGTTCTTGGCCAGGTTCTCGGAAAGTTCCGAAAACTGATCAGGCTCTTCCGGGAACGAAGCGTCCTTGATTGACACTTCCGGGTCAAATGGCAACCGCAAAGCGGCACGCAGATAGTCGCGAAGAAATCCATCGATCCGCCGTTTAACTACTTCCAGTCCGCTTCGGGAAGTCTCCATCAGCAGCAGGCCAATGCGGTGGCGTTCACAACTTGAGACGATATCTGATGCGCGCAGCGAACCTCGCAAATTCTTCTCAACCTCGCGACAGACATCCTCGAGGTTAACCTTTTCACCGAGATTGCGGTTGGCAACGGCGCGGTTAAGATCATTCATATCGATGAGGATCACCGAGAGAAACAGACAATATCGTTCGGCCCGGCTCAATTCCTGGCGCGTACGATCAACGAAACTAAATTCGCTTGTTACTGTCATTTTGCTGTTTACTCCGTTGTTTTTGCCCAGAGGAGTCTCGCTGGCGCTCGGTCGATTCACTTGTTCCACAGCCACATACACCAGCAATAACGATGCCAAGACCGGAAACAGAACCCAAACTCCCGAACTGTCCGCATCACTTCGGCCCGATCACCGTTCTTCAGCGTCCTGTCTACAAGTTTGGTTGGTACAAAGTTTTTGGAATTATCGCAAGCAAACTCTGAGAGTATCGAAATCGGCGATCGATCTATGCACCGCTGTTCACATTTCGTGCACTTGCCTACAGGTATAACGATCGATTATTCGACTTCGTTTAGCCGATATTCTTTGATTTTATATAGAAGGGAACGATAGGAGATTTCCAGGATTTGCGCCGCCTTGCGTCGGTTCCAATTGGTCTTTCTTAAAACTTCCGCGATGAGCTTTTTTTCTTCGCTCTCGATCGTCCTGCTCAAGCGGTCTTTCAGCGAGAAGTTCTTGTCATCACCGACCGCTACTGCCGATTGTCCCGATGATGGCGGTGCAGTGTATCCTTGCCCGGCTCTGGCTGTTCGAGTTGGACGTTCAGCCGTCGGTACATCCGGACTGTTGCGGATCGATTCAAAAACGACCGCCTCGTCCTGCCGTACTACCAGCTGTTTGATGAGATTCTCAAGCTGGCGGACATTGCCCGGCCAACTGTATTCGCTCATTGCCGCCATGCAGGCCGCACTGACATGAGCATGTTCACGGTGATAGACCTCGCCATACTTGCGCAGGAAATGGTCCACCAGCAGCGGCACATCTTCGAGTCGGTCACGCAGCGACGGCAACGAAACAGTAATCTCGTTCAATCGGTAGAACAAATCATCGCGGAATTGCCGATCGTAAATGGCCTGCTCCAGGTCGCGGTTGGTTGCGCAGATGATTCGTACGTCAACCTTGATGCTGGCGATCCCGCCGACTCGCACGAACTCCTGCTGTTCCAACACTTGGAGCAGCTTGGCCTGCAGTTCAAACGACATATCGCCGATTTCGTCCAGGAAGATCGTCCCTTTATTGGCGGTCTCGAAACGTCCCGGTTTATTCTTGTGTGCACCGGTGAAGGCGCCCTTTTCGTATCCGAAGAGTTCGGCTTCCAGAAGCTCGCGCGGTATCGCCGCACAGTTTACTTTGATGAATGGATGTGATCGCCGGGAAGACAGCTGGTGCAGCATCCTCGCCACGATTTCCTTGCCTGTGCCAGATTCGCCGCGAATCAATACCGAGAGTTCGCTGTCCGCGACCTGTTCAATGAGGTTCTTGATCTCGATCATCCGTCCGGAATCGCCAATGAAACCGTCCCATGCCGTCTTGGCTACGAGTGCCTGTTCCATCACGTCGATCTTCATAATCAGACCGCGGCGTTCCAGCGCCTTCTGCAACTGCAGGTCGACTTCGCGAACGTCGAACGGCTTGTTGATGAAATAAAATGCACCCAATTGGACAGCTTCAACAACCGTCTCAGTCTCCCCTTGACCTGAAAGCATAATCACATCGGAAGGTAAACCGGACTTCTTGAGCTTCTTGAGAACTTCAAGTCCGCTCATTCCGGGCATCTTGATATCCAGCAAGATCAGCGGCGGCTTTTCTTTCGAGGCAATCTGAATCCCCTCGATCCCGTCGCTGGCGGTCATGATATCGTACTCAGACTTCAAGCCTTCTCGCAATATCCACGAGACCTTTGGGTCATCATCTATGATTAGAAGTTTTGTCTTTTCGTCTGCCATTGGTACTCCCTGTACTCTGCATTGTCGGCAGAATTCCTGGATTGTTTAGCAACCTCGTGCTAAATTCATGCAAGAAATTGCACGGGCAAGGAAGCGAGAAACACCAGTTGGCACAAGAGATTTCTTCAATAAGACTATGGAATTAAATACGATACGGTGAAAGTATTAGTTCGGATTGATCGCTTAATTCATTGTCAATGAAAGAGATAGGTAACTTCGGCAATATGATGGTCTTCTCCGACCAGTACAACGACATCCCCTGCCTGAAAGACCGTCAAAGCGTCAGGATTGGCAATGCTGGTTCCGTCGCGCTTTATCAGTAGTACCGTTACACCGTGTTCGGATCGCAACTTCAGGCCGGCAAGGCTCTTTCCAACCACTTTGGCGTCAGCAGCAACCTTGAGGGTCGTCATATGCATGTGCGATAGATCGCTTTCGATTCTCTGCAGCGCTGACTCGGAGTCCTTTGTTCGGAAGATTTCATAGTTGTCGGACCGAACTTCCTGCACGATCTGGTTGATTTCCGCTTCCGGTATCAAATAGTAACGCAGCACTCGTGTGAAGATTTCGACTGAAGTCTCAAACTCCTCGGGGATAACCTCATCTGCACCGAGCCGCGTGAGAGTTTCGATTTCATTGAGGTACCGCGTCCGGGCAACTAAGCGCACCGATTGATTTAGTGTGCGCACCAGCATCACGGCCCGACGCGTGGCTTCCGGATCCGAGATGGCGATCACCACCATCCGCGCCTTGGCGATATTGATCGATTCCCAGATTGAAGCTTGGGTGGCGTCGCCAAAGTAGATTCGCTCCCCCGCCGCTCTCGCCTGCTTGACAGTCTCGGGATTCATCTCCAGCACCACATAAGGAATCGACACTGCCTGCGAGGCTCGGGCGAGATTATTGCCATTGACTCCGAAGCCGACAATGATCAGATGGTCTGCCAACGGCTCCCGGCTCGACTCGGTGACAAATGCTTCTTTTCGTCCGAAGCTGACATTCGCGAACTTGCCCGTGCAGATAGACAATCGCGGCGCCAATCGAAGCAGAAACGGTGCTGAGGCCAGCGTCACAGCCGAAACCGCCAGGAATATCTGGTAGTTCTCTTTCTGCAACAGCCCGGCAGCTAAACCCGCATTGGCAAGGATAAACGCAAACTCCCCAACGTTGCTCAACCCGACTCCGGACAGCACAGCAATTCGTAGTGGATAGCCGATCAGAAGGCAGATCGGCACTACTATGATTGTTTTGAGCAGCAAGATACCGCAGGCCAGAGCTATGATCAACACCGGCTGATCGAGCACAACGCGGAAGTCGAGCAACATACCGACCGATACGAAGAATAGACTGATGAACAAATCGCGAAATGGCGTGATATTTCCCAAAGCATGATGGCTGTAATCCGACTCCGAAATGATCAGTCCCGCAAGGAATGCTCCCAACGCCAACGACAATCCGACAACTGACGAGAACCACGCCACACCAAGACAAATCAGAACTACAGAAATAAGAAACAGCTCCCGGTTTCGTGTCATCGCTACTGCTTCGAGCACGTAAGGAACGATCCAGCGCGAAGATATGAATACGAAAGCGATCATACCGGACCCATAGATCAAGAGCCTCGGAATCTCGCTACCTCCGCTGCCGGCAGCGCTTCCCATCAAAACCGGTATCGAAAGCAGCATCGGAATCGAAGCAATATCCTGGAAGATCGAGATGGTGACGGCCGCACGGGCATGCGGGCTGTCCCCTTCTCCCTGTTCCTGATACGACTTCATCGAAATCGCAGTACTGCTCATCGCTGCCATCATGCCAACCATGATGGCTTCAGCGGTCGACAGTCCCAGAAGATACGCAATCGGTGCAACGATGACCGTCGTCACAACAACCTGCAACGGGCCGCCAATGAAGATCACCCGTTTCATGCGCAGCATGTCCTTCAGGGACAACTCGACACCGATCGAAAAAAGCAGCAGCACCACGCCGATGTCGGCAATCTTCGATACTTCTTCGGCGCTCCCCACCAAACGGAAACCATGGGGACCGGCGAGAATTCCCGTGATCAGAAATCCGACGACTACCGGGATGCGAAACCGGCTGCAGATCAGCACGACGGTCACGGCAACTACCATGATCACCAGGAAGTCTTGCAGTACCGAACCGCTCATGACCTATGTCCGTAAAGTTTTGCCATTTGACGTTTCTATCTTACGACGATTTGCGTCATGGCGCAATTTACAAATGCAATAGATGTATGAGTGTGGAAGAGCTAAGCTGACGGCAGTTTGATGATCAGGGTTGTGCCTTTGCCCGGCGCGCTCTCGACCTTGATTTCGCCATTGTGCGCCATGATAATGCGCTCGCAAATCGCCAGACCCAATCCGGTGCCCGATTCTTTAGTCGTAAAGTAGCGATCGAAGATCCGGTCCAGGTGTTCGGGTGCGATCCCGCTGCCGGTGTCCTTGATGGTAAGTACGACAAGATGCCGGCCCGTATCTGACTTGATTTCGTTGAAGGTTCGAATTGCAAGATGGCCGCCTTCCGGCATGGCATCGATCGCGTTGATGATCAGATTCAAAAGAACTTCGACAATCTCATTTTCATTGACGAGGACGCCCGGTACTTCTTCTTCAAACTCGTGCGTGAACTCGATCTTGTGCTTCTTGAGGTCATTCTCGACCAGGCGAATAACACGCTTGATCAAGTCATCAATCTTCTTCTGTTCAAGCTGATACTTTGTTGGATTGGAGAAATTGAGCAGTTCCTTAAGCAGTTCATCGAGGCGGCGTATCTCCTGCTGGGCTGTCTGGAAAAAGTCATCGGACTTGGCGATTTCCGGCCAGCGCTCGCGCATAATCTGCAGGGCGCCGGAGATATTGGTCAATGGCTTCTTCAGATCGTGTGAGATTTCCGACATCATCTTGCCCATGGTCATCAACCTGGTGGCACTTAGCACGGCGCGCTGTTGTTCATAAATCGAAGTTGCCTGCGACGCGACAATCGAAGCGATGTACTCGTCGTTTTCGGAAAACGCGTCCGCTTGCCGCGAGCCGAGGCAAAACAGTCCGTGCAGCGCGCCTTTCGTGATGATTGGTACCGAGGCGAAAGTCTTGATTGCATCCCGCAGGGATGGAATCTCATTGATCAATCCCTTCAACGCCACTGTCCGCACTGCTGCCGAATAAACGGTCTTGTCTTTCAGATGGACTTCCCGACTCCGCAACGCCCCGGCGTCTTTCTTGCCGTAACCTTCCCAGTAATTGACGACGAGTGTCTCGGATCGCTCATTCCACGAAAGCCACATCGCAAAGTCGATATCAATGATCTGTTTGAGCGAACGGTAGATCAAATCCGTCATATCCTGCGAATTGTCGACCGTGGTGATCTCGGTCGCGAGTTGATAGAGTACCGCAAATTCGTTGAGCTTCTTGCTCAACTGCTCAAAATTCTCGGCATCGTCGATCGCGATTGCCGCCTGCGACGCAAAGGTCGCGAGTAGCCGCAGATCGTTGTCTTCAAAAACCGTTCCGTGTTGCGGATCAGAAAGATTCAACACGCCGAGCACGCGATCCTTTATCTTCAACGGCACCGAGATCAACGACTTAGTCTCATAGTTGCCTTTGCTGAACTTGGCAAATCGCGGGTCTGAGCTGATATCTTGAATGAGCAGCGCTTCCCCGTTCTTGGCGACATAACCCGCAATTGAGTCCCCGACCTTGACGCGCGTCTTTTGGCGGACTTCCTCTGACATGCCGACCGACGCTGAAACGGTCAACTCGCCGCGCATTTCATCGAGCAGCATCACCGAACCGACCGAAGCGCCGATCACATCCAATGCCAGACGAATGATTCGTGTCAACAGCGGCTTCAACTCCTGCGACTGCGACAACACGACACCCGCTTGATACAGCGCATCGACTTCGGCAATCCGGCGGTTCAGCAGGTCGTTCTTTATCTGCAGTTCCGCCATCAGTTTTTGCCGGGCGATTTCCAGGTCGCGCTTTTCGAGCGCCCGCTTCGCGGCCAACTTCAACTGCGTGAACTCGATCGGCTTCATCAGGTAATCATAGGCGCCCATGTTGATCGCCGCCAAGGCCGTATCCAGCGATGCATAAGCCGTCATCAGTATGACCATCGCATTCGGGTCGCCTTTGCGAATCGCTTGCAGCAGTTCAATTCCCGTCATTTCGGGAAGTTTGATATCGCTGATTACGAGGTCGAAGTTATCTTTACCATAAAGCTCCAATGCCTTTTTGCCGTCGCCGGCGGTCTGTACGGAATAGCCCGCTTTGGTCAATAGCGTGTCCAGCGAATCGCACATTCGCTGTTCATCATCGACTACCAGAACTTTAGGAATCTCGGAATAACTCATACTCTATTGCCTTGTCGGCAGTGTGATTGTGAATCTTGCTCCCGCTCCGTCAACATTGGCCGCTTCGATCTCGCCGCCATGGGCTTTGACGATGCTGTAGCACACGCTCAATCCCAACCCGGTGCCCTTCCCAGCTGATTTGGTGGTAAAGAATGGCTCCCAGATCTTCTCGATGTTCTCGGGAGCAATTCCGGGACCCCAGTCCGTAAAATGCAGCCGGAGAACATGGTCATCGACTTCACCACCGATATCTATTCTACCACCTGAAGGCATGAAATCGCAGGAATTAATCATCAGATTAAGAAACACCTGCTTAAGTTGCTCGGCCGAGCCAAAGACATGCGGAAATTGATCCGGCAGCCGTTTGTTGATGGTTATGCGGCCCTTCTGTGCATGAAGGGACAGCAGCAACAACGTTTCATCGATCACCGACTCGACATCGGTATCCGTAAAACTATCCTGGCGCGGTTTAAACATGTCCAACAACTGGCGCACAATGTTGGCGATCCGATCTACTTCTTCCGTCACGATCTGGACGTATTCGACTGATTGCTTGTCCTGCGACTCCTGTTCGCGAATCATCAGCAAGTAGTTCTTTATGATCCCCAGCGGGTTGTTGACCTCGTGAGCAACGCGCGCCGACAATTGCCCGAGGGCGGCAAGCTTCTCCGCCTGCAATAGCTGCAGCTGGGCGGTACGAAGGCGCTCCAGCGCTTCTTTTTCGGAATCAAACAGGCGGGCATTCTCTACTGCCACCGAAAGCTGATTGGCGAGAATCGCCAGAAACTCCAGGTCATCTTCAAAGAACTCGGTGCCGGAAATCTTGCGTGTTACGGACAACAAGCCTCGCACCCGATTTTGCAGGGACATCGGAATCAGGAACTCGCATTCCAATGCGTCAAGAAGTTTGACTTCCTCGATGTCGCCGAGCCTTTGCCGGATTTCGGAATATGACATCGGCTTGCCATGCATGCTCTGAATCATCCGCAAGACCGGGCTGTCTTCCTTGATGATCAACTCGGTCGTCGGCTCAACCGCGAGACCTTTGGTCTTGGCAAGCGAGAGATCGTCGTTTTCGTGACTCCGAACAATAAAAATCGCCGCCCCGTTCACGCCCATCTGACCGATACACGTCAGAATAATACCGTCAAGCAGCGTCTCGGTATTCAACACCGAGTTGAGATGCTTCGAGATCTCAAAAATGGTATAGAGATCGAAGATCTTGCGTTTAAGACGCTTGTTGGCCTCGGTCAGCTCGGCGAGTTGAGATGGCGGATTAGGCCGCTCCGGAGCTTCATCACTGCTTTTGCGAACTTGTCTAGCCATTCAATAATGTAATATCGGCCGTTACGAGTTTAATTCGCTTTTTGTTGCGAAGCGTATGCAGGCGTTTGATCGCCTCGCCTAAAGTATAGTGTGATCCACTCATCAGAATAATGTCATCTTTGCCGGCAATCTGCAGTATCCTGTCGACGGCTTCACCGATGTTGAGTTTCACGTCAAAGTCTATCCCTGCGCCGACAGCGGCCCAGACGACGCCCTCGATTTCCGCCGCCCGCGTTGAATCGGGACGCGTCAGAATGGCCCGTCTCGTGATGGGAGCATATTCTTTCATAATCACGTCCAGATCAGGGCGTTCCAGAAATCCACACAACAGCAGTGCTTTCCGGGCCGGATGAGCCTTCTTAAATGTCGCTACCAGTGCCCGTGTCCCGTCGGCATTATGAGCCGCATCGAGAATGATTGTCGGTTTCGACGCTACCTTCTGGAAGCGCGCCGGCCAATGGCAATACTTCAATCCGTTGCGAATAGCTTTGTCGCTGACCGGCATGCTGTCACGGTTCAATAGTTCTACGCATTTCAATACGATGCCAATGTTGTCAATCTGGTGTGCACCGGCCAACGAGCTGCTCAATTTTTCATCGCTGCCGTTCAATTTGTGATTGAATCGCATGCCGGCGGCAGTGTACTCGAAGTCACGAGGGATCTTCACCGACCTGAACATCTTCGTCCCCCGCTCCTCGCAGGTACTCCTGAACAGATTCAGCAGTTCCGGACGCTTTTCACCTGTGACCAACGGCACGTCAGGCTTGATGATTCCTGCCTTCTCGCGGGCAATCAGGTCGAGTGTTGGGCCGAGATTCTTCGTGTGGTCAAAGTCGATATGAGTGATTACCGAGACCTTCGGTTTGATAACGTTGGTTGCGTCCAGACGCCCGCCCAGTCCGACTTCAACGACGGCGACTTCCACGCCCATCTTCCGAAAATACCAGAACGCCAGCGCCGTCGATATCTCGAAGAACGTTATCCGCGCATCGATGATAAACTGCTTGTTCTGCCCCACGAATTCCGCGAGAGAACGCTTGTCGATGTTCCCGGCATCCGTGCGGAACCGCTCGCGAAAATCCACCAAATGCGGCGACGTAAATACGCCTGTCTTATAGCCGGCTTTGCAAAGAACTGAAAACAACAAAGACGAAACCGAGCCTTTGCCGTTCGTACCGGCAACGTGAATTGATTGAAAACTGGTTTGGGGATTCCCGAGATGGTCGAGAAAACGGGTAATATTATCCAAGCCCATCTTGATGCCGAACAGCTCAAGATTGTAGATAAACTTGATCGCATCATCGTAGCGCATAGCTTACTGGCTTAAGTAGTCCAGAAGTAGTGCCACTGTTTTGCGTAGCTCATGACGATGCACGATCTTGTCAAGGAATCCATGATCCTTGAAGAATTCCGAAGTCTGGAAATTCTCCGGCAGTTTCTGGCCGATGGTCTGTTCGATAACCCGGCGGCCGGCAAAACCGAGCAAGGCGCCCGGCTCCGCGATGATTACATCTCCCAATGAAGCATAGCTTGCCATCACGCCCGCCGTGGTCGGATTCGTCAGAATGGAGATATAAGGTACCTTAGTGTCTGATAAACGCGCCAGCAATCCCGAGGTCTTGGCCATCTGCAGAAGCGAGAGAATGCCCTCCTGCATGCGCGCGCCGCCGGAACAGGAGACAATTATCAACGGCACTTGTCGATCCAATGACCGTTCAATGGCGCGTGCGATCTTCTCGCCTACCACGCTGCCCATGCTTCCGCCGACGAACGAGAAGTCCATTATCGCAAATGATACCTGCCGTCCGTCGATGGCGCCGATTCCAGCGATCACCGCATCATTGCGGCCGGTCTTTTTGCGCGCTTCCGCTATGCGGTCGGGGTATTTCTTCGAATCTTTGAATTGCAGCGGATCCAGCGACAATAAACCGACGTCATATTCGGTAAACGTGTCGGCGTCCAGAAGGATGTCCATATAATCGGTGGATCGAATGCGAAAGTGAAATGAACAGGTACGGCAAACCCAGAGATCCTTCTCCAATTCGCGGACATAGATGATTTCGCCGCACGAATTACACTTCGTCCACAACCCATCCGGGATTTCCTTGCGTTCTGTCGGCGGTGGCGCCGGTTTCCGTTTAAACCATTCCATAGTCATTCTTCCAAACTCTTCAACATGGTGAATGAGTCCTCCGGCGGTGTCGAATAGAAGCCTTTGCGCCTTGTTATGACGCCAAAGCCGTATTTTTCATAGAAACCGATGGCGCGTGAATTTGAAACGCGAACATCCAGGACAATATCGCGAATTCCGCGCTTAAGCAACCGTTGACCCAACTCGTCCATTAGAGCCTTTCCGATTCCTTTTGAACGGAAATCGCCGTCAACGGCAACATTGGCAACATAACCATAATCATCAAGAGCGATGCAGCTCAAGTAGCCGACGCAGACGTTGGCTTCGCGAGCGGCTAAGGCAATTACGTGATCATTCTCAATATCGGCTGCGAAATTCTGCTCCTCCCAAGGGTCGGAAAATGCCTCGCGCTCGATCCGGACGACATCGGACAAATCCTCGTGCCTGAGGTCGCTTACTACTATCGTCTGGCGTACCAGGTCACGCTTCTGTTCCGGCTGCGACTTTAACACATAGTTGACATCAAGATTCGTCGAGTCGAGTTTCTTGAAGTGCTCCGGAGAGTGTGCGACCATCAAGGCAAAGTCTCCGCCACTCCAAGTCGCCGGATCCGCAACCGATATGCGCTGCGCATTCTTCTCGGCAAAAGCGGCAAGCCTCTCTGCGCCGTAGCCGCCAAAGAGCCGGTCGCCAAAGTTTGCGATCGCTGCTTGGTTGGAAATGATCTCCACACCTTCACCAGATTGCGATAGATAAAATTCCTCCCCGCGACAGTGCGTAACCACGACTGGATCAAGATTACGTCCGGAAAAAAACAACCTGGCTAACCGCATATTGCCTGCCGAGAAAACCGGCTTATGCCATGCCTGCGCCAATCCCAGGACCGTGGCAATTCCGACTCGCAGGCCGGTAAAGGATCCGGGACCGACGGCGACTGCCAGGGCGTCAAGTTCGGATGGGGCAATATCAGCCTTCTTGAGCAGACTGTCAAGTGTGGCAATTACCCGTTCGGAGTGCGACCGGTCGGGCGGGCCGGTAAGGTCACCCAGTATCTTCTTGTCGTTAGCGATCCCCGCCAACAGGCGATCGCTGGCCGTGTCAAGCGCCAGGACTAACATCGTCAACCCGGCCTATCGTAATCGTTCTCGTCGTTTCGCCCTCGATCTCCAAAGTGACAGTATATCCCGTTGCGGGTTTGAAACGGCCGCATCTATCTGCCCATTCGACCAGTACGATGCCGCCGGAATCAAGATACTCATCGAACCCCAAATCGAGCAAATCGTTTTCGTCGCGGAGGCGATATAGATCAAAGTGAAATATCTGCGGTTTGGTCGGGTATACGTTGATCAGCGTGTAGGTCGGCGAGGTAACTTCGACGCGCGGGTCAAAGTACTCGAGCACACCTCGAATGAATGCGGTTTTGCCGGCCCCCAGCGAGCCATAAAACAACACAACGTCACCCGACTGCAATCGCGCGGCCAGGTCCCGCGCTACTGCTGTCGTTTCGGGTTCGGACTTCGTTACGTAGCTCTGCTGCGCCATTTACTTTTTCGGTCGAAGTGTCGCCACCGGCACGATCATCTCTTCCAGCGTTATACCACCATGTTGGAAGCTGTTCTGGAATTGACGATTGTATTCGTTATAGTTGGTTGGGTAAACAAAATAGAAATCCTCGCTCGCGATTAGGTAGGTCGTCGCCAGATTGAATCGCGGCAGGCGGTACATATCGGGATTCTTGATCAGCATCGCCTCCTTCGGATCGCAATTGAGATTGTCGCCGTACTTGTACCGGAGGTTAGTGGAGGTATCCCTCTTTCCGTAGGCAACGGTACCGCGCGTCCCGAGAATTGAACCGTGGTCGGACGTGATCACGCAGGTCGCCCCGGTGCTCGCCACATGTTTGATAATGTCAAACAGCGTCGAATGGCTGAACCAGGAAAGGATCAACGAGCGGAAGGCGGCCTCATCAGGAGAGATCTGCTGCAGTGCACGCGATTGCGAGCGCCCGTGAACCAGTATATCGAGGAAGTTGAAAACGACTGCCAGCACCGGAGCACTCTGATGACTCGAAAGGCGCTTGATAAATCCTTCATCTTCCTTCATGTCGCTCATCTTGAAATACTTTGGTTCTCCCGGCGCTTTCAGCTTTAGCCGCTTGTATTGCTCAACCAGGAGTGTATCCTCAAAACGATTGAGACTTCTTTCGTCGGCCGTCCCGCCTTCCCAGATTTCCGGCTTCACTTTTGCCAGCTCATCCGGATACATTCCGGAAAAAATCGAGTTTCGAGCAAATGGTGTCGCTGTTGGTATTATCGAATAGTAATAGTCAAGACTGATATCCAGATACTCGGCGATAATCGGTTCCAGCACCATCCATTGATCAAGACGCATACAGTCGACAATGATGAAGAACGTCTGCTTCTTGTCATTGATATGCGGCGCAACAAAGGTCTTGAAAACCGCCGGTGACAGAACCGGCCCGTTTCCATTCTTCAGCCAGCGTGGATACTCCCGCTCGATGTAACGATAGAACTCGACATTGTATTCGCGCTTCTGCGAAAGATGACTCTGGCGCAGGCCGTCGTCATTGATCTTATCGAAATCGACGTCCCACTGCGACAACTGGCGATGAACTTCGACCCAGTCCTCCGGAGCCATCGGGCCATAGAGTCGGCTTCTTAGCTGATTGAGCTTCTGTACATAGTCGCGGGTTACGGCGTCTCCCTGCAGTCTCTTGGCATCAAGAATCTTTTTGGCTACCGCCAGCACTTGCGACGGATTGACGGGTTTGACAAGGTACTCGGCAATGTTCTTACCGATTGCCTGGTTCATCAGGTGTTCTTCTTCAGATTTTGTCACCATCACCACCGGGATATGCGGTTTGACTTTCTTGATCTCTTCAAGTGTGGTCAAGCCATCCATGCCGGGCATCATTTCGTCAAGGAGAATCAAATCGAAGGTATGCTTGCCAACCTCGACCAGTGCGTCTTCTCCGGAAGCGACCGGCGTGATTTGAAAGCCCTTGCCTTCGAGGATGATTCGATGTGATTCCAGGAGATCGATTTCGTCATCGACCCACAGGACTCTCTTGACGTCGTTGCTCACTTAGGCTTGTCCTTTCTCAACATTGTCAGACTCGGCGGAGT
>CAZQBX010000013.1:0-69459 GCA_964592145.1 uncultured Ignavibacteria bacterium
ACATCATTCAGACCCCACAGGGGCATCCCTAACACGGATGCCCCTTTTGATTGGGCGTGCAAATTTGCGCAGTAATGACGTAATTTCATTGTGCGAGTAGTGTACCTTGACATGATTGTGCTTTGATGTAATGTCTTTAGGCCCTAAAATCAATCTGTACCGGAGCGAGAATGACTGAACCGATTATTGCAGACAAGAAATCTGTGAAGCTTGAACTTGAGCCTGGAACTTACCTATGGTGCCGGTGTGGTCGCTCGACCAACCAACCGTTTTGCGATGGATCACATTCCGTCACCGACATTCAGCCGATGGAATTTACTATTACGGAGAAGAAGCTCCGATCCTACTGCCAGTGCAAGCTGACCAAGACCTCGCCCTTTTGCGATGGAACGCACAAGGAGCTGCCGTAGTTTTTCACGCCATTCGCGAAACAAATGACACAATCCTTCCACATAATGCGCGTTATTACGTGACCCCTACGCATACAATTCAAACGAGAGGAAGGACATGAAGAAAATCACATTACCGCAGTTGTTGACGCAATGCGTCCTCATCTGTGTCTTGATGGTTCTAACGCACGCGCCAGCAAGCGCTCAACAGGTCGCACCGCCACCTTGTTCGCGGCCAGAGGCAATGCAGTTCGATTTCTGGCTGGGAGAATGGAATCTTTCGTGGGGCGACACAGCGACCGGCACGAATCGTGTTACCAAAGACTATGATGGTTGTGTGATCCGCGAGGACTTCTCGACTAATGATAGCACTCCGTTTCGTGGCATGTCGGTCTCGGTCTTCAATGTTAACACCGGTAAATGGCAACAGACATGGGTTGATAACAACGGCAGCTATCTTGATTTCAGCGGCGAGTTCACCGACGGAAAGATGATTCTTTCGCGCGAGGCGCACCCTACGGGGAAGCCCGCCTTTCTGCAGAGAATGGTCTGGTCTGATATTGGTTCGAACGCACTAACCTGGAGTTGGGAGCGTTCCGATGACGCGGGCAAAAGCTGGAAGTCGCTGTGGTTGATAAACTACCGCAGGGTAACACAGAATCATTGATACTCATCGGACAACACCTTGATTCCACCGTTCGCGGATCTTCACAATCCCGCTTGACAGTAATTGAGTAACAGTATATATTAGACCTAACAACTCTATTTATTCCGACTATTCAGTTTTCGTGATAATCGGTGCTGCAGTGGAGTTATCAAATCGACTCGGCACTATGATTGGGAACATTTCTCCACGAGAGGTTGATCTATGACGAGCCGTTGCCGAAAGGTCCTTCTGGCCTTAACATTCTCTTTCTTCACATTGTCCCTCGTTACGCCGATATCGGCAGAGAATCAGTCTCCAAATGCCGGGGAAACGATCAAGTGGCAGGTCGTTTCTGGTGGCGGCACCACAAACGGCACATCGGCAGGTTACAAACTTTCCAGTACCGTTGGCCAGACCGCTGCCGGTCCAGGTAACTCCCCCGGTTACAAACTCAATCAAGGATTCCAACAGAACTTCATTTCAGCAGCACCATGTATGTGCGGCGACGCCAATGGTACAGGCAGCATCAACATCTCTGACGCTGTGTTTATTATCAGCTACATCTTCGGAGGAGGCGCGGCGCCGAATCCGCTCTGCCTTGGTGATGCAAATGGTACAGGTAATGTCAATATCTCTGACGCAGTATTCATCATCAACTATGTCTTTGGTGGTGGACCGACGCCATTCTGTCCGTGATTTCGTTGAAATCTGAACAAAAAAAGAAGGTCGATACTTTCGAGTATCGACCTTCTGCATTTATGGCGCAAGCTGACAGAATTGTTACAGGTCGCCGTTAGCCCAGGTTATCAGTCCAAATTCATGCGGGTGCACCGAGCTGCGGTGGCCGGGCAACACGCGAATTGAGTAACCGAAACGGCCGCTGGCGGTGATCGGTGCGCTGCACGTGTACGTATAAATACCCGCCTGCGGATTTCCGACCGGCTGCATTTCGATGCTGCGCGCGTCGGCAATTTCGCCTCGCTGCGAGATTCGACCCAGATATAGTTCGACCTGCAGGTCTTCAGCTTTGAATTCACCGACAAATACACGGGCGTTAACTTTGATCTCCTGGGTCACATCTACCTTGGGCGGATTAACCGACTCAATGTCAAGGATGCGAATGTCGGCCCACTTGTCGCGCAAGTGCCGGTACCATTTCGCCAGTGAGCGCAGTTCTTCATAGTTGTTGTTCTTCAAGATTTGGTATTGGCGGAAGGCGCAGGTATACGATCGGTCGACATACTCCTGAACCATTCGGTTGGAATTAAATGCCGGGCTCAAAAGCTTGATCGAGCGCTTCATCTTGGCGACCCACTCCCGCGGGATACCATCTCTGCCGCGATCATAAAAAGTCGGAGCGATCTCTTTTTCCAGAAGGTCGTAAATTGCGTTGGCCTCAACCTCGTCCTGATAGTCATGATTGTCATATTCTTCGCCGGAACCAATCGCCCAGCCGACATCGGGACGATAGCCTTCGACCCACCAGCCGTCGAGAACGCTTAAGTTCAAGCCGCCATTGAAAATGACCTTCATTCCACTGGTGCCCGACGCTTCCATCGGACGGCGCGGCGTGTTAAGCCAGATATCGACCCCCTGAACCAGGTACCTTGCCATGGATAAATCGTAATTCTCAAGAAAGACTATCCGGTCTCGTAACTGCGGGTCGCGAATGCTGTGAATAATCGATTTGATGAGTTCTTTACCGATGTTGTCGCGCGGATGGGCTTTACCGGCAAAGACGATTTGCACCGGGAATTGCGAGTTGTTGACGATACGCTTGAGTCGATCAATATCCCTGAACAGAAGCGCTCCGCGCTTGTATGAAGCAAATCGACGGGCAAAACCAATGGTCAGATATTCCGAATGCAGAACTTCGCTGACCAGTTTCAACTCGCGTGGCGTCGCTCCGCGGCGTTGATATTGCTCCTTGAGCCGCTGCCGGATCAGTGAAATCATTTTTTCGCGACGCAATTCATGGGTCCGCCACAGCTCGCTGTCAAGTATGTCGTCGACGTTCGACCAGCAGTTGTGATTAGCCGGTTGTTCCATCCAATCCAGTCCAAGGTAGCGGCCATACAGGTCGGAGATTTCCTGTGAAATCCACGATCGCGCATGAATGCCGTTTGTAATCGAATTGATCGGAACCTCATCGAGAGGCACGCCAACCCAGGAGCCCTGCCACATTTTGCGGGAGACTTCTGCGTGAAGCTTGCTCACTCCGTTGATATAGGACGAAAAATTCATGGCCAGGTAGGCCATATTGAATTCAGTAGCTCCGTAGGCGCCGTTCTGGCTCCCGAGCGCGAAGAAGTCATTGGCGCCGATGCCCAGTGCCGAATAATAGGGCCGCAAGTAACGCTCAACCAGATCTCGCGGAAAACGGTCAATACCGGCAGGAACCGGTGTATGCGTCGTAAATATTGTCGTCTGTTTGACCAACATCGACGCTTCGTTGAATGTCAACCCTTCGTTCTGCATTCGGCGTCGCACGCGATCGATCGCCAAGAACGCGCTGTGCCCCTCGTTCATGTGATAAACCGACGGCGAGAATCCGAGATCATCCAAAGCACGGACACCGCCAATACCAAGTACCAACTCCTGGCGAATGCGCATATCAATGTCGCCGCCATAGAGTTCACTTGTGATGTCGCGGTCCTCGACAGCGTTATGCGGAAGATTTGTGTCAAGCAGATAAAGTGGCACGCGGCCAACTTGCAGCTTCCAGACCTTGATGAGCACTCGCCGGCCAGCAAGATCAATCGATACCATCAACGGCTCGCCTTTTTGATCCAATGCTTCAGTTAAAGGTAGCATCGAGAAATCAAGCTCGGGATAGTATTCGCCCTGCCAGCCGTCGGCATTGAGATACTGCTGGAAATAGCCGCGCTGGTAAAGCAAACCAACGCCAACTAAAGGTACGCCCAAATCGCTGGCTGACTTGAGATGATCGCCGGCCAGAACGCCCAGTCCACCCGAATAAATCGGCAATGACTCGGTAAATCCGTATTCCGCCGAAAAGTATGCGATCTCGCGCTGTTCCGTCTTGAAATGTTGCTCTCCGAACCAGGTTTCGCCTTCCATGTAAACATGCAGGTCGCGATACACTGTTTCCAAATGCGCACGGAACGAGGCATCCTTCTCGAGCTTGTCGAGTTTCGCCTGGGGAATCATTGAGAGCAGGCGCACGGGATTGTGGCCGGAATCTTCCCACAACTTGGTATCAATTCTGCGCAACAGCTGTATGGCAGGCTGATTCCAACACCAATAGAGATTGTAGGCAATTTCACGGAGCGGTTTAAGTCCGGCTGGCAGCACGGGCTCTACCTGAATGTATCTTAATGCTTTAACCATCTGCATTCCTTGTCTTTATCGACCGCAGAATCATAATCATTACCTTGGAGGTGCAAACAAACTTCGTTGTTTGTAAGATAATGCAAGATTGTGCCGACGCCAAGCCGTTCCTTACCGACATACACGCTAAATTCGACCGAATCAGTTGTGTTCCGGAAAATTAAATAGCCTAAGTCGGTCTATGCTTAACATGAAGGGCATCGTCATGCGTATTATCTCTAACGAATGTTTACGAGTAGGAAAGGATATATGCATTTACCAAAATCCCTAGGAGCGCTCAAGGCTTCCGGTTACATATCGCGCAGCACCAAAGACGAACTGCGCGAAAACCTTCTCGAACAAATCCGCGCCGGTCGCAACCGCTGGCCCGGCATTATCGGATACGACCGCACAGTACTTCCACAACTTGAAAACGCTATACTTTCCAAGCATGACATTCTCTTGCTGGGATTGCGCGGCCAAGCCAAGACACGCATTCTTCGTCAGCTTGTAAATTTTCTCGATGAGTTTGTTCCTGTCATCAAAGGCAGTGCCCTAAATGAAGATCCGCTTCAGCCCATTACCAAGGCATCGAAGGAACTTGCGGCACAAGCCGGTGATGACCTGGAAATCACCTGGCTTGCAAGAGCCGAGCGGTACCACGAAAAGTTGGCAACTCCTGATGTCTCGGTTGCTGATCTAATCGGTGATTTGGATCCCATCAAGGCGGTGAAGGAACGACTTGACCTCTCGGATGAAAACGTGATCAACTGGGGCATTATACCCAGAACCAATCGCGGAATCTTCGCTATCAATGAGCTTCCTGACTTGCAGCCGCGCATTCAGGTAGCACTTCTAAATATCCTGGAAGAGAATGACTTTCAAATTCGCGGATTTCCCATCCGCCTGCCACTCGACATGATGCTGGCATTCACAGCCAACCCAGAAGACTATACGAACCGCGGCAATATTATTACGCCACTAAAGGATCGCATTGCTTCGCAGATCAATACGCATTATCCGAATGATGCCGCGACTTCCAAGAAGATAACCCTGCAGGAAGCCTGGCATGAGCGCTCCAACAAGGTCGAAGTACCGGAACTGATTCACGATATCATCGAACAGATTTCGTTCGAAGCCCGCAAGAGCGAACACGTTGATCAGACATCCGGTGTCTCCGCACGGCTCACGATTTCGGCGTACGAAAACCTCATCTCCAACATTGAACGGCGCGCAGCACTCAACAACGAGAAGGACTTCTTTCCACGTGTATGCGACCTCTATTCCGTCATCGCGTCAATTGTCGGCAAGGTCGAACTGGTCTATGAAGGCGAGCTTGAAGGTCCGAACATCGTCGCGATCAACTTGATTGGCGAAGCCACCAAGAAGGTGTTTAACCAGCACTTCCCGCAACCGCGCAAAGTCAAAGCTGGGGCCGATCAGCGTCCGCAGGAGAATGTTTACGAAGCCGTAACCGATTTTTTCTCGACCGGTAAGCGACTGGAGCTGTCGGACGAACTTCCTTACAAGGAGTATAAACAATCGCTACTGCAGATTGCCGGGCTGAAGGAAATCGCCAGAAAGCACTATGCGACAGAAGATGAGCGTGGTGTAATCCTCGCAATGGAGTTAATCCTTGAAGGCTTACATCGTCATAACTTGATTGCCAAGGAATCTCCGGACAACAAGTTCATTTATGTCGATATGCTCGAAAACATGTTGAAGGACTAAGCGTGCGGTTCATTTATTCTCAATGGGATGAGTCGATGATCGATCAGTTGCGCCAAATGCGCGATCTGATGTCGATCTTCAACTATCTCCTTCTGCAAGTCAACGGCAATGTGAAGAAGGCGCTCCAGATTATGGAGCAACTCAAACGAATGGGCTATCTGCCCAAGGATGCCGACTTGGAAGAGTTCAAACGGAATCTTGAAGAGAATCAGATCATCTCGGTCAGCCCGACCGGCACGAATCTGACCCGCAAAGGCGAACGCAGCCTACGCAAAGACTCATTCGACAAGATTTTTGAGCAGCTCAAATCGTCGACCGGCGGTCGCCACCCGATTCCGAAGGAGGGCGGCAATTCGGAGGAAATTCTTCCCGAACGGAAGAAGTATTCCTATGGCGATAATCTGCGTAACATTGATTTTCGTAATTCCCTGTTGAATAACATTTCGCGCACAGCCGACCTTGGCCTCAACATGGAAGAGGAGGACTTGGAGGTCTACGAGACCGAACAGGCGACAAACTGCTCGACTGTGATGTTGATCGACATCTCGCACTCAATGATTCTCTATGGCGAGGATCGTATCACTCCTGCCAAGCAGGTAGCGATGGCTTTTACCGAGATGATCTTGACGCGCTTCCCGAAGGATACCTTAAGCATAGTATTGTTCGGTGATTTCGCGCAGGAAATCAAGATCAAGGACTTGCCGTATGTCGGCGTTGGCCCCTATCACACCAATACCAAAGCCGGGCTGCAACTGGCGCGGCAAATCTTGCTTCGTCGAAAGAGCGCCAACAAACAGATCTTCATGATCACCGACGGCAAACCCTCGATGATCAATCGCAGTGATGGCAGTATCTATAAGAACCCCTTCGGCCTGGATCCAGTAGTGGTAAATCGTACGCTCGATGAGGCGATCATCTGCCGGAAAAAGAAGATCCCGATTACGACGTTCATGATTGCCGAAGACCCGTATCTCCAACAATTTGTGCAGAAGCTGACTGAATTAAATCACGGCCGAGCCTACTTCGCTTCGGCGCAGAATCTGGGCGATTACGTTTTTTGGGATTTCCTCAAGCATCGCCGCAAGGCAGGCTAAATCAACTTAACTGACGGAAATCTTTCCGTCGCCTCTGCCCGTAACCTCGCCAACGACCATTGCGTCGCCCACTCCCTTCTGAATTAGCTCGCCCATTATAGCCTCCGCCTGTTCCGGCTTGACCGCCATGAGCAGACCACCCGAGGTCTGTGCATCGGCAAGGACGATGCGCATAACCTTGGATACACTCTCACCCCAGATTATGAATGGCGACACATAGTCGAGGTTATTCTCAGTCCCACCGGGCACGATGCCGGCAGATGCGAGAGCGATTGCCTCACTAATAATCGGAACTTGATTTGCATCAATCCGCGCCGTAACCCCGCTCCCCACGGTCATCTCCTTTAGATGACCAAGGAGCCCGAAACCGGTGACATCGGTGCAGGCGGACACATCGAAGCGAGACATAACCTCTGCTGCTGCCGCATTGAGCGTGCTCATGATCTTGATTACCAAGTCACGCAGCTTCTCGTCGGCCATTTGGCGTTTGATTGCTGTCGAGATGATTCCCGTGCCAATCGGTTTGGTCAAGATCAATTTGTCGCCAACGCGCGCGGTATTGTTGGCACGAATCTTGGCTGGATGCACGATGCCTGTGACGGCAAGACCATACTTGGGTTCAGTGTCATCAATTGTGTGACCGCCAATAATGCTGATTCCAGCTTCACTGGCTTTGTCAGCCGCACCCTGAAGTATTCGCTGCAGTACCGACATCGGCAGCCGATTAGAGGGAAATCCGACAATACTCAAACCAAACAGCGGTTTACCGCCCATCGCATAAATGTCGCTAAGCGAATTCGTTGCCGCAATTGCGCCGAAGTGATAGGGATCATCAACAATCGGTGTGAAGAAGTCGACGGTTTGCACGACTGCAATTTCGTCGCTTAGACGGTAAACGGCGGCATCATCCGAAGTTTCGGCTCCAACCAGCACATTCACATCGTTCGGGCGGGGTAACTGTGCGAGTATCTTTTCGAGGGCCTGTGGTCGCAGTTTACAGGCACAGCCGAGGCCGTGTGTGTACTTGGTGAGCCGAATCTCCCCCCGGTCATCCATGACTTCTACTGCTGCGGTGCCCGAGGGCGCGAGCCGATTTATCGTCTTCTCGATAGCATCGACGGCGGATTCGATTTCTGATTCAGTCGTCATGTAACCGGTTGAAAACCGTATTGTCCCCATGGCATACTCGACCGGAACGTGCATCGCCTCAAGGACATGCGACATCATCACCTTGTCGGAATGACAAGCCGCGCCAGGCGAGCAGGCTACTTGTTCCAACTCGGAGATTATCGTGTTGGCTTCGATGCCGGGGAATGATACCGACAGTGTGTTTGGCAACCGCAGTTCGCGGTCTCCATTGACCCGGCACAGCGGCAGGCGTTCGATTAACTCAGTTTCGAGCCTATCGCGCAGTTTCCTCATCAGCGGCGCCTGTTTGGAGAGCTCGCGAGATACAACTTCGCAAGCTTTACCAAGTCCCACAATCTCGAGAACATTTTCGGTACCGGCGCGAAGATTCTGCTCGTGCGCCGCTCCGTGAATCATCTTTTGCAGTTCGATACCGCGTCTCACGTAAAGTGCGCCAATGCCTTTCGGTGCATAAAGCTTGTGCCCGGCAATGGTGATCATATCCGCGCCGGTAGCTTCGACCGTGACCGGTATCTTGCCAACCGCCTGCGCTGCATCCGTGTGGACAGCGATGCTACGTTCGTGACACATTGCTGCAATCGCCTTGATCGGCTGAATTGTGCCAACCTCATTATTTGCCTGCATGATTGAGAGAAGAACCGTCGTCGGCCGGATTGCACGACCGACGTCGTCGAGGTTCACAATACCAGTGGAATCAACCGGGAGATAGGTAACTTCGAACCCCTGGTCCTGCAAGTAGCGACATATCTCCAGCACCGCAGGGTGTTCAATCTGCGAAGTTATGATATGGTTACCGCGCGCGCGGTTCTTCAGGGCATAACCCGCAATCGCAAAGTTGTCGGATTCGCTTCCGCCGGAGGTAAAAATAATCTCATCCGTCTCGCATCCCAGCAAAGCCGCCACTTGCGCACGTGCCGTTTCCACTGCCTTTCTTGTCTGCACCCCGAACCAATGCGCACTGGAAGGATTTCCGAAGTGGCTGCGCAGGAACGGCAGCATCGCTTCCGCTACTTCTGGATGAATCGGGGTGGTGGCATTATAGTCGAGGTAAATATGATCCACTGATTTCTCCTAAGCAAATTCTACCATGCCGCACTAAGTCGGTCTTCGCCTAAACTTCGGTAAGCGCCGGCTTGGTTATCCACTGGCGGTACCACAGCGCCAAATTGAGCAGATTCCAAATGCGCATACCCTGGTTTTCGCCACGGTGATGGCGGGCAAAAACTCTTTCGATGTAGTCGCGATTGACAATTTCGCCAAGGAAATCCGATTGCGACGTCAATAACTCATACGCAAAGTTATCAACTCGCGGCGAAACCATGTTCTTCGCCGAACCACAGAATCCCACCTTGGGACGATTCAATATCTCATCAGGAATGACACCTGTCACGGCTTTTTTCAAGAGATACTTCAAAGTGTCGTTCTTGTAGTGCATTGCTGATGGAATACGCAGCACATATTCGACCAGAAGGTGGTCCAAAAACGGCACGCGGGTCTCAATTGAGTGCGCCATGGCCATCTTATCGACCCTCATCAACAAAAGTTCCGGTAGGCGTTGTTTTAGTTCGAGGTAAGTCATGCGCGAAAAATAGTCGCCTTCTCCATCGTACGACTCGTATAGACTCTCAATCTGATCCGAAGTCCGGAAATCGCGACACCGTTCACGCATGGCCCGAGAGAGCAGCTTCTCTTTCTCATACTCAAGAAACGCTATAGCTCCTCCCCAGAACAATTCCTCTTGTCTGCCCAATCTTCGCAAATGCTCTCTCTCGAGATAGCGGCCGCTCGACTCCAGAATTCTTCCCGCCATGCGATAGCTCGCACGCCAAATCGTCCCCGGCACAGACTGCAGCTTCTCCCATTTCCCGATTAACCGCAGTGCAAGCAGGAACTTTGGATAGCCGCAGAACAACTCGTCAGCGCCTTCCCCTACCTGGATGACCGGCACGCTGTGTTGGCGCGCCAATTGTGAAACATGATACAGCGGCACACAGACCGGATCTGCTAATGGTTCATCTTGCAGATAGGCAAGTTGTTCGAACAACGAGATGAAGTGATTGTCGTTGATCTCAACTTCATGATGGTCGCAACGAAAATGTTTTGCCATGCGCCGCGCATACGCGAATTCATTAAACTGGTCTTGCCCGTCAATGCTCACGGAGAATGATTGCACCGGTCGGTCCATTAGTTCCGACATCAGCGCGACATTCGTTGTGGAATCGATTCCACCAGAAAGGAACACGCCAAAGGGCACGTCAGCGATCATATGCGAGTTCACGGCATCGCGAAGGTGTGCAAGTATTCCTTGCGAAATGGTTGACTCGTCGTCCTCGAGTAATGGCGCCTTCCGAATCGCGTCCCACCAGCGAGTGTACGTAATCTTGCCGGTGCCGTCGATGCGCATCCAATATCCCGCCGGCAATTTCTTGATTCCCGCAAACATCGTCATGGGCGCCGGAGCGGCCGCCAAAGTCAGGTAGTGATAGAGCGCCTCGGGATCGAGTTCTGGCGAAACGAGTGGGTGTGCAAGAATGGCTTTGATTTCCGAAGCAAATATGAGCGTGCCATTCTGAATAGTATAGTAAAGTGGCTTAATCCCGATGCGATCGCGCGCCAAGGTCAACTCGCGGCGGTCTTCATCCCACACCGCCAGAGCGAACATTCCCCGTAACTGTCTGAAAGCCTCAGTTCCATGCTCGCGAAAGAGATGAAGCACCGTCTCTGTGTCAGAGTGCGAACGATAGAGGCATCCGTTCTGCTCGAGCCTGCGGCGCAAGTCTAAGTGGTTGTAAATCTCACCGTTGAAAACTATCTGCAATCTCCCCGAGGGCTCGGCCATCGGCTGACGTCCCGAAGAAGAGAGGTCAATAATCGAAAGCCGGCGATGTGCCAGTCCCAGCTTGTGATCTGGAGATATGTAGTTCCCGGCGTCGTCCGGACCCCTGTGCGCCAATCGCGCACTCATGCGGTCAAGCAGCTCCAGCTGAACCGCGCCGCTGCTCTGGAAATGATATACTCCGCAAATTCCGCACATTTTCTGAATTACCTTTGCCCCCTTCGTAGGTTAATCGGTTAACTTCGGAATTGCAAACACTACCTGCCTTAGGTCAAATCAGGAAATTCCACTCTTCCTCAAATCTGCGTCAAAGTGAAACAACTTCCACTTCCTTCTATCGCCGACTCGGCAACCCGGCAAGAACGCTCAAATCACTAACCTAGACCCATATAGTCAATTAATTCCCGCCTCGTCCGACAACATTGATAGAGGAAAACCAATGCACAAATGTTTCATCACGATTCTGTTGATCACCATCCTCGGCGATTACGCCGCCGCCGGAACGATCGTCGGCCAGGTTACTTTGACTCCCTCGCGGCAGACAGCCGCGCCGGTCAATCGCTACACTGGCCGGGATGTCGTGGATAGCGCAAAAGACAGAGAAGATGGCGCAGCAGCGGCGGTTGTATATCTGGTCGGTGGTCCCGGAGCCGGTATTGCACCTCCGCAGGAACATCCGCAAATGGTGCAGATAGGCCAGTCCTTCGATCCGGAGGTTCTCCCGGTTCTGGTCGGCACGACAGTCGACTTTCCTAATCTCGATCCGGTCTTTCACAATGTCTTCTCGTATTCCAAAACCAAGAAATTCGATCTGGGCCGCTATCCGAAAGGTCACTCCAAGTCAGTAACTTTCGACACTCCGGGCGTGGTCAAGGTTTTTTGCGAAATCCACTCCTCAATGCGTGCACATATTCTCGTCCTCGATCTACCCTATTTTTCATCAGTCTCCAGCGATGGTCAGTTCCGCATTCCCAACGTTCCGGCCGGAGAATACACACTCAAGGTCTGGCAGGAACAGGCGCCGGAATCGGAGATGCCGGTAACCGTGCCAGCTGCCGACTCGATCGTGGTGAATGTGAAGTAACGATGCAGATCTCAATCGGCAGAAAGTTCCAGCTCTACGTGACTGGAATCATAGTGGTCGGCGCAATTCTGGTCTTTCTGGTTGTCCGCAATGTCATCAGGCAGCAGTACACCTACCACTTCTCGCAAGAGATCGAAACCGCGCAGTTGGTGCTTGACAACTACCTGCAAGGCCGGTTTGCGCTTCTAAAATCCGGAATTGATATCATGCTCTCTGACCCGCGTTTCATGGCGGCGATTGCCGAAGGTGACCCGACGACCGCTCAACATGAGGTCGCCAATTTTCGCAGTTTAGTGCAAGCTGACATTTTTGTGATTGCCGATACTGCCGGGCGGGTTTTTGCCGAGGATAATGCCGTCAAGATACTGCGACATGACGAACTCGGGCTGAATGTCAACAAGTATGAACATGCCCATAAAGAGCAGTATCGCTATTTAGGCAACAACGTGTACCAGACGCTGACCACGCCGCTTAGTTTCGGCCCGCAGTATCAGATGGGAAAACTGCTGGTTGGCTATCAGATCAATCTGGAATTGATGCGCCGGCTGATGATTCTGACCGGAAGCGACATATTGCTCCGGGCAAATGATGACATCATTTCTGCGACCGATCCGACCTTGCGCCAGAGATCTGAGATTTCGGATTTTCTACAGTCCAACACAAACAGCAGCGTTAGTGCGGTGCAGACGGTCAACATCGGCGGGGAGGATCACCTTCTGCGCGATTTCCGGCTCGGCGGATCACCCGGGTTGTCCATGATTCTGGTGCGCTCGCTCGACGACCAGCTCGATCCCGCAATCGCCAATATCTCGCTCTACCTGATTCTCATGACAGTCGGCGCGTCCATTGTGTCGCTGGTACTCATCTATCGATTTACATCCACCAAGTTAACTGAAGCTGTCAATCGACTGGTCGAAGCCGCTGGGAAGATATCTTCCGGTAGACTGGAAGACCCGATTAGGCCGCTCAATAACGACGAACTGGGTTATCTGGCTTCGTGCTTTGACAATATGCGTCAGACGCTGATCACCAATCGTGCGACGATCGCGCGAGTGCAGGAAGAGCGCATCAATGCTGAACGGCTTGCCACAATCGGTCAATTGGCCGCCGGAATCATTCATGACTTCAAAAGCCCGATGACGGCAATCGCACTGTCGGTCGAGGCCATTATTCACGGGCTTGGCGGCGAAGCCAAGCGCGAAAGCTATTGCCGTGGTATTAAGAGCCAGGTTCAACGCATGGCCAATATGACTCAAGATTTGCTCGACTATGCGCACGGCAACAAGTCGCTCAATCTTGAAGCCGTCCCATTTGTCCAGACCTTGATTCAACAGGTGGAATTCCATCGAGAACGTTTTGACAAGCAACGAATTGGCCTGGTTGTCGGCCAACATCCGGAATTTGTGGCTTCCATCGATCCGCACAAATTCCGTCGCGTAGTCGACAACTTGTTGAACAACGCTTTCGAAGCGCTTTCGCCGGGCAACAATGTTTCGGTAACAATCGAACAAAACTCGGCCGGTATCCATGTCGGTGTCCGGGATGATGGCCCCGGCATTCCTGAACAGATCGTTGCCGACATCTTCAAACCGTTCGTAACACATGGCAAATCTACCGGAACCGGACTCGGCTTAGCCATAAGTCACAAGATCATTTCCGACCACGGCGGCGATCTCTCGGTAACGTCCACACCGGGACACGGCGCTCATTTCCTGATTAAACTGCCTGTATCGCTAATCAACGATCACGCCTCGACTGGAATCAATCTTCAAGGAGTGTCGACATGACGAGACGATGGACTCTCCAAGCCGCATTTCTCGCCGCACTTGCGATTTGCAATGCTTCGTTTGCCCAATACCAGGTCGGTGGCCAACTCGACTTGGTTGTCCGAAACAACTCTGCCGTCGACGGCAGTAATAAGACCTTCAAAGGATTTTCGAATTTCGATTTTGTGCGCGCACGAATCTTTTTTGACGCCCAACCGACCGAAAAAGTAAGCGTCTTCACGCAGGTCCTTATCGACAACTCCGTGTTCCAGCTCTATGGCGCCTACGTCCGTCTTTCCAAACTTGGCGGCAAAGACATCAATATTCACGCAGGGATTATCCCCAATCCCGTCGGACTGTGGGGACCTAGGACTTACTCGAACAAGAACCCGCTGATCGGGGTACCGCTGATGTACCTCTACCACACTGCCTTGGCACCGGGCAACTACCAAGTCAACGATGAACAGCTTTTGGAGTCGCGCGGAAGAGGTTTTTTGAAGTACGGTCTGCCGATGATGTATGACCCATGTTGGAATTCCGGGGTTGAGATCTTTGGTTCAGCCGGGATGATTGACTGGTCGGTTGGTGCTTTGAGCGGTTCAGTCTCCGCACCGAAAATCCAGCGCGAAAAGGACCTGCCGCAGTTGACGGCAAAGTTGGGACTCTACTTCTCACCTGCCTTCAACATCCAGTTCTCCGGCTTTGCAGGACCATACCTCGACGACATATCCAGCTTTGAGACTGTGTATGATTACTACCCGAAGCTTACCGCTTCGCATGGCGCCAAGGGTGCCGAGGACTATCTCAACCTTGGTGGCGGGATCGGCGCACACTATGATTATGGAATGTTAGAGATGTTCGGTGAAGCTTACTTCTCACGCTGGGAGCATCCTGTTTATGACAATCTCGATGCCTACAGCGCCTATGTTGATGCTCGCTACAAACTCGCGCCACAGTGGTATCTCGCTGGCCGGGTCGAGACGATTCGTTTTTCGCAGTATGATTTTGGCGCCGGCAACGGGAAACAGGACTGGGATTACCCCTTGAATCGCTTTGAGTTAGGTATAGGTTACCATGTCGACGAAGCAGTTACCCTGAAGGTCGTTACGCAAATCGTCCGGTGTGAAGACTATGCTCCACTTGATGATGAGATGATCGCGATTCAGCTATCGACTACTATCCACTAATTGACTAAGTCGGCTTGCCTTTTCATTCTTATCCTCGTATATAGGGTGACTATGTTTGGTCGGTTACGGGCCGCTGAAAGCTCCGCGCCATTTGAGACGCGGATTGCATTTTTGACACGAGGTGTGAATCATGGATAATAAAGAATATGTACTAAAGGTCGGTTTGGCGGAAATGCTCAAGGGTGGCGTTATCATGGATGTCACCAACGCCGAACAGGCAAAAATCGCCGAAGATGCCGGCGCCGTGGCCGTAATGGCATTAGAACGCGTCCCAGCCGACATTCGTAAAGCCGGCGGTGTAGCGCGCATGTCTCCGGTTGAGAAAATCGAAGAGATTCAAGCTACCGTCCAGATTCCGGTAATGGCCAAGTGCCGTATCGGCCACTTCGCCGAAGCCGAATTACTTCAAGAGCTCAAGGTTGATTATATCGACGAATCTGAAGTACTCACCCCGGCTGATGAAGAACACCACATTGACAAGCACCCGTTCAAGATTCCGTTCGTTTGCGGTTGCCGAAACCTTGGTGAAGCACTCCGCCGCATTCATGAAGGCGCTGCGATGATTCGCACCAAGGGGGAAGCCGGATCCGGCAATATCGTTGAGGCGGTGCGCCACCTGCGCCAAATCTATGGCGAAATTCACGCGCTCAAGAAGATGGACAAAGAAAAGCTTAAGAAGATGGCCAAAGAATATCGTGTACCGGTTGATTTGGTCAAAAAGACAGCCGATCTGCAGAACCTTACGGTGCCCAACTTCGCTGCAGGCGGAATTGCTACACCGGCGGATGCGGTGCTTTGTATGAAACTTGGCGCCCAAGCGGTATTCGTTGGTTCAGGCATATTCAAGTCTTCCGATCCATCGCGATTGGCGCGAGCGATCGTGACAGCGACCACACATTTTGACGACCCGGCAATTGTCCTCGAAGCCTCCCGCGCGTTGGGTGATGCGATGCCAGGTCTTGAGATCAGCAAACTTCCCAGGGAAGAACTGCTCCAGTACAGATGATCGCCAAGCCGATAGTTGGAATACTCGCATTTCAGGGGGACTTCGCCAAGCATGAAGAGGCTTTCGCCAAGCTCAAATGCGAGACGCGTTTGGTCAAGTCACCTTCGCAGCTTGAAGTTTGCAATTACCTTGTTATCCCCGGTGGCGAGTCTTCCGTCATTGACCGTTTCGTCAAGTCGACCCAGCTGGCCGAACCAATCAGGAGATTCGCATCACATCGGCCCGTTTGGGGAACTTGTGCCGGAATGATCCTATTGGCAGCGCAAGTCACCAACGACAGGACAATAACACCTCTCTCGCTTCTTGACGTCACTATCGAAAGAAACGGCTATGGCCGCCAGTTCGAATCGTTCATCGACACCGGTCAGGTCAAATTCGGCGCGAAACTCCAACCGCTGGAGATGGTTTTCATTCGAGCACCCAAGATCACTAACATCGGCGCTGAAGTTGAAAGACTCGGCACTTGTCGGAGTGAAACGGTGATCGTACGCCAGGGCAATGTAATTGCAACCTCATTTCATCCCGAATTGACTGCTTCAACCCGTTTTCAACAGTATTTTCTATCACTTAAGCTGTAATTCCCTATTGGGTAACAATGCATTAAGTTTGTTCACTTCATTGGTACCGCAAAATTTTCCTTGGATACAAATGTCAACATCGATTGTTTAATAGGGGAAATTGAAGGAGACACAAATGCATCGTTTCATTATCACACTCGCGATTGTTCTGTTGCCACTTACCCAGCTTCTGGCTGGACGGATTTTCGGCGATATCAAAATGGGCGACAAGCCAGTAGCTGAAGGGGTCAAAGTCACAATTTCTGCCCCGCTCAAAGCGGCGGAGGCCGGCAAACCGGCTCCAGCTCCCGTTGTGGCTGACTCTTCTGCCACAGACAAATTCGGCGCTTATCGTCTGAATGTTAAAGAAGAAGGTAAGTGCATCCTGACTGTGCACATTGACAAGCAGACACCGACTTTGGAAGTTCTTTCCTATGCCAATGCGACACGCTATGACCTCGTTTTGGAGAAGGACAAGGACGGCAAATACGCCCTGAAGAGGAAGTAGTCGGTGGAGAACAAAAGTCGTGATTTCTGGGATAAACTGACCATTATCTTACAACCCCTTGGCGGGTTGTTCACAGCCATTGCGATAACGCTTCTCGGCTTCTTTACCTCACAATACCTTGAGCGTCAACAGTCGCTTGATGCTAACACGCGGCTTTATTCGGAACTGATGAGCAATCGCGAGCAGTCCGAGAGCGCCCTGCGTAAGGATATGTTCGTGTCGATCATCGGAACGTTCCTGCGCCCGCAGGAATCTACAATCGGTGCTGCCGTGCTCAATCTGGAATTGCTCGCCTACAATTTTCACGAATCGCTCAACCTCAAGCCGCTCTTCACTGACCTGCGGCAGAGTATCTCCGAACGCCTGAAAAACGAAGCCCGTCCCGATTCGATCGAGCGATACCAGGCTTTCCAGCGCCGTCTTGAACGAGTCGCAAGAGAGATTACCAAAAAGCAAATGGTGGTACTCGAAGGCGTCGGCGTCAAAAAGGACTGGGCTGTGAATCTGGAAGGCGAATTCGAGGGCGTTGCTCTAGAGCCGGCGGAATTTGACCTTGATAGTGTTTCGACAACACTGGTTGTCGATGTCACCGATGTCGATCGCCAGGCTAAGGAGTTGCGCCTTGATGTTACAATTCGTAGTCAAAACGGGCAAGGTGATCCGGTTTCGAAGAACGTTTCATTCAGCACGGGATTCTACGATTTCCCGATGATCGACAACACTCGCCTCCCCAATGGGCAGCGTTTTTCTGTCATCATGAACAACTTCTCGGAGATGGGCGCAGAGATCACAATCGTACTTTTCCCCGGCGCCTACGCCAGCCTCAAGGAAAAGCCTTATTACGGCGAGGTTATCGAAAATATCCGCAAGTCTTCTCAGGAAATGGGCGATTAGAGAGTTCTCATCGGACAGCTGATACTACCACTATCGCAGCAATTGTCTATTACTCAGCTGCTCTCACCATCTTAACACAACTAGATTGTGTCGGGAGGCGGTTCGGACTAAAGCAGATGGCCTTTCGAACCAAATCAGATCGACAGCACTACGCGCAAAACACCTTCATACGGCAATTTCTGCTGTTCAGTCGTCGTCATGTTCTTAATGGTGTAGTGCTTGCCTTTCAAGTCATCGGAGAACACGAAAATTGCAAATCGCGAATTCTGCCTCGAAGCTTCCTTCATTTGCGATTTCTGTGATCGGTCGAGGTAATCCAAATCGACCGATAACCCGGCATCGCGCAGTCTGCCAGCCAGGGATGCGGCTTCAACGCGCTCATCTGCATTTACAGCAACGATAAAGATGTCGAGCGGCTTCTCGGTGAAACCCTTGTTTCCGGTAGCATCCATTGCAAGGAGTGTCCGCTCCATGCCCGCGGCAAATCCGACCGCCGGCGTCGGTTCGCCGCCAAGTTCCTGAATCAGAAGATCATAGCGCCCGCCGCCGGATAGCGCATCCTGGGCGCCCAGGAGACTGGAACGAATCTCAAATGCCGTGCGAGTATAGTAATCCAAGCCTCTTACCAGGCGCGGGTCGACACTGTATGGAATATTGAGTCTTTCCAGGGAAGTCATGACCAAGTCGAGATCGCGTTTGACATCATCGTCATAAAACTGCTCCAACAGCGGCGCATCGGCCATCAGCGATCGGGTGAGTTGCTCTTTGCTGTCAAACAATCGCAGTGGATTTCGTTCGATTTTTTCGCGGTCGACTGCCGGAAACTTTTCAGCGTCCGGTTGCACGAATCTCAATAGCGCAAGGCGATGCTTGGCGCGAATCTCCGGTGTGGCAACGGAATTGATCGCAACCTCAAATTGACTGACGCCGCAATCACGTAAGATCTGAACGCTGATGGCAATAATCTCGGCGTCTATCTTGGGATCGCTCGAGCCAATCGCCTCGGCCCCGAACTGGTGAAACTGACGCTGGCGTCCCTTTTGCGGTTTCTCCTGTCGGAACATCGGGCCGATGTAATACACTTTGTTGAGCGGTGACTTCTTGCCAAGTGATTCCTCGATAAATGCCCGCACCACCGAAGCGGTAGCTTCCGGGCGCAATGTCAGATTCCGCCCGCCCATGTCCGTGAAACTGAACATCTCCTTGGAGACGATATCCGTGCCTTCTCCGATACCTCGTGCAAAAAGCTCCGTCATCTCGAACACCGGAGGGCGAATCTCCTTATAATTGAATCGTCGCATCGCGTCGCGAACGATCTCTTCGAGATAGATCCACTTCGCCGACTCTTCGGGAAGGATATCGAAAGTGCCTTTAATCCTCTGGTATTTCATAGTGCATTCAAGATAGAAATCGGTCAGGTAATGTCAATGCAATCTGAAGTCATGATAATCTCCACACATGGCTACCTGCGAGTTCGGTAGATGATCGTCGACACTCCTGCCAGAGTGTAGCCGATCACGTCAGCCAGCCAGTCTCCGATCGACGAATCGCGATTCGGCACAAACGACTGGACGGTTTCGTCAATACCGGCATAAGCGAGTCCGAAGGCGAAAAGCAGAAGATACAAGATAACTCGCCGGGAAGAAGCATGTAGGTCAGGGAAGGCTCTGAAGATCAGTAATCCGAACACAAAATACTCTAAACCATGATAAAACTTATCAATATTGCGGATATCAAATGAGGGGGCCTGGGCATTCGGAAGCGATGATAGCAGCAGAATCAAGCCGGCGAAGAGGATTGGCGGCAACTTATAATACAGGAGTTTCTTATCGATCCGAGTCATAGGGGGGTATATATAATGAGAGAATGAGGCACAGACAAGCCGCAATCTCGCAGTTGGAACGAGTCCCGCCTCAAGGCTTGACTTCAGAACTGCCAGTCATATATTCCAGCCAACCCTAATGCGGAGATAATGATGCGCGCATTAATAACCGGTGTTACCGGTCAAGACGGATCGTACCTCGCCGAATTGCTCTTGGAAAAGGGCTACGAAGTTTACGGCATGGTACGTCGTTCATCAACGGAGAATTTCGAAAGAATCAACCATATCAAAGACAGAATACGGCTGATCCAAGCTGACCTCTATGATCAGGGTTCGCTTCTTGATATGATTGAAGATGTACGACCGAATGAAGTCTACAACCTGGCGGCGCAGTCATTTGTGCCAACCTCCTGGACCCAGCCCGTTTTGACGGGGGAGTTCGATGCCATTGGTGTCACCAAGCTGCTTGAAGCGATCCGCAAGGTTGACACAAAAATCAAATTCTACCAGGCTTCGTCGTCGGAAATGTTCGGCAAAGTTCAGCAGGTGCCGCAAACGGAGAATACGCCCTTTTACCCGCGTTCTCCTTACGGTGTTGCCAAGGTTTATGGCCATTTCATAACGGTGAACTATCGTGAGTCTTATGATATCCATGCCTCGTCCGGCATCCTGTTCAACCATGAATCACCTCGTCGGGGACTGGAATTCGTAACACGCAAAATATCGGATGGTGCAGCGCGAATAAAGCTCGGCCTGGCAAACACGCTGTTTCTAGGCAATCTGGATGCTAAGCGCGATTGGGGTTATGCCGGCGACTACGTTGTCGCTATGTGGTTAATGCTTCAGCAGGATAGGCCCGAGAATTTTGTCATTTCTTCGAACGAAAATCATACGGTAAGAGAATTTGCCGATATTGCCTTCTCGCGTCTCGATCTCGATTACAAGCAGTACGTCAAGATCGACCAACGCTTCGTTCGCCCGGCTGAAGTTGATATTCTTCTGGGCGACTCGACACAAGCGCGCAAGAAACTTGGATGGGAGCCTAAGGTGTCGTTCAAACAGCTGGTTGTGATGATGGTTGAATCGGATATGGCGGCCCTGAAGAAAAAACACAACTTATGAGAGCATTCATCACCGGCATCACCGGATTTGCCGGTTCGCATTTAGCCGAGAACCTTCTCAAACATAATTTTGAAGTTTTCGGCACAACCTTAAAGGGTGAGAAACGTGACAATATTGCTGCGTTCAAGAAGGATGTCTCGATCGTAACTACTGCGCTTCATGACACCCTGTCGCTGAAGCGGGCAATCGATCATGCAAAACCGCACTGGGTGTTTCATCTTGCAGCACTGGCAGCTGTCGGGAGGTCATTCACGGCTCCAGTCGAAACGATGAACGTCAATTTAGTCGGTACTCAGAACTTGTACGAGATCCTGCGTAACTCAAAGACAATTCAGAAGGTTGTTTTCGTATCATCAGCGGATGTTTTTGGACCCTTGCCGCCATCCAAAATGCCAATTTTGCCTGATTATCCGTTGCATCCAGTTTCGCCGTACGGCGCATCCAAGGCAGCCGCTGATATCCTCTCTTATCAGTATTTCCGCGCATACGGACTACCAGTTGTCCGGATTCGCGCGTTTAACCACACTGGTCCTCGGCAGGCAACCGGATATGTCATACCCGATTTTTGCTCGCAGATTACTCAAATCGAGCGATCAGGGCGGCGCGGGACAATTAAGGTCGGTGACGTTACAGCGCGGCGCGACATCAGCGATGTTCGGGACATCGTCAACGGCTATCGCCTCGCGGCGGCAAAGGGCAGAATCGGCGAAGCGTATATTCTCGCCAGCGGGAAAGCTGATAGTATTCGCCATTATTTGAAGCTATTGACTAAACTGTCAACTGCCGAAATAGATATCAAGATAGCAGAGGAACTGCTTCGCCCGGTTGAAGTGCCGCTGTTGATCGGCAGCATTGCGAAGTCAAAGAAGGAATTAGGATATAATCCCAAGTACAAGATCGAGCAGACTCTGCTCGACACGTTGGATTTCTGGAGGATGAATTGAAGAATCAGTTGGCGCAAAAATTGAAGGACCGCTCCGCCGTTATCGGTGTCATTGGTCTGGGATATGTTGGTCTGCCGTTGGCAATCGAGTATGTGCATGCCGGATATCGCGTCGTCGGCTTCGAGATTTCTGACCGCAAAATCAAACTAATCAACTCCGGAGGCTCCGACATCGGCGATGTTCCAGCCAAGGAAGTCAAGAAGGCCGTCAACGCCAGGAAACTGCGGGCTACTCGCGAATTCGCGCAAATGAAGGACTGTGATGTCTGTGCGATCTGCGTTCCGACACCGTTATCGAAGACTAAAGACCCTGATGTTTCGTACATTCTGACGGCCGTCATGGAGCTGAAGAAGTATCTGCACAAGGAGATGCTTGTCATTCTCGAATCGACAACTTATCCAGGAACAACGGAAGAACTGATCCTTCCGGAACTTGAAGAAACCGGCCTTAAATGCGGCAAGGATTTCTATTTGGCTTTCAGCCCCGAACGCGTCGATCCGGGAAATGCGGTCTATCAGACCAAGAATACGCCGCGCGTCGTCGGTGGACATACGCCGCGTTGTCAACAAATGGCAAAGATCTTCTACGAAGCCGCCATCAACCATGTCCATATGGTCAGCTCAACCCAGGCCGCGGAAATGGTGAAACTACTGGAAAACACTTTCCGCTCTGTGAACATTGGTTTGGTTAATGAAGTCGCCCTGATGTGTGATCGATTAAAACTCAACGTTTGGGAAATCATCGACGCGGCCTCGTCGAAGCCATTCGGATTTATGCCGTTCTTCCCGGGACCGGGACTGGGTGGACATTGTATCCCGATCGATCCGCATTATCTTTCGTGGAAGCTCAAAAGCCTGAACTACTATTCGCGCTTTATCGAGCTGGCTGGCGACGTCAACTCGCACATGCCGGAATATGTACTCGATCGAATTGCCCGCAACCTCAATCGCCGCAAGAAGTCGATCAATGGCTCCAAGGTCGTCGTGCTCGGCGTCGCATATAAACGCGACATCGCGGATGTTCGCGAATCCCCGGCGCTTGATTGTATCAATCTGCTGCAGCGGGCCGGCGCCAAGGTTTTTTATAACGACCCGTTTGTCCCGGAAATCCGCTTTGATGAGCATCACAAGATTGATATGAAGTCGACGAAGTTGACGGCACCGCTGATTAAGTCCGCAGACCTGATCGTCGTCGTCACTGACCACTCCGCTTATGACTATCAGTGGATTGTCGATAACGCCCCGGCTGTGTTCGATACGCGCAACGCGACCAAGAAGGTGAAGCGCAATCGCAAGAAAATCGAACGCCTGTAATGCGGTCGAACCTATCTATCTGTTGACGACATTGTCCCCGAATCCCTGGTTCGGGGACGTTTTTTTGCCGCCGATAACTGCGAAACCCATTTTTGCTAAATTTCGCGCAACTTCATATCGTCTACTTGCGTACCCACTCTCATAATGAGAAATCCATCTCTCAAATGGCTTCTCGCCATTGCACCTTTCCTGCTTTCAGTCTCGTTATGTGCGCAGGATTTATTCACTCCGAATGAAAAGCCTGTTCTCAATATCCAGCGCGCTAGCGCCTCGATCAAGATCGACGGTGAACTTGACGACGCGGGTTGGCAAGGAGCCGCCAAGGCGGACAACTTTGCTGAAAACACACCGCGAGAACGAGTCAAACCACCCGTCGAAACAGAAGTGCTCGTTTCCTATGACAGCGACAACTTTTATCTGGCCTTCATCTGTTACGACGACCCTAAAACCGTGCGTGCCTCCATGCGCGACCGCGATGAGATTTTCAATGACGACTACGTTGGAATTCTGTTGGACACTTACGGTGACGCCGCCTGGGCATATGAGATTTTTGTCAATCCACTTGGACTGCAGGGCGACTTGCGCTGGATCCCGGACGGCGAAGAAGACATGAGGTTTGACATCGTCTTCTATTCGCAAGGTAAGATCACGGACAAAGGCTGGCAGGTTGAAGTCGCCATTCCGTTCAGCAGTCTGCGCTTCCCGGTTAAGCCAAAGCAGGAATGGCGGGCGACATTTTGGCGCAACCGCCCGCGCTCCGATCGCGAGCGGTCAACCTGGGCTGCGATCGACCGCGACCAGCCGTGCTTCCCTTGTCAATTCGGAACACTAATCGGCTTCGATAACGCCAAACCCGGCAGTCGCCTTGAAGTTCTCCCTGCCGTTATCGGCTTTCAGTCGGCAGCTTTGCGCAATCCCGATAACCCGCGATCTGCGCTTGAGAACAGTGACCCGGATGGCGAAGCATCGCTGAATCTTCGCTATTTGTTGAGTTCCGACCTCACGGCCGACGTCACCTATAATCCTGACTTCAGTCAAATCGAATCGGACGCGGCCCAGGTGGACGTAAATAATAACTTCGCTCTGTTTTATCCGGAGAAGCGTCCTTTCTTTCAGGAAGGCTCCGACCTTTTCAATACCTTCTCGAATGTCGTTTATACACGGTCGATCAACGACCCGCTGTTTGCGGCGAAACTGACCGGCCGGCTCGCCAGTCGTACAGCCGTCGGTTACATCGCGGCTCGCGATGAACATTCTCCTCTGCTGCTACCGTTTGACGAGCATACGGATCTTGCCGAGGTCGGTAAGAGCGTCAGCAACATCGTCCGCATCAAGCAAACGATTGGCGAAGACTCATATTTCGGTGCGATCGCCACCGATCGCCGACTCGACGACGGCGGCTCGGGTTCGGTTATGGGCGGTGACTTCAGCTTGCGTCTTAACAAGAACTATCGAGTCGGTGCGCAATTACTGGCAAGTCATACTGACGAACCGGAAGACCTCTCGCTATTCAGTGACCCTGCGAAATTCGACCATGGACAACACACCGCCGCCTTCGACGGCGAGAACTACTGGGGGAACACGTTCTATGCCGGCCTGGCCCGCGAAGCCCGGCTGTGGAATTTCGAACTCGAATATCGGCAGGTCAGTCCGACATTTCGAGCCGATAACGGTTTTATATTTCGTAATAACCAGCGTGAAGGAAGTCTTGAGACAGCACTTTACTTTAGGCCAAAATCGAAGACCTTTATCGAAGTTACTCCGTCTTTGGCAGTTGGCAGGATTTGGAACTTTTCCGGAGCACGCAAGGATGAATGGGTATCGCCCGAACTTGTAGTGCTTTTGCCGGCACAAACGGTTGTTCAGGGCGGTTGGCTCTACAGCCGCGAGACCTTCCAAGGCATATTCTTCCCCGGAATTCGCCATTACCGGCTGTATGTCGAGAGTCGCTTTTCTGAACCATTGAGCCTTGGGGGGCAGGTCATGCGGATCAAATATATCGCTCGCCGTCTGGAGACTCCGGTGCTTGGTCACGGATGGGAACTCAACGCCTTCTGCACGTTAAAGCTGTTCCAGCGCTTGATCATCAGGCCGGAGTACAGTTACGAAGAACTGAACAACCCTGAAACCGATAAGACCATTTATGCCGGGTACATTCTGCGTACACAGATCAATTACCAATTCACTCGCGAGTGGTTCTTGCGGTTGATTGTCCAGTACGATAACTTTGACCGGGTGATGGGAATCGAACCGCTGCTCAGCTACAAGCTCAATCCATTTACGATCTTCTACTTAGGCTCGACTCATTCCTACCAGAATCTGCGCGAATCTCGCGAAATGCTCCAGAACAATCGCCAGTTCTTCTTCAAATTCCAGTATCTGTTGCGCGCCTAATCACTCCAGGTCCCTACTACCAAATCTCGAATCTCCCGATTGCTTCTGTGGACATTTGATGCTATATTGCGGCGTATTCATGTAATCGATTTCGCTTCCCACTGATCCGCGCCCCAGAAAGGCAGGCACAGGCACGTTTGTGGACTCGGCGTTGAAGAAAATCATTCTCGACTTCCTGCAACAGCGACCGCACGGAGTTGGCGCTAATCCGTTTATTCGCTGGTGCCTCGCTGAAATTCAATATCATCTGATCTGCCTTCGTGGCGCACATCATCGGCTTCCGCTTGACTTCACGAATCCTGAACGATCTCTCGAAGACCTCGCGATAGATGTAACCGGATTCTACCTTGGTGAAGAGCGAGCTGATCGATATTACAAAATCTTCCATCACCTGGAGGCGCATGGCTATCGCGAGTTTCGCGAGGAAGACTTGACAGAGATCATTCGACTTCTGCGTGCTCAAATCGTGCAATTCACTAATCAGCGGATCTTCAAATTCACGCGGCAGGAACAACCGGAGTCCGGCAAGTGCAAAAAAGCCCTTGAAGCTGCCCTTGCCCTGCTGGAATCGCGATCGGAAATTGTGGTGACCAATCAAAATGGCAGCCGAAATCAGCTAATCGCCGATGCATCTGCAACCACAACGGATCCGCAGCTACCATTCATCCCGTTTGTTGAACTAGTTGACATCATCGACAAACTGTATACTCAATCGCTTAACAAGGTGCAGCTTTGCCGACTGGTTCTGAAAGCAATGGCGGAGCAATGCCAATTCAAAAAGCACCTCGTAAAACACGAGTTCACCTCGGCAGTTGTCGCCGTTCTGGCACGACGGGCATTTTTTGAAGCGCCGCTGCTCTCACCACTTGAGAACCCGATTCAGATTATTCTTCATCAGGAAATGGAGCGCGAACTTCAGACAACGCTTGTCCAAACCACGACAAATGTCCTCAAGGAACAGATCACCAGAGCCCGGATTCGCGAAGACGAAATGGCGCCCTTGTTAGCAGCTGTCGAGTCATATCTGCTTGACTGCATAAACGGTGGTCCGGATAAGGTCACCAAGTACTTCTATGCTGCGATGCCGGTCCACAAGCACTCACAATTTCGCTCGCATTACAAGTATGCATTTGAGACAGTGGTCACGCGCTCGCGTGACGACCTTCATCTTCGCATCAAAAGAAATCCGACAATTCGGAAGCTCTGGGACTATCTGTAGAAATGAAAGGATTCGAAGAATTGTAATGACCCATCCGGCTCGTAAACTGCTGGAAGACTTGGCAGACAACAACTTAGACGCCAACGGTGGCGAAATGGAAATCCGTGCCCATCTTGAAGTCTGCGAGTTCTGCCGGGAATATCTCGAGGACTACCGCGCTCACAGCCAAGCCATTGCCGGATTATTGGCGGCGCCGATATCTGGTCAGATTAGGGGTTTTCTTCACCGCCTGGCCCGACATGATCTTCGTGGACTTGTCATCAATCTAACTGCTTTGCCAGCCGTGACGGTGGCTCCACAAAAGTATCTCGCTGCAGACAGTCCTGTTCCTGATCGTGTCGACTCCTTATGCATCGCCACGCTTTACTCCGAAAATCCGGAAGTCGTTCTTAGGATGATGCGTGACCAACGTGACGATTCGAGGTATTTGCAGTTGATTGCGGAGAATATAGACTTGACTGCCAATGTCCTCGTCTGCGCACCAGAAGTCGGCGCCGAAATCGCCACAGATTCCGAAGGCCGTGCTACGTTGCCGGAGTCTACCACAGAAAATCCAGCAAATCTACAATGGCAAGTGCGACTTCCGGAGGCGAGTTTCGAACTTCAGCCACTCGTCTATGCCCCGGACAAGATAGAGTATACGCGAGATACGATCCTTGAATCGGACCGGGGTGATCGCATCAAGGTCACACTCATCGCCAAGACGGTCGGAAAGCAGATCGAAATTGAACTTCTGCAATTAGACGGCCGCGAAGACTTTGAGAAGGTCAGAATTCTCCTGATCGAAGATCGTCACCTTGAATTACAGTCTCTTGGCAGCGGCCAACGAGTGTTGTTTACGCTACCCGGACATACTTCAAACATCAATCTGCGGATATTCCAGTAGTTTTATGACATTGTCCCCACTTCAATTTGCCAAGGAATGGGAAAAACAAAAATCCGGCTTAGTCGATCCCGCCTCTGGTGACCGGGGAATCCTGCAACTCTGCGATTTCTGGCCGCACTTGAATACACACTTCGATGAGCCGGCGTATAAGTCATATTTCGATGAATATTCTTCTCTAATGCTGCCATTGCTCGGCGAGGCTTCGCTTTCAGACCTCACTCCTTCTGAACTAGAGCAATTGATAAGTATCATTGAGAAGCTAATGGGTTCCAAAGAGGCAACACCCGGAATCGCGAACGCCCTAACCAAAGTCTATCAATCTGCTGCACGTGTAAACTTCTATGTTGGCAGACTCAAGTCTGGGCTTCAATATTTGGCGAAGTCTCTCGCGACCGAGGCGCCCGACTTTTCTGAATCGGAGTTTAGCGAACTCACGGAACAAGTCGCGTTGCAGCACTTAACTGAACTCATTTCGGCTCAGCATGAGTCCCTAGCCACGGCGTTACGAGGTTACCTTTCTGAATGGCAGTCCGAGCGTCAGGCGGTTTCGAACGGGCGCACGTACTGCCTCTTGGTCGATTCCGGCAGTGGGCCTTCAGCACCACGCGGGAGACTTAAGCTCCTTCAAGGCGACGTCGACGTTGCAGACAACCACTCCTCAACTGATAAGGTCACCTTTGCTGATATTGTCGTTGCACCCAATGATCCGTTGATTGGCGGCGCCTACCGGTCACTTGAGTCCGTTAGACAACTTCTTCAGCGCGAAAGGATGAGTCATTTAGCAAAAAGACGCTTCAACGCCAACTTCCGGCTATCCGAAACAAATCATCGCCTAACGGGTGAGTCAATGGGTCTGGCATTCGCGCTGGTGGCATACACCCAGCTCCTCAAATCGGAAGCTCTTCGGATTGAACGATTCAATTCTGCCGAAGTGGCCGTTACGGGCATCCTTAACGACAAAGGTGTGCTATTGCCCGTCAGAGATGAGTCATTCGCTGTCAAAGTTTCACGGGCCTTCTTCTCACACATACGTTTCCTGGTAGTCCCGGAAGATAATTTTGAAGCGGCACAACGGGAGATTTCCCGACTTCAGGTAGAGTATCCTCGTCGTCAGTTGCTCCTCGTGAGAGCTCGAACCCTTGCCGATGTTGTTGCCGATTTGAACATCATTCGATCCGAGCGCATTTGTATCGGGCAATGGGTCGGCAAACAAGCAGCCAAGTATAGCCGCATGACTAAAGTGCAGATTCCGATACTGGCCGTGCTGGCATACTTGCTTTTGTGTCTCATCATTCCCCAAGCCTGGATTCTCTTTGATGACAATCCAGCTTTCGTGCGACCGGTCATGGAAACGGGTGCAATTGAGGTTTTCAACGCAGATTCGACACGCCTGTGGAAGTACCAGTTTCCTAATCGATTTAACGCAAGTTTCTCCGAAGCACAGATTCAGACGATGATGATGGCAACGGATATTGACCGCAACGGCGATAACGAAGTGCTCGTGATTGCCTTGAACGAAAATGATGTCGAGGAAAATGCTTGGCTCAACGTCTTTGGCAAGGAGGGAAACTTCCTCTACAAGAGGTATCTGGCGATTCCCAACGAATACCCCGGCGATACCGACAGTACCACCTATCATGGTTTCGCGATTCATCCAGTCAGGCTGATGAACTCAATTTACATATTGACAATCGCCACCCAGAATCTGCCGGCGCGTTGTCATATTCGACTCTGGGATGCCCAGGGAGATTCCATCCTCTGGTTTATTCACTCGGGCGGAGCACAATATCGGGTGACAAAAGATATTGATGGTGACGGCTCGGAAGAGATGATGTTTACCGCCTTCGGAAATCGCACCCGTTGTGCAACGTGTTTTGCACTCAATCTGAGAACCAAAAGCGGCTGTTCACCGCCCTATGAAGATGCGCACTATGACCTGACCAAATTGAAGCGGGCATCAGACTTCTACTATGCGGCATTTCCGCCGACCGACCTCTGCGGACACGACTGCAATGAACGCTATAACCAGCCTGGCAACTTGGGAGTGCGCGATCGCGACGGTGGACGGATTGATATGTACACGATGGAGTCGAATCTTCCGAACTGTCAGGCTATCTACTCGCTTGATCGCACTTTCCGAGCCAGAAGTGTGGCTTTCACGGACCAATACGTCAAGAGACGGATTGACTTGATTCAGGCCAGCCAAATCCCCTCCACTCCTGATTCCATCTATTCTACCCAGATTCTCAATGCTGTCCGGTACTGGACTACCGAAGGTTGGGTCACGGAAGGCGAACTACGCGCCCGCCAGCCCGGCTCTTCGACCCCTTAGAATATAGTTCACGCCAATTATCCACTCGAATTCCCGAACTTTTCCCATCTGCCCAGGCACATTCTTCGACAAAAATGCCATTTCGGCACTATTCATTTCCTTGTGGGAGAAGGAAATCAACTTGATTGCTCTTCCGCGTTTCTTGCCGATTGACATTGGCCCGGCCGGATGATGCTGCCGAATGGCAATCCTCCGAAAAAATGTCAAAAGGCGGGGCAACTTCTTCGCCTCTTGGGGGGCGGTGAGAAGACTGAACCTACGTGGCCGGCGGTGTAAACACTCCGCCGGTCGTATCATTTAGATCAGTTGACTATTAGGCGGAATCCTTTGCCGTGAATCCCCATGATTTCGATGCTGTCGTCTTCACGAAGATACTTGCGAAGTTTGGAAATGAATACATCCATACTGCGGCCGGAAAAATAACTCTCGTCGCCCCAAATCTCCCGTAACGCGACTTCCCGTTCCAAGGTCTGATTCTTGTGGATACATAGCAGCCGCAACAAGTCTGCTTCCTTGGGGGTTAGCTTGAAGTGTTCTCCGTCCTTCAAGAGCAGCTGGCGATTATAGTCAAATGTGAACTTGCCGATTTCAAACATCACCGGCAGATCGGCCGGTGGAGACGCAACTTTAGACCGCCGCAGTACCGCCGTGATGCGCAGCATTAGCTCTTCCATACTGAACGGCTTGGTGAGATAATCATCGCAGCCAATTTTGAATCCTTCGATCTTGTCTTCTTTGAGAGACTTCGCAGTCAGGAAAATGAGCGGCACATTCTGATCGCGTTCCCGCACTTTGCGAGCGAAGGTGAACCCGTCGAGTTTCGGCATCATGACATCGACCAGACACAGATCAAACTTTCCGCTTTGATAGGCGCTTAACCCTTCTTCTCCATTAACACAGAGCTGTACTTCAAATCCCTGCATCTGGAGATGTTCCTGAAGAATGAATCCGAGATTCGGATCATCCTCCAGAAGCAGCACTCTCTGTTTAGTCATGATTTGCGCCCCGCATCTCCAGCCGTCGGAAACCGAAGTTCAATATTCGTCCCGGTTCCGGGCTTGCTCTCGAGGCGTATCGATCCGTGATGCGCCTCGACCATCAATTTCACGTAGCTCAATCCCAACCCAAATCCTTTAACATTGTGGACATTTCCGGAAGGAACGCGATAGTACTTCTCGAATATTGACTTCTGATCGGTTTCGGCGATTCCCAGTCCCTTGTCGGAAATCATGACGATAAGCTCGGCACCATCATTTTTTGTCGCAACATCTATTTCCGGCGCATCTGGAGAATACTTAATGGCATTATCGAGTAGATTATTAATGATATTCGTGAGGTGGAGACTATCGCCCAGAACGACATAATCAGTTGCCGCTAAATCGCTGACCAGCCTGCCCCGCCGATTCTCAATTTGCAGACTAATTCCCTCGACGGCCTTTCGAATGATTTGATGCAGGTCAATTTCCGATAGCTTGAGATCATAGTCGCCTTCTTCGATGACTGCCATTTGCAGTATCTTCTCGACTTGGTGGCGCATTCTCTGATTTTCATCGAGAATCATCCGGCCATACTTACCGATTCTGTCCGGCTGATGAATTACATCAGGGCGCATTATCGCTTCACACGCCAGTGCCACTGTTGAAATTGGTGTTTTGAATTCATGGGTCATGTTATTGATGAAGTCAACGATCCGCACCGCAAAGCGCTTCTGTGACAACATTACTCTGACAGTATAGGTGAAAACGGCGACTATCACCGCAATAAACAGCAGGTTCGTCAACACCAAAGCGCTCATTTGCTTCCACAGGTAAACACTGTGTTCTGGGAAGAACACCGCCAGATCGCTGCGCGCCGACAATCGATCGCTGGGGAATAAGCGGGTACGAAAATCGGTCTTCATCAGATTCTCGCGCGAATTGTTGGTTGACGCAACTCGAACGGAGTCGCTTTCGCCCGAAAACACGGCATACTCAAAGTCGAGATGGATCCCTGATTCATTCAACGCCGAACGGAGCAGCGTGTCGAGTTGTTCAGCGGTAATACGCTGCTCAATCGGCTCCAACTCGGCCACGGTCATGTCTGTGACGATTCGTTTGAGATAATCCTCTTTGCGCGTCGTCCCGATCACCGGACCCACCGGCATCAGTTGTGAACCGTTGTGCATTTGAAAGATTGCCGACGCCGAATCCGTACGAAACATGTACATCATTTTACTTCCCGCCCTCGGCAGGTCGCTGACGTCGATCGCGTACTTTCCGGCCGTCCGGAAAGTGTCGACCACGATTCGATCCGTGCCTTGCGACTGATCATAGATCTTGATCAAAACATGTTGGGGAGAGGCAACTTCGTAGTGCAGCACGCCGTCTGCAAATGTCAAGGGACAGTCAGCGATCGCAGCCCCAAACACATTTCTCTCTTCAAAGAACATGCCGTTCACTTCAATCGAGTCACCCCCCAGGGCTGCCGAGCGCGCTACATTTACCTGCCACATCGCTTGCGTCGGAGCTGCAGTCCCCAGGGCAATCGTAAATGTCTCGCTATTTTCCAAGCGCTGCGAGACCGTATTGAGTGCCATCAGCACATTCCGGCGGAACGCTTGTTCTTTCTGCTCCAAGGCAAGCTGCAACAAGTACACTTGAAGTGCAACCAAACCGCCAAGTGAGATCACCATCAGCGTGATCACGACACCGACAGAACGACGTGACAGATTCATGCTACAATATACGCATGCGAACGCGCGATACCATAGCTCTTAACATTTCTTAACAGCCGGTAACAAGCCTTAACTATGCCGTTGGCAACCTGCCGGTTATCCTTGCCGTACGTAGACTAACGATTGCAACCAATCTCAATACGAGGTTTATCATGATGAAAATCCTATTCGAGATCGCGCTGACACTTCTCATCAGCAGCGTCAGTTCCCTTCTTGGCCAACAGGTGTTCGCCGCCGAAGGTAAGCCGCAGATGCGGATGTTCACCTCTGGCGACGTCGTCTTCCTCCCTGAGACCGGGGCTGTGATCCTGCTCAAGGACAAGTCAATAGTAATTGATATGGTCAACTCAGCAGATCAACGTGCCAAGGAGTACCGATCAACCGACTTGAGGCAAAATGACGAAGTTCTCATGATAAATGGGAAGAAGATCGCGGTCCTATCTGACCTCAAAGCTGCTTATGATTCCCTCGCTGTAGGCGCTGACGTAAAACTCGGCATACGTCGCGGCAAAGACATGATGATTGTCTCATTTCCCAAGTCTGACCAGGCAAAATCGACACAACATCGGGTGATGACATTCGAAACCGGCGGTGCCGGCGACGACGTCAAGGCAGTCGAAAATGGCAAGCAAATCACTTCGATCCACGCGAGCGATGGCGATATCGCGGTCGTGTTGGAGCTCGGATTGATCGTCGGCGAACTGGATTCCAAAGTCAAGGTCGCCGGGTTGCTGGAGAGCAAGGGAAGCGACGTCAAAAGTGCCGGCGTTCTGGAAGGTGACATCATCACCGCCATTAACTCTCAAAAAGTCACAAAAGTCAGTGACCTCACAGCTGCGTACGAGAAGGTTGCCGTCGGCTCAGAATTCACCGTCGCTCTCGACCGAAACGGCAAGACCGTGACAGTAAAAGCTGTCAAGGCTGCCAAAGAAGATGGCCCCAAAATGATCAAGTCCATAAAGAACAACTAACCGATGGCACGTTTAGCAGGTCTTCTTCTGACGCTGTGCTTGTGTCTCTGGTTAAGCGGATCGTCTGCTTACGGCCAGAGCAACAACTTCAATCAGCGTGACGACAAGTATCGTTTGCTCGGCCTAAAACGAGCAAAGGAAGCCTACGAAGTCTCCCGGGCGGAATACCAACGTCAAGAAGAGATGTTCAACCGACAGCTGATCACCAAGTCGGAACTAGAGAGGGCCCGGAACATCTTTTCCGATGCCGAGGTCAATTACCAGCAATCGCTGTTAGCGGTCTTGTTTGAAGAGCAGTATGTGACGGTCGAAGGCGCCGTCAAATACCAGGATCAGAATGGACGCAAGCACGTTCGGTTGACTCTGGTCAATGCTTCCGGAGGCAGTGCGGAATTCTACAAGTTGATTGAAATGGAAGATGAACTATTTCGGTCGCTCCAGCCGGACGTCATCAACAACATCTACGTTTCGTTGCTCAACGAGAACGGTGCGACGATCAGTCAGCCCTATGAAGCCAAGATCGAGCAGCTCAAATTCGGCGCTCCGGCTGTCATTGATTTCGCCCTTCTGCAGGATCTCGATGCCGTCACGGTTTACCTCATCTACGGCAGCGGCACTCAGCGGAATATGAAAATTTTCCTCCAGAAAGATGCAACTGTCAACAAAGTCGCCGTTCAATCGGAGCAATTCTCACAGGAAGTTGAACTCGGCAAATCAGCATCGTTCGACCTGACACTTGAGCTTTATAGCGGCACCGAAAATACTTTCAGCCTCGAAGTTGTGAACCTCCCCGAGCAAATCAGTCGCTTCTTCAAGGAACCGTCCGGTTCTGCCCGCCTGAGCCAGTTGAAATTCACTGAAAGCACTCACACTAAGAAGGCATCTTTGGAGGTCACGCTTCCTGATCGGCCGACACCTGCAGTCGAGATGGACAAGCCGATTGCTTTCTACGTATTAGTCATTCCTCGCGACCGCTTAGATGACCTGCCTGACTTGCGCACCAGAGAGTGGACGCAAAACGAAGTTGAGGCGCTTGGTGTGGGCTTCGCGAAGATGGAGATTCTTCCCCGCGGCAAGGGTAAACTCCTGGTGCGCGCGACGCAGCTCTATCATGCGATCAAGTCAGACGGTTCTGTAACGATGAGTATCGACTTAGTTAATGAAGGCAGCCACCGGCTTGACAACATTGAAGTCAAAGCTGATATGCCGCTTAACTGGACCAAGCTGATTGAACCGGCAATAGTCTCAAAGCTCGAAATCGGTGGTGAGACCCGTATCAACTTGACTTTCACCCCGTCGAACGATGTCTCGGCCGGCAAGTATGAAGTTCGCCTGCGCACGAGTGCTATGTCCAATTCACAGCCGATCGTCAGTGAGGACAAGAGCGTTACCGTCGAGATACTTCCAGACTCCAACATTCTCGGTACACTCTTGATCCTGGTGCTGATCATTGGTCTGGTGGCAGGCATCGTGATCTTCGGGATCAAACTTTCACGCCGATAAACTCGAAATTGAACAAATATGCGAGGTCCAAATGAGTGAAAATCCGTTGCAGACAACCCAGCCGATGCTCGAAGCTGTCAACTTGACGAAACGTTATGAAGACGGCGTGCTGGCTCTCGATCACGTGTCGTTTCAAGTGCACGCCGGCGAGATTTTCGCAATGCTCGGCGGCAATGGCGCCGGCAAAACGACGACAATCAACTTGTTCTTGAATTTCATCGAGCCAACCGAAGGCGAGGCACGCATTAATGGCATTGTCACACATCTCGAGCCACTGAGAGCCAAAGAACAGATTGCCTTTGTTTCCGAAAACGTGATGCTCTATGCCAACTTCACTGCCATTCAGAACCTCGATTTCTTTGCCCGCTTAGGCGGCCAAACTCATTACTCGCGGGATGACTATCACAATGTGTTACTGCGCGTTGGTCTTGCCAGGGAAGCGCACAACAAGCGCCTGCGCGGATATTCCAAAGGCATGAGACAAAAATGTGGTATTGCAATTGCCATTTTGAAAAATGCGCCGGCGATCCTGCTTGATGAGCCCACGTCCGGACTCGACCCCAAAGCCGGGCACGATTTCCTCGAACTGCTTGACTCACTGCGGTCGGAAGGCAAGGCAATCCTGATGTCGACTCATGATATCTTTCGCGCCAAGGAGATTGCCGATACAGTGGCAATTATGAACGACGGGAAGATCATCATGCAGCGCCCGTCGGCAGACCTGGTCAATCTCGATCTCGAGCAACTCTACATGCAATATATGGCCGGACGGTCATCAGAACTGGTCGGTTAGGCGGAGGACCGTATGCTGAAAATTCTGATCGAAAAGGAAATCCGCGAGATCATCGGCTCCGCCAAGTTCGCCGTGATTTTTGGCGCCTGCGCGATTCTGATTTTGACATCATTCTATGTTGGAGCACGTACCTATCAGGCAAATAGAGCGCAGTATGAAGCCGCGAAGGCCGAGAATTTGCGTCAATTCGAAGGCATGACCGACTGGTTCAATGTCCAACAACATCGTATCTTTCTGCCGCCCCAGCCGCTGGCCTCATTGATCAATGGCGTATCAAACGATATCGGACGCACAACTGAAGTTTGGGGGCGCGGCGAGTTGTCCGCGCAGGACAGCAAGTTCGGTGATGAACCGATTTATGCCGTATTCCGATTTCTCGATCTGGAGTTCATGTTCCAGGTCGTGCTTTCACTCTTCGCTGTACTTCTCGGCTATGACGCCATCAGCGGTGAGAAGGAACGTGGAACTCTCAAACTCTCGTTTGCCAATGCCGTTCCGCGCGATAAGTATATCCTCGGGAAGATAATCGGCAGCCTGGCTGCGCTTACAGTCCCGCTCATGGTTGCGCTCGGCATCGGAGCTCTTCTTCTGCCTCTCTTGGGAGTCCCCCTGTCCAGCGACGATTGGCTGCGGCTGTTTCTCGTGATCCTGACCGGTCTGCTTTACTTTGCGGCCTTCCTAACCCTGTCGATTTTCGTCTCCGCCCGCACCGAGAGATCATCGAATTCGTTTCTCGTTCTGCTGGTGGTCTGGATTCTCTGTGTATTGATCGTCCCGCGCGCCTCGGTGCTGTTGGCTGGTCGCGCCGTCGATGTGCCCTCGGTCGACGAAATAGCTGCCCAGAAAGCTCGCTTCCAGCAGCAACAATGGCACGAAGACCGTGCCAGCTGGGCGAATTTCAAACCCACCAAGAGCGATGACCCGAGCGCCATGATGGACGAGTTGAACCGCTACATGGAAGAACAAGCTGACATTCGGGATAAGAAGATGCAGGAGTTAACTTCACGGCTAAACGAGCAGCGCTATAACAAACAGGTCGAACAGCAGATTCTTGCATTCAATATGGCCCGCATCTCGCCGGCAGCTACTCTGTCGCTGGGAGTGACAAGTCTGGCTGGAACTTCAATCACTCTCAAAGACCATTACAATGACGAAGCAAAAGCCTATCAATCACTCTATGCAAATTTCATGAAAGAGAAAACCGGCACCAATCCCGGCGGACGCATGTTCATGTTTCGCGCCAAAATCGAAGACGGCGAAGAGGTCAAACCGGAGCCGATCAATCCGCTGGAACTGCCGGAGTTTGAATATCACCAGCCCGATTTGGCACAGTCGATTTCGGCAGCCGCACTCGATATGGGGCTATTGGCTTTCTTCAACCTGTTATTCTTCGCGGGAGCATTTGTTTCGTTCCTGCGATATGATGTCCGTTGACAGCCCGCTAAGGAGATTGAGACGATGCTATCAGTGTTGATACAGAAGGAACTCAAGGCCATCATCTTGAGTCCCAAATTCACCGCCACTTTTATTATCTGCTCGCTGTTGATGCTGTTAAGCGTTTACATCGGAATCCAGGAATACCAAAATTCGGTCAAACAATACGAAGCCGGCAAGCAGCTGATCGACGAAGGACTCCGCGAGGCAACCTCGTGGAACTCGGTGCGCTACCGCGCATACCGGGCGCCGGACCCGATGCAGATATTTGTATCTGGGCTCAATTATGACATTGGCCGCTGGTCGGCGATCAACTCCCAGAGTATGGTTAAACTGCGGAACAGTTCCTACACCGACGACCCGATATTCGCCGTCTTTCGGTTTATTGATTTTGCCTTCATTGTTCTCGTCGTTCTTTCGCTGTTTGCCATCATGTTCACATACGATGCAGTCAACGGCGAACGCGAAGATGGCACTCTGAAATTGGTCTTCGCCAATTCAGTGCCTCGGGCCAGGTACATTCTGGCAAAGTGCATTGGTGGTTGGCTGGGATTGGTCATCCCGATTTGCTTACCGATTCTCTTGAGCATCCTCTTAGTACAATTATTCGACATTCCGCTTTCCGCCGATAACTGGCTGCGGCTGGCGACGTTGATTGCCGCAGCAATTACGTTCTTCACATTCTTCATAATTCTGGGTGTATTGATATCCGCGCTGACCAGGCGCTCAAGTGTCTCGTTCTTGCTGGCTTTGGTCGCCTGGATTGTATTCGTACTGATCATTCCGCGAGCCGGTGTTATCGTCGCCGGACAGATTCTTCCTGTGCCCAGCACCGCAGAAGTTGAAGGACAGGTACAAGGTTTTTCAAAGGATCGCTGGGCAACGTTCTATACGGCACAGGAAGAGCGCTGGCGCGAGAGAAGCCTGCACAATAGTCAGACTGATGAGGACCTTTCTGCTGTCGAAGAGGAAAAACTCTGGAAATACCTCGAAGAGGATGACGCCGCCCGCAAGGCTGTCCAACAGGAGATCGATGAATTCGATCGCAAACTCAATGATGATCTCCGCCATCGTCGCACTGCGCAAGAACGCCTGGCTTTCTCGCTGTCGCGCATCTCACCGGCATCCGCCTTCCAACTCGCCGCGATGAATCTCGCCGGCTCTGATATCGCTCTCAAGACCCGCAATGAACAGGCAATGGACCTCTATCGAACAGAATACACACAGTTCGTCCAGGCGAAGCAGGCGGAGTCAGGTCCAGGAGGTGGCGCGTTTACCATTCAAATCGATTCCGAAAAAGGCGTCTCGATCGGTACACCGCGCGAACAAGCCGCTATTGACGCGACACAGTTGCCGGTTTTCGTACCCCCGGCGTTCAGTTTCTCCGATGCCGCTGCGACGTTTCTTCTCGATCTTGGGCTGCTAATGATCTTCTCGGTTATCGCATTCGGCGGAGCATTTGCGGCGTTCCTGCGCTACGACGTGAGATAGCACAAAAAGGGGCAGACTGACTGTCTGCCCTCTTTGCTTCTTCCTTCCGACTGATTCCGGTTGATCAGGAAATGGGAATCCAGTAGGCAATTTTAAACGCTATGAAGTCCTCACCTTGTGCACCAAACGAATCAAACAGCGATCCGGGACTTACCGTTTTTCCGACATCCTTGCTTTCTCCCAGATTTCTCTGCCAGACGAGATATAATGTGCTTCCCGGGCGAAATTCCCAGCGCATGACGACATTGCTTCTAAATGAACGCGCGCCAAAATCAAGGAAGGGCAAAGTAAAGGACTCGGCGCCGTCAGTGACCGCGTAGTACTGGTCGCCGCTGTCTTCATCACTGACCAACTCGATTGCTGCGCCTTCAGAATGTTCGTAGTAACGCAGATCGTGCCCTCGCGCCTTGATAAGCTCGCCGTGTTGATGAAACTTCCCGTTTGCGGCATACGGTTCGGCATAAACCTCCAGGCTGAAATTCGATGTGAAGTAGTAGTTCATTCGTACCGTCGCCGAAATCGTCGTACGCGCAATCCGCGAGAACACGTACCGGATGCCATAGGTACCTTCTCCGCCGCCGTGACCGTCCACCGAGGTCACGTATTGCCTCGGCTGGTCCTCGCGGGTGTACCTGGGATTTAGAGAAAACTCCATGCGATTGCCGACTCTGGTCCATAGGGAGGTACTGACCGTCCAAAGCCAACCATCAAGTTCATCGATCCCATAATTGAAAGATGCACTGAACCGCGTAGTTCCGGTGTGATTCGTGTTAACTCCGAGATTCGTAGAATAACCGGCTTCGTTTTGCATCGATGGACCGCCACGGGTTCGTGCATCATCCTGCCCGGGAAACTGCCGTCTCAAGCCCCAATAGAAGTTCAAGTAGTTGGGCAAAGTGAACTCGGAGTAGACTCCGCTCTCACTGAACTGGCGGTTCCCGCCATAATTCCAGTTGGCGAAACCATAAGCTTCCAGATAATAATTGCGAAAGATCTTGCCGGGCTTATTCTCGCGATATCCAATATACATGTTGGCATCGAGATCGTCTGCCTGTCCAAGTACACCGGCATCATTAAGCTCAAAGTTCGGCGACTCGGCATTGAATGACATGTCCCAAATCCAGTGTTTGCCGCCCGATTTGCGCAGTCCAAACTGGGACGCATAACCGGTCATGGTCGTCCGCGTCGAATCATATTCTAGATAATCCGCATCCGGGCGCTGGTAATATCGCGCGCTCGATCGCTGTGCTCGGATAATTGCCGTACGCGAACCCCGGATGTGCGAGAAACCGCTGTGACCGTAAAGTTCGTATATGCCCTGCTTGAATTTCAGCCGCCAGTCGGCTCCGCCAGTGAAGGCGCTCTTTCGCAGCCTGTCCTCCAGGCGGGTGACATTGTTGAGATCTCTTCCTAATCCGGTAAATGAAACCCCTACAGTTGATCGCTCCTTGCCAAATTGTTGCTCGATGCGCGCAACCGAATAGAAAGTCATTGGTTCAATCTGTGTTTCAAATGTCGAATCGTTCTCGCGATCAAAGTTCTTTGCGAACTCGCGCTGTGTTAAGGCAGTCAGTAGTCCAACGGATGTACCGGACTTCAATCTTCCGGTAATCTTGGAAGCGCCTAAGATCGTTGAATTCGAGGGCTGGTGGACGATATCGCCGATACCGTTGTCGCGCGGCGGACCGCCAACACGGCGGGAATAGAAGTAGCTCGGACCGTTGCCTTCGAGAAGAAGGCCGCCCTCGGTAAAGAACGGACGCTTCTCGCTGTAGATGGTCTCAAAAGCGCTAAGATTGATGACCGCCGGATCGGCCTCGACCTGCCCGAAGTCAGGATTGAAAGTCGCATCGAGAGTCAGGTTCGGTCCGAGTCCCATCTTCAGGTCGCCGCCAATGCGTGGATCCAGCTCCTGGCCGTCTTCGAATGGGTTATCAGAGAAATCACCATCGACAAAGCTGGCGTCGGACGCAAAATAAGGAAGCGCTTCGATACGACGCGAGGGTTTGATACCGGCAATTCCGGTCAAGTCGCCAAAGCGAGACACAAACCCCGCCTCGTCGCGGGGCGTGTACACCCAATAGGTGTCTTCATTGCGCTCGGGAATCCAGCGATTGAAATTTATGCCCCAAACCTGCTCCGGCTTGGCAGTAAATCGCAATTGCGAAAACGGGATGGCGATTTCAGCAATCCAGCCCTTGTCATCAACGCTGGTGTGCGCATGCCAGACTGGATTAAACGAATAGTCTGCGCCGCCCTCGGAATCTTGAGGATAATATCGGTCAAATCGAACCCCTGACGTATTCACGCCAAAGCCAAAACCGGTGCGGCGATCATAATAGGAATCAATTGAGATGATAAATTGCTCGGCCGGTCCTTGGTTGTCGCGGCGCTCAAGGTGCATTCGCAGCTTTTCCGGTGAATCGCAGTATAACCGTGCCCCGACATATAACGTGTTCTCGTCATAGACAACTGCAACCTCGGTTTTTTCGAGCGGTGCGGCGCCTTCATCAGGGACTTTTTGCAGGAAGTCCGAGTGAAATTCAGCCTTCTGCCAGATCGGATCGTCCAGTCGTCCATCAATTCTTGGTGCGAGCTGAGCAGCCTGGACCGCTCTGATCGTCTTTCTTACCGAGTTTGGATTTGGCTGCGCGCTGCCTTGATTTACGGTGCCGAAGATAAATACTCCCGGCAAGACGAGAGGCAGAAGGCAATTCCCTATTGAGCGCATAAAAACAATTCCTCAATTCTGATCAAAGTGCACATCCGGCATCTTACGCGACTGACAGCCGGTAGCGGTCCTTTCCATTCTGGATGATGATTAATGAAAGACTACGAGACGCTACTGCAATTGTTTCGCGATTTTTCTTGTTGCTCCGCAAGAACTTCAGTTGATTTCCGGAACTGAACAAAACACCTGGCGAGTATGAATACCAAGAAACCATCAAATCGCATCTCGAACAAACTCGGAAAGATGCCGGGATCTTTAATCTATGTCGGCGTTGAACGGCAGAACCCCGTCACAATCGATGTTCTTCGCTATTCGAACGACCTGCACAATGAGTTCCGCGTGTCCAATGTTGATGATATCATCGTTCCGGAAGATCAAACGCAAGTTGCTTGGATCAATGTCGAGGGCGTGCACGATGTCAACATCATAGAGAAAGTCGGACAGAAGTTTGGCATCCATCCTCTGATGCTCGAAGACATTGTCAATACCAACAAACGCCCTAAATTCGAGGACATGGGCGAGTATATCGTGACCATGCTCAAGATGCTTTATATCAAGCCAGGAAGTGACGAAATTCTCGCTGAACAGGTGAGTCTGGTCATTGGCCGGAACTTTGTTGTTTCCTTCCAGGAGGTGGAAGGTGATGTCTTTGAACCAATACGCGAACGTATCCGCAAAACAATTCCGCGCCAGAAATTCCTCGGCGCCGATTATCTCGCCCACGCCTTGATTGACGCCGTGGTTGATCATTATTTCATTGTAATGGAAAGCATCGGAGACAAAATCGAAATTGCCCAAAACCACCTTATTCGGAACCCGCGTCCCGATAATCTTAACGCCATCTACGCACTCAAACGCAAGCTGATTGAACTGCGGCGCTCGATTTGGCCCCTGAGGGAAGTCCTTGGCGCATTTGAGCGCACGGACTCACCGTTGATACATGATTACACCCGAATTTACATGCGCGATTTGTACGAACACGTCGTGCAGGTCGCGGACACCGTCGAGACCAATCGCGAAATGGTCTCCGGCCTGCTGGAGATCTACTTAACCAGTAACAGCAACCGCACAAATGAGATCATGCGATTGTTGACTGTGATTTCAACAATCTTCATTCCTCTGACCTTTCTTGCCGGTGTCTATGGCATGAATTTCGACACACAGGCCGGTCCGCTTAGCATGCCGGAACTTAAACTCCCTCTTGGTTATATCGGTTTCTGGCTTGTCTCGGTCTTGATTGTCATTAGTCTCCTCTGGTTCTTCCGGAGGCGCAAGTGGCTATGAAGTCGAAATTGACCTTCGGCACAGCCTTCACTTTGTGATATGTCCTCTTTCTTTTTGCTCTTTGCTGTCGTCATCTGGGGCTGGTCGTTCGTCGCGACCAAAATCTGCCTCGAATCTCTGTCTCCGGTCGAATTGCTGGGCTTGCGCGTCTTTGTCGCTTTGCCAATTCTATTTGTCTTAGCCCGCTTAAAGGGTACAAAGTTGGTTCGTAACCCCCAAGTCTTCAGACAACTTGCAATTGGATCCGCCATTATCACAGCGCACTTTCTAATACAAATCACTGGATTGCAGTACACCTCGGCAACCAATACCGGCTGGATAATATCGATTACACCGCTCGTGACCGTGGCGTTATCATATCTCTTCCTTAAAGAGCAAATCAGCCGATTTACCATCATCGGTATACTCGTCGCCACCGCTGGAATCCTGTTATTAGTGTCACACGGCAGATTAATGGACCTCGAATGGCTCAAGAGCATCGGCGATTGGCTGATCCTGATTTCAGCCCATACGTGGGCAATCTATACCGTCGCGACCCGCAACCTGACCCGATCGCAGTCTCCACTGATTGTGACTATTGGGGTGCTGATACCAACAGCGGTGTTGATGTTTGCCTACATGATTTTCACGTCGGACTGGAACAGCTTTCTGCATCTTCCCGCAAAGGTCTACGTTGCTCTGGGAGTACTGGCAATCTTGGCAACCGCGCTGGCACACTGGTTTTGGCAGGAAGGAGTCCGCGGGCTGGGAGCCGCGCGCGCCGGAATCTTCTTGTATCTGGAACCGATTGCCACAACCACGCTCGCAGTACCACTTCTCAATGAGGAGTTCGGTGTCTTCACCGCGGTCGGCGGGATGTTAGTGCTGGCAGGTGTCTTCATTGCCCAGAGAAAGAGCGAAAAGACCTCATGAATCAGTATGTCGTTAGAGCAACTACCCCGGAAGATGCGCATTAGCCACCACTTTTCCTGGTCGAACCCGGGAGCGGCAGAGTAACGCCGGTCGCAGCCAACTGATCAATGCACTCGACAAATCGCGCAGATTGAAGCCATCAATTTCGCAGAGCGGAAACTCTGACCTTCCCCTTCAAAATGATCTGAAGTTCTCATTGAGTCTTAGACAGTAAACCCAGGTCCCCTAACAAAGGGAACCTGCATGAACACTGTGAATCGCCAATAGGCTCGCAACGGTCAAACTACAGTTCCGAATTGACAAACAGTTCCGGCGCGGCTCGTTGTGTACAGTGAATAATCTCCCGATCCTGCTCGGTAAGGGCGCCGCGTTCGATCAACCCCTGGACGGATTTTTGCAGAAGTACCATCTTGTCGTGGATCGGAATCAGCGCCGGGTAATACTCATTATTGAAAAATATCAAATACCGCTCGCGCGTTCTTTGGTCATTTAGCATCCCGCCAATCTTCTTCTCCAACTCAAGGCCAGACAGATTCTCGAGCTCTGATTTGGGGGATCTCATGAGAGCGCTTGTCTGTTCAAGGTTGTTCGAGCAACGATACACCATCTGCCAGACATCAACCATCCCAATTGAATTGACCACCAGAATATTGACGCTGATCCGCCCGTTCTCGTGGTTGGCACGTACACCCTGAAGATACGGTATGAAGAAATTGTCGGTAATGGCGCCAAAAGCGCTGATACCCCCCGCCATTGGGTTATCGAGGATGTCATTGATTGTGAAGTATGGCTTGCGCTGGAAGCGGGCATCTTGGATCAGCATGAATTCTTCTTCCGTGAAATGGAACCTCTCTCTCCAAAGTTCCTCTGCGGCCAGATCCTTGCGTGTAAGGGATGATTGGCTGGTGAGCATGCCGATCGCCTGACCACCGCGCCAGACCAACGGAAGAACCCCGACCGCCCACTCGGCGGAGCCGCCGATCTCACCGATCATGGTTGACAAGGAACGACCGTCGGGAAAGTTCAATCCATCCAGCCCGAGTACGATCCCAGGCATCAAATCGCCGTCCTTATCATATGGCGTCGCAACTCCAGCTTTGTTAAGCGTCTCCATCGCAAATGAATGCCGCGGGCGATCAAGAAAGAAAGTGCTCAACTTGTCAACAGACGAATAACCGTGGGCCGCCGACATGATCTCCGCAATTTCCACCAACTTGGTTTCGCGCGGATTGAATTCCTCAAAATGCACACCCGCCATCCAACGCTGTACATAAGTATCGGGAAGATGGCGTTTCACGCCGGATTCGGTAACCACCATTGCGGTAAAACTCGAATGAGACCCCTCAATCGACTTGGTCGTGCCGTCGATGACATCATTACCCAGCGACAGAAGCGACACATTTTGAGGTAGCTTCAGTCCGTACTTGGCACGATGCTCCGGTTTCCCGAAGACGGCTCCCACCGCAATCGTCGGGTTGCCGCCGACTTCAATGCCCGGCTTAATGCGAACGCCTTCGGTGATGGCCGACTCGATTATGATCTCTTCGCCGACCGGCAATGTTTCGGTTGTCGTCTGCAGGACTTCGGCCATGACTTGAGCCGCTGTTCGGTCATTCGCGCGCTTGAGGTTGTTCTTGAGTTCATTTGTGACCAGGTGTTTGGGAACGGCATTAAGGCTGCCCCGGCCATGCAGGCCGACTGAAATCGCTGACAACGCTGCCGAAACGATCACCGACTGACGGACTTGCCTGTTGCGCAAGGCGCCTAAATTTGATTTTGGATTGACACGATTGGACAGATTGAGAATCGCGCATGCCTCTAATTCGAGGTCATAGTTGGCCAATACCGCGCGATGGCGGTGATTGAACTCGATAACCCGGTCCTCTTCAAACCCAAATTCGGTCATCGGGCCGGTATACTTAAGTCGCTGGTCCGCTACATCATAACGCAGGTTGTTACCCATATTAACCTGTCCTTCTTATTTTCCTGTCAGTACTGGGAGAAGAAACTTCATCATCGAGCTTATGATACAGCTTAATTTCGGGCAATCAAGTATTATCTCTTTCGGGCGGTCGTATCATGTTCTCGGGACTTAACAGCCGCTCCAATTGCTCGGTCGATAGCAACCCCTTTTCCACTACCAAATCATAAACACTGCGATTTGTCCGAAGTGCCTCCTTCGCAAGATCCGTCGATACTTCATAACCGAGCACCGGATTGAGCGCCGTAACTAGTCCGATGGAATTGTGCACCATCTGGCGGCAGTTCTCGACATTAGCTGTAATACCGTCAATGCAGCGATGCTTGAGCGTGAACATGCCATTCTTGAGAACTTCAATCGACTCAAAGATGCTGTGGGCGATAATGGGCTCCATGACATTGAGCTGGAGTTGCCCGGCCTCGGCGGCAAGCGTTACTGTCAGATCGTTACCGATAACTAAAAACGCAATCTGATTGACGACTTCGGGAATGACTGGATTCACTTTTCCCGGCATGATTGTCGAGCCCGGCTGCATTGGCGGCAGATTGATCTCGTTAAGACCCGCACGCGGTCCGGATGACAGCAAACGCAGATCATTCGCAATCTTCGAGAGTTTGATGGCAAGTCGCTTAATCGCCGAGGAGTACATGACGAACGCGCCGGTATCCTGCGTAGCTTCGACCAGATTCTTCGCCAATTTGATATCGAGACCGGTGATATCGCGTAAGTGGGCGATCACCAGTTTCGAATAGCGCGGATCAGCGTTGATTCCTGTGCCGATCGCCGTGCCGCCCATGTTGACCTCGAGAAACAATGACACGTTCTGTTCAAGCCGATCGATTTCTTCCTCGAGCATGACGGCATACGCTTCAAACTCCTGGCCCAACGTCATTGGGACCGCATCCTGTAGCTGCGTCCGTCCCATCTTGAGGACACTCCTGAATTCTTCCGCCTTGAGATAGAACGACGCAATCAACTGCTTCAGTACCGTAATGAGCTTACCATTGGCATTGATCAGAGCAATTTTCAACGCGGTTGGATAGGCATCATTGGTCGATTGCGACAGATTAACATGATTATTGGGATGGCAGTACTTGTACTCGCCGCGTTCGTATCCGAGTATCTCCAGCGCCCGGTTCGCAATGACCTCATTGGCATTCATGTTTGTCGATGTTCCGGCGCCGCCCTGGATCATGTCGACAACGAACTGTGTGTGCCACCGGCCGTTCGTGATTTCCAAACATGCCTGGACAATGGCGTCGCCAATCGGCCGGGGTAGCAACTCCAATTCCATGTTTGCCCGCGCCGCACCCATCTTGACTACGGCCAGCGCATTGATGAAATCCGGATAATATGCCAGCGAGATACCGCTGATGTTGAAGTTCTCAAGGGCACGCATCGTCTGGATGCCATAGAGATATTCCGAAGGAACTTCGCGATCTCCCAGCAGGTCGTGTTCCGTTCGCGTTCTTCCGGACACGTATTGAGCCGCTACATTGACCACTCTGGTACTCGCCTGTCGCATCCGGCGCGAAATGACTCTGGCGATTCGTGAAATCAGCTTAAATCCGATCGTCGGCCGTTCATTTGACAACCGGTAGAATTGCTCGCGGCTAATCGTCAATAACGTGGAATTTGCAAGGGCTCGCGCGGAAGTATTATGCGGATAATCCTCCATTAGCGCGCCTTCGCCGAGAAAATCGTACTTTGAGAAGACAGTGAGCCGCGTTTCCTCATCATAAGGGGTTCGCTTGAACAATTCGATTTCGCCTTCGAATATGATGAACAGGCGTTCACGGGTGGTGTTTTCTTCGAAAAGCAACTCGCCGCTATCAATCTTCAACTCGGTGACCTCGGCGAGCAGCAACTCGTGCTCGAGGTCATCGAGGTCCTTGAACAGTTCGATATGTGATAAGAATTCTTTGATTATTGACCGGTTCATGACTAAACTCCTTGTGGCCGAGTTCGCAACCGCGATGCGGCTATATATCGACGGGAAAGGTACATCTTACCCCTTCCGGAGGCTAACGAAATTGTGTTGGTCGCCGGGACAAAAGCAGACATATTGATTGTGAGAAACTATGCTTGAGTGGCACCAGTACCTTGAGATTCTGACGGCAATCCTCGTCATTGTCGACCCCTTCGGGGCGATCCCGATTTTTATCAGCATTACTTCGGATGAGACCCCCAGACAGCGTGCCAACACGGCGCGCATTGCTTCCTTCACTTTGGCTGTCGTACTAATTGCCGCGGCATTGGCCGGCGAGCCGCTGCTAAAATTGCTGGGCATCCGTCTGGCGTCGTTTCAGGTTGGCGGTGGAATTCTGATTCTACTCCTGGCTCTTTCGATGATCAATGCAAAGGTCAGCCCGGCCAAACAGACACCCGAAGAAGAAGTCGAAGCCGTGGCAAAAGAAAATGTCGCGGTCGTGCCGCTGGCGGTTCCTCTTTTGGCGGGCCCCGCTGCAATTAGCACGGTTATTGTCTTTGCTCACCGCAGCGATGATTGGTCAGCCAAAGGTTTTGTGATCTTCTCGGTCGTCTTAGTTGCAGTACTGACCTGGATATTATTGCGCCTCTCGATTCCTCTGAGTCATAAATTGGGGCGCACCGGCATCAATACTTTCACCCGTGCTATGGGTATGGTGCTTTCCGCAATCGCGATCGAGTTTATTGCTACCGGGCTCCTGCAACTTTTCCCGGGGCTGGGCTGATTTAATTCTGCCGAAAAAAAGACCCCGACGAATCGGGGCCTTTCCAAGCGACTCAATAACAGCAATTCGTATGATGGCTACGGTTTACCATTGATCGACATGAATAGCACTATATCGGTGACATCAATGTCAAATGGTGTTTCCGCCGCGATGAAGTAGTAGTGAAATTGCTCCCCAAAGACGACTTCTTTTACCTGCTCAAAGTTCTTTAAGTAGTCGTATGACTCCTGCCACTTGATCTCGCGCGTCTGACCGGCCGGCACCACGATTCCATCGAGCACCAGAATTCCATTCGCACGAATCGCAGCTTCGGTCGTGTAATCTTTGTCGTTGGGAGAAACATAGAGCTGACCGGATGCCGATGCATTTGAATTATTCGTTATCCGGCAGGCGAATCCAAGGTCGTCGATTCCGTTGATATCTTCTTTGTGATCTTGCCAATCTTCGTTCTCTTCGAGGTTAACGTCACCGGAAGTGATCGCCTGACCGGTTGCCGCACTCAAGTCGTCAAGGTATTCAACAACCATAACATTGCCGGTCGTGATGCAACTTGCCCCCATGGCAAAGAACGCTACGAGTGCGACAGCTAGTGCCCTTAGTCCAATTAACAGTATTTTCTTCATTGTCGCTTACTCCGTGAATCCAAAGTAATAGTTGAGTCCGACGGTTATCAGACCATTCTTGCGGGAACCCTTGTCGTCGCTGTTGGGGTTGGATTCATCTTTGTAAGGAAAAATGAATGCCTTACCGCGAATATCCAGCGAAATCTGATCTGTGAACCCGTATTCGAATCCCAATCCGAACCAGTATGTACCGTTGGTCAAGTCGGGAATTCCTTTTTTCTCGAATTTTGAGGATGATAGTCCCAGAATTCCATAGGCGCCGAAACCTTTATAACCCATGATTCCACCGAAAACCAAGTCCACTCCGAAACTCGTATACTTGCCGCCTTCATGTGTCATGGTTTCGTTCCAGCCACCCTCGACATCAAAAGAGGCATCACCGTTCTTCACGACCAGAATGTTCGGCTCAATCGCAATAGAGCCCATAAGTGGAATGCGTGCCTTCGCTCCAAACGCCGTGCCAGATTCGGTGTCTTCCTGGGCGATTGGGATGTTCAGGCCACCAAAACCGCCGACCGAGAAGCGGAAGGCGTAGCCAGACGTGCTTAACAACATTACACACATCAATGCTACCAACACTTTAGCCTTTAGGTTCATTGTACCTCCAATTGGTTTGAAACCTTCGACTCTTATTCTTGTAAACAGTTGATAGAAAATAGAGACGGAAATCGTCCTTGGCAACAAAAATCGCGGACAACACCGCCTGAAACTTGTTGCGCACGAGTTTTCGTTTCTTTAGTATCACCGATGATGGCCAGTAGTTATTGACGTACCCAAGGAGTAATTTTAATGAAGAAGATTTTTGCCTTAACCCTCGCCATAATGATTGCCTCTGCAATTCCGGCTATGGCCGAGATGACCGGTGATGAAATCATTGCCAAGCACATCGAAGCCTATGGCGGCGCAAAAGCCATGAACGATGTGAAAACCATGACCATGAAAGGCAGTATGTTTGCCCAGGGAATGCCGCTTGACCTGGCGGCGTTTATGATCCTCCCCGACAAGAGCTATATGCAGGTCTCGACCAATAACATGGTGTTATATGCAGGCGGCACCAACGGCAAGGAAGCCTGGGCCACCCAGATGGGCGAATCGTATATACTCGAGGGTAAGGAGAAAGCCGACCTTGAGTCCCAGGCGGAGCAGTTTACGCTCTTGGATTACAAGAAGAAAGGCGGTACTGCCAAATACCTCGGGGAAGATTTGGTCAAGGGAGCCAAAGCCTATAAAGTAGAATTTGTGTCTGCAAAAAACGACACGACGACCTACTTCTTCGATGCTGCGAACTACTATATTGTTCGCGAAAAGAGCGCACGGTCGAACACCAGCTATTCGAATCATAAGGCTGTCAATGGAGTCGTTTTCCCGTTCAAGATTAATTCACAGGTCGAAATGGGCGGCCAATCCGCACAGCAAATGCTCACCATCGATTCAATTGCGATCAATGTTCCAATCGCCGATTCTCTGTTTGTCATGCCTAAGAACGCCAAACCGATGCCAAAAGCCCCAGCTCCAACGGATACCGGTGCTGCTCCGGCCGAAGGTTCCGGCAAGTAGCCAATCAAGTACCTATCTGATATAGTTTTATATCGGGCCGCCTGAACGCCAGGCGGCCTTTTTTTGATGTGTCGGACAACAAAATCGGCATCCAATGATCATCAAAATTGCTCCACGTTACGTACATTTTTTGTTATCTCTAATATCAACGACCTGGTAACTCGTCGATTTCGACCGACGGTTCTTTAAGAGGGTCGACTCAACATTACTTCATAGTTGTCTCTTGGAGGATCCTGATGCCGTCTCGAAATTCCTGCGCGATCGTCTACACTGCTTTCCTTGTGCTCCTGCTCTCTGGCGCAACTCTGCTTCAAGCGCAGACTCCGATTCGTTCGGAGATAATCGTAAGTGGATTATCGCGCCCGGTCTTTGCCACCTCGCCGACAGGAGACTTTGAACGGCTCTTTATTGCCGAACAACGCGGATCGGCAGGTACTGCAAATCGCGCCGACATTCGGATCATGGATTTGAATACTCAATTGATGCGCCCCAAGCCGTTCTTGACGATCAGCCCAGTTAGAACTTCCAGTGAAGAAGGACTGCTGGGTCTCGCGTTCCACCCCAACTACTCGAATAATGGCTACTTCTTCACTTACCATACCAATACCAGCGGCGATAATGTTGTCACTCGCTGGCAGGTTTCCAGCACCAATCCAGACAGCGCCAATCCTGCAAGCGCCTCGATTGTCCTGACTCTAAGTCACCCGGTTGAGACGAATCATAATGGCGGTTGGATCGGATTTGGCCCGGACGGCTTCCTATATATTGCCGTCGGCGATGGCGGCAGCGGCGGCGACCCGAATAATAACGGACAAACTCTCACGACCCTGCTCGGAAAAATGCTGCGAATTGACGTCGATTCCGGCAGCCCTTATGGCATTCCCCCTTCAAATCCCTTTGTCGGAGGTCCGCAAAGAGAAGAAATCTACTACTGGGGATTGCGCAACCCCTGGCGTAACAGCTTTGACCGCCTGACCGGAAACCTCTTCATTGCCGATGTCGGCCAATCCCAGTACGAGGAAATCAATTGGCGGCCGGCAAACGATACCGGAAACGTCAATTTCGGCTGGCGACTGCGCGAGGGTGCCCACTGTTACAATCCGGCCGTGAACTGCGATCCACTCGGAATTACGACCGATCCGATTCACGAATACACGCATAGCTTCGGCTGTTCGGTAACCGGCGGATATAGCTATAGCGGCTGTGCTATCCCTGATCTTCAAGGTACTTACTTCTTCGGCGACTACTGCGATGGCACGGTGTGGTCGTTCAGATACGACGGCGTTTCGAAGACTGATTTTCAGGATCGCACCGCCGAACTCGAGCTGGGCGGTATCTCATCACTATTCTCGTTTGGCGAAGACAACTATGGCGAAATCTACCTTCTCTACCAGAGTGGGCAGATTCGCAAGATTGTCCCGGACCTCACGATCACCGACTGCAATGGCAATGAGATTCCCGATAGCTGCGAGATCTTCTTTGGAGTGGTGCCGGACAATAATTTCAACGGCGTCCCTGACAGTTGCGACCCTCCCGGCTTTATCTGCGGCGACGCCGACGGCAGCGGCACTGTGACGATCTCCGATGCCGTCTACTTGATCAACTACATTTTTGCGGGCGGACCTGCACCCAGTCCCCTGGAATCGGGCGATGCGGATTGTAGTGGGTCACTGACAATCTCGGATGCAGTACTACTAATAAATTATATCTTTGCCGGAGGAGTTGCCCCCTGTTCGGCTTGCCCATAGTGAATTCTTCAGAAGTTACGATTTAAACAGGCAGAGGCCCAGATACCGGCCTCTGACTCTCATCCCCAGCGCATCAGCGAACGGCTGATTCGGACTCCACCTCTCGGAAGTGGTTCCTAAGTACGACCCTGGTCATCAGGACGATGACTATCAAGATAATCAGGTACGACACGACCTGGGCATAGGCGGCACCTTTGAGTCCGTACTGATTTATTAGAGTGTAGCTTAGCCCCGTTGAAACTACCAAGGATACCAACACACTGTAGAAGCTGAATCTCATCTTGCCAATGCCTAGAATGGCAACGCCCAGAAGTGCATAGCAACTCCAAATGAAGTACTTGATAGCAAGAATCTGAAAATACTCGCCGGCGGCTGCATAACTTGCACCGTAAAGCATAACGATCAACCGGGGCACTATCAATACTGCGACCACCGTCAATATCAAAGCTAAGATAATAAGCAACTTCTGGTACTTCCCAAGCACCTGCATAAACTTCGACCTGTCTCTGCTGTATTCGGAGAAGTAAGGCGTGGCGATCGCCTGCACTGTCGTTGTGACTTGATTTAACCCAAGCACGAAGATCGTAGCGATGCTGTAGTACCCAAATCCGACGCGGTCGTCAATAAAGTAGTTGAGCATCAGAATATCCAGAAAGCTGATAATTGTCGCCACCAGATTTCCCGCCAGACTCCAGCGGGCATAATACCAAGTCTCCGCGTACTTCTTTTCCAGCCTTGACACCATTCCAGTCAGATCGACGCGAATGATCTTGATAAGAGGCAATAGCGTCGCGAAAGCGACGATTGTGCTTGAGACTACGAACCCGCCAAACCCGAACAAGTATGCCGACAAAACCACGACTGCCAGTCCGCCGATTCGAATCGTTGTCTGCATGACCGCCATGAGTCTGATTCGCTTCCGTGCCTGCAGATAGGCCATCAAGATCGAACCCAGGGCAGTTGACGGAACCGAGAACATAAACACAAACATCCAGCGATTCACTGACGGTGCCGGTGAGAAGAGACCCAGCATTGCAGCGGCAGCCATTGCTATGAGTATTATCGCAATCGGCGTGAGAGTGTATCGCAAGCTTTGCCGGAGAATCTCCGAGCGCTCGTCATCAGGTCGTTGCTCCGAACACATCTTGAGCACCGATGTGTTCAAGCCGAAACCGGCAATCACAGCCGCGATGCCAACAAATGATTGCAGGGTCTTGATGTCCGCCATTTCCGACGGCGACAAGAATTTGATTACGAGAAGTTGCGAGCCGAACGCTAATAGCCCAATCGCCAGGTTTGCCGTCAACAAGTGAAAGAAACCTTTGGCGGAGGCATTACGAATCGCTGATTTTACCGTCTCTGTTATCGGCATCTTTACCGGGTTCCACCCTCTGCCTTGGCGAGCCGATTGGGGCCGGCAAGTTTGTAGTATAGCTCGATCAACTTCCCTGCATTGTCCGGAAGCTCCAGATCGATTAGCTTCTGCCGATTTACCTCTACCTCATCCAGCACCGACTTGCAGACCATCGCAAGACTATTCGAATCTCGGCTGATAAAGAGGTGTGCGGCGGGATTGCGTACTACGCAGTCGCTGGCAATTGCCGGTGTCCCGCCAGCAAGTGCTTCCAATACCGTCAACGAATCGCCGGCATCCGTGTTAGTGGCGCGAAGGACAACGTCCGCCCTTTGCCAGAGCACCGCAGTCTCTGCCAACGGCTCACAATAAAAGATGCATCGCTCGGTTAACTTGAGTTCCGCTACTCGGGATCGCAGACGGGCAAGGTATTCCAGATCTCCAGCGTCCGGCAGTATAATTACCGTTGCCACATCCAGTTTGAACTCATTGACCAACCTGCCGGTCCCCTCGACAATGAGGTCGATACCGTAAAGATCCTCCCCACGGTGAAACGTTAGCCGATAGGCATTGGTGGCAAGCAGGTACCGATGCCTCGTGCGCAGTGCCTCAAGCACCTCCGGGAGTCTCTGTCCGACAAGGTCCGCCTTCGTAGGCGGGATAAATGGTGGAATTATGTGCAACTTCTCCACCGCGATTCCGGCTTTCAGCGCCCGCTCGCGTGAAGTCTCACTGTGAACTACTACAGCCGCAAGCGAATCAAACAATCGCACCAGTATTGGCTGTTCAAGTGGCGAATATCGCCCAAGGTCATCGTCAAAACGTTCATTGTGCAGAGAGAGCACGGTCACGTGCCTGGTGCTCAATAGTGAGTACATGTATAGGTTTCGGGGGTTGAAATTGTGGAAGTGTACGAGACTTGGCTCGCAGCGCAGCAGGTGCATAAACGCCCTGCGCCAGCTTAACGAGCGGACATTGGGATCGGTTTTGGCGACTCCGCTGATATCAATGGTCTCGCAGCAGAACCCGTCTGAAAGCAGCCGTGCCATCAGTCTCTGGGTATGAACCGACACGCCACCAAATGGCGGCGGAACAGCGCCGACTTGAATAACCTTTTGTGGGCTACCTGACTTCATCTCATCGCAATGATGCGATGTTGAGGTAAGTTTCGCGACAGAAAATCAGGTGCTACAACTTAGCAGCGACCTGCTGAAGCAGATCGCGAACCTGTTGTGCTTGCTGCGCTAGCTCCTTATTGCCGGTCAAACCCAGCGCCGCCAGCGGATCCATAAACGAAACATTGGTTCCGCCTTTGTCGTTTTCGTAGACGATTACGTTGCATGGCAGTAATGAGCCGATCTCCAGCTCCCGTTGAAACGCTTCAAACGCAATCTTCGGGTTGCAGGCGCCGAGGATTACATACGGTCGAAAGTCAGCATCAAGTTTCTTCTTCATCGTCGCTTTGACATCAATTTCAGTCAATATACCGAATCCGACTTCTTTAAGAAGTTCCTCGACACGATGGCGTGCATCAAGGAATTGCATCGATGTCTCTGCACCAAATGTGTAACTGGTCGTATACATGGGAAATTCCTCTAATAGATCAGAATGAAGGGCAGATTCGAAATCAGATCTGCCCTACAAATTTAGACGTGGCTGAAGCCGGTGTCAAGTGCACGCTTGAGATCTTCATATGCCTCAATACCGACCGAAATGCGGATTAGGCCATCGGATATGCCGTTGGCATCCCGAACTTCTTTGGGCACTGAAGCATGCGTCATGAGCGCGGGATGTTGTATCAACGACTCGACACCGCCAAGGGACTCGGCCAAGCCGAATACCGGAGTATTGGCAAGCATCTTTTTGGCAGATTCGAGACCGCCCCTGATAACGAACGATATCATACCGCCATATAGTCGCATCTGGCGTTCGGCGATCTTATGCTGGGGAAACGACTCCAATCCAGGGTAGATGACCTTTTCGACCTTAGGATGAGTTTCGAGATAGACGGCCAGGTTCATCGCGTTGTCGCACTGACGCTCCATACGCAACGCTAAAGTCTTCACTCCCCGCATTGTCAGGAATGCATCGAAGGGCCCCATGATGGCACCTGCAGCATTCTGGCAATACTTCATTCTCTCGTGATACTTATCATTGGAGGTTAGAATCGCACCGCCAACCGAATCGGCATGACCGTTGATGTACTTAGTCGTAGAATGAACTACAATATCGGCGCCGAGATCGAGCGGCCGCTGCAAGAACGGTGAAGCAAAGGTATTGTCCACTACCAAAATCAAATTCTTGCGCTTGGTTAATGTGGCAACTGCGCGAATCTCCGTGATCTTCAGCATCGGATTGGTCGGTGTCTCTATAAATACCATCTTCGTGTTCGGTTTCAATGCCGCTTCAATACGATCGGTAAACGAAGTATCGACATAAGTGAACTCGATGCCATAATCGGCATACACGCGATTGAATACTCGCGGCGTCCCGCCATAGAGATCATCGGAACAAACAACATGATCGCCGGACTTCAATAAGGTCAAGACATTTGACGTAGCGGCCATGCCCGAGGCAAAACAAAGACCGTATTTGGCGCCTTCCAGTGCCGCCAGGCATTCTTCAAGTGCACAACGGGTCGGGTTGGCCGTCCGCGAGTACTCGAATCCCTTGTGGCCGCCAATACCATCCTGCACGTAGGTCGAAGTCTGATAGATTGGAAAGGCAATCGCTCCCGTCGAGGGATCGGGTGGTTGGCCGGCATGGATCGCATTGGTTTCGAATTGATGTTTGGTCGGATCGTAATCTTTCAAAATCAAGCTCCTGCGAGAAAATCAATTAAGTCAATTTTGGTCAAGATACCGACCAGCTTGCGATTATCAACCGCAAAGACGACATCGGCATTGGATTTAGAGAACAGCTCTGCCAGTCGCGAAATCGGCATCTCGCGCGCAGCCGTATGATATTCATGGACGACGGCACCCCTAATCGTTTGCGATGGCGAATAACGGCCTGATACCATTAAGCTCAAGAGATCCGACTCGCGAATCAGACCAACCAGTTCGCCGTTTTCAATCACCGGCAACTGGGAAATATCATATTTCTTCATCTTCTCGATCACGGTATGCAACGTTTCGTCGCCACTTGCCGAGATGATTTCCTTGCCGTTCTTGCGATCCAGTATTCGTTGAACGGACCCAAGCTCGGGGCGTTCTTCAAGAAATCCGTAGTCGCGCATCCAGGTCTCATTGAACATCTTCGATAGGTAGCGAGTGCCGCTGTCCGGCAGGACAACAACAATACGCTTCCCCGGCCCGACCTTCCTGGCTACCTGTATTGCACCCCAGACCGCCGCACCGGAGGATCCGCCGGCAAAAATGCCTTCCTTCGTTGTCAAATCTCGTCCAGTTAGGAAACAGTCGCGGTCGTTCACCTGGAGCATATCGTCGACAACCGAAAAATCCATCGCCTGCGTGATCATATCTTCGCCAATTCCTTCGACCTTGTATACCTCCGGCTTGCCCGGTTTACCGGTCTTGAAGTAGTCATAGAAAACCGAACCGTAGGGATCAACCGCAATGATCTTGATATTCTTGTCCTGCTCTTTGAGAAACTTTCCGGCTCCGGAGAGTGTCCCGCCTGTTCCAATGCCGGCGACGAAGTAGTCAATCTTACCGTCCATGTCTTTCCAGATTTCCGGACCGGTTAGATTATAGTGTGCTTCAATATTCTTGGGATTGTGGTACTGATTCAAGTAGAATGAACCGGGATTCTCGCGATGAATCCGTTTTGCCGTTTCGTAATACGATTCAGGACTGTCGGCCGGGACATTCGTCTTGGTTACCACTACTTTTGCACCAAATGCCTTGAGCAAATTGATCTTTTCGTCAGACATCTTGTCGGGAATCGTAAAAATCGCCTTGTAACCCTTGACCGCCGCGACAATCGCCACTCCAACGCCGGTGTTTCCCGAGGTGTTCTCGACAATCATTCCGGACTTGAGATCACCCCGCCGCTCGGCATCCTCGATGATGTATCGTGCCATTCGGTCCTTAATCGAACCGCCGGGATTCATAAATTCAAGCTTGGCGTATACTTCGCCGGCACCTTCCGGCACCATCCGCTTTAATTGGACAAGCGGCGTATTGCCGATGGCATCGAGTATGTTATTTAGCTTAGGCATCGGTATCCTCTATATTGTGCATTATTTTCGATTCCAGAGAAGTGATCGAGCAAGATTGTCTTCAACTGAAGTCTCTGAACGCTCCCTGAACATAAACAAAACCGTTCCACATTGCAACCGTGACGCGATAATTCTGTTCCGGCGAAAGTGGATAAGAGCCATTGCCAATTGAGGACGATTTTCGTTACTTGTGGCAGATGGAAACCACAAAATCGCTGGCTGGCAAAACTGCTCTGATAACCGGCGCCGGCCGCGGCGTTGGCCGTGCTATTGCCGAAGCGTTTGCAGCGACGGGCGCAGACCTCGTACTTGTCGCCCGCTCGAAAGACGAGTTAAGTGCGACGGCACTGGAATGTGCATCCGCTGGCGCCAGGGTTCTCGCCGAGACAACTGACTTAGCCGACATCAGACAGATCGACAGTCTGTTCACATTGCTTACCAATCGGGGAATCAAGGTTAATATCTTGGTTAACAATGCGGCAATTCTCATCAAGAACCTGTTGGAAGTTTACGATCTTGCCGACTTCCAGAAGATGCTGGCCACCAATATCACAGCGCCATTGGCTCTTAGTCAACGCGCGATCCCAATGATGAAGGAAGGCGGCGGTGGCACCATCGTCAACATTTCCTCACTCTCCGGCTGCTTTGGAGTACAGAAACTCCCCGGCTTCGGGGCCTATGACATTACCAAGTATGCCCTGTGGGGATTGACCGAAATGTTGGCAATCGAAAACATGAAGCACAACATACGTGTAAATCAGCTCTCCCTGTCGGCGGTCGATACGGCAATGTTCCGGTCGGCGTCGCCGCCGGGGCTCAAAGCCGCTCTTAAAGCCGAGGAGGTCGGCAGGCATGTCGTCTATCTCGCCTCGGATGACTCCGCGCCGCTGACAGGCGAAAACGTGATTCTAACCGGAATGGCTCCAGCGAGATAAACTATGAAGACAACCATCACCAAGAGAATGACATTCTGCGCCGGGCATCGCTTATTCAAACCCGGTCTTTCCGATGAAGAGAATTTGAAGATCTTTGGCGAGTGCTCCAATCCCAATGGTCACGGCCACAATTACGTGCTTGAGGTCAGCGTTTCCGGCGAAATCGATCCGGCGACCGGGATGATTATCAATCTCAAGACGCTTAAGCAGATCATTGAGCGCGAGGTCGTCGCCAAAGTCGACCATAAGAATCTCAACATTGATGTCGAATTCATGAAAAATCTGGTCCCAACCACCGAAGTCTTTGCTGGCAAGATTTTTGACATTCTTGACAAAGCCTTGGGAAAAGGACTATTGGCGCGGGTGGTTCTGTGGGAATCAGAAAACAACCGGTTCGAAGTTTCTCGTTGATAATGTTAGCAAGAGTGTCCATAAAATGGTAAGCCGGAGGTAATGTCTTGGAAAGAGTAGCTCTGATTACAGGCGGTTCAAGGGGTCTTGGATTAGCAACCGCAAAAGAATTGCAGGCGCGCGGATTCAGGCTCCTACTGGTTGGTCTGGAATCACAATTGTCCCAAAACGCTCTCCGAATTCTTACCGATCGCCCTGTAGTCAAGTACATCTCTGGTGATATCACGAAATCCGGTACTTGTATTGAAGCGGCTCGCATTTGTCGGGAGGTATTCGGCCGCCTCGATGTGCTCGTAAACAATGCGGGCATGTACCTCGGCGGCAATATCGAGGAGTTTCCCGAAAGCTCGTGGGATCAGATTATTGCCGTCAATCTGACTTCGCACTTCCTGATGACAAAAGCCGCTACGCCACTTCTCAAGGAATCTCAAGGTCAGATCATTTTCATAAACTCAGTTGGCGGCAAACAGGGTCAAGCGAATAATTCGGCCTACTGCGCCTCGAAATTCGGGCTTCAGGGATTGGCTGACTCGATCCGGATCGAATTGAAACCTCACAAGATCAGGGTAACCAGCATCTTTCCGAATAATATGAATTCCGTAGGCGAGATCATATCGTCGGGCGATCCGAAAAGGCTGCAGCTGTTGGAAACAGCCGATGTGGCACGGTTAATCGGCGATGTGGCTGATGCCCCGGCGTATGCGCAGATCCCGGAGATTCAGATCTACCCGCTTTCCACAGAAATATCGAAGAGCGAACGCAGCAAATTCCAGTAACGAAAAACGAACTACGACTCTCGCCGACAATTTCTAGGGCCCGACCTGGGTGCTGTCTCCTACCCAACCGCACGAGATCGTATCAGTCATTCGCGTAACGAAAAGCGGCTCGGCAATTGGCAGCGGAACGCGAATCGCCACTGTCGGCTGCAGTAAGGCTCCATTGCCGACCTCCGGGCACGTATCCCCCGGCGTCATCACAGTATACTGAACAACCGTCCCGGCGCCACCCTGCTCGAACTTGTCGAGCCAGATTCCTCCGCCCCAGGCAGTCTGAACATCAGCACGCAGTATCAATACGGCGTGAGTGGTGAAGTCGACCATATTATCAAATGTCGGAATCGGGCGGTCGCCGACTACCGTCGAATCAGCACCCCAGAGCGTGTCGACCGGCGTACCCCAACGACTGATATCACATTCCCAGGCAGCCTCAACCCAGGCAGTAAACTCGTCAGACGTCCGGATCAACTGCTCTGTCTCCCCCAGAGCCGGACAAATGGCATCAGTATAGTAGATTGTCAGCGGCAACGACGGATCGGGAGCCCAGGTACATCTGTAGGTAACGTCACTGCGATTCCAGGCAAATGTCATCTGCTCGGGACGCGGTACAATGAACGCAGCTACCGGGTTGGTGAAGATGTTTGGATCGATCAGCGGACCGAAGCAATCATCGGCCGGAGAAGACACTTCATAATTCACCTCAAGACCATCCTCCCCCTCCTGAATACTCCTTATCCAAATATACCTGCCGGAAAGTCCTTGCTCGAGCTTGAAGATCAGGACGATGTGCGTTCCAAAATCGACGATTGGCGCTTCGCCCGGCCACAAGCTGTCCGGGCCTACCGTCCCCGAGTCGGAAACAGTCGAGTCCGGTATCGGAATGAAATTTCGCTTGAAACTGCCGTCGGCGCAATCAACAGCCTCCGCCCACCATTCTTCCCAATTGGTCTGGTCGACTATAACTTCGAACTGCTGCTGCTGCGGACAACCGTTATCAGTGAAGAATACTGGAAAGTACTGAATACCGGTGTCGAATCCCGGAAGACCCGGCAACGTGTCGTTAGGTCCGGAAATTCCCGGGCCGCCGATGAATGGGTCGTTATCACTCTCGCGACCGCCGCCGGCAAGACGCGTCGATTCAGAGTTATCCGGCTCGATCGGCTTATCACTTCCACAGCCGGCAAGCAGACCAAATGCGACAACCAGACAAAGCAAAGTGACGATTCTGGCCATATATTGTGACCTCCGAGAATATTCTTGCTCGTTCTGAAGACGATTTATGAACAATTTCTGTGCAGAATTATCGGGAAGTTGCGCATACTCCGAAGAAAAATACGCCCAGGAGGATTTGAACCCCCAACCTTCTGATCCGTAGTCAGACGCTCTATCCAGTTGAGCTATGGGCGCATTAGCAACCCCAAGAAATTCCTCCAGCACGTGATTGTCAAGGGATTTCTTGACGGTGTTATCGCACTGACGCGTTTCTCTCTGGCACCTGTTACTATTCGATCAGGTTGAAAGCAATTCTTCGTTCTACTCCGTACCGCTGTACTTCAACTATCCTCGTGCTGCGAACGAAGTGGTCTCAGTGCACTTCCAGCTGAGTCATCGGGACGCTTCGCGATGGGCGGGCGAGTCGATGCGCGCCGTCGCAGAACTGTTTTTTCTGCCGATTCAAATTGTTGTCAAGCGTTCACATTCAAAAAACATAATTTTTTTTTGGGCGACGAAGATGCGGATGCCCGGTGAGATTTTCGCTCCGCGCGATTGCCGCATTCATCGCACACACTCTCCACGTTTCGACGCCGTCCGCAAATTTACAGCACAAAATCACTGAAGTTGATTAAGATGATTTCAAAAATTCCGATTAAGAAATGGAGAGGACGATTTCTGGAATGAACAATTCGATGTCGAGACAGATGATTTTCGCGGAAGAACAAAAAGTTTTTGTTGATTTAGTTTGCTCCGACATTCACTCTTACATGCAATTGATTTAAAAACCGGCAGAGATGCTGAAGACACGAGTTCAAAAATGAGCAACAGAGAAAATTCACAGGTCAACATGACAGCAGATGCTCGCACCGAGATCGTCTCTTCAGCATTGGCACGGAACTCCGCGGCTAATGTTGACTCCTTGCAATCAGAAATGGGTAGATCATTTGATCGTCCCGGTTTGCAGATATTTCCGAATGATCAGCCATTCAATAACTGTGAGAGGAGATCGTAGTGGCAGCTAAGAAAGCTACGGCGAAGAAGAAGGCTACTAAGAAAGCAACTAAGAAAGCAACGAATAAAAAGTCAACAAAGAAGGGTGCGAACGAGTGGTCGGCTGTCAGTGTCGCTTATCTGAAGGCGAACTACAAATCGAAAACCGCACGCGAGATCGCCAAGCGATTGGGCAGATCGATCGACGCCGTTCGTGCTAAAGCCGCAACCTTAAACCTAAAGAAGGGTCCCGTGAAGAAAAAAGCAGCAGCTAAGAAGAGCACGGCCAAGAAGTCGCCAGCTAAGAAGACGACTGCCAAGAAGGGTACCAAGAAAGCCGGCAAGAAGTAATCTTGCCACCCTTGTACTTCGCGCGGGCGAACAGCCTGGTAGCGGAGTAGAATTCTTGCAACCCGTGTCTGCAAAGACACGGGTTGATTTTTTGTGTCCAATTTGCCAACTTGATGAAGCCAGCTAGGTCGTTTCTTTAAGAGGGCAATCGAAAATGGGCGTCGTAATCAATCTCAAACAGTTCCAAACCACAGTCTCAAGCGAAAGTACCTGTCTCGTTATTAATTCTCGTCAATCTAAACGTCCTTGCGGTGCGGATGAATGGGTCAAGGCGACTAAGGATGCCATCAGCCAATACTACGCCAACGAATCCATCTTTCTCACCTCAATTGGGATGAACAGCTGGGAACTGGCTGTACATCTCGTGAATATCATCGGCGGCCGGCAGATCATTGTCCTGCCCCCGGACCTTGCCGAATACGGATTCTCGTCAACAACTGATCTTCTGCAATGCTTCAAACTCGATAAAAATCGGACTCTTCTCATGGTTCTGGATAACTCCGGGCAGCTTCCAGTCGGAGAATGGCAGCAATCTCGCGATGAGTTCCTTCTTGGGAATGCCGGGAAAATAGTTCCCGTTTCAATTCGCCCTGCTGGTCGCCTCCAATCACTCCTTGAGAAGTCAAATGGCACAATTGATGGTTCGTTCCGTATCCCCTACCGCAAACCGATCGACCGCGTGAACTATGACTGGAATCGCGCAAAACTCAGCTCCAAGATCGGTAGCGGTTGGGGTGGTCTGACTCACTGGACCAGATCCTCCTTTAACCCGCCTGAACCGCAAGGTCATTATGACTTCTACCGGGCAATACTGAACTCGGACAGCTATCCGTTCTCTGCTTTACATACCCTCGAACGAATCCTGCAGCAGGGCCGAATTCTCGCTTCCAGCCGATTTATTCGCGGCGGACACTTTGTCGTTTCCCTGACCGCGCAGGACCCGACTGAAGCCATCAAGCTAATGCGCTGGCGGAAACGATACGCTTACTACAGTTTCGAGCCGTACGGAATTGGCATCAGCGCCGCATTTGCCAGGCGGCTGGGGATTCGCCCCGTGTCGTACGGTTCCGTTGACGAATTCAACTCGCTCGCCGAATGCGACCGTCCATATTTTCAAAACTCCGGTTCAGTTGTGGCTGACTGGCAACCCGAGGCCGAATGGCGACATGTCGGGGATCTGAATTTGCGGACGATTCCTCCGGAAATGATGCGGGTCTATACCTACCGGGAAAGTGAGATTGAAAGATTACGGGGGTTAACACCCTGCGATGTGGTTTCTCTGACTGTCGGAGACTAACGCTTGCCGTGAATGTCAGGACGCGCGAATTTGTCGCCGTCCTTCGGCATTAAGGGAGAACTCTGCTGGTATTCTGACTTGCCCACCTGCGAATTGTAAATGCGCATTCGAACGGTAAAATCCTGACAAGACTGGCATCGGCTGATGTTGTTGGCTTTGTCCTTGGGAACCCGCCGCGTCTTGGTGTGATTAGGAGCGAAAATCTGCTTACCAATGACCTCGTAACCCTTGGCATGATCGCGGTCGTCGTTCCACTTGACTCCCTGAACCACGCGTTGGTTGCTTTCGTCGTAGATCGTTACCCCCGGGCATTCGATGATGACATACTCCTTTTCTTCATGGTAGTCGCGCGATGCCGAATTGAAGAAGCCATAGAAGTCGCCATACCGCTCGTTACACGGCAGACACAGGTAGACCCCTTTGTATTCGCGCATCACCTTGCCACAGATATGGCAGCGCTGGGACTTGTCGTCCATATCGGCTATCCTTTGCCGCCGTCGGCGACGCCATGGACTGATGAGGGCAAATTGAGGAATCGGCAGGAATCTCCGACAACCTCAATGCGACAAGCCGGACAGCGCATCGACCCGCGTGTCTTGATCAACTTCCCGCTACAGAGCGGACAGTTCGTTCTTTTACGGCGCTTGAATGGCCTCATACTCTCTCCCCGTCGGGCGGTGCGCCCGCCTCATAGTTCTCTGACTCAAGCCATCTGCCAGAACGTGCTTATCCTCGGAACAACATCACACCGGCAAACAGCGCTGCTGCCACCGGCAGGATGTGCATAAAGCTTAGTGGCGACAACCAGGCCCCAACCAGGGCAACTGCCATCGATGGTATGGCCACACAGCGAACAATGTCGAACGAAAGCTTAACCAGCCGCCACAGCACGAGCACCGTTAAGGCGGCCACGGCCAGATACACTGCCCACGCCGTCACCGGACCGTATTGGGCAGTTAGGTAACCGTGGAATGCCACTGCCGTCTCCGACAGCCGTCCCGGTACATCTGCCGCCATTTGCGAAAATTGCGCTTTCAACCCAGCGAGCATTCCATCTCTCCCCTATTCGTAGTCTGAAGAAATCGTCTCGTCCATCGGTTCGATCGTCAGCGAAGATTCCCCAACCCGCTGCAACCCGATCATGCGCCTGGTAAGAAAGTTCTGCGATGTTATCCACTTCTGCGACAAATCGAGAACCTCTTGCTGTTCGACCTCGGTAATCCAGTCAATCACGACAGAATCGTAATGCTGGTCGTCAACCGTCAGGTCGTCCATCGTCAGTGTGAACTTCACGCGCATCGAGCTTCCTCCTTCGGCACTTTATCTGGCATCTCTCTGTGCAGATACATTGCCGAGCTGTTCTGAAGTTTTTGACGGAGGTTATGCCGTTGGCAGAATTGAGCTTGAGTGGCTGTTCAAAAGGAAACAGCAGCTGCGCGACTATTTTGCATGCGTGTTTTTGTGGGGAGTTCCCCATATCGTGGGGAGAAAGTCCTTATGTCACTTTCGGATATCGCGTATAATCTCTTGTTATGCAGACCGAATGGCGCAATCTCTACAAGCGGTCCGATATCTTCTTCTGTCCGCATCGACTACACAAACACCGCGAGAGCGGCACGTCAGCTTGGCATATTCTCAAGAACAAAGGCTGCTTTCCGCAAGGCTGTATGTCATTTCGTTGGCGTTGCCAGAAATTCGAGAATGGCCAGAAATGCCATCGCGACAAAAAGCACGTCGGTAAGGACTGCTTCTCTTGTCCCTTTTTCTTCGATCTGAAGGAAGCACACCAGCCGGAGTTACAGATCGATCGGAACGAGTATGACAACTTCGTACGCGAGTTCGAGGAGTTCGAGGAGTGGGTGAATGACATCAAGGGAAAACGTATTGAAGTGCGCGGTACCGTGAAATCGATCAATCCGCTATTAGTCAATCACGGCGAGAACGGGAATCTCCGCATCGCCGGTCGCGGCGTCCTGCTCTACTTTCGCGATGGGATCTTTGGCTACGACAAATTCCTCGACCCGTTCTACGCTCGGCTTTCCTTCGACGTTTACGAGCGTTCCGAGGTCGCGGTCGGCGATGAAATCGATATGAAGGGACAACTGGAGATTGATCGCGGCAGGTTCGTCTTCGAACGCGTCGGCTCCATTGAGAAGCTTCACGACGCCGGCCATGATCCGGTAGAAATCGGTCAATTTCGTCAAGCGAAATTCACCGGCACATTAATCGACGGCCAGCCGGCAAAGTGCCTCCGCTGCCGGCATGGCCTATTGATTGATTCTGTTAATGGAGATGGTCGTTCACAGCCGCGCAGACTGATGTACTGCACAAAAGGCGTAGCCGACTACCGCTACTGCCCCTACAATGTCTAGCTTCGGATTCTACACCAGCGGCAAATACGGCAGGGCAACCAGGGAGTGATCCGATTGCTCACCCCTTGCTAACCGGAAATAGCCTGCCGACGCTATCATCGCCGCATTGTCGGTGCAATACTTGAATGCCGGGAACAAAACTCGGATACTTTTCTGCGCGGCTCGCTCGACAAATGCCTCTCGCAATCGCGAATTGGCGGCTACACCTCCACCGACAGCCACCAAATCGATCCCGCAGTCAAGAGCGGCATTGAGCGACGGTGTGACCAGCATATCGATGACCCGCTCCTGAAACGATGCACAAATATCATTCAGGTACTGACTGCGAAAGTCATCGGATTTATCGCGCAAGTAGACGGCAACTGCTGTTTTCAATCCCGAGAACGAAAATTGATACTCGCCTTTCTTAAAGTGAGATCTGGGGAAACGATGAAATTCGCGGTCACCGCCTTTGGCCAGTTGGTCAATCATATATCCCCCCGGATATCCCAGCCCGAGCAACTTGGCAACCTTGTCGAATGCCTCCCCCGCGGCATCGTCGCGCGTCGAACCAAGAATCGTGTACTGGCACCAATCTTCGACCTTCACAAGCAAGGTGTGCCCGCCTGACACGATCAGTGTAATGAACGGCGGCTTCAGCGAATTGTCCGCCAATAGATTGGCGAAGATATGGCCTTCCAAATGATTGACACCGATCAGAGGCAGATTCCACCCGTACGACAGCGCTTTCGCGAAGTTCAGTCCAACCATCAGCGATCCGATCAAACCCGGTCCCCTGGTGACCGCAATTGCGTCAATTGACGATGGTGAGATATCATAAGCTTTCTTGCAGGTCTCAAACACCGGAGTAATCTTGCGCAGTTGTTGGCGTGAGGCGATTTCCGGAACAATTCCACCGAACTCCGAGTGCTCAACCTGTGAATAGACAAAGTCGGCCAATACGTGCTTGCCGTCTTCAACAACGGCAACAGCCGTTTCGTCGCAGGAGGTTTCGATGCCGAGTATCTTCATTAACGATGGTGGATTTGTACCGAGTCCAGTGGATTGCCGACCAGCACCACATTCACCGGGAGAGAATACTTGATGGCAATTCGGGTCGAGTCGCGGTAGTCGTCGTCAGCCTCAAAACTGGCGCGGATTTGCCGCCAATCCAAGGAATCTCTCAGCGACGATGGGAATCCAACTCGCACCGATGTCAGTTTGGGGTAATAAGTGTATCGAGAAGCATCAAAATCAAGCGGTGCACGTATAGCTAGACTATCCAGCAACCTCTCTGCCATCGGCTCGACATTGAGGGATATGGAAACCGAAGAGTCGCTCAAAGAGAGGTGGAGCGAGTCGGGAACCATCAGTCTCACCTTGTGTGATGTCGATGTGGTCAGTCCGTTCAGTTCTACCGCTGCTGTTGAAATCTTCTTGAGATTCCGGATGACGGTTGCCGGACCCGAAACTCGAATCATCTCCGGTTCAATCCTCGGCCGGCCCGCAATCAAATAGCCGTCCGCCGGCTTCGCTTTTACTTCGCTTCCAATCAGCACATTTTTCTCGGACACGCGCTCAAAGCGCAAGAAGAGTTTCCTTGGAAAGGCAATTTCGACCCGCTCATAAACCTGGTCAAAAGCCGCGGCTGCGATTCGATCGGTCAAGTCATGTTCAATCGAACCTTCGCGAAACTCGGAGGCATCAACCCGCACCACAATATCTTTGGCCGCCAGGGCAATAAGTTGCTTGCCGGTCGCTTTTACGCGAAGTGTCACTGTTGAAGGAAAGTCGCTGACCAGGACAAGTCCGGCGGGAACATTAGTGAGGGCTAACATCCCCTCAAGCTGATACTCATAGGCCTTGTTGGTCGCCACGTGCACCCACAGCAACAAGGCAAGCAATACAGCCCCGATCTTCAAGGTCAGATTGTTAAAAGGGTTAAAGCGCATGTCACCTCACGCGCGGCGGAAACGACTACTTGTTGGACGGCAGAATCGTCTTGCCGAATGAAATTTCACCGTTATCAATCCGCAGATTAAAGCCACACTCCGGGTTTGAACAGGCCCAGGCTTTGAAGCGAATCGCGGCGCCTTCACGCCCGTAATCGGAAAGCGGGAGCAGGCGGCCGACCTTGCATTTGAGACATTCGGGAAGTTGAGTGTCCATAACGCTACATTCCTTTGGCGGTTGCAGTTGCTCTTCTTTGGGTCACGGCGCAAATTAACTGCAGCCGACGATGAAGTCAAATGAATTGATTATTTTGACCAGAGTAGGGTCGCAACATCACGGCCGGTTTCATCGACCGAGTGCAGAATCAGGTCAGACTTGCCGTCGAGATTCAAATCGGTTGCATCCAGCCAACTGCAACGTCCGGCCTGTCGCGATGAGACCGGCTTATCAGAAAAATGAGGATTCTGGGATCCCTTGAAGATTTCGATCTCGTCATCATCATTCAAACTGATCAGGTCATTGATGCGGTCTTTGTCGAAGTCACCATGAAGACAGCTAATCAACCGGGTGGGAACTCCGTTACCAAAATAGTCGATTGCACAGCTTATCTTCTTGACCGATGTCGGCTGCTCCGACAACACTCCCCCTTGCGGCTGGAATATATTCAAATCCACCTGCATTCTTTTAACCAGCAGCGACTTCATCAAACTCGTCGGACTGACATTAACAGTCGCTAAAATCGCCGAAGCAACACCGTCGCCATCCAGGTCAGTAACCACTAATCCGAGACAATACTGATCGAGGACGATTCTCTTCGACGGCCTCTGCGCAAAGCCAACCTGCCCGCCGGCAAGGTAGATCTCCAGTACTGTCTTGAACTCGTCCTGCTTGCCCTGCGTGAAAACTCGGCAGTAGTCGGCTATCTTATCATTATTCAAGTCGCCGAATCCCCACGACATAAACTTGAGATTATCCAAAA
>CAZQBX010000014.1:0-66169 GCA_964592145.1 uncultured Ignavibacteria bacterium
ATCAAAGTTCAGTGCAGCCATCAATAATACCTAATTGTCCTCTCATCCAGATATCGGCAATTTCGCAAATCACGGTATACAAACGATTTAGGATACAACAAGTATGGATTACAAGATAATACTAGACAAAACTAAGATTTCTTTAAAATTAGACACGTGAACCATCCATAAACTTAGATGTTTATTAGACAGAAAGTAGTTAATACCGTGATTGAGAATGAACAACTTTAAGCACTAAACATTACAAGGAGAACCAAAATGAGAACAATCGACGTCATCGCAGCGACACTTCTGGTCATCGGCGGGCTTAACTGGGGCTTGGTCGGCCTCCTCAATTTCGACCTTGTTGCCACATTGCTGGGAGACGGAACCTTTCTGGCGAAGACCATCTACGTGGTCGTTGGCATCGCAGCACTATATCAGGCTGCCGGTTTCAAGTCAATTCAGCGCCGCTGGGGCGTTGTCGCGCGCAGCTACTAATCGAGTTCACAAATCAGGACGTTGGCAAACATAACAGGAGAAATAGAACATGAACAAGAGATTTACCACCGCCGCAGCCGTCATTGCGCTGCTTTTCACCGGAATCGGAAACCTCAACGCCGATAGCTGCAGCAAAGACGCCGCCGCTACCGTGCAAAAGACAGGAGATACTAAGATGGAAGCCAAGACCACTCAGAAACCGATGGATATCGTAGAAACCGCGGTCGCCGCAGGTTCATTCAATACGCTCGTTGCTGCCGTCAAAGCTGCCGGCCTTGTCGAGACCCTTAAAGGTGCGGGACCCTACACGGTCTTTGCCCCGACAGATGAAGCTTTCGCCAAGCTGCCGAAGGGCACCGTTGAAGCTCTGCTCGCTGACAAAGCGAAGCTGACTTCGATACTTACCTATCATGTCGTCTCCGGTAAGGTCATGGCCGCGGATGTTGTCAAATTGACCGAAGCCAAGACCGTTAATGGTCAAGCGGCCAAGATCAACGCTGGCAAAGATGGCGTTATGATCGAGGGTGCCAAGGTGATCACGACCGATATCGTGACCTCGAATGGCATAATCCACGTCATCGACTCCGTGATCCTTCCGAAGGAGAACGCAAAGAACTGACCTCTTTTTGGATAGGGCACTGCGCAAATTCCGACTCCTGTAGTGACACGTTCCGCGCAGTGTCCTTCCAAAAGAAGACGTGCATTTGGAGAGCAGAGAGTACCGTTGTGTCCAACACTCCTGTTACCCGCCCGGATGAGCGGGAGAGAAACCTCTCGCTCATCCTAAACACGAAGAGGACACGCAAGAAAGTAACGATAAGTACAACGGCAATCAATACAACACAACTGGAGGATAACATGAGACAGTTCACAATCAAGCTACTCGCGGTGACGATGATCTTGTTCACCGCTGCAATCGCCCAGGCCGCCGATGCGCGCCTTCAGGTGATCCACAACGCCGCCGACCCGGCCGCTTCAGTAGTCGACATCTACGTCAATGGCGCCTTATATGAAGACGACTTCGCGTTTCGCGAAGCCACCGAGTTCCGTACCGTTCCCGCCGATGTCCAACTTAACATCGGTGTTGCTCCCGGAAACTCCACATCGGCAAACGATGTAATTGCCACCATTCCAGTCACGCTCGCAGCAGGGAAGACCTATGTCGCAATCGCAAACGGTGTACTGGACCCATCGGTCTTCGCTGCCAATCCGAATGCGCGCCCGATCGGATTCAATCTCTATGCGCGCGACGGCATCCGCGAAGAAGCGAAATGGAATTCCACCGTCGACTTGATTGCCTTTCACGGCGCAACTGATGCACCGACTGTAGACGTCCGCATTCGCGGCAATAACATCTCGCCGCTTTTCGACAACCTTAACTACGGCGATTTCTCGGATTACCGTTCGCTCTTTGCCAGAAAATACACACTCGAAATCACGCCCGGAAACAACAAGAACGTGGTTGTCGCATCTTTTGAAGCTGACCTCAACGGCTTGGCTGGCGGCGCCGCAGTCGTCTTTGCCTCCGGCTTCTTGAATCCGGCCGGTAACGGCAATGGTCCCGCCTTTGGTTTGTTCGCCGCGTTGCCGAACGGCGCTGTCGCCGCTCTTCCGGTTATTTCGCCGACTGCCCGTCTTCAGGTCATCCACAATGCCGCTGATCCCGGCGCTTCAGTCGTGGACATCTACGTAAACGGCTCTCTCTACGAGGACGACTTCGCCTTCCGCGAAGCCACGGAGTTCCGCACTGTTCCCGCAGGAGTCCAACTCAATATCGGCGTCGCCCCGGGAAACAGCACTTCCGCCAACCAAGCCATCGCTACCATTCCGGTGACTCTGGCCGCCAACAAAACATACGTCGCGTTCGCCAACGGCGTGCTTGACCCTTCGGTATTTGCTGCAAATCCCGATGCCCGTCCGATCGGCTTCACGCTGTTCGCCAAAGACGATATCCGCGAGCGTGCGAAGTGGTTCTATCGAGTTGATGTCATCGGCTTCCACGGCGCCTCCGATGCACCGACTGTCGATATCATCGCCCGTGGCTGGCCCTTCGGCCCGATTGTCAATGATGCCGGCTACGGTGATTTTTCCAGCTACAATACCCTGGCGCCCAAGAAGTACTTGCTCGACGTTACGCCAGGAAATGATAACAGCGCAATCGTCGCGACATTTGAAGCCGACCTTTCCGGCCTTAATGGCGGTTCTGCGATCGTCTTTGCCTCCGGTTTTCTCAACCCTTCCGTCAACGGCAACGGCGCCGCGTTTGGTCTCTTTGCCGCGTTGCCGAATGGTACTGTCGTGACCTTACCGGCTGTGACCCCGAGCGCTCGTTTGCAGGTCATCCACAATGCCGCTGATCCGGCCGCTTCAGTTGTTGATATCTATGTTAACGGCGCTCTTTATGAAGACGACTTCGCCTTCCGCGAAGCAACTGAATTCCGCACCGTTCCAGCAGGCGTCCAACTCAATATTGGAGTCGCCCCAGGCAACAGCACCTCCGCCGATCAATCCATCGCTACGATCCCGGTAACCCTTGAAGATGGCCGCACCTATGTTGCCATCGCCAACGGCGTGCTCAATCCGAGCGGTTTTGCTGCCAATCCGGATGGAGTCGGTACGGGCTTCAACCTCTTTGCAGTAGATGGAATTCGCGAGCAGTCACATACCAAATTTGGAGTCAGCACCGTCATTTTCCACGGTTCGACCGACGCACCAACTGTTGATATTTACGCTCGTGTCGGCAGCGGATGGAATTGGCGAGTTGTCAACGATGCTTCCTATGGCGACTTCACCGATAACAAGTTCCTCTTCGCGAAGGACTACACACTTACTGTGACGCCCGGTAACAGCACGGCGGCTGTCGCCTCCTTCACCGCCAATCTCTCAGGCCTCGGCGGTGGAGCGGCAGTAGTATTCGCTTCCGGCTTCCTGAACCCTGCTGCCAACGGCAACGGTCCGGCATTCGGAATCTTCGCGGCTCTTCCTAACGGTACCGTGGTCGCCTTCCCGGCCGTTGCTCCAAGCCCGATGGTTGAGATCGAAGCTGACCAAGAGTCCGCTCTGGCCGCTGAACTCAATCGCTCAACCTCGGTTCTGCCGGAGTCGTTCGAATTGAGCCAGAACTACCCCAATCCCTTCAATCCGACCACCACGATCTCCTTCGCTCTTCCGAAGGCGTCGCAGGTCTCATTGACGGTCTTCAACATTCTCGGTCAGGAAGTTGCCCGCCTCGTCGATGGTCCGATGGCGGCAGGCACACATCAGGTCACCTTTGATGCCGCAAGCGTTGCTTCAGGCATCTACTTCTACAGAATTCAAACCGATGGCTTCTCTGAGCAGAAGAAAATGGTCTTGATGAAGTAATCGCGCACCTGCGCCCCCCAACAAAACGCCGGCTGGATTCAACTCCGCCGGCGTTTCCATTCCGTTGCATTCCTTATTACTCGTCTTCCCAGCGAAACTGACTGTTGATGGCGTCCCGTTGAGACCGTTTGGGGACGCGCACAATCTGGCGTCGGGTATCGCTGCTGGCCATACACAAAGAAACCGGCGGACATTTCGATCCGCCGGTCGCTAACTTGACTTGAAAGACGCCTACTTCTTCTTCGCTATCTCTTTCCTTAACTTTGCCAGTTCCTCGCGAAGTTCGCTCATCTCCTTGTCCTTTGCTTGAAGCTGCGTGTACAATTCCTTGATCGCCGCCAGCGCAATGCCTGACGGATCAATCGTCGAAATCGACTTATCGTCGGCTCCAACGCCAAACGCCTTCTTGAAATCCTGCGCCGTTGGGCCGATATGCTGCGCGTCAACATCACCCTTGTAATTCCACTTGGTAATTTCCAGTTCGGCGATTCTCTCCAGAATATCTACACCATTTACCTTCTCGAAATTCTCTTTCGCATTCCGGTCCGAAGCATTGACCCAGTTGGTACCGTCGCAATATGCACCGCCGACTACATCAATCTTGTGCGTCGCATCAACACCCACGCCGAGCGAGTTTTCCAGGAAACCATCACCGTCAGAATCGAAATCGACCATTCTGGCGCTCGCATTGTTGATCGTCACGTTGCCCTTAATTACGCCTTTGTTCTTAACTTTCATCGCGACCTCGATGTCACTTCCGGTTGTCAATACTTGGGCGTCGGCGGTATCGGCGGTCACCGAGGCACTCCAGTCAACAACACCGTCATCATCGTCGTCGGCTCCGACACGCATTGCTGCTGTCAGGCTGTCGGTCTCTAAAGATGAAATCCGGTCCAGCTGGCCGTCGCCGTCAATGTCGGCCGCACAGCCGTGTCTCGCCTTGCTGGCGTTGCTTAAGGTCTGAAATCTGCGTTCCGGTACTCCATCACCGTCATCGTCGGTTGATCCTTCGATTCCCGCAACTCCCTGTTTGATAGTAAATGCGTCGACCTTGCTCACCTTGCCGCCTGCGCTGGTACCCTTGGTCTTGATTGCCAATCGCGACTCGACGTCATCCGCCGATTGTGTGACGGAGGCATCGTCAAGGCCGTCGCCATCAGAATCGCTCCCGCATCGCGTATTGGCGCTCGAGAAAGAGCCATCCATCGACACTGTCTGGCGGGGTCCCGATCCAAATCGGCTGCTGACACCCATGCTCGCCGAAATATCGCTGCTGCTGGAACTGCAAACGTTGTCCAGCACTCCATCGCCGTCAAGGTCGGCTGCCAACAGGTGACTTGACGATTGTTTACTGATCGACAGATTCGTGCTCATCCGCGGTCCCATCAATCCATCGACCTTCATTCTCAATGATGCTCCCGCAGTGTCGCACACTTCTTCTGTTTCACTGCTCCCGCCGCCCGGATTGATTGTTCGCTTGCCGCTCGCCGATCCGGTTTTGCCTTGCTTGGCTGTATATGTTTGCGTCTTCAACTCGCTGCCAGCGGTGATAGTGTTCTCGGCGATGATCGAATCCGGAGTACACCGCAGATCGCTCACCCCATCTTGGCCGCTCGAACCGAGATTATGTGTCTCCAGTCTCCGGCGTGCGCCGCTTGAAATACTCACGACCTCGTCATCCTGTGAGCGCGAACCGTCGAGTGTATATGCGGCCGTCCGTTTGGTTCTGCCCGTCGATCCCTGCCTTGCAGAGTATGACGTCAACAACGTGCCGCCGCTCAAGATTGTGTTTTCAGTCGTGATAGAGTCCGCCGTAATACGATCCAATGTCCCATTTTCCTGGGCGCTTGAACCGATATTGCTGACGCGCAGATTGCGTTCTGTGCCGCCGTTATCGCAGTCTTCGTTCTCGACCACAGTACCGCCGCCCGGAACCATAAACAATGACTGCTTGGCTTTTCCGGACTTACCGGTCGTAGCTTTGTATAACATCACGTCGGCGCGACCATCGGTGACTTGTTCGATCAGGACAATTGAATCTGGAGCACAGTGTATGGAAAATCCCTGGTTACCACTCGAAGCTGTGTTTAGGAGCTTTATTCCGGCGCCCGAAGCGTCACATGCTTCATCAATCGCAGACTCCCCGTTGATGTCCGTGTGAGCCATCCTCTTGGTCGCTCCGCTTTTGCCTGCCTTGGCACGGTAGCTCGAAACTAACGAGCCGCCATCCGAAGCGCCAAAATCAATCACCGTCGAATCCGGCCCACAATGCATATCCAACGCACCGTCCGCATCAATGTCTCCGAGTGCGATGCTCGAAACATCACCGGTGACTGCTACAGCTATTCTTCCTGTGACCGGAGTCCCCGGCGGAAGACCATTCAATCTGACAACCTGTATACTATCGGCTCCAGGCACTGAGGCAGCCGAAATGTCGCCCCGCCACGGATCATTGCAGCCTTGACAACGCGTCTTGAACCCGCCGGGAAATGTCTCGATATCGCCGCCGACACTGTGCGAAGTAATTGAGAAAGGCGACGATGACAACTGCGTCCGCGGCGAAATAGGCGGCAGTCCGGGAAGCTGCAATTGCAGGTATCTTGTCCCCCCCGATCCGCCGCCACCACCGCCGCTGCCATGCAGAATATCGCTCGTGATCGGGACTGTCGTACCCAGTTGCACACTGAACAGCCCGTCGGTGACAACGACACCGGTGTGGTCTTCCATCCACAATTGCGTACCACCGGTCTCGGCATCCCAAATGGAATAGACAATCGTGAACACGCCGGAAACTGGCGCATCCGATGCATCCAGTAGCCGCCCCTGATGACTCACCACCAGCGGAACTTCCGCTGAAAGATCCCCGCTCATCAAGAGCACCACAACGATCAGAATGACCCCCGAGAGGACACTGCGAAGCATAGACTTCTCCTGAATTTGGTTTGGTATTAGTTAGTTTTTTATTCTGAAATTGTATCTATGTTGAGAATAAATATATCCATTTACTCCACAATAGCAATCAAAAAAAGCGCCATGGAAACCTGACGCTCTCTTACATCAATCCCGGCTCAAGTCCGCCCGTCTGCCATCGAAACACGCCAAAACAAAGAAAGCCCGTCTGGGAACGGGCTTTCCATGAGCGAATTCGCTGCGTGCTACTTGTTCTTTTTCATTTCGTCCTTGAGCTTCCTCAACTCACTCTGAAGGGCCTCCAACTGAGCGTCTCTCTGCTGGAGTCTGGAGCTTTGTTCCTTGTCGCGCTTTTGAAGTTCGGTAAGCTGGGCGTACAGCTCCTTGATCGCTGCTAATGCTATCCCCGACGGATCGATCGTCGAAATCGACTTGTCGTCGGCGCCTACCCCAAACGTCTTCCTGAAATCTTGCGCGGTCGGTCCGATATGCTGGGCATCGTCGTCACCCTTATAGTTCCACTTGGTGATTTCCAGATCGGATATCTTTTCGAGAATCTCCTCACCGTCGACCTTCTCGAAATTTTCTTTCGAGTTCCGGTCCGATGCATTAACCCAGTTGGTGCCGTCGCAGTACGCACCGCCCGCCACATCAATATGATGAGTGCCGCCGGCCGCTCCGACGCTGAGATTGTTGGCAAGGTACAGGTTGCCGTCTCGATCCATGTCGGATACGATAACGCCCGTAGAACTCCGAATAACCGTGCCGTCGCCATTCATCACGTGGATTACTGAACCGTCTTTCGTGAGACTCAAACTCGGTTCGCCGTTATCTGCCGCTAGTTCAACGGCGGCGTTACCGAGGCCGACAAATCCGCTGCTTTGCTGGATGAAGAACCGCGACGACGCATCATCACAGCTTGATTCGATCGAGTTATCGCTCACACCATCATCGTTGATGTCGGCAGACAGCTTCAGAATTGTCTCAAGCTGGTTGATTCGTGTGCGCATGTTTCGCTGTGCAAATCCGTCGCCGTCAGCATCATGATCAATCGCGATGCTGCCTTCAAAGTCAGAACCGGTGAATCTGATCGTACCGGACGCAGCATCGGTTGTGGCATTAAACGCCTGGATCTCAACCGATGCCCCGGATGTATCGCAGGTCTGAATGACGCGATTCGCTTCGGTCGGCATGTCGCCTGTCTGGAAGTACGTCTTCAGTGTGCTTCGTGACTCTATTGCCTCGATCAAAGTCCCGCCGTCGTTGTTGCCGTCGCTATCTTCGTCGATCTCCACTGACGACGAGGCACCCAGAGAATCAGCGATACTGATCACGCGAGAATGGGTTGGTTTGTCGCCCCGTTCAAAAAAAGTCTTTAAGACTGATCGAGATACCTTTGCCGAGGTCTGCGAACCGACATCATCAACACCGTTTTCGTCAACATCGAATCCGACCGAACTCACCAGGTCGGTGTTATCTACCTTCTGCCATATTGTCCCGTTATAGATTGAATTGAGGTTGGGGTCGGTAGCCACTACGTGCGAAGCTCCCTCTCCTACGTCGGTTGAGGCCGACGTAACAACATAATAGAATCCCTTTCCGCCCGAGACCTTGCTGGTTGCATGTGCATCGTCAACTTCGATCGAACCGCTGTTTACCGGAGTACCGGAATTGTCGGTGTGCACGCGAGCTCCGATCACCACATTCCCATTCATAATGGCCGCGATATTCGCATTGTTTGAATGCATGCCGGCTCCATTGGTCGAAACTTCCGTTAACGCGGAACTCGCGTCGACATACTGCTTCGTTACGGCATGTGCCGATCCGTTCGCTGCAAAATTGGCTGCCAGCACTTCCTCCGCCTTTGAACTGTCGGTGGTGATCATTGCCACTCGATCGTCCTGGTTGGGAATGTCGCCATTCTGAAATTCTGACTTCAGCACAGAACGTCCATCGGTAAACTCGCACGTGAAATTTGCATAGGCCGGGCGATTCAATGGATCATGTTTCATCACCAGAGAAGTCGTGTCATCGCCGCTGGAAACTACAAAGGGATTGTTACCCTGTTGGATTGCTATCGTTCTCTCATTGCCATTTGAAGCAACCACGACATCCGGGAATCCATCGCGGTCGATATCACCGATGTGTAGTTTTGTGTCCGGTATCGGCTCATTGATTCCGACATTGCCTTGAAGACGAATCAATGGACCTTGATTGTCACCAACCACAAGCCCGGAACTGTCGGAATCGGTATAGAGCAGATTATGCTTGTCTGATGAGACATCCCACGTACCCACGTAAGTAACGCTGCCCAATGATGCCAGCTTGGCGCGCACGACCCCTCCTTCCTCGATTGTCAGTTCGTCCTGACGGGTCTCGATATCTCCGGAAATCCTGCTTGACGCAACTGCGTAGGGCACAGAAGACAACCGAAGCCGTGGCGAGATTGCCGTTCCCTGAACTATGGCCTCGAGATAGCGGTCCATGGGAACACTGGAGGACACTGCCAGAATACTTGCCGGAATCGGGACCGTTTCACCCAGCGAGGCCGTAAACAGTCCGTCTTGTACCTGCATTCCGGGATGCAACTCCGACCAAAGCGGGACGCCGCCCGTCGCTGACTCATAAATCCGAAATTCGAGATCCACGGCACCGTCGATCGGTGTGTCGCTGGCGTCGAGCAATCGACCTTGATGGTTGAGGATCAACGGTGTGCCGGCAAAAGCCTGACTTAATATCGTCAGACCAAAAATGATAGTCGGCAAGAACCACCGACTAAATGTGCGAATCATATTGTCCTCCCAAAGATAAAGAAGCCCGGCAACTGTCCGGGCTTCCAGTAATTAGTTTCGAATACTTACTGTTTCTTCAACTGCTTTTCAATTGAGGACAGCTTCTCCTGCAACTCGAGAATCAGCTTCGCCTGATCGTCAAGTTTCTGATCTTTTTGCTTAAGCTGGGCGTACAGCTCCTTGATCGCTGCTAAGGCAATCCCCGACGGATCAATCGTCGAGATTGATTTGTCGTCGGCGCCCACTCCAAACGTCTTCTTGAAATCCTGCGCCGTCGGCCCGATATGCTGTGCATCTTCGTCACCCTTGTAGTTCCACTTGGTGATCTCAAGATCAGATATCTTCTCAAGAATCTCTTCACCGTCGACCTTCTCGAAATTCTCTTTCGAATTCCGGTCCGAAGCATTCACCCAATTGGTGCCGTCGCAATATGCACCGCCGGCTACGTCAATATGATGGGTCGGATCGACTCCGATTCCGATGGCGCTGGAAAGATATCCTTTGCCGTCGGAATCAAACTCGACCTGACGGAAGCTGGCGTGATTAATGTTGATGGCGCCTTTGATTACTCCGCCTTTGCGAACCCTCATTGAAATGGATGTGCTGTCCGTCGCCATCAACATTGTCGCGGTGGTGTCATCGGTTGATCCAATGACGCGGTTCTTGTCCGCTCCCGTGCCTTTGGTTTTGATTGCAACAGAAGAAGTCGTCGGAGTAACAATCTGGTCAATCTCCTGTTCAGCTACGCCGTCATCATCGCTGTCGTAACGCGAAGAGATAATCGCGCCACCCGGTAACGCTCCTCCCAGAAGTGAGGCGCCTGAGGCAACCACTACCTTGGAGTCTGAGATTCCATCGCCGTCATCATCAGTGCCAAGTGAGAGTACCGATGATTGATCGTCGCAGTCACCGCTGATGGTCTGTGTCCTCTGAACGGGAACGCCCTTAGTCTTGATCGCCAAACTCGAGGTCGTCGGAGCGATGTGCTGTGAAATTGAACTCTCCGAGAGACCGTCGCCGTCTTCATCCAGACTGCTCACCGTTGACACGTCTCCGACCTCGGTGGTTGAAGACAGTAGGGCAGAACGATTGGCATCCGCTCCTGTTCCCTTGGTCTTGATCGCCACGCTGCAGGTCGTCGGTGTCACACTCTGTGAGATGTCGCCTTCCGGGAAGCCATCATCGTCACCATCGGAAATCATTCGTGCATATGATGCCGCAGCGGCCCCACCGCCTGCTCCAGCAAGGTTTCCTACAGAGCTGACTGCCTTTGCTTCAGAAATCCCGTCGCCATCGCTGTCTGATTCTTGCACTGTTACGGTACTGTCAGGATAAACAGCAGTGACACTTTGACTCTGCGTTCCGCCTAAATCCTCTGCTCGAATCGACACAATGCTCGCTGATGGAAGATTACGATGATTTATCTCTCTCGTTCCGCTGCTGCTTGAGGTAAGGTCAGAATACATTATCAGAATGGCAGAATCGGGATATGTGGTGCTAATGATTCGACCCTTATCCGCGCCTGTGCCTTTCGTATTGATCGCAACACTGCAAGTTCCCGGCGTCACGATCTGCGAGAACTCGCTTTCCGGAACCGTGTCGCCGTCATCGTCAATAGAACTGATACTGCTCAAGCTGGTAGGTGTCGCACCATTCTGAATGGCCAGAACGCGGTTCGCGTCTGCTCCCGTCCCCTTGGTTTTAATCGCCAGTCTCGCACTAGTTAAATCCGACGTCAAGTCGACGCTGTTATCCTCAACTCCGTCATCGCCGAGATCGACGCTGAGACCAAAATGGCCAGATGTTGATTTCGGAACAGTCACATTCATGCTGATTCGGTTCGGCATATTGTCCTTCGTTGACATCGAGAATCTTGAACCGTCAGTCGTGCTGCTGTGATCCATGCCCGTCTCTACAGTCGCATCCGCATACGAGCTTGAGAGTCCGACGCTATCGGTTCGTGCATGCATATGCAGCATATTGGCAAACACACCGTGCGAATGCCTCATCAAGTAGTCCGCATCGGTATCATCGCATTGTTGTCTTAACAATGACGCGCCTTGAGACAAAGCACTTCCTGCCGACTGCAATCCGGCGTTTACCTTTTCGCCAAAGGTGGCGTAACCACTCGTAGTCGTATCACCAATCACGATGATGCCCGGACCCGAGCGAAAATCTCCGCTGACACGCTCTGTCGCGATAGAGTAAGGTGAGGATACCAGCGCCGTGCGCGGCATAATCGGCGGCTGTCCGGAAAGCTGCACCTGCAGATAACGGAGAGAGCCGCCTCCACCTCCGCCGCCACCGCCGCTTCCGGCAACGATGTCGGCAGTCAACGGCACCACACTTCCCAGTTCGACCGAGAATAGCCCGTCAGTCACGACCACTCCGACATGGTCCTCCATCCACAATTGTGTGCCGCCGACTGGAGCATCATAAATCGAGTAAACAATTGTGAACGTTCCGCTTAGCGGCGCATCACTGGCATCAAGAAGCCGTCCCTGATGAGAAAGCACCATTGGTACCGCATTGGCACTGCTAAAGGAAGTCATCAATAAGAGTGAGAAAAAGACGGCTCGTAAGAGGACACTGCGAAGCATACACTTCTCCCGCAAAATAGAGTTAGAGTCTGGATAGTTTCATTGTTAGTTCGGAAAAGCCTGCGGCACAAGCCGCAACTAAATATACCGCTGCGGTAGATTTTATCAATGATAATCGTATCGGACTTCTAACATTTGTTCACACCAACTGAGAGCAGTTTGATCCAAGACTAGAAAAGGGGGGATGGAATGATCTCCCGAATGCCCTCATCTCTATCGGAATTTCTCCATTAATCGCTAAGACACAAATTTACAAGTAGTTAGCCTTCTTTCACAAAGATATGCCTAATTTAGTCTTAAATAAATAGAGCAATTTATCGAAAAACAACTTGACAAACTAAAGCCCTTTATTTAATTACCGATCAAATAAGGGACGATTGGTCTTGATTTACTTGTGAAGTAAATCACAATCGTCTGGAACTGTGGAGGGTTTCCGTTTGAATCTTGACAGCTTTGCACCCGTAGGAATCTTCCTGACAATCGGCATCGTCTTTGTGCTCGTCACCCTCGCCATTGCCAAACTGATCCGGCCACACCGACCCTCCGATGCCAAGCTCGCCAGCTACGAGTGCGGCGAACAGCCAATCGGATCCGCCTGGATTCAATATAACCCCAGATTCTATATATTCGCGCTCCTTTTTGTCATCTTTGATGTCGAAGTGATTTTCCTCTTTCCATGGGCGGTTGCCTATCAGTCTTTGGGCCTGTTCGCCCTCATTGAGATGCTCATCTTCATCGGTATCTTGGTGATCGGCCTCGCTTGGGCATGGAAGAAGGGAGTCCTCAAATGGGCATAATCTCGAAACTCCCGGTCTACATGGAAAACATGCCCGGCGGAACCGTTGTCACCACCTCATTAGAAAAGGTGCTGAACGAATCGCGGGCATCATCACTCTGGTACTTGCTCTTTGGCACTGCTTGTTGCGCAATCGAGATGATGTGCGCCGGTGCATCTCGTTATGACTTTGACCGTTTTGGCATGTTCTTTCGTGCTTCACCGCGCCAGGCCGATTTGATGTTCGTCGCCGGCACCATCACCCATAAAATGGCGCCCCGCGTTAAATTGCTGTACGAACAAATGGCCGAACCTCGCTACGTCATCGCCATGGGAGGCTGTGCCTGCTCCGGCGGCCCATTCTACTATGACACTTATGCAGTCCTCAAAGGCGTCGATAAGATCATTCCGGTTGACGTGTTTCTTCCCGGATGTCCACCGCGGCCCGAGTCGCTGATGGAAGCTTGTATCAAGGTCCAGCAGAAGGTCAAGAAGGAAAAACTACAGGACTGGAGCAGCGACCGCCGTGGCTGATCACGATACGATCCTGAAACTCCTGACCGACAGATTCCCCGGCAAGGTCAGTGCGCTGGAACTCACTCCCGCGCAAACCGCAGTTTCCGCTGAAGCCGCTTCCGTCGTCGAGCTGTTTGCTTTCTTAGTCGAAAATGCGGATCTGAAAATGAACTATCTTTCGACCATCACGGGCATCGACCGCACCGACTTCATCGAAATCATCTATGTTGTCTCGTCTCTTGAGCATAGACATAAGCTAATCGTCAAGACAAAAGTCGACCGCATTGGCGGTAGAATAAACTCGATTCAACACATCATTCCCGCTGCCAATTGGTTCGAGCGGGAAATCTGGGAATTGTATGGCGTCGACTTCGTGAATCATCCGGACTTAAGGCGTTTCCTCCTGCCGGATGATTGGGATCAAGGCAACCCGATGCTGCGTGATTGGGATGGTAGGGACTTTATAAGGATGCCGGAAGTGCAATGAACGAAGCGACGCCATCACAATATAGCGAAGAGTTCGAAGTTAACATGGGACCGCAACACCCGTCAACCCACGGTGTGCTTCGACTCATGCTCCGGATGAACGGCGAGAACATCGTTCGTGCCACTCCATACATCGGTTATCTTCATCGCGCCATTGAAAAAATCTGCGAGAATCGGACCTATGCCCAGTGCATACCACTGCTGGATCGCTTCGAATATGTCACGTCGATGGCTTCTGAAGAAGTTTTCGTCCTGGCAACCGAGCGGCTCGCCGGCGTTGAGGTGCCCGAGCGTGCCGAGTACTTGCGCGTCATCATGCTCGAGTTCAACCGCATTGCCTCGCACCTGATTTTCCTCGGCACTTTCTCGCTCGATCTGGGCGCGATTACGCCATTTCTCTATTGTCTGCGCGAACGTGAACAGATCATGGATCTTTTCGAAATGACTTCGGGCCAGCGCCTGACCTATAATTACATCCGGGTCGGCGGTGTCGCTTACGACATTCCCGAGGATTTCCTGCCGCTGGCGCGCAAATTCGTCGACACCTTCCAACATCGCATCGACGACTATGAGGCCATTTTGACGCAGAACCCGATCTTCCTGGCTCGCACGAAAAATGTCGGCATCATCTCCAAGGACATTGCTGTCAGCTATGCCGCCTCCGGCCCGGTACTGCGGGCTTCCGGAGTGAAATGGGATCTGCGCCGCGACGATCCATATTCAATCTACGACCGATTCAAATTCGACATTCCCACCGGTACAGTCGGTGATACCTGGGACAGATATATGGTTCGCGTACAGGAGATGCGGCAATCAAACGAAATCGTCCGCCAGGCGCTGGATCAGCTTCCGCAAGGCGATTACAAGGCCAAAATGAAAGCCGTCTTCAAACCGCCGGTCGGCGAGTGCTACGCCCGCATTGAAAATGCCCGCGGTGAAATGGGCTGTCACATCGTTTCTGACGGCAGCACCAAGCCATACCGCGTCAAATTGCGCGGTGGTTCCTATTGCCACACACAGCTCATTCCGGCAATTGCTCCCGGAATGATGATTGCCGATCTCGTCGCCACCTTCGCATCGCTCGACGTGATTCTCCCCGAGGTAGATAGATAGTCATGGAACTGACACCGCTGTTTCAATGGATTGATGCACAGCTGATTTCATTGGTTGATTGGCTCGGTTTGCCGGTTTGGATAGCTGAACTGCTGGAAATGCTGCTCGCCGCTGTTGCTGTTCTGTTGATGGCGTTTTTAATCGTGCTGTTCCTGGTCTGGTGGGAGCGCAAGCTCTCCGGCCACTTCCAACAGCGTCTTGGACCGATGCGCACCGGCTGGCACGGCTGGTTGCAGACCATCGCCGACGGCCTCAAGCTCTTCCAAAAAGAAGATATCATCCCCAAGAACGTCGACCGCAAAGTGTTCTTCTGGGCCCCGGTCGTTTGTTTTGCCTCATCATATGCCGCTTTCGCCGTGATTCCCTGGGGCGAGGGCGTTATTCCGACCGACCTGAATATCGGCATTCTCTATATCCTCTCGATCACCACCTTCGTCGTCATCTCATTGCTGATGGCCGGCTGGAGTTCAAACAATAAATACGCCCTTCTGGGCGGAATGCGCTCGGCAGCACAAATCGTTAGCTACGAAGTGCCGCTCACGCTTTCGGTATTGGGCGTCATCATGATGACCCAGTCACTCTCAATGGTCGCCATCGTCGAAGCGCAAGAAAGCGTATTCAGCTGGTTCATCTGGCGGCAGCCGCTGGGATTTGCGATCTATTTAGTGGCGGCCGTAGCCGAAACCAACCGCGCACCATTTGACATTCCCGAAGCCGAACAAGAACTCGTCGCTGGATTCAACATCGAATATTCCGGTATGAAGTTCGCCATGTTCTTCCTCGCCGAATTCTTGAATCTGTTCCTCGTCTCCGCAATTGCCACAACATTGTTCCTTGGCGGTTGGCAAGGACCGTTCCTGCCTTCATGGCTCTGGTTCATTCTCAAAACGACGTTTGTGATATTTGTGATCATTTGGTTCAAATGGACCTATCCGCGACTGCGCGTCGACCAACTGATGGAATTCTGTTGGAAGGTCCTGTTGCCGCTGGCGTTCCTCAATCTCGTTATCTCCGGGTTCTTGTTTAGAGGATAGGGAAGTACGATGCCGACCGCATACAAGCTAAATCCTATATCCGGAATCAAGAACCTGCTCATTGGCTTGTGGGTGACGTTGCGGCATCTGTTCAGCAAATCAATCACGCTGCAATATCCGACCGAGCGCTGGGAAATGCCCGAACGCTCGCGCGGTGTCGTGGTGCTTCTGTCAGACAAAGAAACCGGTGACCTCAATTGCACCGCCTGTATTCTCTGTGCCAAAGCCTGTCCCGTCGGCGCGATTCGCATCGATCGCCATCGCGGCGAAGACAAACGCTGGAAACTCGATTCATTCTCGATTGACAATACAATCTGCTGCTACTGTGGACTCTGTCAGGAAGCCTGCAACTTCGATGCGATCAAGCTTACGCCCAAGTATGAGTTTTCCGCTTATGATAAGGCCAGTCTGATCTACGATGTCCATCGCTTGCAGGAACTCGGCCGCGATGTCGACTATGTGCCGACCGCCAAGAAAGCCGCACCAAAACCTGTCGCAGCAGCTTCGGCGGGTGATCCCGCAGCTCCGGTTGCGACCCCGGCTCCAGCCGCGGAGCCTGCAGTTGCACCGGCGCCTGAAAAGCCTGTCGAACCCAAGGGAGAGAGCGAATAGTTATGGACTACGGAATCACACCATACCTGTTCTACTTGTTTGCATTCATGATCGTCGTGTCCGGCATCCTGGTTGTGACACTACGCGACATCTTCCATTGTGCGTTGATGCTGGTTATCTGCATGTTCTCGGTCGCTGCCATCTACGTCTTGCTCGGAGCCGATTTTATCGCCGCGGTGCAGGTGCTGATCTATGTCGGCGCCGTGTCGGTGCTGCTGATTTTTGCCATAATGTTGACTGCACGCGTGTCTGGCATTGGGATCAAGCAACAAAATGAGCAAGTCCCGTTGGCGTTGTTGGCGATGCTGGCATTTATGGGAATTACCGTCTTCGGACTCGGCAAGACAATCTGGAACGTCAAGGCTACCGCGCCGCCGGCAGAGACCGTGATGCCGCTTGGCAAGCTTCTGATGACCGTCTATGTCGTGCCGTTTGAAATCGTGTCGTTGGTGCTGTTGGCGGCTCTGATCGGCGCCATCGTCATTGCGAGGAGAGATTAGGCGTTATGGAAATCGTGCTCGGCCACTACCTGACCTTAGCGGCGATACTGTTCGGCATCGGCTTCTTTGGTGTGCTGACCCGCCGCAACGCGATCGGCATCCTGATGTCGGTTGAATTGATGTTCAATGCCGTCAACATCAACCTCGTGGCCTTCAATCGCTTTATTACGCCGACGGATTTTACCGGACAGCTCTTTGCGATTTTCACAATTGTGATTGCCGCCGCCGAGGTCACGGTCGGTCTGGCGATTGTAATGCTGATCTATCGCAATTTCCGCGATATCTTTGTGGACAATATCAACCTGATGAAATGGTAACTCATGCGCGAACTTAGTTGGATCATACCGCTTCTGCCTCTGACAGCATTCTGTCTGATCATCTTCTTTACGCGCGAGAACCGCAAACTATCTTCCGCCATCTCCATCGGCGCGATCGCAACCGGTTTTGTCTATGCCGTCAGCCTGTTGATTCAACAACTCGGCGACAATACGCCATTTGAACTGAATTACATCTGGGCGGCATTTCCGACACTCAAACTCGAGGTCGGCATCTATATCGACGCGCTGACCGCCATCATGCTGGTCGTCGTCACCACCGTCTCGATGCTGGTGCAAATCTATTCCCTCGGTTACATGCACGGTGATCCGCGCTATTCACGATACTATTCGTATCTTTCGCTGTTCACTTTCTCGATGCTCGGTCTCGTGCTCGCCAATAACTTCTTCCTGATCTTTGTCTTCTGGGAACTGGTCGGCCTGACCTCGTACTTGTTGATCGGATTCTGGTTCGAAAAGAAGACGGCTTCCGACGCCGGTAAGAAGGCATTCATCACCACCCGCATCGGCGACTTCGGTTTCCTGATCGGCGTGATTTTGTTGGCCGCCTATTGTGGTACTTTGAACTATCAGGAAGTCTTCGCCCAGGTTGCCGGTGGTGTCATCCCACCGGCCGTCTTGACTTTCGCCGGAATCGCCATCTTCTGCGGCGCGATCGGCAAATCTGCACAATTCCCGTTGCATGTCTGGCTGCCCGATGCGATGGAAGGTCCCACACCGGTCTCGGCGTTAATCCACGCCGCTACAATGGTTGCTGCCGGTGTGTACCTCGTCGCGCGTTCGATGAGCCTGTTTGAACATAGTCCCGATGCCGCGATGTTCGTCGCAATCATCGGCATCATCACTTCGCTCTTGGCGGCTTCGATTGCGCTTGTGCAAAACGACATCAAGCGCATTCTCGCGTACTCGACGGTGAGCCAACTCGGCTACATGATCATGGCGCTCGGCCTGGGTTCCTTTACTGCCGGTACTCTGCACCTGATGACCCACGCCTTCTTTAAGGCCTGCTTGTTCCTGTGCGCCGGTTCGGTCATTCACGCCGTACACTCGCAGGATATTCAGAACATGGGTGGACTCCGCCACAAGATGCCGATCACCTATTGGTCGATGCTGATTGCGACTTTGTCGATCGCCGGTATTTTCCCGCTGTCGGGATTCTGGTCCAAGGATGAAATCGTCGCATCAACACTCGGTCATCCGGTGTTCATGGTACTCACCTTGTTGGTGGCGTTCATGACTTCATTCTATATGTTCCGGCTGATCTTCCTGACCTTTTTCGGCGAATCACGCGATCATCACGCGTACGAACACGCTCACGAATCACCGCGCACCATGACCACGCCTCTGATTGTGCTCGGAGTGCTGTCCGTCTGTGCCGGTTGGGTGGCAATCCCGTGGCTCTCACATGGCTACTCAATGTTCGCCTATTATCATGAGCCGCACCACGCTGAAGCCCATATCAGCATCATGTTGATCTCGACGGTGGTCGCGTTCTCCGGCATCGGGCTTGCCTACCTGATGTACATCAAGAAGTCAATTTCGCCGCAGGCGCTGGGTGCCAGGTTTAAGGGTCTCTACACACTGCTTTACAATAAGTGGTACTTCGATGAGATATATGATGCCGTCATTATCAAGCCCACACTGGCATTTACTAACGTATTGTGGTCGTTTGATAACGGCGTCATCGATTGGATAGTTAACGCCTTTGGCAGATTCACGCTCTGGCTGTCGGTGATCAAGCAGTGGATTGACGTGCACATCGTTGACGGCGCGGTCAATGGCCTTGGTTATACCATCTGGGCGACCGGTGCCCTGTTGCGCCAGTTCCAAACCGGCAAAGTGCAGTTGTATGGGTTCTTTATCATATTCGGCATCGTTTTGATGCTCATCGTGACTCGAGTTGTATAGTCTGCTTCAGGCAGGAGTATAAATATGGACTTTCCGATTTTAAGTGTCATGATCTTCACCCCGCTCATCGGTATGCTCGTTGTCATGCTGATGAACAAGGAGAAGACCGAACTGATCAAGTACACCTCCGTCGCGGTCAGCATCATTCCGCTGATCCTGTCGGTGATGTTGTGGTTCGGCTACGACTCATCGACTGCGGCGATGCAGTTCACCGAGCGTTATGAGTGGATTCCGACGCTGTCGATTCAATACTTCCTCGGTGTTGACGGACTCTCTGTGCCGATGTTGTTCTTGACGGCTCTGCTGTCGACGATTTCGCTGATCGTGTCGTTCCACATCACCAATCGTGTCAAGGAGTACTTCGCGTTCTTCCTGCTGCTTGAAGCCGGAATGATCGGCGTGTTCGCCGCACTTGACTTCTTCTTGTTTTATATCTTCTGGGAAGTGATGCTGGTGCCGATGTATTTCCTGATTGGTATCTGGGGTGGACCGCGCAAGGAATACGCTGCCATCAAGTTCTTCCTGTACACGCTCTTTGGTTCGATCTTCATGCTGGTCGGAATTTTGATCCTGTATCTGAATTCCTCGCCGCACACACTCGATATGATGGAACTGATCGCCCAGGGCAATCAATTCGCACACTCACTGCAAATTCTGGTATGGGTGTTCTTCTTCCTCGCGTTTGCCATCAAAGTCCCGATCTTCCCGTTCCACACATGGTTGCCGGACGCCCACGTCGAGGCGCCGACGGCGGTCTCGATCATCCTTGCCGGCGTCCTGCTGAAGATGGGTACCTACGGATTTCTGCGAATTAGTTATCCGATGCTGCCGTTCGGGACACAATATTTCGCCTATCCCTTCGCTATCCTCGGTGTCATCGGAATTATCTATGGCGCGCTCGTGTCGATGGCACAGAAGGATCTTAAGAAGCTGGTAGCATACTCATCCGTTTCGCACATGGGATACTGTGTGCTGGGCATGGCAGTGTTCTTCATCAACTCAAATGGTCAGCCGCACACAACAGGATTGGCAGGCTGCATCTTCCAGATGTTCAGCCACGGCTTAATCACCGGCGCGCTGTTCTTGTTAGTTGGCGTGTTATATGATCGCGCTCACACCCGTGAGATAGCCGCCTTCGGCGGCCTGGGTGCCAAACTGCCGCTGTATACGGCATTGATGACAGTCTTTGCGATGGCGTCGTTGGGACTGCCGGGTATGTCGGGATTCGTAGCCGAATTCATGGTCTTTGTCGGGGCGTTCGCTTCGCCGACCTACCAGATCATGACCGGAATTGCGGTTATCGGCGTGGTACTGACCGCGGCTTATATACTGCGAATGGTCCAGAGAATGTTTCTGGGCGAGTTCAACGTGAAGTGGGCCGGCCTGACCGAGATCAATGGCCGCGAAATTCTTGCGGTAGCGCCGCTGCTGATTCTCACCATCGCCTTGGGCGTCTATCCCAAGCCATTGGTGACGATGATCTCGGCGACGTTGGAGAACATTGTCTTCATGGTGTCGAGGTAGTCAATGGCTGATCTGCGGTTGATGCTGCCGGAGTTGATTCTCTTTGCATGGGCGATGATGATGCTGATGTACGGCGTCATCCGCAAGAATGTCGGCGGCAACACCATGATCTATCTGGCGATGCTGGGCGTCGTCGTAACCGGCTTCAGCATCCCGCTGACCGGATACGGTATTGCCTTCGGCGGCACCTTCTTCGTCGACAAAGTCTCTGTTTTCTTCAAAATGATCTTCCTCGGCGCGGCATTCTTCGCTGCCGCTTCATCGTCTTCGCTGATGGAGAAACTCAAGAGCGACCACGGTGAGTACTTCACCCTGATTCTGCTTTCGACCGTCGGCATGATGTTTCTGATCTCGACCAATGAGCTGATTACGCTCTATGTGGCGCTGGAATTGACGACGATTCCACTGTTCGTATTGGCGGCATACCGCAAAGACAGCCTCCAGTCCTCCGAGGCCGGCTTGAAGTACCTGATACTTGGCGCAGTCTCGTCGGCAATCTTGCTCTACGGCATCTCGATGATCTATGGCCTGACCGGAACGACCTTCATTAATCTTGCCTTCGGCCGCTTGCTCGAACAATCGCTCGGAATGTTGACCTTGACCCAGGAAGTCAACATGGCATTCATCATCGCCATGATCATGCTGATCGCCGGATTCGGTTTCAAACTGGCATTGGTGCCGTTCCACATGTGGGCGCCGGACGTCTACGAGGGCGCACCCACGCCGGTCACTTCGTTCTTGTCGGTGGCTTCGAAGGGAGCAGGTGTTGCCGCTTTCGCCCGTCTGTTTTACTCTGCTCTACCGTCATTCGGCGAATTCTACTGGGGAGTCATGGTTGCGACCTTGGCGGCTGCGGCAATGATTATCGGCAACATTACGGCCGTGCTGCAATCCAATGTCAAGCGCATGCTCGCTTATTCCTCGATTGCGCACGCCGGGTACCTGTTGATCGGATTCGTCTCGCTACCGCCAACAACCAACGACACTCCGTTCGGGCCAGCCTCGATCATGTTCTATATGCTGGCTTATCTGTTCGCAAATATGGGCGCCTTTGCGTGCGCCATTGCTTTCGAGAAGAATTATGGCTCGTATGAAATCAAGGACTATCAGGGCCTCGCAAAAGAGTCTCCCGCGTTGGCATTGATATTTACAGTGTTCCTACTTTCGCTCGCCGGCATCCCGCCGATGGTCGGATTTTTCGCCAAGTACTATGTCTTCCTTGCCGGCTGGCCGAATTATTCCTGGCTCGTCATTGTCGGCATCCTGACTTCAGTGATCTCGCTCTATTACTATGCGAATATCGTGAAACAGATGTACTTCAATCGCACCGAGACAACTCTCGCTAAAGCGCGCTTCGACAGTCCGCTGGTGATTACGCTTGTGCTCACAGTTGCCGGTACGATCCTCTTCGGAATATTCCCCGAGTCCGTTATCAAGTTCGCCAACAGCGCATTTGATGCGTTCCCCTTTTAGTGTTGACTTAGCTGCCGCTTTTGCGTAGACTCTCATTCGCCGATAAGGCGAATTTTTATGAGCCCCGAAGGTAGTATAAGCAGAACATTCAAGAAATATATCATCGCCGGTGTATTGGTAATTGTCCCGTTGATAATTACCTATGTCGTACTCCGCTTTTTGCTCAGCTCGGTCGATGGAATCCTGTCACCACTGTTGATCCGATATCTCGGATACGATATCCCCGGCCTGGGAATCGCCATCGTCGCCCTGCTGATCATTCTTACCGGTGTTTTGACGCACGGCGTGCTTGGCCGTCAAGTCGTTGCTCTCTGGGATGCTCTGCTTGGCCGCGTACCGTTTGTGCGCACGGTCTACTTGGCATCGAAGCAGCTTTTGCAGTCGATCACGAATCCCAAGGAAAGCATGTTTCAGCGGGTGGTGATCATTCCCTACCCGCGCGAGGGGATGTATGTGTTTGCATTCGCGAGCAATGAGGTTAATATTGACACTGTGCCGGGAAATGATAGCTTCGTTGCAGTGTTCGTACCATCGACGCCGACACCGTTTACAGGTTTTACCTACCTTGTGAAGAAAGAGGAAGTTTATCCGACCACTATTAGTGTGGAAGATGCGGTCAAGTTTATGGTATCAGGTGGAATTGTCGCCCCTGAATGGATCATCAAGCGCCCTGCGGGTGAAGGGCTAATCCATTGAAACTATCCAAACTTCTCTCGGATGACCTCGTGCTGGCGGATATGCCGGCGACCACCAAGAAGGAAGCGATCGCTTTCTTGATCGAACGGATCAGCCAGCAGTTTCCGCTGCTGGACTGCGAGAAGATTTCCGCCGCCGTTGACGAACGCGAACGCATCGAGAACACTTCCTATGGCCACGGCTTCGCCTTTCCGCATGCACGCACCGACGAGGTCCAGCGCATGTACATTGCGGTCGGTATCAGCAAACGCGGGCTGACCGACAAGACACCGGATGGCGTTCCGCTGCGGGCGGTTTGTTTAATGTTGACACCCTCCAATATTTCCCAACTTTATCTGCAGACACTGTCGGCTTTTGCGCGCTTGGCCCGCAATGGCGAACATCTGAAAAAGATGCTCGAAGCTCAAACGCCGGCGGAAGTCATTGACGTCATTACTAACTCGGGAGTAAAAGTGGATCGAGATCTGCTGGTTCGCGACATCATGGTGGAAAAGGTTATCAGCGTTACACGCGAGACAACGCTCAAAGAGGTCGCCAATCTGCTCTATAAGCATCGTGTCGGTGCCATGCCGGTGGTCGACGAAGTCGGTGCCGTCATCGGCCAGATTTCCAATCGCGACTTGATCCGCGCCGCGTTGCCGGACTATAAATCGTTGATCAACAACTTGGCGATGGCTCCCGATGTCATGCCGTTCGACGACCTGCTCAAATCGGCGGAGAAGAAAACCGTTGGCGCCATCATGAACCCCGAGCTTGCCACTACCAGCGAAGATACACCAGTGGTCGAACTGGCCGCGCTGATGATCTTCAAGAATCTCCGTATGGTGCCGGTCGCACGCGACGGTAAGTTGGTCGGCGTAGTCGTAATCTCCGATATCGTCTCCAAAATCATCCGCGGCTAAAACCAAACGGCGGCAGTTTCCGCTGGCGAATTCGCTCAATTCGACTTGCGCTTTCCCGCCTGATTTACGATACTTCCCAACCTTATGACGGAATTTTGGCTCTGGACCGGATTTATCGCTTTCGTGCTGGCGATGCTTGTCATCGATCTGGGCATATTCAACCGCAAAGCGCACACGATCAAGATGAAGGAAGCGCTGATCTGGTGCACCATCTGGATCTCGCTGGCGGCGCTGTTTTGCATCGGGACCTACATCTACAGAGGCCATCAAGCCGGACTGGAATTCCTTACGGGATATCTGATTGAGCTCTCGCTTAGTCTTGATAACCTGTTTGTTTTCCTGCTGATCTTCTCCTATTTCCGCGTGGCGCCGTCATTACAGCACAAGGTGCTCTACTGGGGTATTCTGGGCGCATTGATCATGCGCGCGGCAATGATTGCCGGCGGTATCGCCTTGATTACCAAATTCCACTGGATCATTTATGTCTTCGGCGCCTTCCTGGTCTTTACCGGCATCAAGATGTTGACTTCCGGCAATAGCGAAGTCCACCCGGAAAAAAATCCCGTCATTAAACTCGCGCGCAAGCTTTTCCCGGTAACGCCGCAATACCACGGCGACCATTTCTTTGCCCGCATCGACGGCCGACTGTTTGCGACTCCGATGTTCTTAGTGTTGTTGATGATCGAGACCACCGACCTGGTGTTCGCGGTCGATTCGATTCCGGCTATCCTGGCGATCACGCGCGATTCCTTCATTGTGTACACTTCCAACGTGTTCGCGATTCTCGGTCTGCGGTCGTTCTATTTCGCGCTGGCGGGAATGTTCTACAAGTTTCGCTTCCTCAAGGTCGGCCTATCAATCGTGCTGTCGTATGTCGGCGTGAAAATGCTGATCGCCGATTTCTTCAAGATTCCCACTTTCGTATCATTGGGCGTGATCGTTGTCACCATCGGGACTTCGATACTGGTATCTTTCCTGATACCCGCCAAGCCCGAAGAGGTCGGCACCCCGATCGACCCGAAGTCGCCGGATTCACTGTAGGATTCGGGCGCGACGATTCCCAATACCATATCTGCTGAATTCTTCGCACACTAGCACTGATAGTCGTTGACTAAATGGTCGACAATGTTGTTTCTTGTTGAGCACAAGATTTTAGTACAACTGCGTCGTTGATCTCCATTCGACGCAGAGATGAATAGAGGCTGCGTGAAAGCCGGCGCTCCGATTGCGGACCGATACCTGAGTGCTATTTCGATAGCCTGCATTGCAGTTGTTTTAGTTGCGATGTTCTATGGCTATCGGAACATGCAACAGGATGACAGCTATATCTTCTATTCCTACGCGAAGAACATTGCGAATGGAGACGGGTACGTCTTCAACTTTGGTGAACGGGTCAATGCGACCACTTCTCCGCTCTACACGCTCCTGTTGGCATCGATCCATAAGATCTTCAACGATCTCCCGTTTGTGACTCTGCCGTTAATCGGCCGAATAATCGGAAGCATCAGCCTGTTTTTCCTCTGCTACTTCCTGACTGCCTGTTTTCGTGAAAGAGATGAATCAACTTTTGGTTACCTAATCCCGTTGGTACTGCTGGCGAATCCACTTTTGACAAACGCCCTTGGTCTGGAGTTGTTTCTATCGATGATGCTTGGAGTAGCCGCAGTGACGCTCCATGTAAAGGAGAAGTACTCTGCTTCCGCACTCCTCTGTTCGCTGGCGGTTTTGGCACGGCCCGACATGACCATCGTGGCGTTTCTGGTGTTGCTGCATTACATAGTTCGTCATCGCCGTCTGCCCGGAGTGGTTGCCTCGGTGCTTTTTTGCGTGCCGATCGGGACATGGTTGATCTTCAGTTGGTTCTATTTCGGGAGTCTGGTGCCTTCCACTTTGACGGCAAAGCTGGTACAAACCGAGGCTGAACTCTGGGGCGGGCAATATGCCCTGCTTGAGGGCTTGTTTTCTGCCCCCAATTGGTACATCGGAATCGTGACTCGAGATATTGTACCGGTGCTCCTGCTTCTCCTCTTTTTGGTCGGCGTAGGTGCAGCGACAGGATTGATAGCAATGAGTGCAAAGTTACGCGAATGGACCGTTTTCAAACATCCCGGTCTGCAAATCCTGCTTCTGTGGGGTCTGCTGCACTATGCCATCTACGGCTTGGTTCTGAAGGCGCCGGCCTACTCATGGTATTACACACCGCTGGCTCCGGCCATTGCGGTTCTAATGACTCTGCCGCTTGTGGGGCTTTGTCGTCTGAATTGGCAGTCGACTTCCACAACCAAAGTAATAGTCCCGGCTGTCATCATCTTGGCGACTTGCTTGGTCGGTTTGCTGCTGCCGATCACGTCCTCCGGACGGACCACGAGCTGGGAATATGAAACGCATAGACAGGCTGCGTTGTGGCTGAATGAACATGCCGAAGACGGGGCAAGCGTCGGCACAGGGGACATTGATATTCTGAGGTTCATCTATGAGAAGGGTCCGGTGATCGATGCGTTAGGATTGGTGACACCCGCTGTTGTTGAGCACATACGAGAACACGACTTCAGTTGGTATATCCGCGAATACAAGCCGGACTTTCTGATCTTTCGGCATGCCTCGCGATCCGAATTCGAAAGTGTTGTAGATGAAGACTGGTTCACTCAACAATATGAGCTGCAGACCGTGATCGGCGATCCGGGTGAGGCAGTAGGAATCTACGGGAGGACAGATCATCCCGGCGAGAGTTGAGAGCCAACCTCTTAGTGCACAGCCCCGCAAAGGCGTGATATTCGACATGCTGCGCCACAGGAGATTCAATAGCCGCTAGCAGCTGGTAATCCCGTTTAAGGACAATCCGAGCAGGGTGCCGGACCGCCCAAAAAGATGTAATTGACGATATACACTGCATCAGAGATGTTGACTGATCCAGAGCAGTTGGCGTCCGCCAGCACATATGGACTCGGGAATGGCCCACCGGCAAAAATGAAACTGATTATATAAACGACATCCGATACATTCACAAAGCCGGTATTATTCGCGTCGCCGCAGACGTAGTCGCATGGATCGCCGATACCGTCGGAATCACTATCCTCTTGAGAAGGATTGGAGAATCGTGTGCAGTTGTCAAGTTGGCAGGTTGATGCAGGAAACCCGGGATTGCCAAATCCATCGCCATCAGAATCTGTACATTCGTCACAGGCGTCGCCGATTGAGTCGTTATCGTAGTCGGTTTGATCAACATTGACGACTGACGGGCAATTGTCGCAGGCATCGCCCAGACCGTCGCTGTCGGAATCTGTTTGATCGGCATTTGCGACGCTTGGGCAATTGTCAACTGGACATGCCGAAGCAGGATATCCGGGATTGGCAAATCCATCGCCGTCGGTGTCAGTGCAATCGTCACAGGCGTTTCCGATTCCATCCTGATCGAGATCCAGTTGATCGCCGTTTGCTACTGCTGGGCAGTTGTCGGTAGCACAGTCGTTTTGGGGATAACCGGGATCGCCATAATAGTCGCCGTCGGAATCAACACATTGCATCGTGCAACCTTGACCGAAAGCTCCGACGAGTTCACCGCAAGGGCTTGCGGCCGGTAAGCAGGGCGAGATGTCGCCTAATTCGAAGTCTAATTGACCTATGCCACAAAAGAAGGGGTCTATGCTAAAATTACCATTTACCAAGTCCATCCCGGCCAGATCCCCAGTGTAATTGCCTCCTGAATTACCGAAGACATCACTGCATTCTATCAAGATCGTATCGGGATTGATTATTTCGACACTGACAGAGCTATAGTTGAAGGCAACAATACTCCGTCTCCAAAAGAACGAGCTGTTATGATTTGCAATGACGGAGGCATAGAACCCCTTGTTTCTTGTCACCGTGCAGTTGTCCAGATAGACAACAGCGTCAGCCGCGGTCTTGAGGGCTCCGCCATGTAAGCACGAGTTGGAGTCAAGGAGACAGTAGATAAGATTCCCAATTGAATTGTCCAGACTAATGGCGCCACCATAGCGATCTGCTTTGTTTCGTCGAAAACGAGAGCTACCGGCAGTTATCACTGATCCCTCTTCCGCACATATGGCGCCGCCAATCAGCGCTTTATTATCCTCAAAATTACAGGCGGTTATGTTGCACACGGCGCCGCCACTGATGAAAATAGCGCCACCTAACACACCTTCATTGTTAATAAACCTGCAGTTTTGAATTGATACCTCGCAACTATCGATAGAGATCGCTCCGCCGTAGTAACGGGAACAATCTCTGATTGTGATTCCGCTGATTCTTGTGCCAGAAGCGAGACTGCCACTGATAGCGATCCAGGGATGATCTTCAGTACTGGTTCCGTTAACGTCAAATACTACATTAGCGCCAACCGCTGCCATTATGTACAGCATCTTGCCGGAGAGAACGAGGTTGCGATTGCCGGGACCGGTGTATGTTCCGGATGCAATATTAATAACATCATATGATGACGCTGCTGCGATAGCAGCCTCAACGGTGGGTGCCTGGCTCGGTACGTTTATCACTGCCGCCGGCGCAATTCCGTATGCCAGCACGACAGCGATGAGAGTGCTTAGGACGAGGGTTCGCATGGATTCCTCCCGATTTTGCTACACTACTAAAATAGCACAAAATGTCGATTTTGTCAATGCGGGAGTTAAGCCGGTGGTAGCACCGGTTGCACCACCAGTGAAAGCTGGATTCCGGCGTCCGCCGGAATGACTGGCAAATTGTCTGCGTTGTTGAGAGTCTTGGCAGGACGAAACGAAATACCCGCCAGGCGTGGACGACTGGCGGGCACTGATCTAAGCTGGATTCCGGCTTTCACCGGAATGACACTTCTGAATATCCCTACGCGACGGTGATCTCCTCGCAGAGGTAGACGTCCTGAATTGCGTTGAGCAATTCGACGCCTTCCTTCATTGGGCGCTGGAATGCCTTGCGGCCCGAGATCAATCCCATGCCGCCGGCGCGTTTGTTGATCACGGCAGTCTTGACCGCATCGGCCAAGTCGTTCTTGCCCGAAGCGCCGCCGGAGTTGATCAAACCTGCACGACCCATATAGCAGTTGGCGACCTGATAACGCACCCAGTCAATCGGATTGTCGGTGGTCAGCGTATCGTAAACTTTCTTGCTCCACTTAGAATAGGGCTTGCCCGCGGCTTTTTCGACCGCGGCAAATCCCCCGTTGTTCTCCGACATCTTCTGCTTGATGATGTCGGCTTGAATCGTCACGCCGAGATGATTCGCCTGCGATGACAAGTCGGCGGAGACATGGTAGTCGATGCCGTCAATCTTGAAGGCGGAATTGCGGGTGTAGCACCAGAGCACAGTCGCAAGTCCGAGTTCGTGCGCCATCGCGAATGCCTGGGCGACTTCGACAATCTGGCGGCGTGATTCATTCGAGCCGAAGTAGATCGTCGCGCCGACTGCGGCTGCGCCCATGTTCCAGGCCTCTTTGATCGAGCCGAACATTACCTGATCGAAGGCGTTGGGATAGGTGAGGAATTCATTGTGATTGATCTTGACGATAAAAGGAATCTTGTGAGCGTACTTGCGCGACATGATTCCGAGCACACCAAAGGTCGAAGCGACGGCATTGCAGCCGCCTTCCATGGCGAGTTCGATAATCTTCTCGGGGTCGAAGTAATCCGGGTTGGGTGCAAATGAAGCGCCGGCGGAGTGTTCGATGCCCTGATCGACCGGAAGAATGGACATAAAGCCGGTACCGGATAGGCGACCATGGGACAACATCCAGCTTAAGTTGCGCAGAACGTTGTTATTGCGATCAGAGAGCGAGAGGACGCGATCGACAAAATCGGGACCGGGAAGATGGACGCGATTCTTGGGGATACCTTTGCACTTGTGCGTTAGCAGGGTCTTGGCGTCGGGGCCAAGCAACGATTCAATCTGTTTTAGATTCAACGGCATGAATTACCTCCATGTATTCGAAAAATCAAATTCAACCGAACACAACAACCGCAAAGTGCGGCGTCTTTTGCTTATACCCATAATTTATCGGCTAATTGGGGCATAAGCAGTCAAAAAATAACGAAAGCGACAAGGCGCTCCAAGATTAAATCGTACTAGGAATTACGTTCGATAACAACGATAGCAGTTGCTAACGTGGTCGTGTGGCTCATCGACAAGTGAAACTCGAATCCGTTGATTCCGGCGACCGTGAGGCTGGGGACGCCGTCGCCAGTCTGGGTGATGGCAATATCTTGCCAGCGGACGATGCGGATGCCGACCTGCGAGAGAGCTTTGAAAGCAGCCTCTTTCGCAGCGAATCGCACGGCGTAGGACGGGAAGGGGTTGAGCTTTGAGGAACAGAAGTTAATCTCCTGCTCGGTGAAGACGCGCTGGAAAAAAGCATCACCATGGCGCTGGTACGCAAGCTTCATGCGGTCGATGTCAAGCAGGTCGATGCCGATACCGGCGACACACGGAGGGAGATTCGGAGTCATATAGAACATATATAATGGTTATGGTGCATCGGCAAGTGAGAAGTTTGGGAATGCTCGCATGGTGGCAGGTGTCGATGCGGCAACGAGTTGCGGAAACCAGAACGTCGTCACAAATTGCATGCCTGCTTGAACAAAAATCGATTTCTGTCCAAAAGGTTATTGTGCGAATCAAGAATGGACGTATATTCAGGCAGGTGTTAGAGAGGGGTTTATTTGAAAAATCTCTAACAACTCAATAATGAAGGTTGCCCCCAATTATGGTTGCGCGTCCTGCCGTGACCTCTCCCCTCAAGGATGAGTAGCGGGAGCAAAAAACTGTGGTGGCTCTAAAAGTCCTTTACCGTAACTGGATGAGGAGTTTTTTCAAATCTAAGGTCGATTTAACCCGGCCGCCCCTCTGACACCTAATTGTAAGTCGGCCGCCTGGCTGACGCAAAGTAGTTGTAGAAGCCGATTTCGTTTAACGGCTGCTGAATCCCCAAGGTGATCTTCTCAATATCAAATCCCATGACATTCGCTTTGGAACCCACCAGGTGGATGAATACCGCGATCAGGTTAGCCGCGGCTGCGACCGCAGAGCTGTCCATGCTCTTTTCGGCGCCTTTGATCACGATGATTCCTCCGTTGGCATCGACCGTGAAATGCTTGAGCACTGGATAGTGATCCAGAAGCTGGTCCTTGGCCAGGCGCAGGACCTCGGCAATTTCAAACCTGGAGATTTGTCCCTGAAAATGCCCGAGTGCGAGATTGATGGCGCGGGAAATGGCGCTGACGTGATCCGGAGTGAAATTGGCGTTGCGATGGATGGTTGTTCCCACCGGTTTGCGCAAGGAGGAATCCAGCGTCGAAAGCGATGATTTGAGGACAAGGTTGAGCGTCGTCGTATTTAGATCGGGCTTGGCGAGGATCAGCAGGGCAAACGAATCGCCATTGTGCAGCCAAAGCCAGCCTTTGTTAAATTTGGCTTTGACCTCCTTGCCGCGCGTGTAATGCTGGCAGAATTGCACAAGACGGGCACACATGGCATCACTGTCAGCGGCGGAGAATCGAGCCGGGAGAAGTTTGTGGAACACATTGCTCTGCTTCTCCCACAAGAGCACGCCGGAAACGCCCATCACGCCGCGGATGGTTTCCATAACTTTGTTCATGCGGCCCTCGCAATCTTCCAAAGAGCTTCGAGAATTTCACGTTTGCGAACTTTCGTATCGATCAGAGCCGCCAGATAGCCGCCCTGATAAGGAAGGAGCAAGAGATCATGGGAGCCGAGATTGAGGATGCAGTCCTCGCAGTCACCGAGATTGGTTGTGCGGGCGATATCGAAGAGGACATTAGTCAAATTGCCGATCATCTCGGCAACAAGTTCGGCTTCGCGGGTAACCTTTTGCATCGAGACGAGTTTGCCTTCGGCCGTCAGAATGAAAGCGCTTTGGATTTCAGTAATGCCTTTGATCTTTTCCAGAACTTCCGGTGAGCTCATCTGCTTGGGTTTCTCGGAAGAAGGATCTGAATGAGCAACCAGAGTAGCAGCGTGTTCGCGAACGAGCGCGGTGACTTCGTTATGCTGTTTGTTGATTATCTCCTCGACCGTGCGCATCTCTTCAATGGAGTCGATCGTCTTACCCCAAGCCTTCTGGATCTTGTGGATGACTTGTCCGGCGATACTGACTGCAGTTGCCACCCGTGGTTCCGGGTATTTCGAGAATTCCGTCTGGATTTCGATCTTTTTGTCGCCGTGATTGACAGCCGAAAGGCGGCCATTGGGTATGTAACTACCCATAGACTACCCCAGAGCGCATCCGGTTCAGAACGCGACCATGCCGGTATGTTAGACACAATACCACACTTGAAGTATCGGCAGTTTGCGCGGGCTTTGCACAACGAGAGACTAGTTTTCCTGCCTGAATGTTTCATTTTAAAAAGTGTTAAAATCTGAACCATTTTGACCGGTTCCGCGTATCTCAAGGTAATCCGTCTAGAAGTTTGCTCAAAGTGTCAGAGCGGACAACAATTGCCCGGCGTGACAGGCGGCTGCGGTCAAACGTATGAGTCTTTGAAGGAAGCGCATGCTGGATCAACAATTGGTTGCATTTACAATCGCCTCAACAATTATGGCGATCACGCCGGGAAACGACACCATACTGACAATGAAAAACTCGCTGGCAGGGGGTAAAGCAGCGGGCTTTGCTACGATGGCAGGCATCATTTGCGGATGCACGGTACACGCATCCTTCTCGGCATTGGGGATATCGATGGTGCTGGTCAGATCAGCGGAGCTGTTCAACATCGTAAAATTGGCGGGAGCCGCCTATCTGATATTTCTCGGGGCGAGGGGCTTGTGGTCGCTGTGGGCCTCGCGTCGAACATGGGAGCGTACTCCTTCAACCATCAGTACCAACAAGAAGCCTGCAAGCCGTGCGTTTATTGAAGGATTGATGACCAACATTCTCAATCCAAAAGTCGCGGTGTTCTATCTATCCTTCCTGCCGCAGTTTATCAATCCCACTGACGGGGTAATAGAACGATCGTTCTTGCTTGCAGGAATCCACCAGTTTGTGGGCGCTGTGTGGTTGGGTACGATTGTGGTGTTTGTTACAGGCATGCAGGGTGTTCTGACCCGTGCCAGCATTACGCGTAAGCTCGAAGCAGCGACAAGTGCAGTCCTAATTGCCTTTGGACTCAAGTTGGCACTGGAAAGGCGCTAACACCTGAGCAGCCTGCTTATGGTCGGGATCAGCAAATAAAAATAGATGAAAACGTCGATAAACTCGTATAAAGATTGCCATACTAGAATTGACAGCAATTGGTCTAATCAGAGCTCAAACAACAGATCTTTACCGGTTTCGAGCGGAAGCAGTGCAGACTGTAGTCTGCCGTAGTCCTTCGAAAGGCTGGAGGAATAGGAGAGTCATAATGTTATGGACGAATCGGAACTCGTTCACGCAAGTGTTTAGGGTAATCGCTGCCGTGGGCATGATATTGGTGGGGACGTTTGCATTACAGGCGAAGCAACTGCCGCCGATAGAGCAGCTCGTCAAGGATGCTCACGCCGCACACGAAGGGTGCCTTGAGGCCAAGAACGCACACTTGCAGAGAGCTGTACAAGGTGCGGCAAGCCTGCCGCGCGGCGGATCGCCGGATCAGGAAAAGTACGATGTTACTTACTACAACTTGGATCTAAAATTTGACCGTGCCAACGCGTTGCTGGTTGGAGATGTGGCGATGTCGGCGAGTGTGACCGCGCCTCTGGCACTGTGCGAGATTGACTTGTTTTGGCTGTTGCAGGTAGATTCGGTGAAGGTGAATGGGGCATTCGCTACTTTCAGTCGGGACTTTCTTGTGTTTAGAGTGGATTTGGGGAGAACTTATCAGGCGGGCGAGAAGTTCACCGTACGAACTTATTACCATGCCACTGAAAACGATATCAACTGGTGGGGACTTCATTACACGACATACGACAACAAACCGATCATCGGAAACCTTTCCGAGCCGTATTATGCGCGTTCGTGGTGGCCCTGCAAGGATCATCCACACGATAAGGCGGACTCGTTGGATTTTGCGATAACTTATCCTTCCGGATTATTTTGTGCATCCAATGGCACAATGATCAGCGATGTCGACAATCTTAACGGCTTCCGAACCACTAAGTGGTCGGTTCGTTATCCGATTTCGACCTACCTGGTGAGCGTCGCGATTGCAGAGTTTGAGCACTGGCGCGATTGGGCATTGAAGACCGCGACCGATTCACTGCCGATTGACTATTGGGTCTATCCTTCGCTGGTCGGAACCGCACAGCAGACGTATCCTTACACGGTCATGGCGATGGACACCCTATCGCGCATTTTCGGCGAATACCCGTTCATGAATGAGAAGTACGCGATGTCGGGTTTCATGTGGGGCGGAGCGATGGAACACCAGACAAATACTTCGATGTCACCGGGAATGACCTCGAATGTAATGACCATCGTTCACGAACTGGCGCACCAATGGTGGGGCGACATGATCACGACTCGCGACTGGCATCATATCTGGTTGAACGAAGGATTTGCGACGTACTCCGAAGCGTTGTTCTTAGAAACCGTGCTGGGTCGACAAGGTCTGGATGACTACATGGAGTCAATCGAGTTCTTCAATAATGGCGCGGTCTATTGCTATGATACGACACAGTCAGGAAATATTCTCGATCTGATCGTTTACCACAAAGGCGGGTGGGTGTTGCACATGTTACGCGGTATCATCGGTGATGCAGCGTTCTTCAGCGGACTGCGCGCGTATGGCGACTCGCCGCTCAAATATGGAACGGCAGTGACGGAGGATTTCCAGGGATTCATGGAAGCGGCCTCCGGCATGGACCTCGACTGGTTCTTTAGCGAGTGGATCTATGGTCATGGAAATCCCAATTATGAGTATAGCTGGCAATGCGTGCCGAACAACGGCGGCTACCGATTGGATCTGATCATCAAGCAGATTCAAGATAATACCGGCGTTTTCCGAATGCCGATTCCGATGCGCTTTGAGACTACTGCCGGAACAATTGAGGATACACTCTGGAATGAGAAACGCTTCACGTTATATCAATTTGATCTCGCCGATTCGGTGACGGGAATGGTTTTTGATCCCGTAAACATTGTGCTGGAGTCTTCGTCCACAACGCCATTTGGTTTGAACATGGCTTCGCGGGAGCTGCCGGACGGCACCGAAGATGAACCATACTGGCAGGAGTTGAGTGCTGTCGGCGGAACGCCGCCGTACAGTTGGGCATTTCTGGGCGGGGATCTCCCGTTCGGATTGAACTTCACCGGAGGCGAGCAGGGAATAATCTCGGGCGTGCCGACCTATGCCGCGACCTACTACTTTACGATTCGCGTGACCGATTCGGCAGTGCCGCCGGATACCGATGTAGTGTCGTTCTCGGCGACGATCAATGAGAAGATTCATTACGGCGACTGCAACCACGACGGAAATCTCAACGTGGCTGATGCAGTCTACCTGATCAACTTTATTTTTTCGGGCGGACCGGAGCCAATTCCCGTTGAAGCAGGCGACGCCAACTGCAGTGGTGCGGTGACGATATCGGATGCGGTATATATCATCCAATTCCTGTTCAATGACGGCCCAGCGCCGTGTTGAAGAAATGAAGATTAAAGAGCAAGTGGGTCGGGAGCGCGGTGCTCCTGACCTACCAAGCTCTTTACCGGGTGTTGTTTAGTTCTTGATTCACTTGCATCTCCTAGAATCTAATTTTTAAGAAGGCTGATCGCGATCATGATGCGTCTTGCGGCGCATAACGCCATTGCCGAACCTTGACGGGGGCAACCATCACCGGTGGAGCCGGCGATGGGTTCGAGCGGGAGTCGCTACAGTTACGTGGATTCGGTATTGTTTTGCCGCAAGGGCCCTTGCGAACATAGCCGGTCGCGTCTGCAACCTTAAACTCGACGGAGCAACACCCCGTTTTCGGAGGCAACGGCGGCCTCTACTATTCCGTTGGGGGATTATTCTCTACAAGGGAGCTACAGGATTGGGGCCCTCACCTCTGGCCTGTCTCCCACGAGCGGGAGAGTGGAGATACGGGCGGGTGATGAACAGCGGGTGCGCACCGAAGGGGACTTGACCTGCGAACTTTGTAACCGGAAAAATCAACTCCACAGGTCAACGATACGTATTTAAGAGAAATTGATAATGTCATCCAGGAGCATGCGTGACTCTGACAGAAAACAAGCAGACAGTACGAAGATACATGGATGGCTTCAGTGCCAGCGATCATGAAGTGATTTTGTCATGCTTGACTGATGACATAATCTGGTACATGCCCGGAAATTTCCATCTACATGGCAAAGCAGAATTCGACAAAGAAATCGAAAACGAAAATTTCGTAGGCAGTCCGGCGATTACCGTGACGAGAATGGTTGAGGAGGACGACGTCGTAGTTGCTGAAGGAACCGTTCAAGGCAAGATGAAGGCGGGCGGATTACTCGATGCGCTGTTCTGCGATGTCTTCGAGATGGAGAAGGGGAAGATCAAAAGGCTGACGACGTATCTGATGAGTCGATAGCGGGTAGCTCGAAACCCCCTTTTGGCAACAACTTGATTCATGCACCAGACATCGTTGGATTTCGACAATTGGACGTATTGCCGCTGCGTTCGCGAGCGAACTGTCAAAACCCCGCAAATAGTATTCGGTAATTGACGGTGTGGAATAAGGGGTTTTGACCTACGAACTCAAGACACACTCCGTCTCGACCCGACAAGAGGGGAATTTGAGGCGGCGTCAGGTCACATCCCGGACGATCGCCTGTCGATTTCTACCAAACTTTTCGGCGTCCGGGACAAGACCTGACGCAACGGCAAGGCGCGGATGTGGACATCCGCGCGAACAGTTGTAAACAAGCAGGCGAGGACATTTGCCGCGTGGAGATGAAAATCCCACCTTGTGCTGCGCTTCGGGTGGGCTACCGGATACAATATGTTGTGGTCGAATTTCAACAATCCTACCGCAAGCGGTGGGGCACCTATTCTAGACTTGACTTATGTGACAGCTTCGGGATATGTGGCGCGCAAAGTAGATAATTTGCCCCACCCTGCGTTGCGCTTCGGGTGGGCTACCGGGTGAGCGACGCCGCTGGACGCCTTCGGCAGCCGCTTTCGCGGGGATGACGGATGAGGGTGCAGATGGCGAATCTTAGCCGGTGAGGGCAGAGCTGTTGGCCTACTTAGCTCGATGAAATCAAAACGGCAGGTGGAAGCACCTGCCGTCGGCAAATCAGAATTCGACTATCGAATCACTAACACTTGTTAAAGCCGCAGCTACGGCAGGTGACGCAACCGGAATCGTGCTCGAGGCGGGTGCCGCAGTCGGGGCATGATTCGTGATATTGCGTGGCTTTGGCTTCGTTGACGCCATCACCAAAGTGTTTCTTGAGCACCATGCTGATCGCATCGGGGATCGACTTGATCAATCGGCCATTTTGGTACAGTGGTGATTCGCCGCCGATACCAGCCAGTTGCTCGATGATTGCCGAGACCGGGACGCCGGAACGCAATGCCAGGGAAATTACGCGACAGATGGCTTCGGTGTCGGCCATTGTTGACCAACCCGATTTACCGATCTGCGCGAATACTTCAAAGGGCTTGCCGTTGTGGATATTGATGGTGATGTAGAGGTTGCCGTAGCCGGTGCGGATGCGCTCGGTAATGCCGGTGAGGACATCGGGGCGATCCTGAATCTCTTTGGCTTCAGCAATGCCGACGACCGGCGGCGGAGGAGCGACCATGATCGGCTGGGCGATCTCGATTTTCGGTTCGTCTTTCTTCGCGGTCGGATCCTGCGTCTTGCCGGTGGAGAGCACCTGCTGGGGACGAGAGCCGTCGCGATAGATTGTGACGCCCTTGCAGCCAAGTTCGTAGGCGTACCAGTAGGCATCGAAAACATCCTGCTGGGTGGCGGAGTGGTCCATATTGATGGTCTTGGAGACAGATGAGTCACAACTCTTCTGGAAGACCGCCTGCATGCGAATATGCTGGGTCGGTGATACATCGGCGGAAGTGATGAACAGTTCGCGAACGTCGGCTGGGATTTCATCGAAGCCCTGGAGCGAGTTGTCGTTGGCGATTTTTTCCATCAGTTCCTGCGAATAAAATCCGCGCTTGTGCGCGATCTCTTCGAAGAGCGGGTTGACATCGACAAGCTTGGTGTTGTCCATCACATTGCGAACGAAGGAGACGGCGTAGTAGGGTTCGATACCGGAGGAACAGCCCGCGATGATCGAGATTGTGCCAGTCGGGGCAATAGTCGTGACGGTGGCATTGCGCATGATGACGCCGTCTTTTTCGAAACGGGAATGTTCCCAATTCGGGAACTTGCCGCGCAGGCGCGCCAACTCGGAGGAATAGAAGTGGCCTTCGGAATTAATGAAGTCCATAACCTTCTCGCCGAGTTCGAAGGCCTTTTCGCTGTTATAGGGAACGCGCAGTTTCACAAGCATATCCGCCCAACCCATCACGCCGAGACCAATGCGGCGGTTGCGCTTGGTTTGCTCTTCGATTTCAGGAATCGGGTACTTGTTGGCGTCGATGATATTGTCAAGGAAGTGGACGCAGTCGCGGACGAGTCTTCTCAAGCGTTCCCAATCGACGCCGCGCGCCGGGTCAAGTTTAGGGTTGTAATCACGCGGGAAATCATCAAAGACCATTGCACCGAGATTGATCGAGCCGAGATTGCAGGAATCGTACGGCGGCAATGGTTGTTCGCCACAGGGGTTGGTGGCTTCGATGACCTCATAGCCCGGATTTGGCGACAGTTCGTTCATGCGATCGATGTAGACGATTCCCGGTTCACCGGTCTGCCAGGCGTGTTCGATGATGGTGTTGAATACTTTCGTCGCCGATTTGGTGACGATCTGGCCGTTTATGGTGTAGGGTTCGCCGGTGCGCGGATTGAGAAGCGCGTAGTCGCGGTTTTCCTTAACGGCGCGCATGAACTCATCAGTGATGGCGACGGAGATGTTAAAATTCGTGATTTGTGACAGATCATCCTTGCAGGAGACAAATTCTTCGATATCAGGATGGTCGACGCGCAAGATACCCATATTGGCGCCGCGGCGAGTTCCGCCCTGCTTCACCGCCTCGGTTGCGGCATTGAAGACTTTCATGAACGAAACCGGCCCCGAAGCCACACCGGAGGTGGAGGCGACCATTGAATTGCGGGGTCTAAGACGAGAGAATGAGAAACCGGTGCCGCCGCCGGATTTATGGATCAGTGCGGCGTGCTTGATGGTCTCGAAGATTTCTTCCATAGAATCGCCGACGGGGAGAACGAAGCATGCCGAAAGTTGTCCGAGGGGACGGCCGGCGTTCATAAGTGTGGGAGAGTTCGGCATGTATTCGAGATTGGCGATCATCTGGTAGAAATTCTCAGCGGTTTCCTGAACTTGTTCGTCAGTGGCGCCGTAGTTTTTATCTGGAAGCGCTACCGCATTGGCAACGCGGCGAAATAGCTGGTCGGGCGATTCAGTAATAATTCCATTGTCGTCCTTGGCGAGATAGCGCCGCTCCAAAACCCGCAGAGCGTTTTCGGTCAGCGCTTTCTTTTGAAATCCTTGCATAGTTCCTCTCCCTCTAGAACACTTTAGTCCCATTCGTGTGATCGGCTGATCACGCGAGCCACTTACAACTTTATGATCCAACCGGTGGGTTGGACATCACTTTTACGATAACCTCGCGCCCGGAAAGTCCGTTCAGACGGTTTCGCGCACGGGATTAGCAGGTTATTGCCGGGGGCAAAAAGTGTCAAACATAAAATTCAAAAAAACACAATATGTAGTGGTACCAAGGACTTAGATGCCACAATATATACGCACTTGGCAATTTGTCGACTAGCTCAAAATGGCTGACATTTCTAACCGGTTGTTAAGAAATATCTTACAAAATAAAAATGGACTCGAGAGTCTGGGCAATTTCGTTTTGATATTGCCTACTTGGAGTCCGGTTTAGGTGACTGTGGTTTTGACACTGTAAATATTGGGTGAAAGTGCATTCAGGAAATTGCCTTGACAATTCGTCGCTCGCAGGGCTAACTTGTACACCACGAGGGAAAGTAGATTGAGTCAAGATGAAAAAGAGCAACGCGAGGCCATTTGCGAAATTGGTAAGCTAATGTATAACAAGGGGTTAGTTGCTGGGCTGGAAGGTAACATTTCCTGCCGTTTGTCGTCGGGCGAGATCCTGATTACCCCGGCTGGAGTTTGCAAGGGGCATCTGAAGCCGCAACAAATAGCTACGATCAGACCTGACGGGAAGAATGGCACCGGGTCGATTGCGCCATCCTCCGAATATAGAATCCATCTTACGGCTTACCGACTGCGGAAGGATGTCAATGCCGTCGTGCATGCACATCCGAGTTACGCCACTGCGTTTGCGATTGCCGGGATGGTTATCGAGGGTGAGGTCCTGCCGGAGTTTGTATCGACTTTCGGCGAGATACAGTTGGTGCCATTTGCCGAGCCGGGTACATTAGAGTTGGCAGATACATTCGGGTCATACTTGAGTTCAAACCACACCTATTTACTTGAACGGCACGGATTGGTATCTCTCGCGGAAGATCTGTGGAAGGCATTTTACCGTCTGGAAATGGCGGAACATTGTGCGAAATCGCTCTACCTGGCAGAGCAGTTGTGGACCTTGCGGGACTTGAATGACCGTCAAGGTGAAGATGATTTTGACGAGCTCGATGCGGAAATTCAGAATATGCCGTTTCCGCGTGAACGGCGACGGAGAGAGAATTGAGAATTTCGGGACGGGTGGTGTTATCGTCGGCGGAGCGAGTACAGCGCTTGCCGGCGCCGTTCTTGAGCGAATTGCGTGATTTGCAGGCGGCACTGGGACGTCGCGGCCGCGATGTGGTTGATCTGGGGCGGTACAGCATCAAAGTTCCCTTGTCAAGTGAAGGAGCGGCTTCAACGACGACTTCCGCGCAGATGAAAAGTGTCTTCGCTGAATACCTGCGGAGTGAACACGGCGTCGAGATTGATCCGTCGCGCGAAATGTTGATACTGCCGGGAGCGCGCGTTGCGCTGTTAATCCTTGCGGCGTATCTGGCAGATGAAGACACGTTGTTTCATCTCCCCGATCCCGGATACGAGGCTTATCGCGTGCCGGCGCTGATGTTTGGCGCGAAGATCACGACGTATCCGCTTTTCCAACGCACCGATTATTTGCCGAACCCTGAATCACTGAAAGAACGACCGGGGAAGACCTCACGCGTAATGGTGATCAACTCGCCGCACAATCCGACCGGAGCGGTGTGCGACGGCGCTTTCTATGAGCGACTGCGCAAGGCGGCGGCGACAGCGAATTTGCTGGTGGTGGCCGACTCGTCTTACGCGCTGTCATCGGCAGGAAATTTCCGTCCGGTGCTTTTTTGCGAGAACAGCCGGCGTCTGCGCGTCGGGCTGGAAGTCTTCAGTTTCTCAACCGGCCTTTGCGCGCCGGAAATCAAACTGACGGCTTTGATCGGCAAAAAGGCATTGATACAGCCATTGGCGACATTAGCGAAGCTGTTGAGCCTGGAGCCTTCGCAGGCGACGATCAATTCAGCGGCGGGATATTTCTCATCAACCAAGGTGTTGGGAGAGCATATCAATCGATGTCGTGAAGAGATCGGCAGGCGAACGGCGATCATAGTCGACGCACTCAAGAGCGAGGGTATTGAGTATTATCCGGTGTGCCATTCCGGATTTGTCTGGATCAAGTTGCGGCACCGGCGGGTATCGTTGAGTTTTGCACGGTCGCTGCTTCGGATGCGCGGAATAATGGTAGCGCCGGGATCGGCGTTCGGTGAACAGGGCGAGGGTTGGATTCGGGTGAGCGCCAATGTCGGTGGTGATACTCTTGCCAAAGCAATGGAAGTGATTGTAAGACACTACCAGCCGATTCGGTCGCAGATCAAGAGGATTCGCCATGAATGATGTGATCCGATTGCAGAATATGATCTTCTACGGATATCATGGCGTCAGCGCGGCCGAGAAAGAAACGGGCCGGCGTTATGAGGTTGACTGCGAGTTGTTTCTGGATTTGACGGTGCCGGGGAAGAGCGATAAGCTTGCGGATACAGTCAATTATGCGGCAGTGTACCAGGCCGTGGAAGACATCATGAACAATAAACGCTATTCGCTGATTGAAGCGATAGCTGAAGATATCGCGCAACAGATTCTGACCGATGCGCGTATCGAACAGGTGGTCGTGCGGGTACGGAAGATGATTCCGCCGATTCCGGGGAATTTGGATCACATCGAAGTCGAATTGAAACGAACGCGAGGCTAAGCATTTCGATTTATCTTTCCTGCGGTTCAAATCTGGGGGATCGCGCCGCCAATATCAACACCGCGCTGGAGCTGTTGACAGAGAACCGGGAGATCGAGATTGTCGGCCGTTCGGCGTTGTATTCGACCGCGCCGGTGGATTTGCTTGAACAACCCGAATTCTTGAACAATGTTGTAGAAATTGAGACGCTTCTGTCGGCCGATGAATTGCTGAAGAGGACTCGGGCAGTGGAATCGAAGCTCAATACGATGAAGAAAATTCCGAAGGGTCCGCGAGTGATTGACATTGATATCTTGACATATCATCTTCAGAGGACAAAGTTTGATCACCTGCAGTTACCGCATCCGTCGATTTGTCAGCGCCGATTTGTGTTGGTGCCGCTGATTGAAGTGGCTCCGGATGCGTATTGTATAACGGACCATCGGCCGTATCGCGAATGCCTGAAGGCCATAACCGACCAAACCCAGCTGGTGGAACTATATCATGGATGATCGTTTTTCGCACCTTCACTATGTCGCCGTGGATGGCCCGATCGGGGTCGGCAAGACTACTTTTTGCAAGATTCTTGCGGACCGAATTGACGGACATTTGGTATTGGAAGAGGCGGCGGAGAATCCGTTTCTAAAAGACTTTTACAAGGACCGCAAGCGCTACGCGTTGCAGACGCAGTTCTATTTCCTGTTGTCGCGTTACCAGCAGCAGCGGGAGCTGGTAGAATTTGATTTATTCAAGAAGCGGATTGTCGCGGACTACACGTTTGAGAAGGATCTGCTGTTTGCCTCGGTGAATCTGACTGAAGAAGAGCTGGCGTTGTATAAACAGGTGGCGGAGCTTCTGAAGAAGACGCTGCCGAAGCCAGATCTGGTGGTGTTTTTGACGGCATCGATCGAGGTACTGATACAACGGATCAAGCGGCGCAACATTGCGTATGAGCGCAATTTTGATTTCGAATATCTGACGCAGGTGAGTGAGGCGTACAATTATCATTTCTTCCACTACAATCGCACGCCGTTGTTGGTCATCAAGACGGACCAGTTGGACTTTGTGGAGAACTCGCATCATTTGGAAGAGATTTTCAACCAGATCGCGGAGATGCGGCAGGGGACACGATACTTCACCCGCGGCGATCAATCGTTAGGATTATAAATGACAAACACGCGTTCGAGAATCACTGCCACGTCGTTTGGTGCGATGAAGAAAAGAGGCGAGAAGATCGTCTGGCTTACGGCTTACGATTATTACACGGCACGCGCGCTTGACCGCGCAGGTGTCGACGGGATACTGGTCGGCGATTCGGTAAACATGGTGCTGTACGGTAAGAACGATACTCTGTCGGCGACTATGGATATGATGCTGCGTCATACCGAAGCGGCCAGTCGCGGTACGCGCAATGCGCTGGTGGTCGGCGATATGCCGTTCGGGTCGTATCAGAGTTCGGATGCCGAGGCTGTCGCCAATGCGTGCAGGTTCTTGTCTGAAGCCGGAGCAGGCGGTGTGAAGCTTGAGGGGGGAATCGAGATGGCGGCGCGGATCAAGAAGATTACCGAGTGCGGAATTCCGGTATTCGGGCATATCGGCTTGACGCCGCAGTCGATCAACAAATTCGGCGGTTACAAGGTGCAGGGGAAGACCGATGCCGGGAAGAACTATCTGCTGGAGTCAGCACAGGCGCTGGAGGAGGCTGGTTGTTTCAGCATCGTGTTGGAAGCAATGAAAAGCGACATTGCTCAAGAGATAAGCAGGACGTTGACGATTCCGACGATCGGGATTGGTGCCGGGATCAACTGCGACGGGCAGATCATGGTGGTCAATGATATTCTCGGAATGAACGATGATTTTGTGCCGAAGTTTGTGCGGCAATATATGAAACAAGGGGAATTGATTCAGGAGACGGCGGCAAAGTTTGCCGCTGATGTGCGCGGGGGCAAGTATCCTTCGGAGTCGGAGAGTTACGGGTAGGGGGGAGCGACAAGCTCTCAATACATGGTAGTACCAGTCTATATTCTGCTTGACATCGTACCAGTTCGATAGTACATTTTGGGGGTAATCTTTCGTTTGGGGCCAAATGAAAACAATCCGTTTAGTCTGCAAAATCTTCGCTTTGCTCTTGGCCATGATGAGCACAAATGTATCTGCCCAATTCGATTATTCATGGGATTCCGTTATGGTCAAGAATGTTCAGGTGTGGTATCCGGGTCCTCCCGATACAGGTAAGATCAAAGCCGAGTTGTGGTGGCACCATCCGGAAATTCCATATTCGGGCCCCTGCGGCGGTTTGGATGTTTACCTTAAGTGGGGTGACACCAGAGAAATCACTTGTGATTCGATAAGCTGGGAACTCACTTCGATGCTGGACTCTGCTGGTCATTATTTCGGCGTTGATAACGCTCTTGGGCAAATTACCTGTTATGTGTGGAAGAACTCCAGTTATGCTTTCATATTCCAGCCCGGTCACTATCACATTGCAGATCTGTATTTCACGACTCACTCTCCCGGCCGCTTTACAACGGACTCCGTGAGTGCCCCTGTTTTTAACAATCCACCTGTGCCACTCTATTGGCTCGGTCGACAATTCGCGACAGCAAATGTCATTGCAGCGCCCGGTGATTTTAATGGTGATGGTGTTGTTAACATCTCCGATTGCGTCTATGGCATCTCGTTTGTATTTGGCCCCTTCGATGATCCGGTTCCATGCGGCGACGCGAATGGGAGTTGTTTCGTCAACGTTTCTGATGTCGTCTATATGATCAATTACCTCTTTCTCGGCGGACCGGAGCCGGAGGCGGGGTGTGCGTTTTGGCGATGAAGGAGTTATAAGCCCTCACCTCTTCCTCTCCCGGTGGGAGAGGAGAAGAAAAACGCGGCAGGCGTGGACGACTGCCGCGCACAAAACTGTCACTCATAGCGGGAATCAACATCGCGATTTGCTTAGAAGTTCCGCGCATCTCGGTCTCACTCGACGTGGGCGAGGTTAAACACACCCCGTCTCGACCGCCCTCGTTCCTCGGGCGTTCGAGCCACCCCTCTCAAGAGGGGAACTAATTCGCGGCAAGTTTAGAGCTTGATTTGTTTGTGGACAAAGTCAGGATGGCTGTAGCTGACACGCCCCGTCTGGTCCAGACAAGTTGGGACGAGCCACGCTTCTTCCCGCAAGCGAGATCTTCGACGAGAGGGGAATGATCAAAGCGATTGGCTTTGAAGGTATAGCTGCCAAGATTCAACGGTTTATGTTAAAAGGGATTGACATCAACTTCGCAGGTTCATTATGGTTCGGAACGTGGAGTTAGAGTTCCCCTCTTGAGAGGGGTGGATCGAGCCCGCGTGTGGTAAAGGCAGTTACTTCGCGGACGATAACACGTGGCATGTTCTGGTCTGTTGAAGATTGAAGGAGGGCTCGAGACGGGGTGTGTCGATCTCATTTAGCAATGGTGGGACTTGCCGAAGAAGAGAATAGACTATAATCCGTTACTTACGGCGAGAGCAAGGCGATTGCGACGTGCCGGAAACCTTGCTGAAGCATTGCTGTGGCTGCAGTTGAAGGGTCGGCAATTAAAGGGGTATGACTTTCATCGACAGAAGCCGTTGGGTAAGTACATTGTCGATTTCTACTGCCCTGATTTGATGCTCGCGATTGAGATTGACGGAACTACGCACAACGGAAACGACGCAGAGGTCGCAGATCGGGAGCGACAAACGGAGTTGGAATCATTAGGCATACATGTGATGAGATTCCTGGACAGTGATGTGCGCCAAAACATGAATGGGGTGATTACAGCGATTGGCGAGTGGATTGAGCAGAGGAGGTGAGGTGAAATGAGCACACCCCGTCTCGATCCGACAAGTCGGGACGAGCCACCCCTCTCAAGAGGGGAACTAACTGCGCAACAGGCTTTGAAGTAAGAGGATCTGGATGCAGGTCTCGGAATGAGACCTGCATTTCTTGCTTAGGTGAGTACGACTACTTTTCCGGGTATGCCTTGGCGCGATATTTTTCGTAGAGCTGTTTGTGTTTGTTGTTTAAGTCGACTTGGCGGCCGTTGATGAAGGCGTGGACGACGTTTTGCGTGATCGGGTCGAGGATGTCGCCTTCAGAGACGACGATCGTGGCTTTCTTGCCGACTTCAAGCGAGCCAAGGTCTTTTTCTACTCCAAGGATTTCTGCCGTCGATAGAGTGAGCGAACGCAAGGCAGTCTCGGGATCGAGGCCGAAGGCGACTGCGTGGGCAGCCTGGAACGGCAGTGAACGCGCAGCCCAGCTTGAATAGTTGTAGGAAAAGCAGAACTTGACGCCGGCTTCTTTGAGAAGTCGGGGATGCTTATATGGTAAGTCATAGTCATCATCCTCGCGCATTGGTTGAGCATGGACGCGGCCAAGGATGACAGGAATATTTTGCTGCTTGAGCAGCGGCGCGACGCGATAGGCTTCCGCTCCGCCGACGATGACGATGCGGATATCCTGTTCAAGCGCAAACTTGACGGCTTCCTGAATCTGGCGCATATCGTTGGCGTTGATGAAGACGGTCATTTGCTTGTCGAAGATCGGTGCCATGGCTTCCCAACGCAGATCGGTTTGAGTCAGGGTGCCGGCTTTCTTGGCTTTGGCATAAGCACGGGCGCTTTCGAAGGCATCGCGGAGCTTTAGACGGTTTTCCGCCATCTCTTTCTTCTGATCCTCGGCGCTTTGCTCCATCCACCAGGCTGTAATGATCGCAGAACGGGGCCAATTGACGTGGATGCCGATATTCATCTTCTCCATGGCATCCTCTTTGGTCCAGCCATCGAGGTTGATCAGGGACGAACGACCGCAGATAGTGCCGCCTTCAGGAGCGATTAACGCGGACAGAACACCGTTCGAGCGGACGGTTGGGGTTAGTTCGGAGTCAGGGTTGTAGGCGATATGACTCTGAACTTCGGGTGTGATGTTGCCGACCTCATTTTTGTCCAGTGTGGCGCGGGCCTGGTCGATTTCCACCAGACCGAGAGTCGAGGCGGCATCAATCAGGCCGGGGTAAACGCGTTTGCCGGTGACATCAATAGTCTCTGTATTCGCCGGTGCGGAGATGTTTTTCGCAATCTGCGTGATGCGGCCATTCTCGAAAATCAGATCGGTTTGTGTCAGTACGCCGCCGCTGACGGTATAGAGATCACCGCCCTTAAGTAAGATTGGGTGATCTTGCTTCTTGCCGGGCACATAGAGGTTAGCAAGTGCCAGGGAGGAGACAACCAGCGCGAGCAGTAAAATCAGCTTCTTCATTCTTGTTCCCTCCAGACATCATGGACATCTTCGCAGTGCCATTCTCGTTCGGGTTTTTTGTATCCGCCGCCTTCGCCACGATCTTTTTCACCACCGCCGCTCTTGAGAACTTTCTGGGTGAGCGCACTCTTCTCGGTAAGGATAGCTGCACGCATCAGCGAATCTTGGGCGAGGCTGAAATAGTTGCGACCTTCGATCCAAGTTTGCTCAACCATCGAGTAGGTCGAGAGCGGATTGCCGTTCCAGATCACGAAGTCGGCATCTTTGCCGGCTTTGATGCTGCCGACATAGGCATCAACCTTGAGTTGGATCGCGGGGTTGATGGTGACGAGCTTGATGGCTTCCTCGGGACTAAGTCCGCCGTAAAGAATGGTCTTGCCGGCTTCTTGATTGAGGCGGCGTGCCATTTCGCCGTCGTCCGAGTTGATGCCGGCAGTAACGCCTTTTTCGGTCATAAGTGCAGCATTGTGAGGGATGGCGTCGTAGACTTCGAATTTGTAAGCCCACCAATCAGCGAAGCTGTTGGCAGTCGCACCATGTTCACGCATTTCGTCGGCGACCTTGTAGCCTTCGAGGATATGAGTGAAAGTCTGGACGCGGAAGCCAAGCTCTTCGGCAAGTCGCATCAACATCAGGATTTCCGTTTGGTGATAGGAATGGCAATGTATGAACATTCTGGAGTTCATGATATCGGCGAGTGCATCGAGCTGAATATCGCGCCGAGGCGGGACAGTCTTGAGTTTGTCGGCATTTCCCAGCGCGTTGTATTTCTTCCAGGCATTTTCATATTCGCGGGCGGTGATGAAGGCATCCTTCATGACGGTTTCGACGCCCATGCGAGTTTGCGGATAGCGGATGACCTGGCGATCACCCCAGTTGGATTGCTTGACGTTTTCGCCGAGAGCGAATTTGATGGTAGCTGGAGCAGGGGTGTATTTTAGGCCATCGGCATTGGATCCCCAGCGATGTTTGATGACCTGCGCCTGTCCGCCGATCGGATTGGCGGAGCCGTGCAGGAGCTGGGACATTGTCACGCCGCCGGCAAGTGTGCGGTAGATGCTGATATCCTCGGGATTGAGGACATCACCGATTCGGACCTCGGAAGTGATGGAGTGGCTGCCTTCGTTAACGCCGCGGGCGATGGCGATGTGCGAGTGTTCGTCGATAATTCCAGAAGTGACGTGTTTGCCCGTGCCGTCTATCACCAGCGCTCCTGCCGGTGCGGTCAGATTCTTCCCGACTGCAGAGAACTTTCCATCGACGATGAGGATGTCAGTCGCTTCAAGAATGCCGGCGTCTTCGGAAGTCCAGACAGTGGCATTGCGAATCAGGACATTTTGGCGAACAGGTGGTTCAGTCAATCCATAAGACCGATTCGGGTATGTGAGATTTGAGATGATGACCGTGTCGGGTTCGGCTGAGTCTTTCTTGTCGCGTTTGCCTTTGCCGTTCTCGTCGGATTTTACGGTATCGGCCTCTTCGGAGAATTCCGACTGGAAGGATGCGCTCCAAAGGACTGAGCGACCATCGGGTAGCGCGCAATTGCCGGAGAAATTGCGGTCAGAGCGAAGTCCGGAAAAACGGAGCACACCGGAGTATCCGGCAGTGTCGAGTTCCACAGTGAACTGGAGTTGGTCGCCGTCGGTATCGAGGTCACCGAGTTTCTTCTTGGCGGAGCCGATCAGAAGGGTTCCGGATGGACGGGCGAGTTTTCCGGAGAACTTGAGGTCCCAGGAGTTGTTCTGCAAGGATAGTTTATAGTTGCCGCGGACATCGGATTTTGGCGGTGACTTGAGGCGATTTTCCTTACCGGCGATCCAGACCGAATAGATGGCTGCGTCTTCATCGAAGAGGTCGTGGCTCAAAATGATGAAGTTGGCGAGCTTGCCGGATTCAAGTGTTCCGGTTCTATCGGAGACACCGCACAGCTTTGCCGGGATAGTGGTTAGCGCCGCAAGCGCAGTTTGCTTAGTGAGACCAAGCTTGACTGCGGTGCGGAGATTCGTCAGCAATTGATCGCGGTCCTTGAGTTTGGCTGTGGTCAGTGCAAACTCAATCTGGTTCTGTTCGAGAACGGCAGGGTTGCGCGGAGCTCTTTCCCAGTGGCGCAAGTCAGCGAGCGAAACGTCGAGTGCGTCCTCGGCAGTCTTGACATAGGGCGCTTTGGGGAAATTGAGCGGAAGGATGATCGAGGCGCCGGTCGCTCTGATATCTTTGGCAATTTGGTATTCGAAACCGCTTCCGAGGTAAATCTGGTTGATACCGAACTCCTTGGCGATTTTGTCGGCACGCAGTAATGAAAGCTCGTCTTCGGGATCGAAGATGATGCCTTCGGATTTGATCCCGGCCAGCGCGGCAAGCGAGAGATTGGTCTCGACACCGGCTTGAGCGGGATTGCGGCGAAGCGACTCCTGGGCTTTGGCATACCAGTCGGCGTCATAGAGCGTCTGGCGGATCAGAGCGATGCTGCCCATCTGGGAGCTGGGATACTCTTGCCTTGATGAACCCTTGTTGAAAGAGAGGAAATGACGCGAGTTGGGCACCAATACCTGATCATTGGGGAGACCATCATTGAGAAGAGCGACAAAGCCGCGACCGCGGAAGACGCCATCGAGGCGACAAGATTGCGCGACAGCATATCCGGCCTGCATCAGTTCTTTGGCGGCACCGGCATCGGGTTGGAACTGGGTTATCCAGTCTTGTTCGGAGCGGATGGCATCATTCCAGGAATCGACGCCAACGCGCCGGCCCTCGTATTGCGGGCTAGAGTTGCGATCGGGGCGCGACGGCGGCTCTTTGGCGATACCATATTCGCTATATGGTTCAATGAATGCCGGGTAGATGAAGTAGCCTTCGAGATCGATAACCTCGGCATCGGCTGGGATGATGACAGATGTACCGACGGCGGCGACTTGGCCGTCACGAATCAAAAGGGTGGCTTTTTCATAGGATATGGTCGGAGATACCACGACGGTGGCATTGGTGAAGGCGACGAGTGCGGTGCTCTTATCGCGGATGCCGTATTCGGGAGTGGATTTCCTGAATTGTGGTGCGCCGATCAAATGACTGAATCCGGTGATTGCCAATAAGACGGCAAGAAAAAGCGTCGCTCCAACGGCGCGCCTAAGAAGGTGCATAAGGCAAAGCTCCTCTGTTCTAATATGCGGTGCCCCGGTTATAGATTAGGATAGAATAACATCTGGATAATGAAAAAGTTCGCGCCGGGCAATCGATTTCTTGTCGGATTTACTGGTTTAGTCGGTCATCCCAGACGACGATGCGGTAGAGGCTGTCGGAAGCAGACCGGCGGAATTTAAATTCGGCGAGACCGACGGCTTCAAAGAACTGGTAGCCGAAGTCGCCATCAAGGTCTTTGACGGACAGATTGAAATAGACGCGGTAGACTTCCCAAGTTTCGTCATTAGGGAATTCACGGCGGTCAAAGACCGGTACCCAGGTTTCAAGCCGGATTTCATCGAAGAGCCGGAAGAGGCGCTCGGTGCGGGCGAGGTCGCCGGATGGTCCATCCCGGGAGATTTCGACCTGTTCGATTTGACCGGTGCGATCCTGGTCGATATAGCGGAAGACAAATTGTTCATCGAGACAGTTCTCGTAGACGTCGATATCACGGTGTTCGTAGGCATATTTGAGATTGTGCAGGACCGAGTCAGGCGCCGTTTGCCGGACGATGGGTACGATGCGCGAAGGACCGACGACGGCGGGTGCAAACGGGTTTTCGCAGGCAATCAGCCAGGACAGTAAGAGCAGCAGAAGGAGAGTTCTAACGATATGCATTCTTGAACTCCGCCCAGGAATTGGTTTGCGTATCGGTGTGGAGATCTTCCCAGCGGCGCAGCGACCAGAAGTTGAACGCGCTTTCGACCAGATCAAATCGTGCAATGCCGTGGAAGTTGTCTTTGACGGTGCCGAGCGTATCGGTGATGCTGAGGGTGTAACTGCGGATCAGTGTCGCCGTCGTGTCGAGGCGGATATCAGGTTGGTCGAGCAACGAGCCGAATTGAATAGTGATGAGCTTGGTGGCTTTGTTGGCGTTAAACTCGCTGAACATTTTCTGTGTCAGAGTCACTTCATTGGAAAAATCCCAAGCGGTGTCGCCGGGAGTGACTTCGATGAAGTCAAAAGTGAAGACGAAGGCAGAGTCGAGGCACTGAATGAAGTTGCCAATAACCAACTCCGAGTACGACAATCGCAAGTTCTCCAGCACGATCTGCGGAGCTGTCGGCGGAATGAAGGTGCCAGGATTGGAGGTCGGCAACTCATTTTCGCGGGTGGAGAAGGGGTCCTTGGCACAGGAAGCGAATGCCAGGGAAATGCAGAGCAATGTCAATAGAAGATGCGTTCTCATAGCTGCCTCTTGACGCTGATCGTGAACAAGTCGTAATCCTGCCGTCGCTGCTGGGTGTAGTCCTGTACCCGGCGTTCAAGCTTGCATTCGACATACGAGTTGATCGACATTGTCCATTGCAGTTCGAACCCAATCAATTTGCGGCTCAACTCGTCGCCTTTGGCGCGTTGACCGAGAACATCTTCGGCATCAAAGAGGTGATCGTAAGATGACTGGATTTCATAGGACGCATAAGGGTAAAAACGAAATCCTGGCCAGGGACGATACTCGACGCCAAATCGCGGTCGATGCGTGCGGCGATCCCAGCTCACCTGTTGTTTCCACTGGTCTTCCCAGATAAGGCGGCCGAAGTCCTCATAGCGATAGCTGTATTCGAAGATGAGGTCAGTGCGCGGCGAGACGCTGACCGTGACATTGTTGACGACGTTGGCGCGTCGATAGAGCGTGTTACGTTGGCTGATGGCGTTCTTCTCGTATTGATAGTAAGTGTAATTCGCGTGCATCTGGTAGTTCTGTTGGATGCGAATTGCCGGATAGGGTTGCCAAATCAGCGTTGGATTGATGATATAGACATTGTTGATGTTGTTGTTTGCGGAGAGCGCACCGGAAATGTAAATCGTATGGAATCCGCGATAGCTGCCGTCAATCGAGCCGGTCAAGAAGTCGTTGAACTTGTGAATCATCCGAGCCGCTGCCACCTTGATCGACCGGTCGCGATCGGAGAAGAAGGCGGAAGTTGAGGGTGCGTAATATGACGTTACGCCGATTTGTCCCGACAACTCGAGCGTATCAGGGTCAAGATAGACAAACTGGGCGCGAACGTTTAACTGGCCGGTCTCGGAAAGTTGATTTGTCTGGCTTGAGCCGAAGTCTTCATCGGTGCGGTTGAAGAGATATCCGGATTCAACCATCAGGCGTCTGGTCATCGGTTTATTGAACTGGATCCGGTATTCAAATACGGAAGTGAGATTGTCATTTTGCCGGAGAAGGTCATTGCCGGTTCCTTCGTACTCGTAATCATAGCGATTGTAGCGATAGGCGGCGGTGAAGCGAAGACGGCTGTTCAGTGGCAGTCGCTTGACAGCGTCGAGATCCCAGATGCGTTGTTCGGACGATTGCCGGGCAGTGGTTTCAAAATTGCCGGAAGAGGGAAAATAATCGCGGCGAGCGAAGGATTGCGAGCCGGAGACGGCAAGAGTGTCGTGATTGATCACCAACTGCGGCAGTGAGTAGCTAAGAGCGATTGACCGCCGTGGTGTACTTTCGACGTTTGCCAGCTCACCGGAGATTTTGCCTTCGCCCCATCGTCGCGATGAACGCGGCAGAAGTCGGATATCGGTTTCGTATGCCAGGCCGCTTTCGCTGTTAGATTTTGGGTCGAAGCGGCGCTCTTCCCAGATAATACCGGCGCCTTGCTTCCAACTCAAGTTCGGTGAGTCCCAGTTAGATGTTAAGAGTGCCCGCGTCCCGATGAATCGTTTTTCCTCCAGGCGGTCGAAGTCTTGCGAGAGGGCAACGCCAGCCTTGAGTCGCGGATGCATTTGGTACTCGAGCGCCCCGCGCGTGGCGGCCGTCTTCTGCCAGCGATCGCCACCTTGTCCGAAGACGGACTCTTGAAAGAGGGTTGCAGTTGAGCGATTGTTGAGATGGAAGGTCGTTTTCTTGCCGATTGACTGGCTAATTGAAAGCGAGTCGGCCCAATTGTAGGTCTGGCGGTCGACGGAGAAATCGAGATTGAAATAGAGCGAATACGCCGAGGCAAGCGGCAGCATTATCAGGACGGCAAGAAATCGGATTGCTGCAATAGGAATGAAAGCTGTCGACTGAGAGCGACAAAACTTTCCACCGGCAGTTGTTCCGGCCGAAGGGTCGGATCGATTCGGAGTTCTGTCAAACACGATTCAAGAGACGCTTGCTTGATTGGATATTCATCCCGCAAAATACGAATTAACTGCTTGCGACGCCACCGGAAACAGGCGGAGGTGAGGCGGCGAAGAGCCGGGAATCCCTCATCTTCAACCAATGACTTTGACCGGCGAGTGAGAATGAGTACCGAAGAGGAGACTTTGGGCGGCGGAAGGAACGAGCCGGGTTTGACATCGAATATTCTTTCGACTTCATAGAATAGCTGAACAAAGATTGTCAATGAACCGAAGTCTTTGTTGCCGTGAGACGCGGCGAGTCTGTCGGCGACCTCGCGCTGGATCATGATCGCAGCCTGCCGGAAGCGAATGCGGTTATTGATCATCCACTCGAGGATTGGCGAAGTGATGTTGTAGGGAAGATTGCCGACGAGTTTGATTTCGCCATCTGGAAAATGGTCCTCAACATTTAGTTGGAGAATGTCGGATTTGATTACGCGCAAGTTACTCGCGTGGGCAAATCGATCGTGAAGCACCGCGACCATGTCGTCATCGTACTCGATACAAGTTACATTGGCTCCAGTTGCCACAAGATGAACAGTGAGGTCGCCGCGACCGCCGCCGATTTCGAGGACCTGGTCGCCGGATTGGGGGTCAAGCAGCGAGGCGATGCGTTTAGCTGCATGGACATTGATGAGAAAATGTTGTCCGAGACGTTTCTTTGGTCTCATTCGAATTCGAAGAATCTTTGGGCGTTTCCGTCGATGATGGATTCAATTTCATGTACATCGCGATGCAGCACTTCAGAAAGTTTGCGGTACACCAGCGCCACCATGGCGGGCTGGTTGCGGGTGCCGCGATGCGGGTGCGGTGTGAGAAACGGGGCATCGGTTTCGAGGATGATCTGGTCGAGCGGGACATCGCGAACAAGCTCCGGCAAGCGGGAGTTGCTGAAAGTCAACACACCGCCGAAGCTCAAGAACATTCCGTAATCAAGCGCGCGCCGGGCATCCTTCTGTGTGCCGGAAAAGCAGTGAAGAACGACGTTGCTTTCATAAGCTTTCTCGGCGATCAGCATGTCGATGGCTTCTTCATAGGCATCGCGAATGTGGATAATCAAGGGGAGGCCCAGCTCGCGGGCGAGATGCATCTGACGCACGAATACTGTGCGCTGGACATCGCGGGGTGAGCGGTCGCGGTAGAAATCGAGACCGACCTCCCCGATGGCGACGACCTTGAAGTTGTTCGCCATTTCGCGTAGACGTTGTTCCATGCGATCGTCATAGTTTTTTGCATCGTGCGGATGAAAGCCAATGGCGGCATAAATTTCCGGATGTTGATTGGCGAGGTCGACGGAAGCTTGCGATGATTTAAGTTCGCAGCCGATGTTGACCATCTTGGTGATGCCGGCTTCGCGAGCGGCTTGAAGCACAGCGGTGCGATCGTCGTTGTAATCAGGAAAGTCGAGGTGGCAATGGGTGTCGATCATGGGGATCCGGACTTAACCCACGGTGGCGCCGGAGGGGATATCGCCGTCGACGGTGATGAGTTTAAGTTCCTTGCCCTTTTTGGCGGCCAGGAGCATACCGTTGGAGTCAATGCCGCGAATTTTGGTGGGTTTGAGATTGGCGACAACGACTATTTTCTTGCCGACCATTTCTTCGGGTTTGTAGTACTCGGCGACGCCGGCAACGATTTGCCGTTTCTCATCGCCGATTGCGATCTGCAGTTTGAGCAGCTTGGATGTTTCGGGGACATTCTCGCAGGCGATGACTTCGGCGACGACCAGTTTGGTTTTGAAGAAGTCATCGATGGTGACGATGCCTTCGGGAAGTTCGGTATCGGCAGGTTTGGCGGTTTCCACTTTTTCCTCTTTGGGCGCCTGCAGACGCGGGAAGATGTTATCGAGCGGATTGAGCTTGGTGCCGGCTTTGAGAACATCCTGACGGCCGGCGAGATCGATTGACGGCTGATAGCCGGGGGCAAAGCCAAGCATGTTGAAAACGATTTCTGATTTTTGCGGCATGATCGGCCACGTCAGTGTGGCAGCAATGCGAATTGCCTCCAATGACCGGTGCAGGACATTGGCAAGTTTGGCGGTGTTACCTTGTTTGGCCAGCTCCCACGGTTTGTTGTAATCGAAGTAGCGATTGGCAGCGCGAATCAAGGACCAGATCGATTCGACGGCGCTAAGAACATCGATGTTGCGGATCTGTTCGCTGACCTTCTGCGGCGTCGTTGATATCAATCCGGCGAGTTCATCGCTGTGATCATCGCCAGCACCGTCACCGGCTGGAATTTTGCCGTCGAAGTTGGCGATGGTTAACTTAACGACGCGGCTGACGAGATTGCCGTAGTCGTTAGCCAAATCGGAATTGTATTTTTCGTAGAGGCGCGGATAGCTGATATCGCCATCGAGGTGGAACGGAAACTGCGAGACAAGGAGGTAGCGAGCGGCATCACGGCCAAATTGTTCGGCGAGATGCTCATTGGAGATCACATTGCCAAGCGATTTGCTGATTTTCTGGCCGTTCAAACTCAAGTAGCCGTGAATGAACATGATGTCGGGCAGACGCAATTCTGCGGCCATCAGTAGCGCGGGCCAGAAGATGGCGTGGAATTTGAGAATATCGCGGCCCATGAGATGCACGACTTGCGACTTATTCCACCACTTGTCGAACATTTCCGGATCGTCGCCGTAACCGATGGCAGTGATGTAGTTGGGCAGCGCATCGACCCAGACATAGGTTTTTTGCGATGGGTCGAAGGGAATATCGATACCCCAATTCAGGCGTTCGCGGGAAATGGAAAAGTCACTGAGTCCCTGCTTAAGCAAGCCGAGGACTTCGTTGCGGCGGCCTTCCGGCATGATGCGAATACGATTACTGCGGATATGTTCTTCAACTTTGTCAAGGTATGACGTTAAACGGAAGAACCAGTTGTTCTCGGAAACGAGCTTTGGTTTGCTTAGGTGGTTGGGGCAGAGGCCCTCGGGAGTCAGTTCTTTTTCGGTGATGAATTTCTCGCAGCCAATGCAGTAGAGGCCTTCGTACTTGCCCTGATAGATCGCACTTTGGCCGTCCGGAGTTTTGGCATTCCAGAGAGTAGTCAGAAGTTTCTGGACGCCTTTCTTATGCCGATCGGAGGTAGTGCGAATGAAGTGGTTGTATGAGATGCCGAGTGTCTTCAGCGACTCGACAAATTTGAGATAGTTCTCGTCGCACAACTGTTGGGGGGTCTTGCCCTGCGCTAAGGCAGCTTCTTCGACCTTGGCACCGTGTTCATCCATTCCGGTGAGGAAGAATGACTCCTCGCCGAAGAGCGTGTGAAAGCGTTTGAGAACATCGGTAATGACGGAGGTGTAGCCGTGGCCAATATGCAATTCAGCATTGGCATAGTAAATCGGAGTCGTGATATAGAAGTTCATTTTTCGGGATTGTTACGCGCCTTCAACGCGGCGACAAATTGCTTTTTCTTGAGGATCTGGTTGTAGTCTTTCCAACTAAGTTTCTCGGTCAAGCCATCCTGATAGCGAACGGTCATATGTTGGTGAAAAACGTTGATACTCTCGACGACCGCACGGCCCTGCTTACCGTCGATTTCGGAACCGACTTCGGGGAATTTGCGCATGCTATCGGCATAGTGATTTTGCTCGTATTGCAGGCAACAAAGGAGTCGGCCGCAGTTACCGGAGATCTTTGCCGGATTGAGGGAAAGTCCCTGGTCGCGGGCGAGCTGGGTGGAAATCGGTTCGAACTCGCGAATGAATGAGTTGCAGCACTGCTGAAGCCCGCAGATGCCGAATCCACCGATGCGGCGGGCTTCATCACGAACGCCGATCTGACGCAGTTCGATTCGTGTGCGGTAACTTGACGCGAGATCCTTGACGAGGGAGCGGAAATCGACGCGTTCGTCGGCGGTGAAATAGTAGGTCATTTTGTTGAGATCAAACTGATATTCGACATCCACTAGTTTCATCCGCAGCCGGTGCTGGGCGATCAGCTCTTTGCAGCGAACGAGCGACTCGGCCTCCATCTCGCGGTTCTTCGCGAGTTTATCGCGGTCTTCGTAATTTGCCTGCCGCAAGATCGGGAACGCTTTGGATGGGCGTCCTTTGATGTTGGTGTTTTCATCGATCTGCATATGAATGTAACCCATATCTTCACCGCGTTCGGCTTCGACAATTACCCATTCCTTCTCCGGCAATATGAGCCCGAACGGGTTAGAGTAGAATTCGCGGCGGTGGGCCTTAAACTCGACTTCGTATAATAAATTCTGCGGTTCCAAATATAACTCCCAAAGTGGTTTACTGAACCAATACGCTAAGAGTCCAATTAATTCGATACTAAGTTGGCTGTCAAGTTGTCTTAGTTGGAACAATGCCGATAGTTTTGCCGTAACTGTGGTCAAATAATCGAATTAGGGACCAAAACTTGTTGAAATCGGGCAAATAAAACACAATACTTCCCCCTGAATCAGGAGAGACAAATTCGATGTTAGCCGGCGATACCATAGCGCAATTCAAGATAATCAACAAGCTGGGTGAAGGTGGAATGGGCGAGGTTTATCTTGCCGAGGATACCAAGCTTAACCGCCAAGTTGCGCTGAAGACGCTTCGAGACGACTACTTTGGCGACCAGGACCGACGCGATCGCTTTGAACGGGAAGCCAAAACGGCGGCGCAGATTCAACAGGCGAATGTCATGGCGATCTATGACATCGGTGTGGCGACGCCTTCGAATGGCAGAAGCGAGATCCACTACATCGTCATGGAATACATCAAGGGGCAGTCATTAAGTGATTTCCTGAGTGTCCATGCCAATGATGTCGGCAAGCTGTTACGGGTGTCGGAGAAGATTGCTTTGGGTCTGGCGGCAGCACATAAGCTGAACATCGTGCATCGCGACATTAAGCCGGAGAACATCATCGTTGATGACCAGGAAGAGCCGAAGATACTTGATTTTGGACTGGCAAAGCCGATGACTCCGCTCCAGACGCCGGAGCAGGCGGTTAGCGGCGAGACAGTTAAAGCGAACTTGACGAAGATCGGGACGGTAATTGGTACGGTGGCTTATATGTCACCGGAGCAGGCACGCGGCGAAACGGTCGACACCCGGTCGGATATTTTCTCGTTCGGGGTGCTGCTTTACAAAATGTTTACCGGCCAGATGCCGTTTGCAGGTCAGTCGCAAGTGTCGGTTCTGGCGAAGATACTGGAGACCAAGCAGGCGCCGCCACGCGAGCATCGGAGCGACATCGATCCGGAAATCGAACGAATTATCGACAAGTGCCTGCAGAAGGACGCGAACGAGCGATATCAGGACACGCGCGATCTGGTGATAGATTTGCGCAATTTGCGGCGACAATACGACAGCGGAGTGTCGTCGACTGTCTCGGGAGTGAAAGTTCAGGAGCAGTTCAGGCAAGAGGTGCGTAACGAAGTGAGCCGGTCGCGGCGCAAGCGGGTGATGATCGTGCTCCCAATAGTCATCATCTTGGTTGCGGTGAATTGGCTGTTATTCAAAGAAAAGAGTCCATTGGGAACTGCGACAGCCGATGCCAAAGAGTACAGCCTGGCAATTCTGGGTTTTGAAAATAAGACCGGCGATTCACAGTTTGATTGGCTGGAGACCGGTTTGCCGGAAATTCTCATGACTGATCTTGCACAAGGACAGATGATGAACATCATCAGTCAAAGGCGGCTGTTGGAGGCTATGGGCAGTTCGGAAAAGGCAGCGCATAGCGTCAGCTACGAAGATCAAGTGAAGGCAGCGACGAAGTTGGGGGCGGTGAATGTCATGTCCGGCACGATCTACAAATTGGGCGACAAGTTTCGCATTGATGCGAGACTTGAGGATGTGAAGACTGGGCGTGTAATCATGGGCGAAAAAGTGATCGGCAATGACGCATTTGCGATTGTCGATTCGCTGACCTCGCGGATTGCGGCATCGCTGAATATGGAAGAAGTGCTTAAGCTCGACCGCAACGTCTCGCAGCTGACAACCTCGAACCCGGAAGCATACCGGTATTATCATGCCGGACTGAATGCGCTCCTATCCTCGATTTGGGATGAAGCAACAGAGAATTTCGAGAAGGCGATAAAGGTCGATTCGACATTTGCACTGGCGTATATGCGGTTGGGAATGGTGAAGATTTTCCAGGGGCGCATACCGGATGCGACGCCGTACTTCGCGCAAGCCAAGCAGCTTGAAGAGAACATGCCGATTCGAGACCGGAACTTGCTGGACGTATATTCCGATCTATGGCTGCGGCAGCAATTCGACGATGCATTTGTCAAGATCAAGACGCTGGTGGAAAATTATCCGGAAGACATTGAGGCGCGGTCGATTTATGCCCTGCTGGTTTGGTCGTTTTCTCAAGATACTACAGGTGCGTTACAGCAGTTGGACGAGGTGTACAAGATTGACCCGAAGTTCCAACTGGCGTTGGGTTTCAGCGCCTACATCTATCTTGAATTGAAGGAATATGACAAGGCGATCGAGGTTTTCAATCGGATCAAGGAATATCATCCTGACTCACCGACACCAGACTTGAGCATTGCCAATATCTATACCCGACTGGGTCAGCATGATAAGGCCAAGCTGGCATACGAAGAGTATTACAAGCGATTCCCGGATGATGCCGCGGCCCTGACGAATTTGTGTAATAACGCGATTCGCAGGCGCGACTTCGCTAAAGCGGATTCCTATGCGGAAGAGCTTGCGCGCAAGCATGGCGATGATCCCTATGACTTGAACGACTATTTCGAGATCAAGGCCAATTTGGCGAATTGGCAAGGTAAGTTCCGCGCAGGCCTCGGGTATCGCGTTAAGGCTGCTGAACAGATGAGGCTGAAAAATGACAGCACGCAATATTACAATGGGTGGGAGTCAATTGCGGCTCACTATATGTACTTCGGATTCCCCGATAGTGCGATTCACTACCTGGCAGACAAATACGATTTTGGCGGGAGTACGTTCCGAGTCAATCATTGGCTGTTGATGATAGCATTTGACCACCGGTTGGCAGATGCGCAGCGACCGATGATGCAGAGAGATCTGAATGAAATGCGCACCAGACTACCCGCCCAACTTCAGATGCTTGGTGACAAAGTTAACAGCCTATATGAGGCGTTTGCGGCAGCAGATACTGCGAAGATGATCAGCATTTATGAGGATCTGAACAAAACCAGCAGCGCCGGCGGAGATGCGGTGCGGACAATTGCCGAAATGGCGGCATTCTCGGGCCAACACCAGAAAGCTTATGACCTCTTAACAAAATACATCAGCGACGGCGGATCGGCGACCTCGGGGATGTTCTATCCGTACACGCTTTACCTGTATGGCATCGCCAATGAGGGATTGGGAAAGACGAGTGAGGCGGTAAAGTTGTATCAGGAGGCGCTGGGCTTCTGGAAGACGCCGGAGATAGAAATTCCGGCGATAAAGAATATGAAAAAGCGGTTGGCTAATCTAGGCGCTTAGTATGCTTTATTTCTGGTTCTAATAACCGAAGACTGTGATTTCGCGCGTTTCGTTTTCGGCAACAAAAATGTGGCGGCTGCGGGGTTCGATGACCATGCCGGTTGGGCGGTGCAAGTTACGGTCGCGCGGGTATACGAGCCGTAATTTTCCCTCTATGTCGTAGACAAGTACTTTGCCGGCGACTCGATCCAACACGTGGATCCGAGAGGCTGCGGAATCGCCCGGGAAAGTTTGTATCGCGATTTCGCTCGGCATAACAATGCGGCTTTTGACCGGTTTCTCGGCAGCGATCTCGAATTTGACCTCATCGGTACAGAGAAACACTCCGCCGGGTTGACCATCGCCAATCCAGAGATTTCCATTGGGAGCGACTGCTGCACACAATGGCAGCGTAACTGCACTTGAGAGTTGTGACGGGTAAATCGAGATAAGTTCGAGGAAGTCAAAGAAGGGCTCGTCCTTGAAGAGTGAGATTTTGGCGACGCGATGGCGCGCCATATCGGTCGCGTAGAGGAAGCGGTCATGGACTGTCAGATGAACCGGTTTCAGGCGGGTCAGGCGGTCCGGATACCACGAGGCGGAATTTAGGTAAAATCCGTCGCGGTCGAAAACCGCGATTGTGCCGAGGAGAGTGTCGGCGACGATGAGTAGCGAATCGGTGAGGACGATTGCCGTCGGATGCAGTGTCGCGGGATTATCGAGTCGGATCGTCTTGAGAAGTTGGAGTTTCGAAGAATAGACTTCGATGAATGATTTACCGGAGAAGGACACAAAAAGCGAGTCGCCGGATATGGCGAGACGCTGGGGAGTGAGGTCTTCACCTGCTGTGCGAATTTCAAAGCTGGTAAGCTCAAGCGGCGGTGAGTCGAGCGGAAGCGCCGAATGGGCAGGAATCTCCTTTGCGAGCGCCGGTCGAATCAAATAGACGTAAAGACCTGAGAGGACAAAGAGCACCACCGAGGCGAGAATAGCATAGCCAATCCACGGTGATGGTTTGGGTCCAGGTTGGGCAACGGGACTGAATAGATTAGCGATATCTTTGGTTTCCAATTCAGTCACAGTTGGTATCCAATCGGGAGCGACGTCCAAATCCGTTAACTTCTGTACTCACTCTGATTTGTATCGGATTTCAGAAGGAAACGCCCACTCAAAAATGTTGGTAAAGCTGAAACATTCTCAAGATTTGTCGCGTCAAAGTAGGCAGAGCGAGGTCCCCCACCACTCGAAGGAGGTGCAAAATGGCCAAGCGTCTGTATCTGTCCAACCAGAACAAGGTAATCGCCGGAGTAGGCGGCGGTCTGGGAGAGTATTTCGATATCGACCCGGTGCTGATCCGGATCGGCTTCGTGGTGCTGGTATTCCTGCATGGCTTTGGCCTGTTGGCTTACATTGTGGCGTGGATTGCGATGCCACGGGTGCCGGCCGGTCAAGTGGTCGTTGAATCGGTCAACAAGCCGGAACCATCGCCGACGCGGAAGTACTTACCGGGAGTCACGCTGGTGTTGATTGGTTTGGTCTTCCTGCTGGAGCGGACTTTCTACTGGTTCGAGTGGCGTTATCTCTGGCCAATATTGATCATCGTAGCCGGACTGGCGCTGATTTTGAGTGCTGTTTTGAATCGTCAGAACAATTCAGGAGGAGTTCATGAGTCCGTCGAGAGTTAGATGGGGTTTAACGCTGATCATCATCGGCGGAATTTGTCTGGCGATCAACATGAACCAGCTAAGCTGGTGGGTTTTTCTGGATTTCCTTTACCTTTGGCCAGTGATACTGATTGCGATCGGCTTGGAAATGATCGTCAAGAAGACGAGATTTCAGAATCTTGCTTACCTGTCGAGTGTCTTGATGTTGGGGGTGTTCGCGTGGGCGATTTGGTCTGATGGCGGGCTGAGCGATCGCGGTTTCGGGTCAGATGACCGGTCAGACAGCGTGGCAAGACTGGCCTACCAGAATGAACAAGCTGTCAATTTGAAAGCCAGTTTTGATAACGGACGATTCTATGTGAATTCGGGAAACTCGGACCTCGTCCGGGTAGCCGACGGCAGTTCGAAGACTCGAATTCAGATGAGCAGCAATTGCAGCGGCGGCCGCTGTGAGGTTGATTTGAACAGCAAAGGACGCGGCTTGTTCCGCCGTTCGAACTTCTCTTCCAGCGACAACTATTGGAAGTGCTATGTCAATCCGGCCGTGGACGCGACGTACGATTTCAAGTTGGATGAAGCGGATTTGCGTCTATTTGCTGATGATTTGCGAGTCAGCTCAATTAGCATCGACGCAATTCAATCGGATTTATTACTGAAACTTGGCGCCATCGTGCCGCGTGTAGAGATCAAGTTGTACGGTCGCAGTACAGATGTCGATCTGGTGTTGCCGGATTCAGTGGGAATTCGCATCGAAGGCGCAAATCTGCGCGAGTCGACGATAGCGAGTTTCAATCTGGTTGACCGGGGCGGATACTTCACCAATGCGTTGTATGAGGTTGCGCCGGTGAATTTCAATGTTGTTTCGACAATTGACAACGGGCGGATGAGTCTAAGCACATATGATCGGGCAGTGAAGGTCGTAGACTCGATTTAGTTTCAGTAACAAAAGTTTGTATCCCATTATCCTCTTTGGGCAAAATCGCCGTATCAATTCGACAGTAGATTTTGACCAAGGAGGATTTCTTTTGAAAGTTCATTACTTAATCATGGCGCTCGGCGCCTACATGCTGGCAATGGGGATTCTGGGTTACGTGCGTACCGGTTCGCCGACAGCGCTGTATATTAACGGGAGTTTTGCGCTGGTCACAATCGCGTTGGGCTACTTCAACGGCGGTGGCAATGCAATGCTCTACAAGGTTACACTTGGCTGGGTTGTACTGCTGACTGTTATGCTAAGCTACCTGACGATCAAGCGAATTGCGGCGCATGCCGAGGCACGGGCAGGTTCGGAGCTGATATTCGGTTCGATGGCGCTGTTTGCGTTGATCGTGGCGATTACGATGTTCATGAAGATGAATAAGGGAAGTTCGACGTAGCAGTTGTTTCAGTAGATGTACCGAAAAAGAATCGGCGGACAATTCGTGAAGAAGTGTCCGCCGATTTTGTGTCTATTATCCGGAAAAAGCTACTTCACCCAGTTCACGGTCGTGAAGTCAGAATTGCCGCAGAATTCACGCCAGTAACCGTTTAAAGGCAGGTGATTGTTTGCCGGGTCGAGCGAGTAATCGCCCATTTGACCTTTGACATAGCCTTTGAGTCGGTTGTTGGTGTCGGCATAGAATCCGACAAATTGGCCGTGACGGGAGCCACAAATGGGGCACATCGAGTAGTCATCATAATTCCAGGTACCGTAGACATGGTAGGCAATCATCGTCGTATTGCCCGGTGATACCCAGCCCTCAAAGATTCGTTCGCCGGTCGGTTCAGTCCAGAAGTTGCCGGCTAAATAGCCGAAGGGTTCGTTGTTGTCTTCCCACCAAGTTGCGTGGAATGTTCCGGATTGTCCGCTGATATCGGCACGAATCCACTCGCCGGAAAGAAGTCCGGTCGCGCAAGAAGTAGAGTAGATACGGCGCGCATGAATCGCCAGGCCGGCGGTGTTGGAAACGAGGTAGTACGCATTCAAGTTCGCCAGTTCCTCGACGAAGAAGGATTTGGTGATTGGCGTGGTGGTGAGAGTAAAGACCGGCGCGGTGATGTAAACGATGTCGCGATCGACGTAGATCAGCAGGTTAAGGCCATCGAAATCATTTGATGTCTGCGAGGCCCAGGCGACGACCGATGGACTGTTGGTCGGGATCAGCGAGTCCTGGGAGTTCTCGAAGTCGATCAAGTGGGTCACGTCAATTGTGACGACACCGTTGATACCGGCTGTTCCGCTCCAGTCAATGGTCGGACCGGGTGCGGGTGTCGTGTTCGTAAGACTACCCCAAAGCAGGGTTACGGCGTAAACGTCGTAGTTCTCATACGGCGGTTCTGTCGGCGAGACTCCGGGCTGTGCCAAGTCGTTGTCTGTGGTCGGTATCGGCAGCGGGACCGCGTGTTTGACCAATAAGTCCTGAACCATGGCCGGGACCTGATTTTTGTCATTATCGGATGCACCGGTGGGAGTATCCTTGCTGCAACCGGCGAAAACCGCCAAAAGGAGCACTGAGAGGATTGTAATGGTTGTCTTCATAGCTTCCTCGCTTGTTTGGATTTCAGTGATAGAAGCATGTTTATATCGCTGATAAGTTGGACGAACGGAGTTTGGATTTCGATTAATTAAAAATAGAATTCTGAAGCAAAAATGTCAAGGGGAAGAATCGACAAGATTGTCAACGGCAACAAAAACGCCCCGGACCCTTGCGTGGTCCGGGGCGCAACCCTGTGAGTAGCTACCTCCTGTTGAAGGCTAACTAACTGATACCATACTTGGAGAAATGCTTGATATTGAAGGTCGCAAAGCCATTCTTGACCCTGACTACTTCCTGCAGTTCCCAGACTTTGGAATCTTCATTGAAGTAATACAGGAAGGCATAAGCCTGTCCCGCCGGCATTGGCTGGGTGAGCTTGGCCGGGAACTTGAACTGGGTGCCATCGGGGCCGCAGTCATACAGGAAGATAGGGCCGTGCGGAGTCGCGAATTTGCGAAGATTCAATGAAATGTCTACTGGCTTAATGAGAGCACCGGCAGGAACCGAGAATTGGGCTGCCGAGCCGCCACTAAGATTGATTTCAACGGTACCGCCAGCAATTCCAATGACCTTGGAGGCGGCGACTTCAAGAACCTCAAACAACGGCGGAGCGGCGTAATTCACATCAGCTTCACCGGTTTCATAGAGGTGATTAACTTTCGGATCGATCGGATTCTGCTCGTCATTACTGACGCTGTTGCTGGAACAGCCAACGAACATGAAAAGTGCAAGGGAGACGGCAAGCAAGAGTCCCAT
>CAZQBX010000015.1:0-25040 GCA_964592145.1 uncultured Ignavibacteria bacterium
AATCATCGGAGTTTACGATCCGCGACAGGAACTGCTTGACGATCCAGTAGGCTGCGCCCGAAGGATCATTGGCTTCAACGTAAGCATTCAATCGTTGGAGATTTGCCAACTCCGTGTATACAAAAGAAATCAGCTTGATGTCGTTCTTCACCAGTTCGGCAATTCGGTCCGAAGCGATGGGCACCACCACGTTGGCAACCACCGACATTGTGTGTCGGCCCAGTTCCCAGATCGCCGTCATCGCTCCGCCCAAATGTGCAAAATTGCGCTCGTCCATCGACAGATCATGCCAGCGATTTGCATCAATCATAAGGAAACCGTAGCCGTAGACATTCAGCTTCAGACTATCCCCACCCGGCGTTAGATGGTAGTTGAAATCACGCTTCGACGGCGGGAACGGCGTCCCCTGCGATTTGATCATGTCCAGAAAGTCCCCGCTCGGGAAGATAAAGAACGAATCAGTCGGAGTCGTACAATACGCCCACCGGCAATAGGAATTCTGAATTCTGAACCTGTCGCCACCCTCCGAAGTCAGCCGCAAGCCGCCTTTCTCCGTACTCGGGACAATTTCCGGCGGAGAGTCGAGCGGCTGTTGCGCAGCTGCGGACTTATTATTGCTTATCAGCGGGAAAAGTCTGCCAATCTGTGAAGGAAAAGACTCGACATAGGCGCGAATAACATCACTCACGTATGCGTCAAGAACCGGGTCAGCTACATTCAGAGCGCGTGGATTCTCGGCCAGCTTTCCATCGAGGTAATCGTGCAAATTGACAAACTGCTCCAACGAGTCCAGCCGGTTCAGAATTGTCTCCGCATCCGATGGATCACTATTGCAGACAAACGGATGCAAGAACACCAGCGCTTTCGCAGTCGAGGTGGCATCGAGATTCAATTTCAGTTTCGCTACCGGGTTGGGAGCAATCTGCATAAGCAGGATCTTGCCGTCTTGATCGGAAGCCATCGCCAATCCCGCAATGTGCTCGTTTCCAGCAATTGAGAAATTCCTACTTGTGTCCACAGTAACGACGTTTGACCCGAAACTCACGGTGATCTCGTTTGCATTGACAACCGTCCCTGGAAAAATAAGTGTTCCGTCCATCGGGACTTGAGTGTCGGTGGGAGAAGTCGGTTTGTCTTCGGAACAATGGACGCAGAATCCCAACAAGATTGCTATTATGACAACGGCACGACCGAAACCTGGAACTGTACGCATAGATTCCTCACATCAGAAAGAAGGGGCCTCCGAAAGCTAGGTTGGGCTGACAATCGTAGAGGTAGTTCTATTATACAGTAATAATAAACAAAAAAGTCCACAATGTCAAGCGGCGAGGCGAAATGAAGTCTGCTTATGACATTTAGAGCACAGCGGGAAAAAGGCGGATTCAGAGCATCAAGCGACTGTCTGTTCGCTTAACGGCAATACGAAGAAGGCAGCCTGGGCGCTGCAAACTACTGTCAGTGCCGGCCACGGCAGCAGTACCGAAGGCACCACTCCTGCCAAACTGATAGGGTTGGGGTCAACTACTGCGTCGTCAGTCCCGGTGCGTTAAAGCCCCTCGAACTCCGCCCAGTTACATTAGTCGGAAGCTCTTTGACGATCCACCGAAACGTAACTCATTAACTCGGCAGTTCTAATCCCAGTTCTAATAGCATGGTCCGCACGGCGGCGCGCCACCGGCGAAAATATAGTTGATCAAGTAGACAACGTCGCTGACATTGGCTGTTGAATCGCAGTTAACATCACCAACAAACTGATCTGGTATTGGCTCGGGTCCGCCGCCAAAAATCCAATTGATCATATAAACGACATCGGAAATCGTGATCCGATTGTCGGCGTTTACGTCTCCCACGAATTGGCAGACTTTCACCCAGCCATTTACCGCATCATATATCAGGGGCTCATTGTCGCCGTTGCGGGCGCGAATGGAAGTAAACTCCAGATTGCTTTCGCCGAATCCAATCGTGTAAAACCGAATCGTCGCCAGTGTTCCCGAGCCGGAAACGGTAAATCCATCGCCCAGGATTGCGCCGTCGATATAGAGTTTGGAGGAATCGGGCGAAAATCCTACCCAGAAAAACGTTGGCAAACTCGATGTCGGCAGAAGGTAGCCTTCAGTCACACTTAACGAATCTGTCCGTATAACATTGCGATCAAAGGAAATCTCCACTGAAAAGGCTTTGAGATTTACCGAAGCCGCATCTACCGGCATTAATACATCAAATAGTGAATCTCGAAATACTACTGTGCTGTCCGGTATGAGATAAAACGCTGGAGACGCGGACAACACGGGCGCGCTCACAACGACGAGCAACAGTATCAGAGAAGTCAGTAATCTTTTCTTCATTTTCCCGTTCCTTGTCAGTCACATGGGTTACAGGGCGGAGGTCCGCCGGCAAAAATGTAATTTATCAGGTAAACCGCGTCGGATATCGAGATTGTGCCGTTACAATCAGCATCCCCCACAAGCTTAATCGGATGGGGAGCCGGTCCGCCGGCAAATATGTAATTGATCAAATACACGACATCGGACACTGTAATCATCCCGTTGAAATCTGCATCACCGAACATAAACGCCGTTGGACACACAATCACCAGGCCATTGAGCGAATCATCCATCGCAATCTCAATATTGACTTCGTCGAGTATATCCGACTGCCGGAACATGACCCCCGATACGCCATGCCCGACCGCGACAAAGTTCATCCTCAACAAGTACCCCGGTCCGTCGACATTGACCAGCGGTCCGAACAACGACGCCAGCAGTTCGTACACATAGGTCGGTTGCGAACCACTGAAGACATGAGTCGTATCCGTCCAGAAGAAGAACGCCCCGGAAGGTCCGTTGAAGAACGGTTCCTTGGCCGCACTGATCATCTTAATTACTGTGGTATCAACCTCGATATCAAAGAAATAGGACTTCACGTCAATCACTGTATCAATGGCGATATACAGCGAAAACGTGTCGTTCAAACCGACTATCTTCTCCTCCGGAAAGACGAAAACATGACCGGTGCTGTCTGATGTTTGTCCATGCGCCAGGCCTGCCAGTGTCAGTAACATCAGCAGGAGCATCACGCGCACCTTGTAGGAATTTCTCATAATCGTGCTTCCAAACCAATAAACCGGGCCTGCGAGCAGATACCCGCAGACCCGGTTTCGTTGTAACGGTTACTTCAACATGGTCATCTTGACTGTCTTCTGGAAGTCGGCTGTCTCGAATCTATAGAAATAGATACCCGAGGCCACCTTGCTGCCAGTGTCAGTCGTGCCATTCCAGATTACCTCGTGCGTGCCCGCCGCCTGATACTCATCAACCAGCGTCCGCACCAACTGACCCATGACGTTGTAAATCCGGATCGATACCTTGGTCGCCGTCGGCAAACCGTACGAGATCGAGGTCTCCGGATTAAACGGATTGGGCGAGTTCTGACCGACGGTGTAGTTCGTCGGCAGAGCAACTTCGGAAATCGGTTCCGGCTGCTCGACAATATGAATTTGCTCGATGATCGAGTTGTTCTCGTTGTCTCTGATCTCCGCCCGCGTCAGTCTCGCCCGCGGAGCAGCCGCCGAACGTGTCTGGAACTTCAGCGTGGCAATCACGCCTGAACCGGTGAATGCCGAACCCTGTCCCAGCACCGCCGCCGAAATCGATACCTTGTTTTCTCCTACTAATGGTTTGTAGAAGATTGGCAAGCTGGGATTCGCCAGATCAGCGCCGATCGTCGCGGAAACGAATGTCAACTGCGTCTGATCAAAACTGATCTCACCGATCAACGACTTCGCATCATTCGAGCGGTTCGACAGGTACAGATCCACATAGTAGCCGTCATTTGCCAGACGATCCACCAGCTTCAAACCGGCCGTCGGCTCAATCGGGGATCCGGTCATAGTCGGGCTGTTCTTCGCTGCCATCGGAGCAACGTTGTTGAAGTTGATCGCAAAGATCGCGAGGTCTTCAAATTCAACCATGTCGTCCGGAAGCGGAATACCCTTCGGACTGTTGTTGTGCGTCGGTCCGAAGTCGGCATGATTGACATAGCCGCCCTGGCCTTCGTTCACACCGTACGTCGATGTGAATACGACAAGGTCTGGGAAATACACATTGCCGTCAAATGAGGCGGCAATATCGCCGAGCCAGTACGAGGTCGCCCGCGCCTGTGCCGGTACAGCAGCTACTGAATAGTTGCCGGCCGCATCGTAAGCAAACGCGCCGAAATAGTAAATGTCGCGCGTCGCATTGCTGAGGCCCATCACATCGAGATGGCTCGCGGACGAACTCGGAGTCGCAGCTGCGGTATGCACCGTCGTGCCGACACCGTGATTCGCCGGATAGGCCGGAGCCGGCGTCAGCGTCGGAACACTGCCGTAGTCCGGATAGCTCGTCCACGGGACTCTCTGAATCTTCACGCCAACGACATCGGCTGAACTCGAATTGGTCCAGGTCAGCTGAATCTTGTTATGCCCGGGTTGGGCGACCAATGCGGTCGGCGCGGCCGGAGCGGTTATATCCTTGGTGAAGCACCAGGTATAAGTGCAGGAATCGGAGTTTGCACGTCCAAAGTCGTCGGTGACTTTGAACCGGATACAGTGCGAAGCTTCAGAAAGCGCCGTAAACTGTGCCGGCGTCATCGACCAGGCCGCATTGTTATAGGCTGTTCCGCTCAAACCGGTCGCAATCGGCAACCAGCCACCCGGCGTGCAGCCGTCAATCTGATAATAGACAGCGTCCAAATCGCAGTCATCACCGGCGGTCAAACTCAGGACCGGATTCGTATTGTAGAACCCGCCAGTCGCCGGCGAATTGACAACGATGGTCGGATCCGCGCAATTCGACTGGAAGTCGATCGGTGTGGCCATTGGCACAACAATCGGTGAGTTTGTGCTGTCGCGCAAATCGAGATAAACCATCTCGATATCACCGCTCAAGCAGGAAACACTGCCGTTCATCGCGACCTTGAACAGACCATCTGGACCATCCGTTACGCCTGTCAACACACCCAGGTTGACCTTAAGCGTATCGCGCGTATTAAGAATATTCGTCGACTGTGTATAGGCGACAAAGAAATTGCCGTCAAGCGCAGTAACGCTCGCGACCGTCAAATCGGCCGGATAGGTCAACCAGACATTCGCGGCATCAAGAGCCGTTACGCCGTCGCCGATGTTAACATCGTACTCGAAGTTGCCGGCGCAATTGTACACGATCGTGTTTGGCGTCATGTCCATGCCGCAGCTGTTGGATGGATTGGCGTCAATATTGCCGCCGGCTCCACCAACAAGGTATGTACCGACACCCGACCAGTCACCCCAGCAGTTTTGATCGTAGAAGTTGCCCGTCTTGTTGTCCGTAGCATTAGCTGTGTTGACAAACAAGTTGAGCGTAGCATTTACCGACATCCCGACATTGGGCGGACCGGTATAGGTCATGCCAACGCCGTTACTGATGCCGAGTCCGTTCTGCAGAAAGTCATTGTTGGTCAGGACTGCAGTAGCCGTCTTGCCGGATTCCGCGACCAGATAAGCACCTTCAACAAAATTGCTGAACGAGTTATTGGCAAAATTCACCGCAACATTGCCCGAAGCATAGCCCCAGATGTCAGTTGTGACATAGATACCGGCGCTATTCGGTTTACCCATGCCGTCTGCGATGTTGTTCGTAAACTGCACGACCGGGAGCGGCGACTGATACGACCCGGCGCAAGTCAGGGCAATATCAACGTTGGTAATCGTATTGAGATTAACCGTCGGCGCAATGTACGGCGCGAACACAAATATGCCGTAGCCATTGGCCGGACTGTTCGAGATGTTGTTGTTCTCAATCAGATCAGCCGTGCTGCCGGCGTAATTACCGGCATTGTCGGTATGAACGCCGCTGCCCGAGCCGGTCACCACATTGTAAGTGTAGTTACAGCCCTTCGACCAGTTCGATGCGATTGCATCATTGCAGTTGGAGACTGTGTTGTGATCAAAAATACCGGCACCGCCGAAGTTAAACATGCCAATTGAAGCCGATTCTCCCTGCACGTTGTCAACGACGTTATGATGGAAATTGAAGGTTCCGCCCGAAGAGGCGTAGACCGCGCGTAGATAGATGTTCTTGATCGTGCAATACTCGACGGTCAAGTTGTTGTACACGCCGAGCGGGTGATTTGTAATGATCCCATTTCGCGCATCGAGATTTGCTCCACCAACGTTGTAAGTGCTGGTAAGCGCCGGATTGTCGCCATCAAATGTGAATCCGTTGATCAAGACATTGTTCGCCTGGACAAGCACCATGTTGCTGGCACCGGGAGGTAACGAACCTCCGCCGCCTGGATTTGGTGCCGACAATGCCGGAACGACAAAGGTCGAAACCGAACCTGCACCAAGCAGAGACATTGGTTTGGCAACAACCAGATTCTCCACATAGTTGCCCGCCGCAACATTAACAGTACCGGTTGCCAACACACCAGACGAAACAGCTGTGCCGATAGTCTGAAGCGGTGCAAGACTGCTGCCAAATCCGCCCGGTGCCGCCGAATCGTCAACATACGAAACGGCGCGGCCCTTGTCGGACGGGGTGAACTGCGCATCGACATACGCGTTATTGTTCGCGAGACTCAATGCCATCGGATCCGGATACCAGATCGGCCCATTGGCGCCGAGCGTTGCCAGCAGCGCAATTTCCGCCCCTTGGTTCGGCGGCAGCGGCCAGCTGTTGTTAGTAAACGTCAGGTTCGCACCTTCATTCACCCAGCCGCGTGTGCCTGATACCGCGTTATTGGAAATAGTCCCTGTCGTCGGCCCGCTAAAATAGCCCGGCTGACGCAGCGTGTGAATTGTGTTGCCGTCAATCAGCAATCCACTCAATCCACCCGTGCCAATCATCGCACGGCTGACGATACCGTTTGTTGCCCACGGCGTTCCCGGGTCGGGACCGTAAATCAAGTTGTTCAAAATCGAAAGATTATTTGCCGCGACATAAATCAGCGCATGGTTCGTGACCAGATCGGTCTTTTGAATTTCCAGGTCACGCAAGGTTACGCCCGCCGTCGATAGATTGAAAGCGTATCCGACTGCTGCGGATACTTGCACAATTGATAAACCTGCGCCCGCGCCGTCAATGGTCACGTTTGGCTTGTTAACATTAACCGTACTCGACAAGACATATGTGCCCGGCAGCACATTGACAGTACCGCCAACAGCCACGCCAAGGATACCATTAGCAATCGTTCCGAAAGCGTCATATCCCCAGAGATAGTTCGTGCTGTTTGCAGTGTTGTAAGCATCGACCGCAGCCTGGCTCGTCCAAGTCGGATCGACCCACACGACCGAAGGCGTAACTCCAAGCGTAACGATACTCAATGCCTCGCCGCCGATCTCTGGATAGTGACTCGCGCCATACAGCCATCCGCCCGACACATCCTGTGTTACCGCAGTCCAGTAGGCGCCGTGTTGAATTTCCGTAGCATAAGTCGACGCATCGTACGAATTCAACGACATGATGCAATATGCTGTCGACTGCCAATCTTCATCGGTAGCATTAGCGCCGTAACTGCCGCTGATCGCGCCATTTGTAAACTGACTTGCTTGAATTCTGGCGATTAGCCCGGGTATTTCCGCAGTGTGACTTCCAGACGCCGAGAACGCGTCCAGCAATCCCGAGATTCCCAGCGTGTACCACCAGTAGTTGACATTTGTCCAGGTCGGATCCCATCCCGCATCCGCCACTACGTCAAAATAGCCCGGATTGCTGTTGAAGGAATCCTGCCACAACACTTCGGCAATGGCATCGGCGTCAACATCGTAAGTGCCGCCGTACCGGGCGTAAAGCATCTGCGCCACTACCGCATAAATGCCAATATCCCAGCCGATAATTCCGTTGGGATATCCCTGCGTAACGCCGCGAGTATCCCTGATATACTGCGCAAATGCCGTCGCCGACCCGTATAGACCGATACGATAGTCATAGCGTGCTTTCGCCGTGTCCTGATAGACCGTCCCGGCGACTGCTGGAAGATCATCATAAAGCATAAGAAACTTCATGTCTGACGCTGTCCGAATCGCGCTGTGATCGCGGATCCAGTTCGCCGCATCGGTCAATGCCGTGAAATACGTGGCATCGTTCGTTTCGAGATAGGCGTAGTATAAGCCCAATACCGTTGCACCATAGATGTTGGAAGCGCTCGCTGCCGTTGTATGGAAGAAGGGAGCAGGTGGTGAAGTCACAACCCAGTCCCATCCAGCGTCGTCAGGATCATTCGGTGATTCGCTGCCACCCGATCCGTTGCCGGCATTATCTTCTGTGACGTCTGCCTGCATTTTCTTCAAGTAATTTCCGCCGAGTGTGACGGCAGTGCCGAAGTTAACCACGTCACCGGGAGTTCCCAGCGCGGTTTGGCGACTCTGTGTTCCGACGGGCGCAAACCCGGTCAGATCAGCATCCGGCGAAGCAATCGGCCGGCCGCCGTTTGATGCCATGGCGCTGGCGAATACCAATGCCAATAGCAAAACAAGTGCTAAGGAAAATCTTCTTAACAACATTATCTCATTCCTCCAATAGATCTAAACATCCTCCGAAAGGAATTCCCCAAATGGAACACGAATGCGTCGATCCCATGACGCGCATCTCGAAGTTCCGCTTACTACCTGCTGATACTATTCGTGAATGTTGCAATCTCGCCAGAGTGCCCGCTCCTTTGTCCAAGTCATCCGCATGCCATCAAGACGATGAACGTGCGCGCCTTCACACCGCTGACTACGACATCACCTCCTATATACATGTCCTGATCGTGTTCGCAGAATCTGCGAATCAAACGATTGCTCCGCAATTATGTCGTCTACTCGGCAGCACAAACGCTCCGTTGCCTGCCCGCCCCCGAATTTTGTGTCAACTAGATCTTGCTTTTGACCCTCCGTGTTTGTTCACGAGAAACTACATTGTGAAGTACAATAGACGACCGCTTCGCCAAACTGACAAACCGATCCGTCAACTCAAAATCATCAAAGTGTCGAATCAAATTGCCTTTGCTGGATGACCACGAGTACACCAAACCTACTAAAGACAACATAGATAGTCAACTCTTCTATATCCCCCAAAAATAGGCACGTACTTCGTATGGCACGTACGTAGTGGGTTGAACTCTTTGTTTGGCAACAGCATACATCGAATGAAACGTCTACTTTTCGAATGGTGAAATTGATTTACCTATAGATTTGCCCTCTGCATCATTCTCCCACCTTTGCTGCCATGCGGCGAAGAAAATCGCGAGCTTCTCCGCCAGATTCTGTTACCCGTAAGTACTGGCTGTTCCATCGATTATATCCTCCTGAATTAGCCACAGGTACCGGAGTTTGCCGCAACAATCATCAATCCCTAGTGCGTCGTCTGAATCACCGCCCCTTCTCGCCTCATTCCAATTTCAACTGGCAATTGACCGGGAAATAGCCATACTTAGAGTCCAAAGACCTGATGGAACTATATTGGATTTATGAGGTTAAATGATTAATGGTTATGAATAATATTGGTAGATCTGCAAAACTCTCACTTGTCACCGCGACTATTCTATCCGGCTTAACCCTATTCGGTTGCGGCCAAAGCAGCAGCAAACCCGTTAACCGTGAGTCCGGTGCAAACTTGCTGTCTGTCGAGGCTTTTGTGATCAAGCCACAGCTTCTGCGTAATCAGATTTTTACCACCGGAACTCTCCTTGCTAACGAAGAGGTCGAACTTCGACCCGAAATCTCGGGCCGAATCGTTGGCGTCTATTTCGACGAGGGCCGCCGTATCTCCAAGGGCGAGCTTATGCTGAAGATCAACGACCGCGAACTCCTGGCACAGCAAAAACGCAAAGCCTTGGAAGAAAAGCAGGCCGCCGACGAGGAACACCGCAAGCGCCAGCTCTTTGAAATCAACGTTATCAGTCAGGAAGAATATGACAAGTCTCTGAATGCTCTCAAACTCATCCAAGCCGAGAAAGAGGTCATTGAATCCCAACTGGCAAAAACTGAAATCCGCGCTCCCTTTGATGGTGTCGTCGGCCTTCGCTATGTCAGTGAAGGCGGATACGTCTCGCCAAATATGCTCGCCGCAACCATGCAGGACTTAGATCCGATGAAGGTGGAGTTTTCCGTTCCCGAAAAGTATTCACAGGATCTAAAGAACGGCATCGAGATTATGGTGCGCGTCGGCGAATCTCAGGAAGTCTCCAAGGGCGTCGTCTATGCCGTCGAATCAAAAATCGACGCCGGCACACGCACTATCAAAGCCCGTGCGCTCATTCCCAATCCAACTCAAGCCCTCATGCCCGGCTCATTTGCAAAAGTCGAAATCACTCTGCACGAACTTGCGGATGCCATTGTCATCCCGACCAGTGCGGTGATTCCCGAAATCAGCGGTGAAAAAGTCTTTGTTTGTGAAAATGGCAAAGCAAGATCAGTGCCTGTGAAAACCGGAATCCGGACAGAGAAAAGCATCCAGATCATCAGCGGGCTTTCCGCTTCCGATACGCTGATTGTTACCGGTCTGCTTCAACTTGCCGACGGTAGGGGAGTGAAAATTCAAACCTTTCAGGCGAATTGACCGGAGTATCTAAGTGAATATCTCCTCGGTCTGCATCGAACGCCCCGTCTTATCCATCGTCCTGTCAATTCTGATTGTTCTGTTCGGAGCCATCGGCTTCCTGTTTCTCGGAGTCCGTGAGTATCCTTCGGTCGACCCGCCGGTCATCACCGTGCAGACCAACTACACCGGCGCCAACGCCGATGTTGTCGAATCACAAATCACCGAGCCCCTCGAAGAGTCAATTAACGGGATTGCCGGAATTCGTTCGCTGACATCTTCCAGCAGCGATGGCCGGAGTTCGATCACAGTCGAATTTGAGCTGGGCGTCAATATGGAAGACGCCGCCAACGACGTTCGCGACCGAGTTTCTCGCGCGGTGCGCAATCTTCCTCCCGATGTCGACCCGCCGGTGGTTTCAAAATCCGATGCCGATTCCAGCCCGATCATCGCTTTGGCGGTTCGTACCGACAAACGCTCACTGCTTGAGTTGACGGCTTATGCCAATGATGTCTTTAAAGAGCGGCTTCAAACGATCCCCGGAGTCAGCGAAGTCCGCATCTGGGGCGAAAAACGCTACTCGATGAAATTGTTGATCGATCCGGCGCGCCTGGCTGCCTACGGCCTGACTCCGCTCGATGTCCGCAATGCCCTTAACCGCGAAAACGTCGAACTCCCGTCCGGCCGTATCGAAGGCCTCGCCACTGAATTGTCAATTCGGACTTTCGGCCGGCTCTCAAGTGTGGAAGACTTCAACGAGTTGATCGTCAAGGAAACCGAAGGTTCGGTCGTAAAATTCCGTGATGTCGGCACCGCCTCCCTTGCACCGGAGAATGAACGCACCAGCCTGCGCGGAAACGGCGGCGTGCCTATGGTATCGGTCGTCATCATCCCGCAACCGGGCTCGAATCACATTGCCATTGCCGACGAATTCTACAAGCGCGTCGAACAGATCAGGCGCGACGTGCCGGAAGACCTGCAATTCGCCGTCGCCATGGATACCACTACCAACATCCGCAAAGCGGTCGTCGAAGTCGTTGAGACAATACTGATCGCCTTCCTGCTTGTATTGTTGGTCATTTTCGCATTCTTGCGCCACTGGCGCACGACGATCATCCCGATGCTGGCCATTCCGATTTCGCTCATCGGCGCTTTCTTCATTATGTATTTCGCCGACTTCTCGATCAATCTTCTGACGCTCCTGGGAATTGTGCTTTCGACCGGTATCGTCGTCGATGACGCCATCGTCGTCCTCGAGAATATCTACAGCAAGATTGAACGGGGAATGAAACCCATCGAAGCCGGCCACGCTGGTTCACGCGAGATCTTTTTCGCCATCGTTTCGACCACAATCACACTCGCGGCAGTCTTCCTGCCGATTATCTTCCTGCAGGGTCTTACCGGCAGGCTCTTCCGCGAATTCGGAATTGTCGTTGCCGGTTCCGTCTTGATCTCCGCCTTTGTTTCGCTCACCCTGACGCCGATGTTAAGTGCACGCACTCTGCACAAAAGCACTCACGAAAACAAGTTCTTCCTCTGGAGCGAGCGGATGTTCAATCGCTTGAGTTCATCTTATCACCGCTCCCTGCGCACGTTCATCGCCCGCCGCTATTTGGCGTTGGTGATTATGGTCGTATCGATAGCGATTATTTTCGGCTTGGGCGGTATTCTGCCGTCAGAGCTGGCTCCAATGGAAGACAAAAGCCGGCTGGTCATCAACGCCACCGCACCGGAAGGGACTGCATATGAAGCGATGTACAACTACATCGGCGGTTTGATTCAAATCGTCGACACCCTGCCCGAGAAAAACGTCATCCTTTCCGTCACCGCCGGTGGTGGCGGTAATTCCTCTGCCAATTCCGGGTTCGTGCGTGTCAATATGGTTCCACCCAATGAGCGTGAACGCACTCAACAGCAGGTCGCCGATGCGATCAGTCGCCAACTGCGCGACCAGACCTTTGCGCGCGCCTTCGTCACTCAAGAGCAAACCATTGGCAATACCCGCGGTCGCGGATTGCCCGTTCAATACATCATTCAAGCACCCAATTTCGATCGTCTGCGAGAGGTTATACCTGCGTTTATGGAGAAAGCCGAGAGTAATCCGGCATTTCAGGTGGTCGACCTTGACCTTAAGTTCAACAAACCAGAACTGACCATCGAGATTGATCGCGATCGCGCTCGCGCTTTGGGAATCACCGTCCGGGACATCGCCGAAACACTTCAGTTATTCTTCAGTGGCCAACGCTATGGTTTCTTCATTCTTAACGGCAAACAATACCCTGTGATTGCACAAGCCAATCGCGAAAATCGCGATGAGCCGCTCGATTTAAGTTCCATTTACATCCGCAACAGCCGTGGCGAATTAATCCAGTTGGACAACTTGGTCTCGATGTCTTATCGCAGCAGTCCGCCGCAATTATATCGGTACAATCGTTATGTCTCGGCCACCGTCAGCGCCTCTCCAGCTACCGGGCAGACAATCGGGAGTGCCATTGAAGAAATGGACAAGATCGCCGGCGAGGTGCTTGATGAGTCCTTTTCGACCAGTCTGGGCGGCGCAGCCAAGGACTTTGCCGAAAGCTCGAACACGCTGCTCTTTGCATTTATTCTCGCCTTGATCCTGGTCTATCTGATTCTTTCCGCACAGTTCGAGAGCTTCCGCGACCCACTGACAATCATGTTCACCGTACCGCTTGCCCTTGCCGGAGCTGTTCTATCCCTTTGGCTCTTTGGACAGACTCTAAATATCTTCAGCCAGATCGGTATCATTGCCCTTGTCGGCATCGTGACCAAGAACGGCATCTTGATCGTCGAATTCGCCAACCAGAGACAGTTGCAGGGATTGTCAATTCCCGAAGCCGTCATCGACGCCGCAACCCAACGCTTCCGTCCGATTCTCATGACCAGCCTTGCTACCGTATTTGGAGTGTTGCCGATCGCTCTCGCCTTGGGTGCCGCCGCCAAGAGCCGCGTCTCAATGGGTATTGTTATCATCGGAGGACTGCTATTCTCATTGGTTTTGACTCTCTATGTCATCCCGGCACTCTATACATATCTTTCCACCCGGAAGTCAGTCATCTTGAAGGCGTCCGCTTCCGAAACGGTTGAGGCCAACCTCGTTTAACGCCCCCTGTATTGCGCTAAGTCAAAGAGAATGAAGAACTAACAGACATCTTCGTTGCTTCTTATCGCTTTGTCAGCGCACTCCCCACCATTTCTATTCCAAGAGTGTTTATCTGCGTTCAAACGTCGATAAGATAATAAACGATTGAAATCGCAGCAGAAAATCGGTATCTTATTTATATGATTAGGGTTAACTCCGTAGACGAAGTCATCAATCCGCTCCTGATTCAGCCAGGCAGCGTCATCTATATCTCCGGAAACGCCGCAACCCCCCAAGTGTTGCTCGAGCAATTAGGACTCGACCACTCCATAAAAGATGTGGATACTTACGGTGTACTTTGGCTTGGCGAAAGAATTCGACCACTTTTTACCGAGAAACGCTGTGCCACGCTCACTCATCGAATCATCTTTAATAGTTACATAACGCGTGAAGCCGTTAACAAGGGATGGGCTTATTACCACCCGATTCACTTATCAGAAATTCCTCGCTATGTCCGCAGCGCCATTAAACCCAATGTCGTTCTCCTTCAAGTCAATGGTCCCGACCGCGGCGGTAACTACAGCCTCGGCACTACCGTCGAAGGTGTTCTTGAGGCCATCAATACCTGTCATAAGAATGGTGGAATTGTAATCGCCGAGCGAAATGCCAAAATGCCTTTCGTCCTCGGTACCACTGTTCCCGAAAGTATGCTCGACTATGTCCTCGATGTAGACTATCCGCTGCCTTCCAGCCCGATACCCGAACCCGACAGCGTCGCCACTCGCATCGGCGAAATCATCGCCGCTCTCTATATCTGCGACGGCTCCGGAAGCGAACCAGGATCGACACTTCAATACGGAATCGGCGAGGTTCCCGAGGCGGTTACTGAAGCCATCCTCAAGAAGGGCGTTAAAGACCTCGCTATCCACACCGAGCTGTTCGCCGACGCCATGGCCAAACTCGTAAAGAAGGGCGTTGCTACCAATCGCTGGAAGCAGAATCTGAACTTCTCGGTAGCCTCAATCTTCCTTTCGGAAAACCAGGATGGCTATGATTGGTTAAGCTTCAACAGCGCGGTGCAGAGTCGCCCCAGCAACTACACCAACAGCGTCTTTAAGATCTCCGAACAGCCGAAGATGGTGTCTATCAACAGCGCGATCGGCGTCGACCTCCACGGCAACGTCTGGGCCGATTCGCTCGAAGCACGCAAGATCTACTCCGGTGTCGGCGGCCAAAGCGACTTTATCCGGGGTGCCCAGTATTCCGAAGGCGGAGTCGCGATCATTGCGCTCAAATCGCAGACCAGCGAAGGCATCTCGAAGATCGTTGATCGTTGTCCGGCCGGAATTACTACTACTGCCACTCCGGTTGACAAGGTCATCCTCGTCACCGAATATGGCTCGCTCGATCCGCGCACACTTAGTCTTGGTGAGCGCGCCGTGGGGATCGCCCATCTCGCCAAACCGAGTGAACGCGAAAATCTCCTGAAGATCATCTCGGATAGCCCAGCGTTCCACAAACCGGATTCACCGGGAAATGGAAAACCTCGCGGGTTTACCCCATACGAAGAAGCTATCAAGCGCCTCGGTTAACCGCCCAGGGACATTCTGAAAATAGGGAAGAGCTTCCGCGAAGAATCTGCTACGCGTGCATCAGGTGTTTGTTCTCTCGTGCAACCAGGAATGCAATCGCCAGCCATACAACCACCAGCACCAAATTCACAATCGCAAACTGCGTCACACTGAAAGTCAGCCAGTGTATGCCTGCGTACACCAGTCCTGCCGACAACACATCGCCTGCTCGTACGAAGAAGCTGTCAATCGCCACCTTTGCCTTGTATTTCTGCTCCCGTGTCGTCGGCAGAAACAGCATCTGTCGCGCAGTGTTATTGAGCGAATAGTCAGTGGCGTTCTCTGCCGTTTTTGCCAGTCGGATCAAAGACAGCAGGGGAGTGAACGCGATCAAAAAATACCCGCCCAAGGCAATCGCCGGCAAAGCCATAATCGCCACTCGCATGCCGAGATACTTCACTACCCGCGAGACAATGAATAGCTGCAGCAGCAACCCCAGCAGATTCACATAAAAGAAAAAATCACCGTAAAACTTACCGATAAATACCTTCTCGGCTTGTTTGGCTGCCTCGACATCAACGATACCGCTCACCGACGTCTGCGCTGCCTTGCTGACGACATTGCCGAGAATGTACTCACCGGTCGTATTAACCCAGTTCGTCAACAATATCATGATCGCTATCAACAGCAAGTAACGGTGTCGGAACACAACCTTGAATGCTCCCTCCTTGGACATCGCAGGCTCTGCCACTTGTGCCGCAACGTCACTCGGCAGAGGTCGATTGCGTTTTCGCGACTCCACGAAATTCGTAATCAACAGGCTCGTCAACAGCAATCCGGCCGAGACCAGCAGTAACTCATAAATACCGATTACGTCGATCAATACCTCGGCAAACTTGGCGCCTAAGACCGCCCCGGCTGAACCGCCGAAAGCTATAATCGCAAATAGGCGCTTGCCTTCCGCCGGTGTGTATATGTCATTCGCAAATGACCAGAACTGCGCAATCACCGTCAGGCTGAATACACCGACCCAGACAAAGTAGATCACTCCGAGATAACGAGTCTCCGCGATCCCCAGCAAGTAAAACGCGGCGAAGCACGCAGTGAAAAATACTACCACGACATTCAACAGTTTGCGCCGGTCAAATCGTGCCACCATGTATGCGTAAAGATTGACCGCGCCAACCAGCACGATCGCCTGCAGCGCCGATGAATACGCCTTGATCTCCGCGCCGCCGCCGGCAAGAATCAACGGCTCACGAACAACCTTGGCAATGTAGTAGGCCGTCAGGATCAAGAAGATATTCAGAGTCATCAACAACGACAGTGCGCCCTCGCCGCCGTGGACTTCAGCGAATATCCCCAGAAACTTGTCCAGCATTGACTTATTCTTGTTGTCTTGACTCATCACCGTGTCTTTTTGTCAAAGTCCTTCGCTCTTAAGAATCCCGCCCATGAAGCGACGCCATAGGTGTAATGCAACGCCGCAAACCATATCGGTAGTACCATCGCTTGCCACGACAATCGCGCCTTGATTGCCGCAAAGACTGATACAGCTCCCGCACTGATCAAATAAACTGCCAGCGCTCCGCCAAGTATCCACCACGCAATGGGCAGGAAAAATCCCAGTAATAGCAGTACCACCTGCCCACCTACAAAAGCCATTGGCACAAAGTGTCGTGGTGAAAATCCGCCGTGCCCGCGCCGCGACAACATGATATTCCAAAACCCGTTGTTCCATGCCTGGCGCAAAAATCCACGGAAGGTGTTCCGGCAAAGATAGGTCGGGTTGACTTCGACATTTAAATACGACCGCAACCCCAACTTGTTCATCCGATGATGTAGGTCATTATCCTGGCTGCGCTGCAAGGTCTCATCGAATCCGCCTGCATTGACAATCGCCGCCTTGCGGTACAGCGCCATCGTCACCACCGGTACCCACCCGGACCGCCCGCCGATTCGATGAGCCCCTCCGCCGACGCCGAACGGATTCGACAATACCGCCGCATTGACTCGGCCGACTGCCGTTGTTCCTTTTGTTGTCAGCACGCCCCCAACTGCCGCCGCGCCGTTGGCTCCCATCGTCGCCAGACACTGACGAATGTGTGCCGGCTGCAAAATCGCATGCCCGGAAATCCAGAGAACAAAGTCGTGCTTGGCCGCCGCGATACCGAGATTCATCCCGCACGATACCGTCTTGCGCTGGTTCTGAATCGATTTGATGCGTACATGGCGATGCGCCCAGTCTGCAATAATCCCTGCGGTACCGTCATCCGACATTCCATCAACAAGCAGAATCTCGATCTTGTCAGCTGGATAGTCCAGCTGCGCGAGTGCCCGCAGACAATCGTCCAGATGCTCCGCCTCATTTCGCACGGCGAGGATGATCGACACACCTGGAACTGTCTCATCGTCGGATTTCGTCATCGCCTCTGTCCATTAGCGTGTCATGATGGCGACATAATCCATGCCCGCACCTTTAATCTTTGTCACCTGGCATTTGGAGAAGCCAGCCTCATTCGCCAGTCGTTCAACCTGCTGGATGCGATAGAAGTAGACAGGACACTTCTTAATGGCATAGCGCACCTTGCGCAGCGGCGTGCGATAGAAGGAGATACTCGGAAATGATGCGATAACAGAGTGCGCGCAAAATTCTCGTAACTTCGCCAAACTCGGCACGGGCTCGCTGATATAGTCGAAAAATCCCATCGCCACCACAACGTCGAATTTATCGGCTGTCTCATAATCATCGATATCCGACAAGACAAACTCGAACCTTGTCTCCGTGCTCTTGAGTCGTTGGACGTGCTCTCTTGCCAAATCCAACATTGAGTTGCTGATATCAACACCGACAACCCGCTTTACTCCTGCCTCAGCGTAGCCCGTCGCATAGCGCCCGCTGCCGATACCGACATCAAGTACACTTTGCGCCTTGCTGCTCTTAACGTGATCGATCGTCAATAGATATCGCTCATAAATATCACTGCGGAAGTGCCGGTTCATAAATCGCATGTATGGCGAGGTCTTGTCCAGACTATATAAGGAATCAAACAACTCGGCCTTCCGGTCAAAATATGCCGCCGCCCGCTGGTGATCGTGAGACACGTTATCTGTCATTTCTCTTCCTTCATTCCATTCTTGCGCAGTACTTCCGCAACTGTGTCCACCGCAAATCCGCGTAGTACCCGCTCCAGTCGCCGTAATCCACATTTCGTGTGGTAATAATGCCTGAATTTTCGATACGCCGACATTGGCTCCACTTGAACTATCCGGCTGCCTAATTCATATGGGTGGCAGTAGATCATTGCCGGATGACCTGCCTTGGCGCTCCGTCGGATCAGCGCCCTCGACATTGCCACCGGATACAGCCGCAAGTAGCCTCCCCCGCCATAAGGCACAGTCTTCCCGAGAAATCGAAAGGTCCCTCCCGGAAACTCCCATAGTCCGTTGGCGTGTCGATGAATCTCCGCCGGCACATCCGACATTCCGTAAACATCGTGAATATCCGTCGGCGTCAGCGATGAATCATATAGGAATCCGGCGTCGCGAATCTCGTCCAGTATCCACAACGAATCAGGCGTAATCGAAAAATCCGGCGCCCGGAATCCCAGAATCTTCTGCCCGCCGGCGCTTTCCAAGGCGTCCTTACTGCGCCGCAAGTCCCTTCGGAACTCCTCGCGTGACTGATTGAAAATACGTTTGTGAAAGAAGCTGTGCGAACCCAGTTCGTGACCCGCCGCCGTAATTCTCTTCATCAAATGCGGGAGCCGCTCCGCTATTCGTCCCAGAACAAAAAACGTGGCTCGAAGCTGCATTCGCTCAAATCCCTCAAGTGTCTCATTGACGTTGATCTCGATTTCGCGATCCGCCGCGTCATCGTCGAAGTACTTCTCGGGAATCGGAAAACTCTCCGCCATTCCCTCCACAAATCCCTCAACGTCAACTGTCAGGGCGTGGACTACTTCATTCGATCTTGCTTTCTCTATTTCAGAACTCCCGGTCTCTCGGTCCCTAAGAAACGCGCCGCACAAGATAGGTCTGAACTGCACTTCAATCAAGCAATAACACACCCCGCCATACAACCCCTTGCGCTCCACCTAACGTTTTAGCGATATTTGCAAATAGACTGTTCATATCTCGATGCGAGGTTCTCATGCTTAAAGACAAATATCCATATTACATAGCCAACCAACCGTTATTCGCCAATACCGACCTCGAGGTTGCCGACAAGTACTCCGGCGCCATCGTCGCCCGCGTAGCCATGGCCGATCCCGACGCGATTGACCGCGCGATATCCGCGGCCGTCTCAGCCGAAGAGCCGATGCGCACCCTGCCTTCATATCAGCGCCAGCAGATTCTCAATCATTGCGTGCGCCGCTTCGAAGAACGTGCCGAGGAACTTGCCCTGGCTCTTTGCATCGAGGCTGGCAAACCGATCCGCGACAGCCGGGGGGAAGTGACTCGACTGATCGATACCTTCCGTGTCGCCGCCGAAGAGTCTGTCCGCATTACCGGCGAAGTCATGACTCTGGACATTACGCCGCGTGCGAAAGACTACTCGGGAATGTGGAAACGCGTACCCATCGGCGCCTGCTCGTTCATCTCGCCCTTCAACTTTCCGCTTAATCTCGTCGCCCATAAGGTCGCTGCTGCCATTGCCGCGGGTTGTCCCTTCGTTCTGAAACCGGCAAGCATGACACCGATTGGCGCCATCTTGATAGGGGAGATACTCGCCGAAACTGATCTGCCGCAGGGCGCATTCTCGATCTTGCCTTGTCGTCGCGGTGGCGCAGATAAATTCACAACAGACGATCGCCTCAAATTGTTGAGCTTTACCGGCTCGCCGGCGGTTGGTTGGGACCTCAAATCCCGCGCCGGACGCAAGAAGGTTATTCTCGAACTCGGCGGCAACGCCGCCTGCGTCGTCGATGCCGACACCAACCTCGATGACGCCGTTAATCGAATTGTCTTTGGCGCATTCTATCAATCGGGCCAAAGTTGTATCAGCGTTCAGCGCATCATTATTCACGAACAGATTTACTCCGACTTCACTAAGAAGCTCGTAGCTGCCACCAAGCTACTGAAACTCGGAGATCCGCGCGATGAGTCAACCTTCATCGGTCCGATGATCTCCGAAGGCGAAGCCGATCGCCTTGAAACGTGGATCGGCTCCGCTGTTGCCGCCGGCGGAAGACTTCTCTGTGGCGGCCGACGAAAGGGTGCCATGATGGAACCGACTTTGCTTTCAGATGTCCCCAAAGACCAGATTCTCTGTACCCACGAAGCCTTTGGACCAGTTGCCATCCTGTCCAGATTCTCCGATTTTGATGCCGCACTGCGTGAAGTTAACTCAAGCCGCTACGGCCTTCAGGCGGGTATCTTCACGCGCGATATCTACAAGGCTCATAAGGCATGGAATACTCTGCAGGTCGGCGGCGTCGTTATTGGCGATGTCCCGTCTTGGCGGGTCGATAACATGCCGTATGGCGGTGTCAAAGAGAGCGGCATTGGCCGCGAAGGCGTCCGCTGGGCAATGGAGGATATGACCGAAATCCGGCTGATGGTGCTCCGAACCCCGCCCAATCAGGCGTGATCTGTGGAAAGTCAGAACCCTACTTAGACGATATCTGCCCCGGATATTGACATTTCTGCCTTTCCTTCGTATGTAATCTGTCAACACCATGACACGATTCATAAATCACCGATATCTGGTCGTTCCGGCAATTCTGAAGTCTGCCGGTTTTGCGGGGAACTCCCATGCCCGATAAGCACCATTCTGCCGGCGGATTTCCTCTTACCCGCAATTCTGCAATTGTCGCGCTCAAACAGGGCAGTCCGGAACAACGCCAACTTGCCTTGGCGCGCGTAATCGAGATCTACCGCCCGGCTGTATACAAGTACCTTCGCCTGCATTGGCGCAAGGACGCCGAATCCGCGTCTGATCTGACACAGAGTTTCTTCCTCTTGGCGCTCGAAAAGGAATTCCTGGCCGATTTCGACCCGAGCAAGGCGCGCTTTCGTACATTTCTACGGCTCTGCCTTGATCGTTTCGTCGATAAGGAGAATCAATCGGCATCTCGGATAAAGCGCGGAGGTGATGCGCAACATCTCTCAACCGACTTCGATTTTATCGAACGAGACCTTATAGTTCCCAAGAATTCAATTAACCTCTCGCCCGAGGAACTTTTTGAACAGGAGTGGATTCGCAATCTCCTCACCTCAGCCGTTAACTCGCTAAAAGAACACTATGAATGTTCTGGCAAAGCAATCCATTTTGCCCTCTTCGAGCGCTACGACCTGCAGTCACTCGATTCTAACGATAAGACTTCTTATCACCAATTGGCGTCTCAATACAGTCTGTCGGTTGAAACGGTCACCAACTACCTCGCCGCCGCCCGTCGCGACTTCCGCAAAATCGTCCTTGACCGAATTCGCGAAATGACGGCAACCGACGCCGAATATCGCGAAGAAGTTCGCAGCATTCTTGGAGTTGATGTGTGACGCCATTATCCGACGACAACCTCAATCACCTCCTGAAACTAATCGGCCTTCCCGGGCTTGAGGACACCAAATACGAGTTCGTCCGCAACCTTGGGTCCGGCGGAATGGCGTCAGTCTACCTCGCCCGCGACCGTGAACTCGACCGACTCGTCGCGGTCAAGGTCGTCGCACTGACAGCATCCGGTCCCGCGTTGACACAACGTCTCACTCGCGAAGCGCAAATTGTTGCCCGCCTCGAACACCCCGGTATTGTCCCGATTCACGATTTCGGCACTCTGTCGGATGGCCGCGCCTTCTATGTCATGAAGTACGTTGAAGGCGTCACGCTGGAGGAATTTGTCACCCAAAACCGCAACCGCGCCGACCTCTTGCGTGTCTTCCAGAAAGTCTGCGATGCCATTTCTTTCGCCCACTCGCGCGGAGTAATTCATCGCGATCTCAAACCTGCCAACATCATGATCGGTGGATTTGGCGAAGCCCTCGTCATGGATTGGGGAATTTCGGCTATCATTTCGTCAGACTCCTCTGATGCATCATCAGTAACATCGACTGGAGACAATTCCCTCGAAACTACCGACTTTGGAACTATACTCGGTACGCCTGCGTACATGTCGCCGGAACAAGCCCGCGGCGACGTCTCGCAGGTAGATTACCGAACCGACATTTACTCTCTGGGCGCAGTGCTTTATTTCATTCTTACCGGCAAAGCTCCATTTCTCGGCGATTCAGCCGAGACAATTCGGCTCGCTGTTATATCCGGAGACTTCATCGAGCCTCGCCAACTCAATCAAGATATTCCCAAGTCTCTAAATGCAATCTGCCTGAAATCGATGTCGATACAACCCGGTTGCCGATATCAATCCTGCAGCGAACTGTCACAGGACCTTACAAATTTCCTTGATCATCTGCCCGTTTCAGCCTATAAAGAAAACCTTTTCGAGCGAGTCACGCGCTGGATCACCAAGAACAAGCTGATTGTCCTGATTGTCATTGGCTATATGCTGGTGAGATTCCTGATTTATTTGCGAACAAATCTGTAAAGGATTTAGCCTTGCCGGGTAATAGGTAGTCAACAAACTGAATGTTTTGATAACGAAAGGAGACAATCAATGTCAAAACCCGTACTGGGATTACTGCTGGGAGCCGTTCTTGGCGCGATCGATGGCCTCACTGCCTTATTCTCCGCGCCGGAAACAACACCCGCCATCGCCGGAATCGTCATCGGCTCGACGATCAAGGGCCTGATCGCCGGCATAATCATTGGATTTGTTGCCCGCAAATATCAATCAATGAAGATTGGCATCATCGTTGGTCTGGTTGTCGGCTTTGCGCTGGCATTTGCGGTGGCAGCTATCCCCAATGAACAGGGCGGACATTACTGGGTCGAAATCCTCATCCCCGGCACCCTTGTCGGATTGATACTCGGATTCTTGACCCAGCGCTTCGGTAGACAGCCAAACCAGGCGATTCGTTAATGTTTACAGGTAACTTATAACAAGCAACGAGGACATCATGGCACAACCAGTTATTCATTTCGAAATCAGCGCCGCCAATCGCGACAAGGCCGTGGATTTTTACTCCAAACTTTTCGACTGGAAAACCAGCACTGCCCCGGGGTTTGATTACTCTCTGGTCGAGGCCGCCGGCAAAAACTCTATCGGCGGCGGAATCGGGCCGGTCCAACCGGGACAGAAGCCATTCGTTACTTTCTATGTCGGGGTCGACGATTTGCAGGCGACACTCGATAAGGCTGAAAAGCTCGGTGCACACACTGTGCTGCCGCCTACCCCAATTCCCGGAATCGGCGCCTGTGCGCTCTTCGCTGATCCCGACGGAATCGTAATTGGTCTTTTCAAGGGCTAAACGACGCTCCCCCAAATCTTTCGCGGAGCCGGTGTTTACACCGGCTTCGTCGAATTTGCCTTTGCGCTATTCAAAATCTGCACGTTCCTGCTCAATAAACAGTCAACATGTAGAATTGCAGACTTCTGCTCCGAATACTATCTTGTCCGGTCGATAAAAGTAGTGTGGAGGGAATGTCAGTGAAAAATATAGCTCATAACGTCGCTCGACTGGCCGTGATCGCGATCGTGGCCGCCATCGTCTGCACTACTGATTTCTACGAAACCGACGCCGCCGAACGCATTTCAATCGGCAAGCGCTATGAAGGTGGAGTCGAATTCACCGCCAAGCCGGATTTTGTGATCGCCCAATGGCGAATGACAATCGATACCATCGTCACTGAACAAACCCTCTATTATCGCGGCGAGCGCCCCGACAACAAAATCTGCGTCGAGAGCCGCATTATTGAGCGCAATACCCGCACGATGAAAGAAAAACAGGTTAAGCAAGATACCATGACCCTCAAGCTTGATTGCGAAGGCGACATGATCCACAAGGTGGAGCAACTCACCTTTTCCATGCGTGTCGCAAATGGCAACCTCAAATACACCGTTTTGAAAGACTGGGATACCGTTTATATCGATCCCGACACGGCGCTTCAGCGTTGCAGCCATGGTCACGAGTGGATCAGTCGCAAGGTCACCGACTGTCCCTTCTGCGGAGCCAAGTTCGTGCGCTCTGAAGATTAGATTCACTTCTCCGCCTGCAATTCTCAATTGACTCAATTCCATTGGCGCAATAGATTCTCTATTGTCGCTCTCTCCAAAAACATTGAACGACATCCAACTCCAATCGACTATCTCGGTGTAGTACATTTGAGAGGATTGTAATAATGTCTCCTATGCCAGCGGCCCGAATGGGCGATTCTTGCGCACATGGCGGTACCATCGTCTCCGGGTTCCCGATGGTCCTGATCGAAGGAATGCCGGCTGCTCGCGTCACCGATATGCATGTCTGTCCGATGTTTGACGGCCCCAAACCGCATGTCGGCGGTCCCATCATCAAGGGCTCAATGGGCGTCTTGATCGGCAATATGCCGGCTGCGCGAGTGACCGATCAATGCACTTGTGTCGGTCCTCCTGATGTAATCGTCAAAGGCGCAACCAAAGTCCTCATCGGCGACGGTGGTGCCGGTGGTGGTGGTGGCTCTGCATCTTCCAGCAGCGGATCCGCGGAAGCGGAAAGCCAGACCGCCGAAGAAACCGAAATCGGTGAAAGTCAGTCCGAAAGCTCTGCTTCGAGCGAACAAACCGAAGATCATTTCCTCGATGTCCAATTTGCTGATTCCGGTGGCAATCCAATCACCGACTGCCAATACTCGATGACCGACCCCAACAACAATGAAAGCGGCGGCATTCTCGGCGGCGGTGTCTCCGGAACCGGAGTCGAACCGGGCAACTACGAAATCGGACTTCATTCTTTCAT
>CAZQBX010000015.1:25050-64881 GCA_964592145.1 uncultured Ignavibacteria bacterium
CCAGCGCTAAAGTCGGCGATACCGTCACCATGACCGCCGAAACCGCTGGCATTGATGACGGCACTAAAGCACGCCTCGAAGTCTGGATTCACGACCCGAACTATTCGACCCGTATGCTCACGTTCGTCGAAACCGAAGTCAGTGGCAACAAGATCGAAGGCGAATGGAAGATCGAAATCAGCGAATCGCTCATCCAGATTGTTGAAGAGAAAGAACAACTTGGCCAGTATTCGTCACCGTCATACTATTTCATCGCTACCGCGAAGGGCTTCTCAAAACGCTCCGGTATGCTGACCGTGACCGATGATGTCGAAATCAAACTCAAAGATAAAGACGGCAATGCCGTTCCGGACAAAAAATACAAGCTCTACCTTCCAACCGGAGAAGTCCGGCAGGGAAGGCTCGACGGCAGCGGCTACGCCAAGGAAACGGATGTCCCGGCCGGGCGCGTGCGCGTCGCCTTTGATGTGCGCGATGAATCATGGAGTTGATAACTAAAATCAGGCTATGACACTGACTCTTGACAGCATCATCGGAACCTTCCGCGATTTTCTCTATCGGATCGGAGCAACGACCGGAGTTCCCAACACCTTTATTCACCGCCTCCTGAATGTCCAGATTCTCGAAATGGAAGACGTCCTCTTCCACCTCGACAGCGCGGTGATGATGCCCGCGGCCCCCGAAGGATCATCCTCTTCGGACGGCACTACCGACAACCCGTCCGATGCCGGAACTCAACAGCAACAGAATCAAGTCTCTGGATTGGCAGCACTGGCACTTTGCTTCAAGCAATTCGAGTTCGATCCCAATAAGCGCCTCCTGATTGCCGGTCACACCGACACCTCCGGCCAGGCCAAGATGAACTTCGAGTTATCGGCCCAGCGCGCACAGAACATTCAGTTCCTGCTTGAGGGCGACCGCGAACAATGGGCGACCATTTCCGAGAAACGCCACCGGATCGAAGACTACCAGCAGATCATGAAATTCATCAAATTCAGCACCCGTTGGGGCTGGGACTGCGACCCGATCCAGGTTGACAATACCTGGGGTGACAACACCAAGGGCGCAACCGAACGATTCATCGCCGCTTACAACAACTGGGTGCTCGCGGGTCTCGCGCCGTCCGGTAGCCTGCAGTTACCTCCCGATATTTTTAATCGCATCAAAAATTCCGGCTCCCACAAGTGGCCCATCGAAATGTGGCGCGCCGTTTACGATGTCTACAACGATGAGATCGCTTATAATCTCGGCATCACGCGCGACCGCATGGGTCAATACCGCAGTCTCTTGGCGTTTGCTGATGATCTCAAGAAGATGGTTGCCTGCGGCGAATCGTTCCCGCTCGATAGCGCCGGTCGCGATAACTATCGCTCCCAGCTCAATCGCCGCGTCGAGATCCTCTTTTTCGACCAAGCCGAACTCCCGACTTTGAACTGCCCGACGACGACCAATGCGGTGCACACTCCGGCGGAATGCCCGCTCTGGCACAAGTGGCACTTCGCCCCCGTTTATATCGATCCCAACGATCTCAATGCTGTCGCTTACCATTTGAAGTTTGTGTACTACGATCGCATCGCCAAGGCGATCAAGGAAGTCCCCGATGGCCTGCCAATCAAGGCCTTTGAAAATGGTACGACCGAAATTCCTGCGCGAATTACCTATGCCGGCGGAGTCTACACCCTGAAGGTCCAGGACAATCCGGCGCGCACCGATCTGCACTTCACATTTGAGACCGCCAATAAGTTCGTCTTCACCGAAAACGAAACGGCAGCACCGGTGATTACGACCGAGTTGCCCGATGCAATCGCTGCGATGCCGCTTGCTGTGCGGACAAAGTACTACGACCTGCCCGCTAAGTGGTCTTCGGTGAATTACTGGACGCGCTATCAAGCCGATATCGACGTCGGCGATCGCTTCCGCGCTGTCATGCAAACCCATCGCGGTCTGAAACCGTTCGGCGGCAATTTCAGCGATCCCAATACACCACTGACATTCTCGCTCGATGACATCGTCTTGCTCGATGCCGTCGGCGGTACGCAGGATATCAAGGATGCCGATCACAGCCTTCCGCCGGTAGCGAAGAATCTCACCGCTCAATCACGCGTCAAGATTCTCATCGTCGATCCCGCCGATGGTTTCCTCAAGCTCTTCAAGCGCGGCGCTGACTCCAAGTCCGCGCGAATTCCTTTCCCAAGAAATCTGATTACGGAAAAACTCGAGGACACCAAGACAGCCGCCATCATTCATTTCCGTGATGGCTTTTATCCCATTCGTGCGCGCCGTACCGTCGAATCGGCCAATTGGGAAACCAATGGTTTTGTCGTCGGCGCTCGCGCCGCTCTGCGCGATGACCCCGATTGCATGCGCTCATTCGACATGGGCGGAACAAATGTCAATCGTGAATTCAGTTTTAGCGGCGATTACCAGTTCTTCTATTTCCACCATCTGCACTTGGAAGACCAGCACCCGATCTCGTACACGATCAACTATATCGCCATTTCCTTTATGAGAGATACGCGAACTGCCGGTGCCGCTACCAATCCGATACCCACCGGCGCCGACGTCTTAAAATTCGTTGATGAAGGCTGTTACAATGCCATGGATCGCTGGAACATGATCCAGTTCTATCTCGATGAAGTGACCCCCACGGCAACATCAGAGCGCATTAAACCGTTCTACTTCTATGACGAACGCGAAACCTTCGTGATCTCCGATGCCAATACCCCGACCGGCATTGACTTTGATACCGAATCAAATTCCGAGGCGCTCTTCCAGCACGCCGCCGTAACCACCGCGCGCCGCAACGCGCTCGGCGGTAAGTCCCGTTTCCTCGCCTGCATCTGCCGCGATGATCCCGGAAGCCAATACGGTCGCGCTTATCAACACCAGCGTCGCCTCTGGGGGCGGACATATTCGTTCTTCATGATGAATAAGTCGGCATACCATGATGTTGGCTCCGTCGGCGGTGTCGGTTCAACCGTCACCGAACTCGGTCAGACTTTCGGAGTCTTCACGCTGGCGCACGAAATCGGTCACGCTATCGGTCTGCCCGATGAGTACTTCTATCAGGAATTCGTGATCGAATATGATGACGCCGCCGGTCACCATCGTCGGATCTTTGGCAGCTATCGCCGCGACTTCGAGTGTTATTCCATGCCCGCGAACGCTACGTCGATGATGAAAGGCAACGTCGCGCCGCGAAATCACCATCTCTGGTACATCCTCTACAAAGTCAATTTTGAAGTCGCCAGCAACAACTGGCCAACTTTCCATCCTGCTGCACGGCGCTTCGTAGTAAAGCTCGTTCGCGGCGGACAAGATTTGACCTATCATCGCGGCAATTTGACCATCACGGCTGCCGGCCAGCGCCGATTGACACTTGGCTCACATACACTCAACAACGACTTCGCCCTCCCGCAGGCCATCGATGAGCACTTCGATATTCCCGGCGCAACTGACAAGCAAGTTCGTCTGTCCTTGTTCCAAATCGGCCAAGATCTCTCGTCACGCCGTGGGCTCCATCTTAATCAGAACGACTATGAATACCAGGCAGTCTTGACTGTTGCCGTAATGTTGCAGGTCAGCTTCGAGGAAGATCCCGACGATTGGACGGGTGCCGAGAAAGCCTCCAAGATTGCCAACCTGCAGGCCGCCTGGCTCAATTGGGGCGGCAAGTATCGCCTCATTGGAGGTACCCGCGGCATTACTCGAATCTTCTTACATTTTGTACCAGGCTTCACTGACGCTAGCGACGGCAAGACGAATTACATCACCGAATTCCATCACGATAACGCTGACGCCGGTGATCCCAGGGTGTTCATTCACAATCCCCTCATTGGATCGAATAAACTGCGCATCAAAATGAACGCGACAGCCGCCGAAACCGTGCGTTTCCTGCTTAATATGACAGCAGGTCAGGACGAACTTGTTGTGCTCGACTTTGTCCGTGTCTGGGTCAACGCCCAGCTCGGTGACACCTTTACATTGGAGCGAATATAATGTCGGAGCAATCAAAGCTCCAGACGGTCACGGAAGGAATTGCTAGGTGATAAATGCGTATCTCGACTATAATTGCGTCGTGCTCTTTGTTGACGATCTCACTGTTTGCTCCCGGTTGTGGAACAGCCGAGGTCGCACAGTCGCCAAAGGCGCGTAAGGAAGTTGCCATGACGAATGCGAAAATTTTCAATGCTTACGATTATTCCGACCTGCGGGCGACCTCGTACTTGCCATTTGTACCTGCGCAAGCCGCTCTCATCGTCTGGCCGAAGGACACCGTAGTCTCGGCCGATGGCCGACAGCCAATTAGTTTGTCCTCAATCGATGAACGACTGCTCGTCCGCTACTCCGACTATCTCGAACTGCGTGAACGCGGCAATGGCGCACTCGTCTGGGGACGAGAAGTTCACTTTGGCGTCGATTGCCAGGCAATGCCGAATGGCGTCCTGACCCGCAATTTTGCCGGATTCTACCAGACCGTCACTTATGATTCCAAAGTCGTCGAAGGTGTATTTCTCCCGTTTCTCGGCGAACGCACGCACCTAAACTGGGTGTTGGCTGATACCAACGAGACCCGCTATGCCTATTCGTCGGCGTCTGTTCCAGTTCACGGTCCCAGTGGCACGCCGATCGAACCCGCTGGCGTCTACGCGCGGTACCTGCCCGAAGATGAACGCCTCTTGTGGTTCTTCGAACGTCCCGGTCAATCACGCGGCGCTCGTATGACCGCAGATGGCGCAACCGTCTGCCTCGGAACCTACAACTTCATCGATATCTTTCCGGCCAATGCCGACTCGAATACCAAGATCGTCTCATTGCCGGTGACCAACTTGCACGCCGTCGCTATTAACCACGAAGATAAGATTCTCGCCGTCGACGACTTCGAAGACAAAATGCGTCTGCGCTGTCTTGATCTTTCCGGCAAGGAAATCTGGTCCGTCTTTCTCAAGACTCAAGGCACAGTACCTCAACCGCCGGCCTCCGCGCCGGGCGCCAGAACCTGGATCGCCGTCGGCAACACGATCTATCACTTTGTGGAATCCAACTTGATCTGGGAGTTCTCGATCCCCACCGAGGGCCGAATCTTCTTAACCGCCTGTACGGACAATTCACTGCTTGTCGCCTGCGGCTCGCTCTTCACGCGCCTTTCCGAACACGGTGAGGCGGTTGTCAATCGTATGTTCGACGGCAAATTCACGTGTCGGCCATTGGTCGACAATCAGGGACGAATCTTTCTCGGCGGCACTCAAGGTGTGATCTGCCTCCGGTGATCCGACCATCCATAACGGAGTAGTAACTATGTCAAAGACCAATTCTCAATTCACAATAACATTGCCCGATGGCTGGGAGGACAACTCCATCTTCACCTTCATGGGACCGGATGTCCACGGTGTGCGCCACATGCTCAACCTGACAATCGATAAGAATGTGGGCGACCACACGGTCGATTCCTATGCCCGCGAGCGCATCCAGTTGACCCAGCATTCGATCGGCAGTGCCGATACACTCAAAGATGCCCCCCGCACTTTGCCGAATGGATTGCCGATCTACGAGTGGATTTACAAGACTGTGCCCGTTGATGGTAAAGCCCAATTCCATCAGCAAGTCTACGCGGTTATCGACCGGCGCGGATACACTTTCTCCGCAGTCTACTCGAAGATGTCCTTCAAACTGCTCGCCGGTCAAGTCGAACAGATTATCTCATCGTTCCTGCCCGCGGCAACCTGAGACCATTTCCGATACAAACGTCAAGCGCCGTCTCGGTTCCCGAGGCGGCGCTTTTCCAGTGCGGTCTGCAATCTACTCGTCAGCGTTTGTGACACTGTATGCACAAATCCATATCGGGATTAAACGCCAGATAGAACTCCTGTCCCGATCCATGCATCTTGTGACAACTCAAGCAGTCCAGCGTTGCGTTTGTCCGTTTGTCGATGACATCCTCGCCCATCGGATGCGATCCTTTGTGTGTGCTCGAGTGGCAAGTTCGGCAAAGCACCATCACATCACTATTGACCAGGTAGCGATCATTGTCCGCACCGTGTGGTGAATGACAAATCGTGCAGTCTTGGTCGCCGTGCGTCATGAATTTCGCTTTGTCCTTCGCCGGAACATCGGTAAAGTGGCACTTCGTGCACATCGTCTGTTGGCTGGAACTTAACAACGACCCGACATTCGAAGCATGCGGATTATGACAGTTCGTACAGGAATTCTCGCCTTCCAAATGCACATGATAGTCCGCTTTCTTGTCCGCCTTTTGGTCTTCATGGCAAGTCAGGCACGTGTTGACGATCCCGCCGGCAATCGCAAACGAACCGCCTGACTGCGCCCCCGCGGCATGACAGGCCGAACATTCGCCGCCTTCAAACGGTGCATGCTGGTTTGCCATCAACAGCCCTCTGTTGGAAGACGCATGCGGATCGTGACAGGTTGAACAATCGGCATTCGCCAAATTGTAACCCTTGTGCACCGTCGTGAACTGCGCGTTTTGCGGATGGCACCCGAAACAAAGTTGCGGTACCCCCTTGGCAAGTATACCCGCGTTCGCCGACCCGTGCGGATCGTGGCATTTCATGCAGTCCTTGCCTGCGACTGGCGAATGGACTCGCGTCTGTTTGAGCCATTCGCTCACCGCCGGATGGCAACTCTGGCAAAGCGCACCCTGCGATTGTACCAGTTGGTTGCCAAAGTCCGACGCATGCGGATCGTGACAAGACAAGCATTCGCCATTGACCACCGGCTGGTGTTTCGCCGCCAGTTCGTCAAGCCCCTTGAGGTCCTCGTGACAGCTCAAACACAGTTTGTCGACCTTGTCATTCAACAGCGTCGCGTGGCGAGAAGCATGCGGATTATGGCAATCCGAGCATTTGCCGCCGGAGAAAGCCGTGTGTTGGCTCTTCTTGGCGTGCTCGTCCTTGACATCCTCATGGCACATGTAACACACTTCTGGCTCATTGACCTTCACCGTTTGTGCGAACAGCAGGGAAGAGGTTCCGCAAAGCAGTACCAGAATATTCAGAATCTTTTTCATTACTCTTTACCTCCATCCTGCGGGAGTTCTGTGTGACAGGCGTCACACGAGCCGCTGGAGAAGGGGTCATGGTTATTCTTCAGAATTAACCTCTCATCTTTTGAGCCATGGGGATCATGACACTTGCGGCAGTCAATCTGGCTTCCGGCCAGGCCGAGATGCTTCGATTTGAAATCAGTATCATCGCCGTCGTGGCAGGTCAGGCATTGCGTCGGCATGCCCTCGCTCAACAAACTGACAAAGCCGCTCGAATGCGATCGGTGACAGCCGCTGCATTCGTCCTTCGCCGGCGCATGCGCCACACCCTTGGTGACTACTTCATTGATCTCCTTGTGGCAGCCCAGGCAAAGCCTCGGCTCCTTATCCAGCAGGAGGCTCTTGATCTTACCTGAATGCGGCTTATGACAACTCGAGCATTCGCCTGCTTCCACCGGATGATGCTTGCTCACTGCGTTTGCCGCAATGACATCAGAATGGCACTCACCGCACAGCTCGGCCGGTGATGATGTCAAGAGTCCCTTGAACTTTGTCGCGTGCGGTGCATGACACGAGCTGCAGGTTCCTTCTTCAAACGGAGGATGCACAATCGTGTTGGTGCTGTCGGAGACAACTGCTTGGTGACAGCTGGCGCACAACTGATCCTGCGCGCCCGCCAACAGCGGCTTGATCGCCGATCCATGCGGATTGTGGCACTTCGTGCAATCGCCGGTTTTGATCGGCATATGCACACTGGTCAATCCCAGCCATTCGTTGACATCACTGTGACAGCTGGTGCACAGTTCCGATTGATTTGTCTTAACCAGTTTTGGGTAGAGCGATCCGTGCGGCGAATGACAATCCGTGCACAGTCCGTCGGTAAACGGTGCATGCGGACTTTCTGCCGTCGCCAGCGCTTTCAAATCACTATGGCAATCCAAACACAGCGTATTGGTCTCTTTGGTCAATAGATGCGACTTCGTTTTGCCATGCGCGGTATGGCAGATCGAGCAGTCTTCCATCACCGGCTTGTGCGAGGACACTCCCCGCACCTGGGACTGCACATCATCGTGGCACTCCATGCACAGCGCCGATTCTCTGGCTGTCAGAAGCATCTTCTGCGCCGACCCGTGAGGATCATGACATGTCATGCATTCGCCTTCGGCAACCGGAGGATGGCTCCCCGCCGGGGCTACCTCGCTCTTGTCGTGACAGGTTACACACAACGCGTTGCCGTCATCGGTAGTCGCAAATGGTTCGGAGTCGGTTGGTGCATTATGACAGGTCGAACACTCCCCGCCCTCCACCGGTGCATGGATCGAATTGGCAAATAACTGCTGCGAATCTGACGAATGCGGCGAGTGACAGAGCCCGCAGTCCTTGTCCGCCACCGGATACTCGCCATGAGCCAGCGCGAACGCCGGCGTCTTGGGATCGTGGCAGTCGGCGCATAACGCCGCCTGGTCATTCTTCAACAGCGCCTTGTGATCACTCCCGTGGGTCTCATGACAGACAAAGCAATCTTGGTTCATTGGCGCATGGACAACTTTCTTTTCGTATTCGCTGCGATTGTGACAAGTGAAACACAACTCTTTTGCATTGGCTACCAGCAGACCTTTGTGATCCGCGGCGTGTGAACTATGGCAAACCGAACAGTCGCCGGTTTTTGCCGGTGCATGGATAACCGCCTTCTCCATTCCTAATTCGGCTTTGTTATGGCACTGATAGCACAACGCTGCTCCGGTTTCCTTCAGGCGTAGCATTCCTACCAGCCCGTGCGGCTTGTGACACGATAAGCAGTCCTTATCTTCGAACGGCTTGTGCTTCATTTTCCCTTTGAAATCACCCGTCGAATGGCACTCCAGGCAGTTACCTTCCGAAGAAAAACGCTTCCCGCGTTTCACCTGCGCGTTGACCTCCGTCAGCGTCGCTGATCCGGCCAATATCAACAAAAGTATTGCAGCCGCGTATCTGAAGGCAGCCAGTTGGCGCACTAACAACAATCCTTCCTTCACTGCATATCTCTCATTCTGCCCGCTCCCAATCACCTTAATTTTCGGCGCCGAGATACTTCTCGATCGCCTCGTCAAACATCACGATCTTTGAATTCGCTTTCAGCTGTGACAGCGTCTCATCAAGCATTTTCGAAAACTTCTGCTGAAACATCACCTCGCGAATATTCATATCAACCTCTTCCAGTGTCTTCACCCTGCCCGGCTTGCGGTCGAGCAACTTGAAGACTATCCAACCTTCCGCCGTCGGGTAAGCCTTCGAACTCTGTCCCGGGCTCAACTTTGCCAGATCCGCTTGTATCGACTTGGGGAATGCGTCCATCGAAGCATCGACATTCTGTTCGGCGAGTTCTTTCGCGCCCTTGCGATACTTGTCGGCCACATAACTAAAGTCTGCGCCATCCTGCAATAGCGCTACTGCACTGTCCGCAAGCTCCTGGCTCTCAATGAGAACCTCGCGCAATGTCAGATTATCCGGCTCGCGGAACTTGTCCTGATTCTCATTATAATATTGCTGAAACTCGTCGCGATTGAATTTGATCCGCGACGCCACCGTCTCTTTCAGGTAGACTTCAATTAACACGCTGTCCTTCGTCGACTCAAGTCTCCGATTGACCCACGAGAGCGTATCCAGCTTCGCATCTAGGCCGGCACGATACAGAAGCTGATCTTCTACCAGCTTGTTCAGCGATTGGTACAGCAGCGTATCAATCGCCGTCGTAGCCTGCGACATCGCCGAGTGTGCAGTCTCCCGCCGTAAGTCCTGTTCGGAAACAACCGGCACCTTTACGAGCTGCGCCACCGGGCGTTCGCTGCCCCGCTGAAATGTCGAGTCAAGCACGGAGGCTGTATTACGCGCGATCTCATTAACGGCCGCACTATCAACATCCAGACCATACTTTGCCCCCAGCGCCTGAACAAACTTCTTCCACTCTTCCATCTTTTTCGCTTCTCGCAGCACGGGTATCAGGAATTCTCGCATTCCCGCTAACTCGGCCGTATCCGGCGGCGCCGTATCCTCCACACGCATGAGCGCATAGACTGCTCGATAGGGAAAAGGTCCGATCAGCGATCCCTTCTTCGCATCGTTCAGGTACCGGCGTAATTCATCTTCAACCGTAATCCAGTACTTCATCGACTGAATTCCGCCCACATAACGAAACATGTCGACCGAGTAGATCTTTGCGAGGCTATCCATCGGCGCGCCTTGACGAATCTGTTGCGCCAGCGAATCAGCAGTCGCCTTACTCTCAACCGAAACCGTCCGTACCCGCACCTTGTGGTAATTGGCCTGGAAGTAATTCAGCACGGTGGCATCGCTGACCGTCGTATCCGGCTTGAAGTTGTCCCGCACATAGATCCCGCGTACCCAGTTCTGCTTTCGACCGTACAGCAATTGAGTTACAGATTCGTCCTCGTCGATCCCCAGTGCTTTGGCCTCTTGAACAATCAACCGGTCATTCACGAGCTTGTTCAGGAGTTTATGATAATCAAAGTTGCTCTTCGCCGACGTCGACATTGCCGAATGCATCCTGCCGAATATCGCATCGACATCCGAAGTGAAAACCGAGTCGCCGTTCACAATCGCCAGGACCACTCGCTCTGATTTTACCTGCGCATCGGCAGGTTGCGCTAATGTAGCCGCAGCCACAACTCCAAGGAGAAGCCGGAAAAAGGTGTCTTTTACTTCCTGGAATCTATTTCTTCGCATCCTGGTCTCCATTCGTAGTTGATTTTGACACCGCCGGCACTTTTTCGAACCAGCCTGTGATAAGTTCATTCCAACAGTGCTTCAGCGCCTGACGCGCCACTGCTCCAATCGCCGATTCCCGCCCGTAACCGAAAACCGTTTCGGTTGCCGCGCCATCACGCTCAATCGTCAGTGATGATCTGACTTCGCCGTCCGCCGGATCGATGGTCCGGATCGTAAACTCAATCTCCGGCACAGCTTCAATCGATGCCCCGCGATTCGGCAGAAATCTGGTCACCATACCGGTGACGACAATCGCCACGTTAAACTCGTCGCGCAGAATCGCCAGCGCACTGTCTCCGATTCCACCTTGAAAATTGCTGGCCAACCGTGCGCGGATGCGCGATAACTCGCCCGGCTCCACCACATCATACCCGCGCCGCCACGCCTCCTGAATCATCGCATTCGTCACTACCGCGTCCGCATTGGGAACGTCGGTGCTGTTATCGAACCGCACAATCGCGATCCTGCCCTGTTGTATCAGCCGCAAATCCTTTTTCGCAGGCTTGCGCACGGGCTTGTCTCCCTGCCCCAGAAATTCGGGCAGTCTCTTGAGCACGGTCTTGACTGCCTTGTTCGTCAGTTGTTCTATGTCGGTCAGCCCTCCAATGCCAAACAACCCCGCTTGATCGTCACCCGTTGTCGAGAAGCAGTCGATCCAAACTAGCTTGTGCTTGCGGCAATCGTACGCCCGTAGACTGATCGAGATTTCCGGATTCACCTGTTCAAGATACATGTCTACCGACCCCGAAATCAATATCTCTGCTCCCGTCTGCAATGCAATCTGCTCCGCTCCTGCGCTGTCGATTTCTCCAACCAGACGCAGTCGATTCGCACGCATACCGGCTCGTAATGAGTCGTTGTCAACCAGCCCAAAACCCATCTCGCTAAGGTTCTCGCGCAGCAGCTGCGTGACTTGATCGTGGGCTTTGAGGCTGTTCGTATAGTTTGCCAGTGGAACTATCGCCAGCTTCGGTAATTCGTCCTTGGCCGTCCCAGTCGCAATCGAAAGGGGACCGAAAAGGCAAAGCATCATTACTTTTGCCGCGAAGCTCACCAGAGAATTTCGATGGGAATTCATATCAGCTAATCTACCAATGTCTTGATTACCATGCGGACGCATTTGCGCGCCACTTCACTCTGTGACTTCTGGCTGGTACCAAATAGAGAAGAGAAAAACCCCTTGCTGCCTTCGGTATGTGTCGCCGACCACACGGTCTGCGCACTTTCTGTTTCAATCATTCGAATATCGAGTGTTACCACTGTCTCATTGTTGTTGGCGGAATTCAGCCCCGATGACTCATTCACGGCCCCCAAAATCACGCCCTGGACTCCCAGAATGTTCCCTAATTGCTTAGCCTGATCCTCCGAGAGCATGTCCGTGCGAGTCAGACTCAGCTTCGACAGTGCGACCAAAACCTCGCCGGGCTCGACAATGTCGAATGCGTCCGCCGCCAACAGCTCGGTGATAAACAGGTGCGTTATTCTCGCACTGGCGCCCTGGTCATTCGAGAGATTCTCGAACGGAATTACCGCCACCTTCTCAACAAAATTGAAATTGTAATCGCGATGGACGAAAACCGTCGATCCCATACCGGAACAGCCGGCAAGCGCGATCAGTGCGAGCACGATCAGAACGAACTTCAGCTTTCCATAGCCGATTTCCGCAAGACTTCTCAAGTTCAAGCCTCCTCCTATAGTCCCGTTCTGACTCCAACCCGAACCGAGCGATTCGATCCGCCGCCGGCAGAAGTTAAGTCATTCTCGCTGTAGCTTCCCGTGATGACTGTCCGATTGGAGAAAGAGTATTCCACCTGCGCCGAGTAGCTCTCGCTATGGGTGTCAACGCCGTTCTTATAGTCCGACAACGCAATCGCCGCGCCGGCGCTGATCTTGCGCGACATCATCCAACTGAACGAGTAGTTGTGGCTCACATAGCGAGTCTTGTCATCCTTCGTAAATCCCCAATCGCCGCGTAGCTGAATATTGTCGGTCACGCGGTATCCGAATGTCACGTTATACTGGTTCTTGCTGCGCAGGTAGTCAGTCAGATCTTTGACCTCCTGGTGCGAATAACTCGCAGTTGCGTCGATTCTCCGAGTCACCCGGCCATCCATCGAAGTGCGGTAACTCCACGTATCAAACCGGCTATTGCCCTGCATCAGGGTGTTGCGGCCGCCCGATAACTCCTGGTAGATCCGCAGCTGCGGCAGAAGATCACCGCGCGTCCGCAATGCGAAATAGTTTACTTCCTGTGACTTCACCGAAGCAATATAATTGTCGCGGTGCGTTAGGGATACCGAAAACTCCAAAGTCTTCAGCGGCTGATACTTCAAATCATAGTTCGCCGAAAAAATCTTGTCGACATCAACCCGCGACTGTTCGTAGTCGATCAGGCCAATCTGGATCCGGGCGCTATGTGATATTGCCGGATTAATCTGGTTGCGCGCTCCAAGTGTGTAATAAGTTTCATCGCGTGCCTGTTGCGCAGCGCCGCCGCCGTCCCGCCGCAGTGTAATACCTGCGTTGGCGTTCCAATTAGGTGATATCGCGTAGGTATTGGTCAGGGTGGCGATGTGAACCAATTGGTCGCGCTTGGCGATACCGGTTTCTGTCACTCGTTCCAGCGCCTCGACCTCCGTTACATACACAGTGTCAACTTCATTGAGGCCTTGGTTGATTGCCTTGATGTAACGCGCCTTAACTTCCGGGAATACGACTTCGTAGCGGCTGAATCCCGGGCTATAATCTGTCGTTGCTCCGCTCACCTGTTCCCAGATCGAATTGTCTTCCGAACGAAATACATTCCAACGCACATTATTGCCCGATGGTCGGTCAGTGTATATATACAGCAGACTCACTTCGCGCTGATACCCCAAATCCGCGCCAATATTCTGATTGACTTCATTCCCGCCGATGTTGATCTGTGACAGTGCCGCTGCCGTCGTATTGCCGTCGGTCAGCGTCGCCACCGTATCCAGTGAACCAAGATCCGGCGTCGCATCGTTCGCGTACAGCCCGAACAGCAGGGGAATCATCCGCGGAAATGCGTCGAATGCCAGGTTCTTGTCTTGCTCATTCTTGTAGTTGAAATTGTAACTCAAGTTCGAGCGAATCTTCCCTGCGGCAAAGGTCTTTAAATGATCGAACTGGAAAACGTGAAAATTGCTCCGCTGCTCCAATTGCTGAGAACGATCCAGGGTCTGTTTGTGCGAAAAGCTGTAAATGATCGAAGATGTCGTCGAGTTATAACCAACTCCGACATTGGCCAGTCGATCGCGCGTATCGCGATCATGCAGATTAACTTTGTTGTATAGCTTGTCCTGCTGCAGTCGTATCCGCAACCACGGATAGCGGACCGCTTGTACCCGCAACAAGACCCCGCCGCTTTCATTGATCAAGTGCGTTGACAGGTCGTTGCTTTTCGAGTCGCGTCTCATCGCCTGTGCCGAGGCCACCAACCAGTTTGAGGTCCAGTTGAGCTCGCCGGACGGCTGTAGTTCGCTCCGCCACGAATTGACGCCGGTCGTCTGGCTGGAACCGTAGTTGAAATATCGAAGCGTGCTCTTGACCAGCAAATTTCGGATGATGCTCTCTTGCCAGTTGAGATTGTATTCCTGGTCGACGTTTTCCTGGGTGTTGTTCTCCTGGTCCACCGTGCTGTATCCAACTCGAATGTCAGCATTCAGGTTATTCGAAATGCCGGCAAACGCGGAGCCTGTCGATACCAGACCCAACGCCAGCACAATTGTCCCAATCCGGATTAATCTCGCGAATCTTGTGCTGTCGTCTCTCATTCTTCCTTCTCATCCTCTCAAAAAACGCCCGACCTTGAGGGTCGGGCGTTTTGGTTTTGCCCTATTGGGCTTCAAGGTCACTCAATCTGACTTGAGTGAAATCTTAGGGTTCAAACGGAGCGTCGCCGGCGTCCTTCACATGGCACTTGTTGCACAGTGAACGCTGGTTCAAGCTCGGATACGGATTCGGAATCGGATATGAACCGGATTCCACACCATCCTCATGAAGGAAGGTGATATTGAAGTCCCAACGGCCGGAATTCTGGGCCGAAGTCGCATGGGCTCTGTGGCAGGTGATACAGCTAACCTGGCTGGTGGCCGTCGGGCCGGCAGTCGAGGTCGTCGTATTGGCCGGATCTTCGAACGGAACCGCTGAAATGTAAGCAGTCGCCGCCGAACCACCGGTCTGATTGTCCGTGCCATTATATGAATTGTACGCAGCCGCAATCGCACCGCCAAGCACTCTGCCTGCCGGGTGGATCAGCTTGGTATTGTTGGCGTGGAAGTCGCCGTGGCAGTTGCCGCACCAGGCGCTCATGCCGCCGCGATAGGCGGTATGAACAGCGTTGGTCTCGGCAGTGTTGTAGCTGTTGCCAATGGCATCCGGGGCCGGATTAACGAAGTTGGTCAGGCCAACCTGGACCGGGCCAACGCCGTAGAGAAGTCTGAAGTTGCCATTACCATGCGGGTCATGGCAGGAGGAGCATTCCAGTCTATTCGCCGGGAATGTTCCGCCAGGAGCGGTAATCAGGGTTCCGTCGGGACCGACGCCGCGAGCCGGCGAGTTGACGGTGTGACCGGCAGCTCTACCCGGAATCGGGTTGGTGGCTCCGCCGTGTCCATCATTGATGTTGTCTTCAGTCAGGAACACGAAGTTTCCGGCGCCTTTTTCGGCCGGCGGATTCAACGGATCAGTTCCCCAGACCGCGCCACGGCTGGTGGCATGGCAGGAAAGGCAAAGATCTGTCGCTGACGAGAACTTCAACAAGTAGGCATTGCCGTTCGGATGAGCTGGATCAACCAGAACACCATTATTGCTATTGTGCATCGTATGACAGCCGCCGCAATACGCTACGCCGCCATCATGAAATGCGAATGCTGCGCCGGAAAACAGCGTCAAAAACGCGAGCGACACAACAACCAACATAAGCTTACGCATGTAAAACCTCCGAAAAATTACTCAAAATAAAACGAGCGTGAATACATCAAGGGATTTTGGTTCTCCAATCTCACCTCCTCTTTAGTTGCTTCTGGCAGCAAAGGCTCACCTTGTGATGGTGTCAAGTTCGTTGCAGCTTTTGCGTTGTCCCAAATGAATTGCGGCAATCCACACACCTGTACACGATTCAGAAAACCTTGGCTGATATAAGTCCTGCCAAGATCATCCGTCGCGATGTACTGCGGATGGTAAAACCACCCGGGATTGTATCCCATCCCGCCGAATTCACCCAGGAAGCGGCCTTCTGTGGTGAAGCAAACAGTGTTGAAACGATGTTTATCGAGAATCACAACGATTGTGTGATCTATGACATCGACAGCCGAAGGGAAGTTGAGTTCGCCAACCAGGTTTCCGCGTAGACCGATGTTACGGATAAACTCTCCGTTTAGGTCATAAACGTAAACCGTGCCGAACATCGATGCCGGCAGATACAGCCGGTTGTCGTCGATGCGCGGCGAACCCAGTACAACTTCCTGACGCTCCTTTTCCGAGAGATCAGTCAGAATACTGAATTCACCAAGATACTGCCCTTGACTGTCAACCTTCACGATCCGATCGTTCGATCCGGTTAATAAGTAAAGATTGTCTTCATTATCTATCGAGATCCGGTCGATGTCGAGCTTGCCCGCTTCCGGTAGGGAAGTCAACTCCAAACACCCCAAATAGGTGCCATCATAATCGAACTTGAATACCGACCCGCCTTCACGGAGTCTGGTGCCGACGACATATATGAATCCCGTCGAGCTGACAACAATATCCGTCGGACTGCCAAACGCCTCACGACCCGAGAATTCGAATTTGTACACGCCCGAAGTATCAAACACGACTATCCGGTTGTTGCCGGTATCAGTCACATAGACTTCGCTGAACTTTTTGTCAATGTACACCTGCTCCGGACGGAGAAGAGAATTGCTCAATCCGGGTGGATCCAGTTCACGGATAAACTGAGCCGGTACCGAAAGCTCGTCTTGAGCCAAGACTGTATTGGGGAGAATAAGATTGGCAATGACAACAACAAGGCTAAGCGCGGTCATTATAGTCCGACTCCTCGAGCTTATCCGATTCTGCCTAACGATGTTGTCAACTACCATAACGATGTCCGACCTTAATTAACAGGACGATATGTGAATTAATTCACAATTGCACTTGCAAGAAGAACGAAACAACCGGAAATAACGATCTCCGGCTACATCAGCCAATAAACAGGAGTATTCTATGTGATTATTTTCACAAAGAAGATTAAAAAAGTAATCTGTATTTCGGAAGAAACTGTACAATTCAGTAACCTCAAAACCTTAGCAAAACCAACTTGCGCCAATTATAGGCAGGAGCGTTGAAAAAAGCAAGTAGAAAATGCGACCTTTTTGTATCTTTTTTAATGGAGTAGATGATACAGGATATCAGATTTGAAGCAAATCCGATTGGAATTGGAAGTATTATTATATTAATTAAGAATCAAGTTAGTGAGGACTAAGACAATCTAAATCTATACTAAATCAGGGCTTAAGAGAGAATTCGAGACTTGATCGGTCGATTCCATTTCTAATGTGACAGCTCCCACATAACCCATCATCAATGGTCTGGCTTAGTAGATAATCATTCTCTGAAATCATCGAATGGCAGGTCTGACATTCGATCTTGCCATCTATTATAGATAAATCAGTCGGAAGTTCATTCTGTATCCGGAACGCTGCACCCGGTTGACTGGCTCCAGGCGTTATCATCTGACCAAATACATGACTTGCGCTCACGTGAAATCGCGGAGCACTCTTCAAAATTCCATTCCCGAGTGTAACTGTCCGCTCTGCACCGTGACATGCCAGACAAAATTCCGACGGTGCGTCCGCCAGCTTCATCGTTCGTTGCGAGTGAATCAACTCCGCGGCCAGTCGGTGACCGGTACTCACTTCAGGCAGCAACCCGGCCAACTTGTGACAGTCTGCGCACAATGCTCGCGCTTCCGTTGCAAAGGCCAGGATCATCGTGTCCTGAGCCGCAATGATCAACTCGGGCTTATGGAATGAATGGCAGCCGGCGCAGTCATCAACTGCGCTCGAATTGTGAAAAGGTGAACCGGCGTCATCGGCGAAGGAGTGGCAAGACAGGCAACTTTGTGAACCTGGCTTGGACAGACCGCTCCCGTTTGCTTTCGATCCGAACGAATGGCACTTCTGGCATTCAATAGCATCGTGCGGGTGGGCACTTTCAAGACCGGCGCTCCCGTCCGGAAGCAAGCGGCCGAAGTACATCAATCCGATGAGCAGGAAGAGGGTTCCGACAGCGATACCTGATCTGGTCTGCATACTTGACTGTATCGTCAGCCAAACACATAGCAGTTACTAACTTAGGTCAGATATCTGCTTCGAACCCAGCCACTTTTTTGCACAGACTCCAACTAGTTGGCGTTCAACTTGTCGGATGAAGGGACTCGCATTTGCCGCTGTACGTTAATCGGAGGCCCCGCGCGGTGTGAACTTGTAACCGGCTCCCCGCATCGTGTGGATGTATCGCGGGTTCGTGGGATCCGGCTCGAAAATCTTGCGCAATCTCAATATGAAGTTGTCAATCGTTCGCGATGAAGGAAACGCATGATATCCCCACACCGCATCCAGGATCATATCTCGCGTTACGACCTCATTCTGATGCTCAACCAGGAATTTCATCGTCATGCACTCCTTTTGTGACAACTCGGTCTCGCCTCCCGGTCCTAAAGCGCGATAAGTCTTAAAATCCACCCAGTTCGAGTCAAACTCAAATCGCGATCGCTCGATTTCAACCGTACCGTACCATACCTGACGGCGGAATATCGCCGCCACCCGCAACAACAATTCCTGCAGGTTGAACGGTTTTGTGAGGTAATCATCACCGCCCGAAAGAAAGCCCTCGATCCGATCCGATTGCCGGTCGCGTGCGGTCAGGAACAGGATCGGCACCCGTCCGCCCTCCTGTCTGATTTCTTTGCAGACCTCCAGACCATCTTTGCCCGGAATCATAATGTCCAGAATGATCAAGTCAAACTGACCCTTTCGATAAGTATCGAGCGCGACAATGCCATCGCCGGCAACCACCACTTCATGCCCCTCGGCTTCAAGATTGAGCTGTAATCCCTCGGCAATGTGCTCTTCGTCTTCAACAACCAGTATCTTCTTCATTATTCACTCGCTAACGGCAGCTCGATTCGGAATTGGCTGCCCTTGTTTAGTCCCTCTGATCTTAACTCAACCTTGCCAAAATGCTCGGAGACGATCTGCTTGACAAGAAATAGTCCGATGCCTGTGCCTTTCACGGAGCGGGTATTCTCTTCGCCAGTGCGGTAGAATCGCTCAAATACTTTATGCTGTTCCGACTTTTCCACGCCAACACCCTGATCGGCAAAGATGATCTCGCAACTGCGCGCCGAAATCTTACGCGCCGTAATCGTCATTTCGCGGCGATTGTCAGGTGAGTATTTAATCGCATTGTCAATCAACGCCGTCACCACCCGCCTCATCGCATGATAATCCGACTTTACATTCAACTCCGGCTCAATTTCGGTCGTCAGCTTCATCTTGTATCGTTCCACCATTGGCCGCATTTCCTCGATATACTCGGCCAGGTCATTCGAAAGATTCGACAACACCAGCTTCGCCTGATGTCCGCGCCGTGAGAATCTTCCGGCCTCCAGCACGTTGTCAACCAGACCCTCCAGCCGATTGCAGTCATCAATCATCCGCGGGATGAATCCTTTCACTTTCTCTTGTTCAAACTTCCCGGTGGCCATGGTCTCCAGGTACAACTTAATTGATGCAACCGGAATCTTTAATTCGTGCGTCACGGCCTGAATGAAATTCTCCTGCCGGTGCTTTAGTTCTTCCGATTGACGAAACGTGCGGTAAATCATGAATGCCCCCAGAAGCGTCAGTAATACAAAAAACGAGCCCTCGGAGGCAAACATCAAGACTCGACTTCTCGCCTTTTCTTCCACCACCGCCGTCACTTCGTCGCGAACAGCAAACATCTCCGGACTGAACCACGGTGCTTGAAATCGGCCGACCTTCTCATTTCCCGAATATTTGAGTTCTGGATTGAGTTGTTCCGTCAATTGTCCGGGATACTCTATATCGAGATACACCACCGCGCTGTTGGCTGAAACCACGGGCAGATAGAGTGTAGAATCTACTTCACCGGAACCGGCAACCAAAGTCCCGCTTCGGTCGAATAACTGGTATCCCTTCACCGCCGGGTCAATCGCCAACAAATCCAGCGCCGCCGTCAAATGGCGGATATTGTCCACACTGACAAACGACTCTGCCTCCATCACCAACCGCTCGTAAGAACGGTTGAGAATGAAGGCCGCCAGGTTCGCCGAGGCCCTCGATTGCTGGCTGTGAAACTCCAACTGTTCCTCGGAAATGGTTACCTGGAAGTAAATCCACCAGGTTATCTGCCCAAGACAGACGATCACGATCGCCAGGAAAATCGCCAATGCCATTCGCTGCGGTCTGGCAAGACTCTGCTTTAGCCTTCTGATTTCGCACCATCCTTACCGGCCCAATCGCAACGGGCCATTCAGACAGCAATCTTGGCAATCAGAACTTAAAACTCAAATGGAAAATCGGTGTGACTTGTTCTGCCCCCGACGTGGTCGTCGAATACTTGTCGCCAAAACTGTAAAACAGCTCTGCCAAAAGGTACCCCGTCACAGCCCCAATGACCACATCTGAAAAGTAATGATCGTAAGCCTGAATCCGCGACAGACCGACATAACTGCTCCAGCCAAAGAGCACCAGCGGTGGCGCCCAGCGCCAGTTTGAATATTCTCCACTATCCAGTCTTTGCCGCATGATCTGGCGAAGCCGCTTATTCAAAAATGTCGACGAATAGAACGCACTGGAAGCATGTCCGCTGAAGAAGGACCTGCGCGAATCACTGTAGTCCGCATCGTGCTGATACGCAGAGTCCGGATAATAGTAGAGAAATGGCCGCGGACGCGCCACTAACCCCTTGAATATCCCTGTTACACCCTTGGTCGCCATCAATCCGCTGTGAAACACCAGAAAATCTTGCCCGGCATCCTTCGCCGGTCTTCCTTCCGGCCAGGTGAAATTTGCGGCAATCAGCGCCAATCCGCAAATCCCGGGAGTGATCGCCGATCCGGTGCGTCCCGCAAGAAAGTTCTTCTTCCCGACATGGAATTGCCCGCCCAGCTTCCGCTGAATCCAGCTGTCAGCGAGTATCGGCCTTGGAATCAGTGAAGATTGTGTCGAATCAACATGCCGTAACGCGTAATTCAGAAGTAGGGGAGCGGTCGATCCAACGCCTATCCACAGAAGCTCGTTGCCGGATAGGTAGTCCTTTGCGACGCCGGTCTCGGCCGTTGCGCTGGATGAATGTACGATTATACTGAACGCAGCCAGAAATGTAACCGCGGCACGAGAGAATATCTTCATCAAGTACAAATCTTAATAAAGATGTTCAATTCCCACCAACTCAAATCGCGAGTCTTCCGGATGAAACCACAACCACACTACCGTCGGCTTGCTCCAGGATTCATCTCCCCGACTGACTCGAAGCTTCACTTCATAAAGGTGACTCTTCTCGTCATCGCCGCCGCTCTTTCGAAACGCGCCCGTCAGTAGTTCACGTTGATCGCTTGGCAGACCGAATTGCGAGATCCCTTGATTTTCTTCTCTGACCAGAGTCGTGCCTTTGTAGCTGACGGCAATCTCGTATTTCGATTTCGATTGTTCAGCCAAGCCGTACTTTGCCGCCAAATCGGTAAACTCCAAACTTAGCAAGTCAGAATTATCCACGAATCGGACATCATCTAAAGGCGCCACTTTTCCGAACCAGTGTCTCCCGATTTTGTCCCGTCGCTCAATCAGCGTCTTTATCAGATATTCCTTCGCCGCCGCATCGGAATACTCGCCGGTTTCCACCAGCGCCCTGATCTGCTCATCGCGCCACGCCATGACAATTTTCGCACCCCAATATGCGTCGCGCGGCGTCATGTTCTCAAACGCAGGATTGGGCACAATCGGGTCCCACTTATGCGGTTCGAAGATTTCCGACTCAAAATAGCCGATTGAAGCATACTCATACGGCTCTGCATCTTCCCATCCCCACTTCTTCAGCCCCAAAGTCGCCCACGACACGACAACGTCCCGCAGATCAAAGGTGTTGCAATACCCGACCGTGCCGTCTTTCGGCCGGTCGCCATTCGAGCCGAAGGTCGAGCCAAAATCAATCAAGTGGTGCTTGAGGTACCTGCGCCCGCCCTCCTCGACGTAGGTATCAAGTGTATTCTGATCTTTTGTGTCGTACTGGTTGATGAACGAGGCCACCACATACAACGCCCGCAACTCCCGGCGATGTTCGTGCGCGCACCAGTCGTTCGGATCGTCGGCGCGTCTGCCGGTGAAGCTGAACGGTCCGACTACCTTGCCTTCCAGGACCTTGGAAGCCAGTGATCGAATCCGCCCATCGGGCTGCTTATGCACCCGGCGAATGATATCTTCAAGATCCGATTTGACAAATTCCCGTTTGTTTCCATCGCGATCAGTGAAAGTTATTCCTGGCTCAATCTCCAGTTTCTCCGGTCGCCAAAACACTATCGTCTCTTGAGGCACATTGTATCCGCAGGCATGGAAATACCGCGAGCCCATGGTTGCCGCCGCCGTCGCCAGTTCAGGGTTTGATTCAGGATCAAACTTGATGATGTAACTCTCTCCGCGCGAGTCTTTGATCCAAAATCCCGGCGTCGCACCCTGCACTTTTGGCCGGAAGACCTTCCACATTCCGGTAGTGTCAGGTCCATCGCTTTCACCGACACCCTCGCGAACCAGCTCCTCTGAAAACTCCGAACTACTTATTCGGTTCGTGAACCAACTCGAATTCGGCACCTCGTCGAAGCGGTTGATATTGTATGCTTCTCTGGGCCTGCCAATCAGCTTCCTGAAACTTCGATCGATGTCGAGCAATTCCTCGCCCTGCTGCCACACCGTTCGATCCAACGACTGCCACGCAAGCACCGGATCGGCAGTTTTCGGTTCCGGTATGCTCTGTCGATCATGATCGTCTGTACGATCTACGCCCGGTTTGTACTGAAGATGATTACTGCTACAACCCGCTATCATCAGCATCAACAAAGCTGCTATCGCAGAAGTCTTTCTAAAAAGCACCACCACACTCTTTTCCCGCATTACCATTCGCCGCCCAATTCCAGATATATTCTGCGTTCTTCGTCGCTGAATGCGACCTGTATGCTCACCAGTACATTGTCTTCGCGCCATACGCGCAGTCCGGTGCCGTATCCTTCATGCCAGTTTCGCAGCGTGAACTCCTCCGACAACGACGAATAAACCCGTCCTGCTTCCGCAAATATGAAAGCATCGATCATCGACCAGATCGGCCAGCGGTACTCAACAACTGCCATTGTCATGTCATTGTCGACCAGTCGATTGTTCAAGAAACCGCGCAAATCGTCGCGCCCGCCAAGATTGCTCTTGAGATAAAAGGGAAGTACCGGTGTCTTGTCGGCATCGGCATCCACCGACTGCGCAACGACCTTGATCGCCAACAGCCGCTTGTGATAGATGTTAAGATAGTGGGAGATTTCCGCCCGTGACCTCACGAATGAGATATCATCCGAACGCCCAACTCCGCGATTGTACTGAATCGATAATATCTCTCGCCCGCCTCGTGATGGCTGCCCGTGGCTGTCGCGCCAATCGTGATCCAATGTGAGCCCTGCTCCTACAATATCCGCCGAACGAAAATCAGCGTGCGCCATACCGTATTTGCTTTCAAGCTGATTCAGATTTGTCGGCCATTCCGGAGTGAGACCATCAAATATCCGATACGCGGTGTAGGTGCCTTCGGCACTCACTCCGAGATTGGTCATCAACTCCCAAGGTACTGCGGCTCTGACCAGACTGCGCTCCAGCGTAAACGCCGCTCGATCGACATCCTTCGTGTCGTTGCCTAGCCCATAGAAACTTTCCCGCGGCCGTTTGCGATAACCCGCAGCAAATTGCAGCCCGACATTTTCCGCAAATGCCTGTGGCGATGTGTAGGTCATCTCCAATCGACGATATTTGTTGGTCGAGTGCGAAGCCACCCATCGCGCTCGATCCGCTGTTCGCAGGATATTCAAGCGTGTGTAGCTCAATCCGTAACGCCAGCCGGCATTCGACCCATACGAAAACACCGGAACAATCCCGCCGGCCGGCCGGAACGCAAACGCATAACCGGCAACTTTATGCAAGGTCGCGTTGCGATAAATGCCGTTCACTGCCGCCCAGGACAACCCCTTTAAGACATAGAGCGGACTCTTGAGAATGGTCTCCGGAACATCAAGAATCGTCTCTCCGACCGACTTCTTCGGCGCCTGTGGCAAACTCGCATCGGTTGAGTCTGTTTCGGCGTCAGAAGCAGACAATCCGGCGCAAAGTATGAAACATAGAGCCATTATTGGAACGAATGGGAATCTTTTCAACAATTGTCCTTCTTTAAAGCACTCCCGTAAGCGGTGATTCCTCTTTGTGGAGCAGGGAATATAGTGTTTCCTGCCTCCCGGGTCAAGCGAATGCGGTCAAGGTTGCGATTCAACATTGCTCTCTGGCAAACGTTCGATTATCATCCAAACTTGCTATAACACCGTATACTATTATTGACTATGACCACACGACGAAACCGACCGAAGCTCAACGTCCTCTATATGGAGGACGACGTCAAACAACGCCAGGCGATCGCCCGCCAACTGCGCCGTCGTGGACTAACGGTCACCACCGCCCGTTCCGGCAAACACGGCATCTCACTGCTCGAAAAGTCCTCTTTCAGCGTCTTACTTTGCGACCTTAGCCTGAAAGACTGCGGCGGACTCGAATTGCTCGACACCGTCCACAAACTTCGTCCTGAAATGCCGGTGCTGATACTCACCGCCCATGGTTCTGTTGACCAGGCAACCGAAGCCATCCGCCATGGCGCCTATCACTTCATTCTTAAGCCCTGCGAAATCGCCGATATCGAGCTGACCATTTTCCAGGCAGTTGAGCGCGCCGCACTGGAGCGCAAAATCCTGCGTTACAGCGAATCGCTTGAGCAAAAAGTCGCCGCGCGCACTCAAGAATTGGCGCGAATCAATGAGGAACTCCGCCAGAACGAACGCTTCCTGACCAAACAAAACTCCGTTCTCTCCCAGCTTGCCCGTCGGCGCGTGCCGCACGGGAGCGACTTCGAAGCCTCAGTCCAGGAACTTACCGAAGTCGCCTCCGAGACACTCGAGGTCGAACGCGTCGGAGTCTGGCTATTCGACCCGTCGCGCAAGGGCATTCGCTGTGACCATCTCTTTCGCCGGACACCCAAGGTTCACTCGAGCGGCGGGTTCATCAACTCCGCAGATTTTCCCAGCTACTTTGTCGCCCTTGAGACGGAACGAATCATCGCCGCCGATGATGCTGCCCTCGATCCGCGCACTCGTGAATTTGCCCCCACTTATTTCAAGGAGCACGGCATCACATCCATGCTCGATGCCCCTCTGTGGCAGTCCGGCAATATGATCGGCGTGCTCTGCTTTGAACACACCGGCCCGAAACGCCACTGGGTTGTTCCGGAACAGCAGTTCGCGGCATCGATCGCCGATTTTGTCGCCCTCGCATTTGAAGCCCACCGCCGTCACAAGGTCGAACAGGCTCTCCGGGAGAGCGAGGCGCAGAATCGCGCTATCCTTGATGCCCTGCCCGATCTGATGTTCCGGCTGAGCCGCGACGGTCGCTACCTTGATTATAAATGTCCCAAGGATTCGCCGCTGGCAATTGCCGCCAGCGACGTCATCGGCAAGACTTTTTGGGAATTGCTGCCGCCGGAACTCGCTCAGTCGCTTGATCAGGAAATCAAGAAAGTGCTCGAAACCGGCGCTATGAGCATCGTCGTCTACCGCCTGCCGCACAACAACGAAATGCGCGACTTTGAATCACGTCTCGTCCGTTGCGGTGATGACGAATTGCTCGTTATTGTGCGCGATGTCACCGATCACAAACGCGCCGAGGAAGAACTGCGCACGGCGCACGAAGAACTCGAGCGGCGCGTTCAGGAACGCACCGCCGAATTGGCAAACCTCAATTCGGCACTTCGCAAGGAAGGCACCGAACGCAAACGCACGCTCGACGAGCTCGCCTCCGCATACAATAACCTGCGCTTGACGCAGGGTCAGTTGATCCAATCCGAAAAGATGGCCTCCCTGGGAATGCTTGTCGCCGGAATCGCCCACGAAATCAACACTCCCATCGGTGCCGTCTCCAGCATGCACAACACGCTCGTGCGGGCCATCGAGAAACTCGCCGCGATGTTCGATCAAGCCTGCGAACAGGGTAAGGAAGAGACTCGCAAGATTCAGGAAACGCTCAAGGTCATTCAGGAAGCCAATCGCGTGATCATTTCCGGTACCGAACGCGTCGTCAATATCGTCCGTCGTCTCCGCAGCTTCGCACGGCTCGATGAAGCCGAAGTCAAGACTGTCGATATCCACGAAGGCATCGAAGATACCCTCACGCTGATTCACCACGAGATTAAACACTCGATTACAGTCATTAAGAACTTCGGCAACCTCCCGCTGTGCTCATGCTACCCCGGACGTCTCAACCAGGTATTCCTGAACCTGCTGATCAATGCCCGTCAAGCCATCAAGGATAAGGGCCAGATTACCATCACCACCTATCTCAAGGACAACCGTGCCCACATCGAATTCACTGATACCGGGTCCGGCATTCCACCCGAGAACCTGCCACGCATCTTTGATCCCGGCTTCACCACCAAAGGCGTCGGCGTCGGCACCGGCTTGGGATTGGCGATCTGCTATCAAATCATGCAGGACCATCGCGGCGAGATCAGAGTTGCCAGTGAGCTTGGAGTTGGAACCACTTTCACAGTGATCCTGCCGCTCGACTTGGAAGAACAACTCGAGCGCGAGGCCCAGGCTGCCGCTAAGTAAGGCATATTGTTCGCGCAAGCTGCGCGAGTCGTGATTAAGAACACTTGAAATGAACTCACTACTGCGCAAAGCAATTGATGTCCGCCGAGGCGAATGGTGCGTGCTCGCGCTGATGTTGGCGTACTACTGCGTTCTTCTAATGACGTTCTACTTCCTCAAGCCGACTCGTGATAGCTTATTCCTGATCAAACTCACGCCGCAGCAGTTGCCCTTCGTCTTCATTCTCTCGGCAATTGCCGCGGTCCCCGTTACGGCGCTTTACTCGCGCGCTGCCGCTCGATTGTCGCTCGTCAAGCTGATTAATGCCACAACCGTGGTGCTTCTTCTCTGTCTAATTGGCTTAAGATTGCTCATTCGACTCGATGCCGAATGGATTTTCTACCTCCTGTATATTTGGGTCGGACTTTACGGCATACTCGTCACAGCACAATTCTGGTTGCTGGCTAATGCAGTTTATGACCATTCGCAGGCAAAACGTATTTTTACTCTGCTCGGCAGCGCCGGCATCATTGGCGCCGTCACCGGTGGCGAATTGACAAACCTGCTCATCAAGGAACTTGGCATGCCGACGGAAAATCTGCTCGCAGTCTGCGCCGCACTCTTGGCTGTATCCATGGTGCTGGTGACCGTGATTTGGCGCATCCGCGGTCTCGGTAGGGAAGAGCCGACCCCGGCAGACTCCCCCTCCGAACCCGCTTTGGCGCTCGTCGGCGTATTCCGGACGATCAAGCAGTCGCGGCTGCTCTGGTTGATCATCGCCCTCATCGCCGTCGCCGTTATGGTCTCAACATTCGTTGATTTCATTTTCAAAGACATCGGCTATGGGTACTATGCCGGTGACAAAGACGGCATGACCGCCTTCTTCGGTAGATTTTATGGCCGCGTCAGTCTGATCTCACTCGCAATTCAGCTTCTGCTTTCTTATCGCATTCTCCGCGCACTTGGTGTTGGCGGCACTCTGCTGATGATGCCACTCGCCGTCCTCACCGGCTCGGTAGCAGTAATGGCAGTCCCGGCACTTCTCAGCGCAATCTTCCTCAAAGGCACCGAAGGCTCTCTTGAATACTCCATTGATCGTGTCGGACGCGAACTTCTCTTTTTACCGATCCCGCTCGATGTCAAAAAGCGCACCAAAGTCTTCATCGATATCTTTGTCGATCGCTGGTTCCGCGGACTCGCCGGCATCTTGCTCCTCGTCCTGACTTTGGCGCTGGCTTTCTCTTCGCGCCAACTTGCCGCAATTGTTGCCGTTATGGTAATCGGTTGGGCAGTCATCGCCTGGTATGTCCGCCGCGAATACGCCAACGCTTTTCGCCTCGCATTGGAGCGTCGCGAAATTGACCTCAACGAAATCCGTTTCCGTATTGACGACGCGGCGACACTTCAAGCACTCACGGCCTCTCTGTCCAGCCCCAATGCACGCCAGGTCGCGTATGCATTGGACGTATTGAAATCGGCCCAGTCGCCACAGCTGATTCCAACCATCCGTCCGCTGCTCAAACACGAGTCTCCGGATGTTCGTCGCAAGGCCGTTGAATTCTTGCAGGATTATCATGAGTCTGTTATCTGAAGTTGAAACTCTATTGCAGGATGACGACTTGGGTGTGCGCACCGAAGTCATCTATCTGCTGTATCTCAAAGCCGGCGATCAGGGAGGGCAACTACTTAGAGAGTACCTAAACCATGCCGATCCGCGACTACAGACAGCCGCCGTCGCCTGTATGGCCGAACACCAGCTCGTCGAAGCCCGTGACTTGCTCGATGAGGACCGTCTCGAGGTCTTTTTGGTGCGCACAGATGCCGATGCCGAGACTGGGCGCGTCGAGGTCGCAAAACTTCTCGGAATTTTGCAGGGTGACCATTATCGCGTCTTTTTGGCACAGTTATTGGCCGATGCCGCGCCCGCTGTCGAATCCGCCGCCATCTTATCTTGTGGCCGTCGCCGCGATCCCGACTTCATCGAACCGCTAATCCAGCGTCTCGCCAACTATCGTTTTCGGGCCGTTGCCAAGGACGCCCTCGCTGCCTACGGCAAAAGCCTGTTGCCGCTGCTCTCGCAACGCCTTCTTGATCCGCACGCCGAACCATCGGTCAGGCGCAATCTTCCCGGTGTCATCTGGCGAATCCGTGATCCCGAATCGGTGCAGTCGTTGTTGCGAGCTGTCCGTTTGACATCCCCTTCTCTGCGTTTCTTTGTAGTCAAGGGACTGAACAAATTTCACCGTGCCATTCCGAATGTGCGCATCGACGCCGGTGCCGTTCAGAATTTGATCTTGGGCGAAATCGCTGACTTTGACCTCTATCAAACATTTCTGCGCGATCTTTCCGCCTTCGGTCATAGCCCTGACTTGCGCTGCCTCATGCAGGCGTTAAAAGAGCGTTGCGCCTTGTCGCTGGAAATCGTTTTCCGGTTGCTCGGCTTGATCCATCCGACTTCCGATATTCTCGGCGCATACTGGGGTGTGGTCGGAAATCGCGAGAGTTCGCGTGCGAGTGCTGTCGAATTCCTCGACAACTATCTGCAAGGTGAACTTCGCTGGCGCCTCTTGCTGATTATCGAGCAATGGGCGGAACTGCGCCAACACGATCTGCACGCCAAAAGCGCTGCAACTAATCCTAGCACTGCAACTGTGGAAGAAACCCTGCTTCGTATTCTCGAAGTCCCCGACCCTTGGCTGCAAACGCTCGCCCTGGCCTGCGCCGCTCCCTTGACTTCCCAACGATTGCGCGCCATGGCGCCCAAATTCCTCGATAATCCCGACCCATTTTTGAGCGAGACAGCGCACTTCCTTTTGAACCGCTGATTTCTTCCGCTTGGCGTCATCCCGGAATAGCTTGTAATTCCGTCGATGTTTTGCTTGATTATCCTCTGTCTTGACACTTAAATAAGGGACCAATGCTAACTACGATTGAAAAGGTCATCCTGCTGCAGAACGTCGACGTCTTCTCGCTGGTGCCGACCGAACAGCTGGCATATCTGGCATCAATCGCCAGGGAGGCTTCGTTCGCTTCGGGCGACACGATCTATCGCGAGAACGACCCGGCCGATTCGTTGTTCCTGGTCATCGAAGGTTCGGTACGCTTGCACAAAGATCAGCAAGAGATCACTACCGTCCTTGTAAATCAGGCATTTGGAACCTGGGCTCTCTTTGACGAAGAAGTCCGCTTACTGACCGCAACGGCGGTCGAAAACTCTCGCCTGCTTAAGATCGACCGCGAAGACTTTGTCGAAATCCTCGCCGACCACGTGCAAATCTCCCAGGGGATTCTGAAAACTTTGGCCGGTCGATTGCGTAATATTGTCGATCGCGTGCATATTGATCGCCCGCGTTGATTTGTTACTTGCGGGGATTATTCGGGAATCGCATCTAAACTGAAAGCAATATTCTCATAATGGTACAGGACACTCTGACACATCGTAATCTCGCTCATCGCCACACTGTATTGATTGTTGACGACGAGGATATCGTCTTGTCCAGTCTGCGGACTCTTCTGCAAATGGATACAGACTACAATGTGCTGACCTTTCGCTCGCCTACCCAGGCACTCAATGCGATTCAACGGCAACCGATCGATGCCGTCATTTCCGACTTTCTGATGCCGGAGCTAAGCGGTTTGGAATTCCTCGCCGAGGTCAAAAAACTCTATCCCACCGTGCCGCGCATCCTGCTTACCGGCTACGCCGACAAGGGAAACGCGATCAAAGCAATTAACGAAATCGGCCTGTATCAGTATATCGAGAAGCCGTGGGAGAATGAGCACATCAAGATGGTTCTGCGCAATGGTATCCAGAACAAGACTCTCGAAGAGACGCTCCAGCTGAAACTCAAGGAACTCGATGAATCGGTACGTAGCTGCGATGCCATCGCCAGCCGCGAAGGAATCCTCCGCCAGGAACTGAACCTCGCCCAACAGGTCCAGCGTAATCTTTTGCCCAAGTCTTTTCCCTTGGTCGAAGGGTTTCGCTTTGCCGCGGTCTTTCGCCCGGCGCTTGAAATCGGCGGCGACTTCTATGATATCCAGACTCTTCCCGATGGCCGCATCGCCATCCTCGTTGCCGACGCCACCGGTCACGGAATTCAGGCCGCGTTGAGCACCGCCCTCTTGAAATTCGCCTTCGCGACTACTATCGACAGCGGGAAACCGCTCTCCGACATCGCCGCTGCCATGAGCGATATCCTCCACAAGGGTCTGCCCGAGAGTATCTTTGTCGCCGGTCTGGTCGCAATCCTTGACACCGCCTCCCGCAAAGTGCAAATTGTTAATGCTGGCTTGCCGCACCCGATTATGTTGCGACCCGGCGCCTGTTGTCTGGAACGCGTTCCCGTTAACGGCCTGTTTCTCGGTGTGGATATTCCCGGGGCAACCTCTCCCGGTGAAAGTGCCGAGATTGAACTCAAACCCGGTGAGCGCCTGCTCTTCTATACCGACGGCGTCAGCGAATCGGCCGGTGCCGATGGATCGCAATTCGATGACGGCGCCATGGCGGAACATTTGGGCGCGGCTCTAAGTACTAATATCGAAGATATGGTCGAACGTCTCGCCGAATCGGCCGCCGCCTATCGAGACGAACGGCAGGAACCTGACGATATCACGATTGTTGCAATAGAAGTTGTATGACTACAGGAGTTGATTAATGACCGATTCACATAAAGCTGACAAACCTGAAACTATCGTGATCGTCGATGACGAAGAAATGGTCGTCTCGAGCCTAAGTTCCTTCTTGAGTCTCGAAACCAATTACAATGTCAAGACCTTCACATCGGTAAATTCCGCGCTGTCTTTCATCGAGAAAAACGAAATTGACCTCGTTATGTCAGACTACCTTATGCCGGAAATGGATGGCATTACCTTCCTCACTAAAGTCCGCGATCTGTATCCGCAAGTGCCGCGCATCATCCTTACCGGCTATGCCGACAAGGAAAACGCCATCAAGGCCATCAACGATGTCGGCCTGTTTCAGTATCTCGAAAAACCTTGGGACAACTCCGATATCCTGATCGTTCTCCGCAACGGCCTTGAACGCAACAAGCTCATGAAGAAACTTCAAGAGAAGGTGGAAGAAATCAATCGCGCCTATGGTGAACTGCAGGTCCTCCAGCGCGAAATCGTCAAAGCCTTTGTGTAGTTACCGCGTAGGCATGCATTGCCGAAGATCCCGCCTTTGCGGGGCAATGCGCCCGATTATCTTGATTGCCATTGCGCGTGTTGAGCCCGTAACCTAACCAATTCTTAACAATCTTAATCTTCTCAAAATCGCAAATCTAAATTGTTCCTAATATTCCTCTAACAGCCACCGCTGACCTTCCCCGCGTGTTCTGGCCCGACGAATCATTTCAGGCAACCGTGCGATTCGGTCGAGTACCGTCCACGTCATCGGATTATCAGGTAAGATACAACCGGAGAGGGAATGCAATGAAGGAAACAACAGGTACAGAATCTCCCCGCACAATTAACAGAATTTTGCTCGCGCTGTTTGTGATTCTACTGGCGCTGACTTGCGTTGGGTCAATGTCGAGCGCCAGCGCACAGACCATTGAGAATGGTCGCATTGTGGGCAAGGTCGTCAACAAGGAATCCGGCGAGCCACTGATCGGCGCAGTCGTAATCCTCGAAGGTACCAAGCTCGGCGCTCAGGCCGACCTCGACGGTAATTACCTTATTAATAATATTCCCGCCGGAAACTACCGCGTCATGATTGAGATGATCGGCTATGCCAAGCTGACCGTCGAAAACGCCGCCGTGACCGCCGGACAAACCACCAAACTCGATTTCTCGCTCAAGACCGAAGAAGTCGTCGGTGAAGTCGTCGTCATCGAGGCTACTCGTCTCGCAAACAGTGAAGCCGCAATGCTCTCGTTCAGAAAACAGGCTTCCTCTGCGCAAGATGCCATCAGCTCGGAAGCGATCTCCCGCTCGGGCGCAAGCGATGCCGCAGCCGCTATGTCGAAAATCACCGGCGCGTCAGTCGTCGACGGCAGGTATTCGGTTATTCGCGGATTGGAAGGGCGTTACTCCAACACCCAGCTCAATGGTTCGCAAATGCCCTCCACCGACCCTGACAAGCCGGGCGTCCAAATGGATCTGATCCCGGCAGGACTACTCGACAATATTGTTGTCCAAAAGACATTCACTCCCGATCAACAAGGTAATTTCTCCGGCGGTGCCGTCAATATTAACACCAAAGACCTCCCCGAACAATTCACCCTGAAATTCTCAACTTCCGTCTCTTATAATGATAACGTCTCGCTTAAAGAAGGCGTCCTCACTCATGCCGGCAGCTCCAAGGAGTGGCTCGGTTTTGATGATGGCTTCCGCTCGGCGCCGGGCATCCTTGCCGATTCGAACTTCTATACGCCCGGCTACACCACAGTTCGCAATAGCACTAATGCCGAAAGCGCACGCTATCTTGATCAGGCGGCAAAAGATCTCAATCGCGATTTTAGCTTCAGCGAACGCAAGGCGCCTTTGAACCAGGGCTACGCGCTCTCGTTCGGAAATCTCTACTCGATGTTCGGCCGTCCGCTTGGGATCTTTGGATCCCTCACCTACAATCGCAACTATTCCTATAGCGGCGACGGCGTGAATCGCAAGTGGCAGAATGTGAACTCCGGCGGCGAATTGACCGGATTAATCACCTTCCAGGATTATGCTGACAGGAGATCCTCTGAAGAAGTCTTATGGGGCGGACTTTTCTCGGCGAACCTGGCAATCAACCCGGAAAACAAACTGCGCTTCAGCCTGAATCGCAATCAGAACGGCGAGAAAATCTCCCGGCAAGTCGAAGGTAGCTACACCAGCTACACTGAAGAAGGTCAGCTGTTACGCAGTCACGTCTGGCAGTACACCGAACGCTCAATGCAGGTACTGCAGTACTCCGGCGATCACGCGCTTAAACTGCCGCTCATGAGCAAATCACGCCTCGATTGGAGCGCTTCTTTCGCCACGAACAAGCAGGAAGACCCTGATCTGCGCTATTGGACCGATATCGCGAACTATGACGAAAACGACAGCTTGATATCCGCCGGAATTATCACCGGCTTCCCGTATCCGACACATTTCTTCCGTTACCTGACTGAGAAGAATCGGGAAGTGAAAGGTGAGCTGACTATTCCCGTTTCCTTTGCCAAGGACGGCACCAAATTGAAAATTGGCGGTGCATATCTTGCCAAAGACCGCCATCAGGACAATTGGATGCTTCGCCTCAACCCGACCCAGTCGCCGGGATTCTTCTCAAGCTACAACGGCGATCCTTCCAGTCTGCTTCAAGACGAAAACCTTGGCATCGTCGACTCAACCTGGGATGAACGGAACAGCCGCTGGAACTACCGTTGGGGTATTGTCCCGGAAAACTTGAGCCGCAAGACTGACACCTACTCCGGCGAACAGAACATCACCGCGTTCTACGGTATGATTGACTGGAAGCTTTCCTCCAGACTCGACGTTGTCGCCGGCGCGCGGTTTGAGAAGACCGACCAGTGGGTTGAATCAATCGACTCTGCTTCCGCCGATTTCCGCGGTGCCTACAACGCTTCCGATTGGCTTCCCGCGCTGAATCTTGTCTACCACCTGATGCCAAATATGAATCTCCGTGGTGCCTTCAGCATCACAACCGCCCGCCCTACAATCAGGGAAATGGCGCCGTTCTATAGCTTCGAGTTTTTGACCGGAAACAACAACATCGGTAACCCAAAACTCGCGCGCACTTTGATCCGCAACTTCGACCTTCGTTGGGAATGGTTCACCCGCCCCGGCGAAGTTGTCTCCGTCAGCGGTTTCTACAAGCGCTTCCAGGATCCGATCGAACGCTTCAATCTCTCCGACCTCGGCGACATCAGCTGGCTCAATGTCCCCAGAGCGAGGGTCTACGGCGCCGAGCTTGAGTTCCGCCGCCGTCTCGACCACACTGGAATCAAGTTCCTTGAGAACTTCCAGCTTGGCGGCAATCTGACGCTGGTGCACTCCGAAGTTGATATCGATCCAACCGAATTGTCATACCGTCTCTCCAACAACCTGACCGACTCGACCGCAACGACTCGTCCCTTCGGCGGCCAATCGCCTTATGTAGTCAATCTCGACCTCGTCTATACCAGCGCGAACGGTAACACCGAGATTGCGCTCTACTACAACATTTTTGGCGACCGCTTATCGGAGGTCGGCTATCAAAGCCCCGATATCTTCGAGAAAGCGCGTCAACTGGTCGACTTTTCGGTCTCACAGCAGCTCTTCGGCTTGCTGACCGCAAAATTCGCCGCCAAGAATATTCTCAACGAAGATAAGTACACGATTCAGGAAGCCGGAGGGCAGGAGTATGTCCGCTCTCTTTATCGTGTTGGCCGGACCTTCTCACTTGGCTTGAGTTACTCCCTATAAGGAACTGGCGAAAATTAACGGTTCCTTTATCGGATGCTAACGACTGCGGACGATTTTGCGCTCAACATGGTTGAACGTTTTACACAATTCGCAGCACCTTTCCGCTTCCCAGATTCATTCTCAAGTTGTCGTGTGGGAGCCAAGCAAAACTTCCGATGCCACAGGCATCGCATCACATCTCTTTACTTACCCAAAACCAGAAACCACAACCCTTGTGCACAACTACCACAGGAGGAAACCAGTGCATCGTAAATTCTTATTGTCAGTAATCATGATGTTGCTGATGTCTGCGTCCTACGCGTTCGGACAGTGTACGAACGAGCCAGGTAAGACTCTTGTCTTCGTACCGATCGGCGACATCGCCGTCAACACGAACTGGACAAGCAACAACGTCTATGTCCTCCAAGGACCGACTTATGTCATCTCAGGCGTGACACTTACCATTCAGCCCGGTACCATTATCAAAGGCATCACCGGCCTCGCCCCGGGTGCCGTCGCCTCGCTCATCGTCGAGCGTGGCGCGACCATCATCGCCAACGGAACCGCCCAGAATCCGATTATCTGGACGGCCTGTACCGATGATGTCTCCGACCCCTTCGATCTGACCTCGTCCGATCGTGGTCTCTGGGGTTCGCTTATCATCCTTGGTCGTGCTCCGATCAACGGAACTGTCACCGCGCCAGAAATCTGCCCCACAAACTTCATCGAGGGCCTTCCGCCATCGGCCAAGACCACTTATGGCGGTTGCGACCCGACCGATAATTCCGGTATCATTCGCTATAACCAGTTCAAGCACGGTGGTTCAATCATCGGTGCTGCCAACGAAATCAACGGACTCACCCTCGGTGGTGTCGGTTCCGGCACGACTGTCGAGTACGTCGAAGTCTTCGCCAATCTTGACGACGGATTCGAATGGTTCGGCGGCAATGTCAACTGTAAGTACCTCGTCTCCGCCTTCAATGATGACGACGACTTTGATTGGGATCAAGGCTACCACGGTAAGTTGCAGTTCCTCTTTGCCATCAAGGATTCAACCAACGGCGACCGCCTGTTCGAATCCGACGGCGACGACGGCAATGCCGACACTGATCCGACCGCCCGTCCCGTTGTTTACAACGTGACCTCGATCGGTCGCGGTATCCTTCCGTCCGCGCCGTCAAATGCGAACGCCGCGTTTCACTTCAAAGAAAACACCGGCGGGCATATCCGTAACTCCATCATCATTGATTGGCCGCGCAACGGTGTCTTCATGGAAGATCAGTCCTCCCCGTCATTCAGCTTGACCTACCCGGACTGCTCGATCCTCACCCAGAAAGACGTTGAATATCGCAGCCGTTGCTTCACCGGTCCGTACAACACCAACTTCACTCCGGCCGCACCGGCTTATGCCAATCCGACCTATGCTGGCAGCGTCGGAACCGGCTCTGACTTGACCATCTATGGAACTATCTGGTGGAATGTCGGCCGAAATGCCAAGACCCTTCCCAACGAATTGACTTCAAATCAGTCATTTACCGAGAAGCGTCTCTTTACCGATTATCCGGCCCTCGCCGTCACTCTGACTGGCCAGACCTGGAACAATATCATCGACAACCCGCTCTTCTTCGGAATGGACCTGTCGCGCGCTCGCTTCGCCAACGAACAAGCGCTTGATCCGCGTCCGGCGTTGAACAGCCCGGCTTTCACTGAGCCGCGTACCGATGCTCCGGCTGAAGACGCTTTCTTCTCGTCCGCACCCTACGCTGGCGCTTTCGATGCTACCAATAACTGGGCCTGCGGCTGGACGCAACTCTGGGCAGGCAACTACTTCAACTGCGCTCCGCGCACAACCACTTGCTTTGATGAAGTCGGCAAAACGCTTGTCAACGTCCCGATCGGCGATATCACCAAGAACACCAACTGGACTAATGACAATGTCTACATCCTTCAGGGACCGACCTACGTCACCGACTCCGCTCGTCTGACGATAGAGCAGGGTACCATCATCAAGGGTATTACCGGCCTTCCGCCCGGATCAGTCTCCAGCTTGATCATCGAGCGCAATGCTCAGATCTTTGCACTCGGCGATTCCTGCTGCCCGATCATCTTCACCGCTCAGACCGATGATGTCAACGACCCGAGCGATCTTGGTCGCTCCGACCGCGGTCTCTGGGGCTCGCTCATTGTTCTTGGTAACGCTCCGATCAATGGTACTGTTACCGCTCCGGAAATTTGCGCTACCAACTTCATCGAAGGTCTTCCTCCGACAGCGAAGACGACATATGGTGGCTGCAACGCCTTCGACAACTCCGGTGTGATTCAGTGGGTTCAGTTTAAGCACGGTGGCTCGATCATCGGGGCCGCCAACGAAATTAACGGCCTGACCATGGGTGGCGTCGGCAACGGCACCACCATCGACCACATCGAAGTCTTCGCCAATCTTGACGACGGATTCGAATGGTTCGGTGGTACTGTCAACTGCCGCTACCTTGTATCAGCTTTCAATGACGACGATGCTTTCGACTGGGATCAAGGCTACAGTGGCAACCTTCAGTTCCTGTTCGCCATTTACGATTCAACTAACGGCGACCGTGCCTTTGAAATCGACGGCGATGATGGCAACGCCGACACCCAGCCGTATGCTCGTCCCACCGTCTATAACGTGACTGCATTCGGTCGTGGGGAAGTGCTCTCTGCGGTGCCCTCGAATCAGAATGCCGCCATTCACGCGAAAGAGAACACTGGTGGTCACATCCGCAATTCCATCTTCTATGAATGGCCGCGTAACGGCGTCTCAATCGAAGACCAGTCCGGCCCGTCATTCAGTCTCGCGCCGCTTCCGGATTGCACGATCCTCGGCGGACAGATTGACGCCGAATATCACAGCCGCTGCTTGACCGGCGCATTCACCAACCCGAACTGGGTCGGTGGCTACTCCAACGTCAATCCGATTTACGCCGTTGCTGACTTCGATATCTTCGGTACCATCTGGTGCGCTATCAACTCTGCCGCGATCACTCCGGCGCTCGTCGCCAGTGCTCAAAGCTGGACCGAACAGCGCCTGTTCACCGACTATCCGCTTGCTGGCGGCGCTATAGCCGCAGTTCCGGGTGGTCGTTGGGACAACGTAATCGACGAGCCCCTCTTCACCGGCAACAGTCGTGCGCGCAGCCGTTTCGCCGGCCAGAATGCTCTCGATCCGAGACCATCAGCCGCGAGTCCGGCTTTCTCCATCGGTCTCAAAGATGCCCCGGCTGAGAACAGCTGGTTCGCGTCTGCTCCATATGCCGGTGCATTCAATTCAACCGATAACTGGTTGACTTGCTGGACTGCTCTCTGGCAGGCCAACTATCTGAATACCGCTCCGCCTGCGCCAGCTTGCTTGTGCGGCGACGCCAACGGTACCGGATCGATTAACATCTCCGACGCCGTATTCGTGATTAACTACATCTTCGCCGGAGGCGCAGCGCCTAATCCAACCTGCCTCGGTGATGCCAACGGTACCGGTAGTATCAACATTTCCGACGCTGTGTATATCATCAACTTCATATTCGGTGGTGGACCGGCACCTGTGTGTCCATCCGCTTCCTGCAGCTAAGAAGCCACAACTGAGCCCCCAGCTACAGCAACTAACGGCAGCCCCGCAAAGGCTGCCGTTTTCTTCGTCGCAACCCATCTATCCAAATCACTAAAGCCGATCTCGAAATTCCTAATCTGCGCCATTCCAAGCAATTAGAGGGGATGGCAATAAGGGGATAAAAATGGAGTTTTTTCATAAATACGACTGAATGAGTTAAGTCTTGAAGCGTAGTAGTCGACACTATTAAGTAGTAAAAATAGTCTACTTTACGCTTGACAAAGCCGATGGTTACTATTATGAATAGTTCAGGAAATAAGAGGAATTGCGTCGAGTCTTGTGAAATGTTTCACATTCTCTCTCGATTCGACATGTATAATATGGAAGAATAGAGGTGATCTTAGATGAGTTTCACACGTAGGGACCTCTTCAAGATGGCAGCCGTCGGAGCCGCTGCTTCCGTCGGTGGCAATCTGCAGGCAAGCGATGATGCTTATCCAATCGATTGCAGCCAGACGTACGGCGTCTTGGTTGATACAGTCGTCTGTATCGGCTGCCGCAAGTGCGAATGGGCCTGCAATAACGAACATAAGCTCTCCAACACCGACTTGAAGACCTTCGAAGACAAATCGGTGTTCAAACAGCACCGTCGACCGGTCGACAATGCTTACACCGTCGTCAACGAGTTCAAGAATCCGCAAACCGCCAAACCGCACACCATCAAAGTTCAATGCATGCACTGCAATCAACCGGCCTGTGCGTCCGCCTGTATAGTCGGAGCTCTCAAGAAGAACCGCCTCGGCTCGGTCGATTACGATGCCTGGAAATGTATCGGCTGTCGCTACTGCATGGTGGCATGCCCCTTCCAGGTACCGGCATATGAGTACAACGAAGCGCTCAAACCCCGTGTTATGAAGTGCACCTTCTGTCTCGGGCGCTTGGAAGAAGGTCGCAAGCCTGCTTGTGTCGGAATCTGTCCGAATGAAGCTCTCACCTTCGGAACGCGTGAACAGCTTATTGATCTGGCGAAAGAACGAATCAAAGCTAAACCGGAATTGTATTTCAACCATGTATATGGCGAAAAGGAAGTCGGCGGTACAAGCTGGATGTATCTCGCCTCGACTGATTTTATCAATACCGAATTACCAAAGT
>CAZQBX010000016.1:0-58803 GCA_964592145.1 uncultured Ignavibacteria bacterium
GGCTCTCTTCCACCAAACTGGGGTACTTGCCCGAAGACCGCGGACTATACCGGGATATTCCGATTCTGCGGACACTAACTTACATGGGAGTGTTACGCGGTCTGCCACGCAAGGATGCTTCCGCCCGAAGTCGCCAATGGCTCGAGCGAGTCGGTCTTGGTGACCGGGCAAACGACAAACTGGAAACGCTCTCCAAGGGGAATCAGCAGAAAGTCCAATTCATCTCTGCCATTCTTCACAAGCCCGAATTTGCCGTGCTTGACGAGCCATTTTCCGGTCTCGATCCGATCAATCAGGAGTCGTTTATTGAAGTCATCCGCGAACTGCGTGATCAGGGCATGACCATTGTCCTGTGCGCCCACCAGATGGACCTTGTCGAACGTTTGGCCGATCGCGTTCTGTTGATGAACTCCGGCCGACGCGTGCTCTATGGCACACTCACACAAATTCGCGACGAAGCCCAAACCGCCGGCAAGATTATACTCTCACTCAACGACAATGCCAGTCTGGCGCCGCTCGAGTCGCTGTCGATGGTTCAGCATATCGAACGCCGCGGGGCAGGCAATTTCGCCTTCTACCTCCGCAAAGGCGAGTCGATTCACAGATTCCTCCTTGAAGCCGCCTCACGAGTCGAACTGCTCGGTGTTCATACCGAAAAAACCAGCCTGCACGACATCTTCATCCAGGCAGTGCGCCGCAGCGGTGAGAATGTCCCGGAGGATCTGCCATGAACAATATTCAGAAGGTGGTCGAAATCAGCCGCTGGGAGTTCATGCGCTGGTTCAAACTCAAAGGTATGATCATCACCTTCATCCTGTTCATGGTGGTCGGCTTCATCATTTCCGGCACGCGCTATTTTCTGGAGAAGAAAAACACCACTCCAGTGAATCTGGCCGTGCTTAACTCCGCCCACTTACCCGAACTCGATTTCGCCGGATCGCGAATCGTTCCGCTGACGACCACTGGCGAGACATCGGAAGCCGATTTACGTGCCATGGTCGGTCGGGGCGCAATCGATGGCCTGCTGATTCTTCGCAGCGCGGACGAGGCTGATCTCATTGTCCCGAAAAGCCCGCGCTGGCAGTCCGAACTCGAAGAAATCCTGTCGGCCGAACGCCGTCGTCTCAGGCTCGCCGCCATGGATGTCACAACCGACCAGCTCGCGGACGCCATGAAACCGATGAAAATCCACCTTGCCTATCACGAATTGAGTCGTGGACCGTCGACTCTCGCCGAGAAAATCGCTGCTGGTCTGCTGATTATGCTGATGCTGATGGGTATCTTTAACAGCCTGGCCTGTCAGATGGTTTCTATCACCGGGGAGAAACAGCTTCGTGTAACTGAACAGATCGTCTCGGCAGTAACTCCTCAACAGTGGATCGACGGTAAAATCCTCGGAGTGTCAGCGTATGCTGCTACAGGGACAGCCGTTGTAGTTTTGAGTTCACTTCCTTTCTTGCTGATAATGCAACTAACGGGTTCAGGGCTGCCAATTCCGATCGAATTTACCAATCCGCTCAACGTCATAGTCCTGATCGTCGTAACGCTGGGCGGGTTCCTCTTCTGGAACACCTTCCTCGCCGCGATCGCCGCTACCATCAATGATCCGAACACTTCTTCGCGCTCGTCAGTTCTTTTCCTGCCTCTGTTGCCATCAATTGCCGCGGCACTGATTGCCTTCAAAGCGCCCGAATCTATTCTGACCCGTATCCTCGGCCTCTTGCCGATTACATCTCCGGCGGTCCTGCCGGTGCGAATTGTACTTACTGAAGTTCCTCTCTGGGAAATGCTGTTGTCGCTGGCAATCTTGATTGCGTCGACCTGGCTGATGCGGACCGTGGCCGGACGTATCTTCCGCATTGGAATGTTGATGTACGGTAAAGAACCAACGCTCAAGGAAATGATCCGATGGATGAAGGAGGCGTAACCTCCTTCAATCTATTTTCTTCAAGTCTTATCCGACTTAGTCGAGAACTAAAACCAATTCCGAAATTTTGCAGTTCAATGACAATTGCCAATTGACAATCACCGTTTTTGCGTTTAATATATAAGCGTCCAATTCACTCAAGGTCTAGTGTTCACATCTGGCAGCGACTTAGCATGTGCCCGTCTTGGCGCATCTGGCTTGGAAATTTGCGCGCGGCCGACACAACACTACTACTTAGCATCAACAAGGAGTTGCGCATGCGGGTCACATGGCGATCTTGGCTTGGGGGGTTTGTTGCATTCCACCTTCTGATCTTTTCATCGATAATCTGGGCAACCGATTCGCCGTCGCGGCAAGTGTCAAAATCCGATGCCCGCATTGTCGAGGTTCATGCCACTCCGACCGTAGTCACTCCTACTGAACAGACCCTGAGTTACTCCGACTTCGCCGAACTGCTGCAGCAATCCAACCGCGATGCTGCGCTCGTTGCCCAACAGTGGCGTCATCCCTCGACGGCCGCCAACGGCAGCGGCGTCATGGCGCGAATGTACGAATACTTTAATGGCGCTTTCGATTCCAGCTATACCTATATCAACGGTTCCCTCAATTACGGCACATCGTGGAGCAGCTGTTGCTTCCTCGACCTGTATGGCAGTTCCTATCCTTCAATCGATAATTTCAACAGCGGCACTCGCATGATCGGGACCTTTGTCCCGCCGTGGTCGTTCCAGAACGGCGGTGCCTTCATGCTCGCCGATGTCCCGGATCCAAATAATCCGGCGGGCTGGTCCGTCTCCTACTTCAGCCTGGCATCACTTGGCTGGAAGGAAATGATTATGGCTGATGTCGCCGCCGCACCTTATCCTGCGCAATCGTGGAACTGGGGATTTGAATCAGCCATCATGAGTCGCGGCGGTCTCGATTCACTTAGAGACGTGCCGACGATTTTCGGTCGCCATAATAATCTTCCGTTCGGCAGTTATTACGCCCAGTTTCCACACTGCAAGACGACTGCCGCCGCAATCGACACCATGAACAACTATGCGTATTCGGTTTACGACTATCGCGATACCACCGACAATCAGTACAAGTTCTTCTTCCGGCAAGATTTCCAGTACAATTGGACTCTGACTACCGACGCCGCAATCTTTGAAATGACCTCCAACAGCGAACACCTGCGTTATCCCGATATGTCGGTCGACAGCGGCAAGATCATTGTCGTTGCCGCCCTTTATGACGATGCCGACACCGCCAACGTCGATATCGTTTGCTTGCGTGGCAATCTTTGGGATGTCGATAACATTTCTCTATTAAGTGTTGTTGCCGGTACTTCGGATGCCGAAAACTTTCCCACCATTACCGGCATTGCCGGAGACACAGTCGGCTGTGTTTTCGTGAAGAACCACAAACTCTTCGCCGCCTGGTCGTTTGATGCCGGAACCAACTGGTTGACGCCGCTTCAAATCAGCACACCGGGCGACTCGATCGTCCCCGAGTATCGCACCACTCATTTCAATATTGGTATCCGCGGCAAAATTTATGCACAGCGCTACACGGGCAATCCATCAATGCCCATCGTCCTTGCCGAGTACGATCTCGGCTTTCCCGATGCCGATGCCGACGGTGTGATCGATCTTGTCGACAATTGTCCCTTCGGTCAGAACCCACTGCAGGAAGATGTCGACGGCGACGGACTTGGCGATATCTGCGATCCTTGTCCGCTCGATCCGCTCAATGATGCTGATGGCGACGGTGCTTGCGGCAATGTCGACAATTGCGCCGGGCTTTATAACCCGTTCCAGGAAGACCTCGACAACGATCAGCTCGGCGATTCCTGCGACAACTGCCCGTCTGTGGCAAATGTGAATCAGTCTGATGTCGACAATGACGGCATTGGCGACGCCTGTGATATCTGCACCGACACCGATGGCGACGGCTTCGGCAATCCCGGATTCCCGGCAAATACCTGCACGGTAGACAACTGTCCTTACATTGCCAATCCACTGCAGGAGGATGGCGACAACAACGGGGTAGGGGATGCCTGTGGCGCGTGCGGCGATTCCGACGGCAACGGCGTGATAACCATTTCTGATGTCGTCTTTTTGATTGGCTACATCTTCTCCGGAGGTCTGCCTCCGGTGCCGCTAAGTACCGCTGATGTCGATTGCAACACGGTTGTCAACGTTTCCGACGCGGTCTACATGATCGCCTACATCTTCTCCGGCGGCCCCGCGCCATGCGCGGCCTGCCCGTAAAATCGAGATAAAGCAGGTCCTGCCCGGGCGATTCGCGGTTGACGAATCGCCCTTTCCGGCGTATTATTAGTCAATAGTCTGTCGATAATTACACCAACAGGAAAATGCGTCCGTTATGAATAAGCTACTTGGAATCGCGGCGCTCGTCGTGGTTTTGTTGTGCGGTGGTTTGTCCGCATACGATTGGAATAATCTTTCCGAACAGGAGATCGCCGAAATCAAAGCCGCCCGCCATGCCTTCTACAAAATCCACTCCGAAGGCAACCAACAGGCGATAATCGAAAATCTGTTCGGCGGTGAAAAAGTCGACGGTAACCAAAATGACTTCGACATGCGCTATTACGGTCTTCACCTCGACTTGAATTTCACGAGCTTGTCAATTGATGCCTCGGTCGATTACCGGATCAAGTCCTTGATCCCGGGCCTTAACCGTGTCGACCTGAATCTTCGCAATGAACTGACTGTCGACTCGGTGAAGGTCGGAGTTGCTTCTGCGTCCTTTACTCACTCAGCCCACTTGCTCTCAATTACGCTTTCTTCAGCAATAGCTCTCAATCAAGAGTTCGCGATGACGGTTTACTATCACGGCGTTCCATACTACGACGGCTCCGCCGGATTGACCTTTACGAGCGAATTCTCAACGCAGCTCTGTTGGACCAAAGCTACACCGTTTCGCGCTCGCCATTGGTGGCCCTGTAAAGACTTCCCGGAAGACAAAGTTGACTCGCTCGATCTCTATATCGAATGTCCATCGACCTATGACATCGCAACAAATGGAATGCTGGTTACCTCGACCAACCTTGGCGGCGGACGCAAGATCGAGCACTTCCGGCATCGCTATCCGATTTGCACCTATCTTGTGGCGTTCTGCTGTGCGACCTACACCAAGAACATTCAGACCTGGATCTATGACAATGATTCACTGCCGTACTACAGCTACTCGCTCCCCGGCAACACTGCTGCGATGTCTGCTTTTCAGACCTTAGGGCCGCAGTCGCTGACTATTCTCACCAATCGGTACGGTACTTATCCCTATGTGAATGAGAAAATGGGCTGTGCCGATTTTGGCTGGAGCGGAGCCATGGAACACCAGACCTTTGCGATGTTCTCGTCCGATTTTCACACCGACTGGGTCATAGCCCACGAGACGGCTCACCAGTGGTGGGGTGATATGATTACCTGCCGCACATTCCATCATATCTGGATCAATGAAGGCTTCGCTACCTACTCCGAACCTCTTTATTTCGAAGCCGCCGCAGGAACGACGGCCTATCACAATTATCTGCAGACCATGAAATTCCTGGGACCCGGCTCAATCTATGTCGAGAATCTCACCCAGAATGAAATTTACGATTCGAATCTTTCCTATGACAAAGCCGGCTGGGTGCTCCACATGCTGCGCGGTGTCTATGGCGACTCGGCCTTCTTCCAAGGCGTGCGCGCCTTCGCTAATTCCGAATTCCGCTACGGCACAGCGACCACACAGGACTTCATCAATGTTGTTAGCGCCTCGATCGGCGAAGACATTTCCTGGTTTATGAACGAATGGATTTACGGCGAAGGTCACCCTGACTACGAATACTCCTGGCAATGCCGCCCCGATGGACTCGGCGACTACATCGTTGATCTCTTCATCGAACAAGTGCAAACGACTCCGACAGTGTTCCGCATGCCGATCAAGACCCGCATCACAACCACCGCAGGAATTATCGATACCGTCATCAATAACTTCGGACGCTTTGTCGCTTACTCTCTGCCGTTTGCCGACTCGGTAACGACAATAGCGCTCGATCCCCAACAATGGATCCTGAGAACGACGGCACTCGTTCCCTTTGGTGTCCACGTCATCTCGACCGCGCTTCCGGAAGGATTTGCCGGCGAACCGTACTCGACCACCATGCAGGCTGTCGGTGGTCTGCAGCCGTATCATTGGCAATTTCTCGGCGGTGACTTGCCGTTCGGCTTGAGCTTTGATACCTCCACCGCAACTATTAGTGGTACACCGACATTTCCAGCGCAGTACTTCTTCACAATAGTGTGCAAGGACTCCGATTCGCCGCAGAAAAGCGATACTGCTTCGTTGACGATCATTATTTCCGAATCGCAGGGGATATGCGGTGATGCCGACGGCAGCGGCACTGTGACAATCTCCGACGCCGTGTATCTCATCAACTACATCTTCTCCGGCGGTCCTGCACCCGATCCCTTGCTCTCCGCCGATGCCGACTGCAGCGGCACGGTCACGATCTCTGACGCCGTCTATCTGATCAACTACATCTTCTCGGGTGGTCCCGTCCCGTGCGCCGCTTGTCCTTGAGTATAACAGGAGCTATTTCCCTTGCTTTTTGGCGTTTTTGACTATATTCTGGACAGGAGCAACAAAAGTTACTTCACACTTTTGGAAATAGCCGGATGACTCAATTTGCCGAGCAGACAATTGTCCGCACTTGCATAACACTCCTGCTGTCTCTTTCGACAGTTGTATTCTCGTCAGTTTCCGTCCAGGGCGTATCATTACCGCTGTCCACGACCGACCAAATAGCAAATCCTCCGCTTGAGCCGTTGATTGCCGGGCAGGGGACAGTCAATGCATCTGTCTTGCCGTCATCGGCGCCAATGCAATACTTCCGCCTTGGTACTAACTCCACAATTCAAATCGGCACAACCTGGAACGACATGCAGCAAAACGGCTCGATGGGTCGCCAGATTGTCGTCGGTGGTGGGTGGGTCCACAACGTCTGGAATTTTCTGCCGGGTGCATCTTCGGCAAATCGAAATACATCTTATTATGCCTACAGCCTCGCCGGTGGTATGAACGTCTCCAATCCCGGCATTGATCCGGTAGTCAACGGTGCAGGATTTACTTCGATCGGCTATGATGCCACCGGAAGCGGTCGCGCAGTCGCTGCCTATCACAAGCTCGACGACAACCGCACCAAATTGGCGCGCGGCGATGGTCTCGGCTTGTCAACCTTCAGCACCTTCAACTTTCCTGCTGCCGGAGTGAATTGCCAGAACGTCGTTTCCGGATCCGGCGGTGTTGACGGTCCATACTTCTGGCCGAAAATCGCTGTGGACGTGAACGGTTCCGGACAGCCAATCGCCCATGTCGTAAGCACAGAGTATTCCGGTGCGCAGGTCAACTTGTCGCTGGTTTATTACAAAACTAATGCCGGTATGACGGCTCCCTCGGCCACCTGCGGCCTCTGGATTGACTCGGTTACCACTGTCTCGGCGGTGGTAACGCAAGATCCCAATTCCAATAAGGTGGCAATTGTCTGGCTGCGCTCTGCGGACGGTGCTCATGCCGACGCCATCCAGCAGCGTAACAACGATGTCGTTTTTACGGAATCAACCGACCTCGGCTCTTCCTGGCTTCTGCCCACCAATATAACCAACTACATCGGCGCCAACCTTGAACGCGCCTATACCGATTTGTCGGCGCTGTACTCTACCGACGGCTGTCTGCACGTCCTCTGGACTACATCATATTTTGATTCCGCCAGTTCAATCGTAGGCAATCAGGGTGCACGACTCTATCATTGGGATAAATGCCAGCAATGCCGCAGCCTGGTCAGCGACGCCGACAATTCCGAAGCCAACTGTAAACGGGGTATCTGGAATAAAAACATCGCCAAGATGAACTTGAGTGAGTGTGTTGTTGGGGGGTCAAGCCGACTCTATGCCAGTTACACATATTTCACCGGCGATGACCAAAACAATCCCGCACCCTCTGACTGTTCAGCCGCCGGATGGGCTAACGGAGAGATCTTTGCACAGGTCTCGCAAAACGGAGGCGCGACCTGGGGACCACCGGTAAATTTGACTAATACAACTTCGCACAACTGCGCCGCGGGCAACTGCAACTCCGAACACTGGTCGTCCTCGGCTCCCTATGTCACCGACAGTTTGCGTATTCAGTACATTCTCGATCGCGATGCCGGCGCCGTCTCCTATACCGAAGGTACCTGGACCAATAACCCGGTCATGAACTTGAGCTATCCTTGTTTCTCCACTGTGACCTATTTGCATCTAAGCGCCACTCCGGCGACGCTCGCATATCCGTACCACACAACGCCCGGACAACAACGAGATACCACTCTCATACTGGTCAATTCCGGAAATGCCGTCGCCAACTATACCCGCACCATCAATTATCTCTCCGGCTCCGGCTGGTTAAGTTTCCCAAATGATCCACCCAATGGTTCCGTCCCGATCGGCTGTAATTTCGCCGACTCGCTGAAACTGCGCGTCAATGGTCCGACCACCGAAGGACTCTATCGAGCTGTCGTGAATTTTGATTACAATAACGGCGTCTCCAATTCGACCCTCTCTATCAGTGTCGATCTCTACAATTTTCAGGAGTTTTTCCTTCCCACCGACTACGCCATTAATACCGCCACCAATCGACTTAACGTCAATCAAGCTGGCCGTGTCGGTGTCTACGAACAGGGCAACTTGTTCACCTATACTGCTGCCGGTGTCAACTATCTGCGCGATGGCTCATTGATCGTCGGCACCAGCGCCGGCAACCTTAGTTGGCTGATTCACCAGGGCTCCGGAGGTCAGCCCAGCGCGGCAAATTCCTATGGTGCGCTTTATGCTAAATCAACATTAACTGTGAACACCAGTGACCCGGACTTTCGATTTGCTACTGGCACCGGTGTCAACCGCGACTCAACCATCGCCTTTCGCGTGACTTATTATGCCCCCAAAGCCCTGACTAATTCTGATTTCTACTTGGCACAATTCAGCGTCTATCCCGGTCCCGGAAATGTCTCCGGACGCATTGATAATATGACAATCGGCTACGCGGTGGATTGGGACCTACCGGCCGACAATGGTACTTCGAATACCGCCGGAGGCGACGATTCGCGTCACATGGTCTACCAACAGGGAACCTCTTCGCCGCCCAATACACAACGGCTTGCCGCTTTGGCGGTGATCCGCGAGGATGGCCAGCATGCACCGGGAGGATTCGTCTGGGACAACGCCCGCTACGTCGTTCCTAATCGAGCCTACCAAGTCGACAGTCTCTGGAATCGGATGAATGCCGTCACCAAATTCGAGGGCACTCCCATTATCGGCGACTTGAATTCGGTGGTCGTTGCCGGAACCCACGAAAGCGTTCTCTCAACAGCAGACTCATTCAAATTCGTAATCGTACTAGCCGGCCAATTGAGCGGCGATTTAAACTCATTGAAAGCGGCCGTTGACAAAGCCAAGAGTTTCTACTGCCAGCACATTGCCGCCGATCAGACTGGTTGTCCTCAATACCTTTGCGGTGATGCCGACGGCAGCACCAGCATCAGCATCAGCGACGCCGTCCTGCTGATCAATTACATCTTTGGCGGCGGCGCACCGCCTTCGCCGCTGCTCGCCGGTGATGCCGACTGCTCCGGCTCGGTTACCATTTCCGATGCAGTTTCACTCATCAACTACATTTTTGGCGGCGGCGCGGCTCCATGTTCAAACTGTCCGTAATGTACTTCCACTCTTAAAGTTCGAACTCCATTCCGCGGTAATTCGCGTGGAAATCGTCATCCACTGCAAACTCATACCGCGGCGATTCCGAGATCCCACGGTAGAAATCATTTCGAAACCCGCGTGCCGGTTGAAGTTGGTCCAACCAGAATGCCTCGTCGTCGCGGCGACAGACCACCAGCCTCTGTTCATCGCGCTTATGCTTGGCGCGATGGTATTTCAAATAAATGTGCTGACGATCGACTCCAATGATTTCAATCTTGCCGGACTCATGTGACATACAATACTTGGCTCGCTTCGCCAGTCCCGAACAGCGCCGCTTGGCTTCTTCAACCTTGAAGTACGCCTCGACGATCGGCACTTCGAACGGTTCGTTTCCGGCTGTTGGCCTTCCCTGGAAAACGTAATACTGCGGTACGCCGATATATGACAGCTCATTCCACAACTGGGACATGGTCGCTGGATTATCGGAGATTCCCCGGATGATCGGATTCTGATTCACACAAATTACACCGGCCTGCTGAATCAAATGCAGTGCCTTTCGCGATGCTTCGGTCAGCTCGTTGGGATGATCGAAGTGGCACATAAAGTAGATCCGCCGATCCGGCCGCGAATAACGGCTCAACATCTCGAGAAACGGCTGGTCGTCAATGAAGCGATATGGGTTGAACGCCGGCGTCTTGGTGCCGATGCGCACAATCTTAACATGATCGATCTTGCGCAGCGCCTTCAAAATCGGTTCAAGCTGATCCGTCATCAAAGTCGTCGGGTCGCCGCCGGTTAGCAGCACATTGTTCACTTGCGGGTTATTGCGAATGTAACGAATCCCTTCCGCAATCGCGCTGGTGTCATGAATCGCTTCAGCGTTGCCTTGCATAAACAGCCGCTTTCGGAAGCAATACCGGCAATAAGAGGCACAAACTTCTGTAACCAGAAGTAACACCGTACTCGCATACTTGTGCTGAACCGCTTTCGCGACCGTCACCGCGCTCTCATTGGAAGCGTCCAACTGCCCCCAATCAGTCAATTCCCGCTCCTGCGGGATTACCAACCGCCGGATCGGATCATTAGGATCGTCCCAATTGATCAGGCCGAGATAATAATCATTCACCCTGAATGCATATTGATCGGTGACGGTAGATAAGCGTTCGCGCTCTTCGGCTGACAGCTGCGGGATTTTCGCGATTTTGGAAAAGTACTTCACTCGCCGCTTGGCGGTGGAACTGCAGGGAGCTTGATTCGACATCACAGACTCCTTCCTCTTGTGGTTTAGCCGGTCCGAAAAGTCACCGCACAAACCAACGCGACTGGCGTTGGCACAGCTTGGCGTCGCCATAAAACCAATTGGGGGGAAAAGGGCTTACCAGAATATTAGGAGATGTATCCCCGAACCGGCATCAACTCGAGCGGCCCTGGCGGCTTGCGCCGAGCTTCACGAGCAGTTGTCTTCTGAATTGTGTGATCAGAGTTCGCAAGAGCGCTTCGTGTCCCGGTCAATAGTTCGGGAGAATCGGGGTTGCGCTCGCTGTACTCTCTATAAATGCTACACCCTTGATATGGATTGAGTTGGGTAAAAAATCTGTAACGTACGATATTTTCCCGAACGGCAGCTGTAACTCCCTCGCGTTCAGTCGACTGATAGTGCCCTGGTAAATAAGTTCACGATTTTGTCGATACCAAACCCGTATGCACAAATCCGTCATCGTTGCAGCGTTATGTCTGTTAGCCGCTACCTCGTTGGCAGCGAAACGCCCCGCCGAAATCGATCGCTCCGGTAGTGTTTTCGTCTCTCCGAAATTCGGCATCTCGTATCCGATGGGAGCGCTCGCCGATGCCAACTACCAGGTCATCGCTGCCAGTTGGCGCAAAGAAGGAATCACGCTCGCCGGTGATGTCGGTTATTACATCACAAACTCCACCATCGCCGGAATGGAAATCTCGTACTCGAACTTTCACCCCAAATCAGTTTCGATCTATCCTAGAGGCACCGACAAGTCGCGCGTGCGCATCCGTCGAGTTGGAATCTTCATGGAGCATTTCATGGTTGCTGAAGGTAAGTACCGGCCATTCCTGAAACTCGGCGCCGGTCTCTTTGAAGCCAACCGCATTTCGATGCCTCAACTCGAAGCCGGCACTATCCAGTACAAGGACTACAGCCTCGGTGCCAAGCCCGTGTTCTCAATCGGACTCGGAATCAATGGCTCATTCACTTCCAATATCAGCCTCACTTTTTCCATCGAGGCTGTCAGCCTCAATTCCTTTAGCGCCAGTTGGGAAACCTCCGGCGCCACTGTCGGACCCCTGCGCGAGAACATGCTCTTCTTCCCGGTCTATTTCGGCTTCGTGTACCATCTAAGCGACAACTAGCCGCCGATTTCCCACCGTTCTCCTTGACAGACTCATTCGCCTGTTTATCTTTGACCTACTAAACATTTCATACTTAACACCGGCGGCAGCGACTATGTCCAAGCGCGAATACCAGTTTGCCGAAATCATCGTCGACCAGCAGATCCTCGAACAGTTCTCGCAGGAAATGTCGGCATATTATCGCTCCGGCGATGGCGAACCGACTGCCCGCGATTACTCCAACTACAAACGCAAACTGCTTTGGCACATCAATCACAGTTTGTCCGACCGCCAGCGTCAGACTTTGCTATTAATGCTCTCCGGCAAAACTGAACGCGATGCCGCCGCGATTCTGGGAGTTAGTCAACAAGTTGTGCACATCTATAAGTGGCGGGCTATCAATCGCTTACACTCTAAGTTCAAAGCTTGAAGTGTATGTCAAAAAACTAATAGGTGGAAGGTTCACCCTCACAACGAACCGCCCAACGTTTCTCTAAGAACACCCTTCAAAGCGGGCTAACCACGCACGACCAATCATTCGGGTGCTGACTTCAATCAACATCTGATTGGAGGTACTATTATGCCACGTCGCAAGACCAACGAGAAGCTGGCTCCCATAGGGGAGAAGGAGCTCTGGCACCCTTACGAGTTGCAGTCCGTGGTATCACGGAAGTTCATCAAGATCGTCGACAAGATCTTGAAGGGAGAGTATGGATTGCTCGATACATCCCACTGCGCTCGTACATTGGAACTCTGAACTTGAGTTGGCCGCATTGAGATGAGTTGGCTTAAGTGAGGTGATTATCTTCTCTTCGTGAACCTTCCAGATTTCACTTACGGGGTCGAAGCAATTCGACCCCGTTTTCTGTCCGCCTTAGACAAACGTGCCCACAAGTATCCAAATTCAGCTTGACACCATACTATCCGCCCGTTTCCTTTAATCTGATTTGCAATCTGTCACGTCAATTCATTGGCATTTACGCTCGAACACAATTGCCGCGCACGAAGGGAGAAAGCTTACGTCTTTTCGCAATGTACTGATCACTTTGGCAATTGGTCTGGTGTTCCAATCTTCCGCCTTTGCCAGCATGGGAGGAAATGACTTTGAAACCACAATACTCAAGGTTGATGATAACACTTTGAGGATTGGACGACCGCTCACTGTCGTGTTTTACTTTAGGGCGGGCATCTTCACGGCATACAATGTCACCGGAAAGATCTTGCCAGGCGAAGGATACGATATACTGACTCAACCTGGGAACTGCACGGAAGAACTGAAAAGAGGGGATACCGTTTTCTTCTTAGGGCAAATCCGGCCGATCAAACTCGGTACTTGGAGGGTCGAACTCGGAACAAGCTGTTTGTTTTGGGATGGAAGTGAGCACTCGAGCTTCAGAGACTTCTTCATCGACTTAAGTGATACTCTGAACAGAGCCTATACATCGTTAGGCTACATTAGACTGCCATACATCCTCCATCCGAAGGTCAGCGTGTATCAGATACCCCACTGGAATCACAATTATATGACGCCGTTGCAGGAGTTGCCACAATCTACGCCTTCTTCTCCCGATAGCTTAGAACGCAAGTAGTCGCACAATGGTCAGATGCTATCCCCGCGTCCTTGTCACAAACGCCATCACATAGCACCCCGCACCAATCAACAGCACAGCCGTAAACCCGTACGCCATCGCCAACGCTACCGCCGCAACCGAACCCAGCACCGAAGCCGCTCCATTCAAGCTCCACACCCACGGAATAATCTCTCTCCGGTGATGCTCTACTGCCTTCAGCTCGATCGGGAATGGCTGCCCCAAAAGCACTCCGATCGGCGCAACAATTACAGACGCTATCAGGATTCTCCAGAACATCTGCAACCCAAACGTTGCTTCAATTATCAACGGCAGGGCAAGAGTAACCACCACGACTCCTGCGATAATCGCCGGGAAGAGATATCGCCCATATCGCCGGCTCGTCTGGTGATCGTGATTTCGAGTCAGATATGAACCCGTCCCGGCGGAGATCAAAATCACCGTCAGCACCACTGCCAGCGCATACACCGGATGCCCGAGAAACAAAATCAGCTTCTGCATCAGGGCAATCTCGATCATGATAAATCCGAGCCCGATGAACACGAAGTATGTCAGCGGCCGGATCGCCGTCCAATCGCCCAGCATTGCCCGGCCGGCTTTTGACATCACCAACGGCCCGATCAAGAACCCCAGCACCAGCAAAAGTGACAACACCGCCGCGACATAAAGATTGAACAACCCGATGTTGTTTTTCCGCGACTCCAGATCAAGCGTCATGATCTTTGCCAGATCAGCACCCTTGAGCGCGTCGAAGATGAACGGCTGATCGTCTGTACTCGGTGTGATAGTGAATTCTTACCCCGAATAGAAGCGCTGCGGATTTGGCGCATAGGCAAACTGCGTGAATTCATTGCTCACCCGCATCTCGGGACTGAACACCATTCGCCCCTTCATTAAGTCAATCCGCGCTTCAATCTGCCTGACTTCTTGCATATTGAAAGGAGACTTCTTGAAAATCAGTGTCATCATTTCCTGCTCGGCGCCTGCTATAACATTCGAGCCGACAATCACAATGTGCTGGTGGGGATTGGCGATTCCCAGTTGCCGCGCCGACTCCATCGCGATCGCCATCAAACGCAATCCTTCCTTCGGCTTGGCCGACAACCAGCGCGTCACCGCTACGACACCGTCCGGTTTGAGACGATTGATGTAGTCAGTAAAGGCCTCGACGGTGTAAAGATTGTTCTCCGACAAACTGAACGCGCCCGCCGATGTTGCCGCCCAGGTGTCCACCAGGGTCAACTGCACCATGTCGTACAGCTCTTCGGAGCGCGCGACAAATGAACGACCCTCGGCCCTATGAACGTGCACATCAGGACGTGCGTACAAATTGCCCGAATACGCTCGATACGTGTTCAGCATCACATCATCGACGATGATCGGGTTGATTTCTACCGCATCGACAGCCTTGGCGCCCCAAGCCAGCGCAAACACGACATCAATCCCGCCTCCTGGTCCGATAATCAACACTTCGCCACTGTCGAGTAAGATATTCGGAACGTGCGAGATCATCGTCTTGGCAATCTCGCTCTTGATAACCTCATGGCCATACAGACCGAACGGATCTTGGATAATGTAGGTCCGCGCGTCGGCGTCAATATCCATCACCTTCGCAGTACTCTCGCCGCTGACTCCCTGCACGGTGATGAAGGAAAACGAATTCCACTTCTGAAATTCGACGTTCTGTTTCTCCAGACCTTTCGTGAAGCGTACCTTGAGAATAGGGGAGAAGAGATTTATCGCCAGCAGCCCGGCAATAACCGCCGTCACAAAATAGTTGATCTTGGCTTGCCGCCCGTTTGTGGCAAATCCAGCAACAATTGCCGCCGTGCAACTCAACAACGCTGCTGCCAGTTGCGCATTGATCGCGCCAACTGCATTCAATATCGGTACTGTCAGCAGCGCGCCCGTCGCCGCACCGGCCAAATCCCAGAAATAGAGCCGCGATATATCGCGCGCTCCTTGAAACAGAATCAACGAAACAATCAGACCTGAAAAGAAAAAGGGGATCAGCGAGAAGACATAGATCAGTGCCAACTTCAAAATGTTGGCAGTCGAATACTCGATCGAAATCGCTTGCGATAAGGATACCACTAGCGCCATCACAATCGAACCGGCGAACAGCAGCGCCGTTACCGACAACACGCGCGGCGTCTCGGTAGGGGTGTACATTCGTTTCTTCAAGAATAGAAACTGTCCCGAAGCTCCCAACCCGAATAACGCAAGCGAAATAGCCAGAAACGCGAAGTGATAATACATCACGACCGAGAACAGCCGTGTCATTGATAACTCAAGAATCAGCGTGGCCGCTGTAATCAGAAACAGGGTAAAGTAGGTCGTCAGGCGGGACATCGCGTCAAGATACTTGCTCCCCTGCGAGAGTCAATCCACAAAATGTCCTTCGCGACTGCTTCATGATTGGCACAAAATCCCGATAATGTAATGAAGGGTATGAATTTAGTTCGTTATGTTCGTTTCAGCGCGCCTAACTCATTGACAAATTTGAACTTGACAATTTAGCATGAAGCCATTATTTTATCCTGTCTGGTGTACTTATCACATTTTGTACCCACATTTTTCGAAGGTCGACCTGTTGAGATTGTTTCGAGTCCTGCTTCTTGCGGCATTGCTATGGGGAAATTCCCCGTGCACTCTTAAGGCAGAACTGCACCCATCATCCCAAAATGACCGATTTGCCTCCGCCGTCGCTGCCGGCGTGATCTCTTCCGACCTGGCGACTCTCTATCGGGCAATCGCCATCCTTGAACCAGATTCACTTCCTGTGCAGTTTCGGGCTGAAGCCGAATCTATATCCAAGTGCGCCACCGACGACTTGGTTGAAGCTTTCAACCTCATTCTGAACAAGCCTGAAGAGCTAAGTGCCTACTCTAGGATGTTCATGGCTCGTCCCACGACGCAGTGGTACATCGAATCAACACTGGGATATTTCCGCCTCCATTTCGACACCGTCGGACCGAATTCTATTCCATTAGCCGATGCCGACTCCAACGGCCTGCCGGATTACATCGAACGCGCCGCCGATTTTGCCGACTCCTGCTGGCTCTACGAGGTCGTCACTCTCGGGCACTATCCGCCGGTATCAGATGGTGACCAGGGTGGTTCAAGCCAGTACGATATTTACTTTCAGCAGATTCCGTATTATGGATTTACCTCGCCGGAACTCGCGGGACCGGAAGTCTGGAACGACTTTTCGTCCCACATCGTTGTGCATAATACTTTCTCGCCCGGATTCCCGCCCAATGACGATCCCGAAGGGCTCGTGCTCGGCGCACTGAAAGTCACCATTGCTCACGAGTTTTATCACGCCATTCAGTTTGCTTATGATGTCTCCGAGATCAGCTTCTTCATGGAAATGTCCTCCACATGGATGGAGGAGATGGCATATCCGCAGGTCAACGACAACTACAACTACCTCCCCGACTTCTTTAACGCCACACAGGTTGGACTGCAAGCCGGCGATGCGCATCGCTATGCCTCGTTCATCTGGCCGAAATTTCTGCAGGAACGTTTCGGAGCGTCGATCATTCGTACGATGTGGGAACTTTGCCGCACAACCACGGCGATTACCGCCTGGGGCAGTGCGATTAATTCTGCCGGAAGTAATATTGAGACCGAGTTCACCCGCTTCGTAAACTGGAATTTCCATACCGGCAACCGCGATATCGGCCTGCACTATGAGGCCGGCGATGAATATCCACAAGTCAACGTGATGCAATATCACTACACGCTTCCCGACTCCGGCAATTTCTCAAGTCTTCCGCCGCAGCCGTTCGGCGCCAATTACATTGTCGTCGAGAATCTCGCCGGATACACCGGCATGTTGGTATTTGACTTTACCGGACTTTCCGCTACTGTTTGGGGCGTCGCCTATACCATCGACTACGGCGGTGGGCAGTATGCCGATTCCGTCATCGCGCCGCTTGTCAACGGCGCGGTCAAAATCAGCATTCCGAATTTTGAATCGGTCTTGCGGGTAACTTTCCAACCCGCTGTTGCCACTCACTTCGGCACGACCTACAACTACAATTATCATCTGTATTTTCGCGTTGCCGGAGATGTTGATAGCGACAACATGGTCAGCATTTCCGACGCCGTCTACCTGATAAATTGGATATTTGCCGGAGGTGTTGCTCCCAAGCCGCTCTTGGCGGCTGATGTCAATTGCGATGGCACGCAGTCGGTCAGCGACGTCGTCCATCTCGTCAATTACATCTTTGGCGGTGGCGCACCACCTTGTGATTTGTAACCGATGCAGAATAGGAGTTCTGAATGCCCCTCAACCGTCATTTGAAACGCGCTGCTCTGGCGTTTGCCGTTTTGATGCTGTTTGCCGTGACTGCGCCTGCTGCCGAAAAATCGTCATACCAATTGATCCAGGACGAATTCGCAAAAGGAAATCTTACCGTCGCAGAACGGCTCCTTTTGGAAGTCCAATCGATTAAGGATCAGGCGGCCCTTCCGCTCGAATTGCAGTCCGCCGTCATCGAAGTCGATAAGTGCGCTACCGACATTCTCGTCGAAGTTCGTCAAAGCTGGGATCTCTTCAGCGCCCAGGATCAGTCCTACTTAAGAAACATCATGGCCCGTCCGACGCGGTCGTTTAGCTATAACTCCCCCGGCGGCCAATTTAAGATTTGGTACAATACAACCGGAACTCATGCGGTACCGACCGCCGACACGGCACCCGCCAACGGCATTCCCGACTACGTGGAATGGATTGCCAATTACTGTGATAGTTCTTATCGCGCCGAAGTCACCAATCTCGGTCATCTGCCCCCGCCGTCCGACGGCGCCGCCGGCGGAGATGCGCGCTACGATATCTATACCGAAGAAATGGGCTACTATGGCTATACTCAACCCGAAACCGGTGGACCGAACCCCTGGAACGATGCCAGCAGCTACATCTCGGTCCATCGCAATTTCATCGGCTTTCCTGCCAATGATGATCCGGAAGGCGATGTCAAGGGCGCTGCAAAAGTAACCTGCGCTCACGAATACTACCACGCCGTGCAGTTCGCCTATGACGTCGGGGAAAACGTCTGGTTTATGGAAGCTTCTGCTACTTGGATGGAAGACTTCGTTTATGATCCGGTCAACGACAATTACAACTATTGCAGCGACTGGTTCTCCAACCCCGATTGGTCACTGCACTCGACTTCCAGCTTGCATCTTTATGCCGCCTTCATCTGGCCCGTCTATCTCGTGCAAACCAACGGCGCCGCTATCATGCCGCAGATTTGGAATGAACTGATTACCACCGTCCCGTACACTGCATTCACCACGGTTCTCGCCACCTACGGTAAGACACTCAACCCCGAGTTTGCGAAGTTCACTGCCTGGAATTTCATCACCAGTACCCGCGATGATGGTCTCCATTTCGAAGAAGCCAATCGCTATCCCTTAATCAGCCTGGTGCGCACGCACAACTCATATCCGGTTTCGGGACAGCTTCCGATTGCCAGCAAATATCCTGACGCCATGGGTTCGAACTACGTCCTGTTCAATATTCCCGGCGACGCCAACTCTATCACCGTCACCTTCAACGGTGACAACACAACCCCCTGGGCAGTCACCATGCTGGCGTGGAAGAGTTCACCTTCTGATCTCTACGCCGAATCGACAATGGTGCTCAACGGCGTGGGCGACGGTACCTTTACACTATATAGCGCCAATAGCTGGAATTCGCTCGCAATGGTGATCACCAACCTCAGCCAGACACTCGTCGACAAAGGTTACTCCTACGGCGCCTCATACACCAACGCGCCCAGCGTTGCCGTCAGTGTGGCGTCAGCCGCCGATGACAGCGTTTATTCCAACACCACAACGACGACGTATTTCACTGTGCAGAACACCGGTGCGAACACCGAAACGTACAATCTCACCGCCGGCAATTCCCTTGGCTGGACTGTGACTCCATCGGTGCCGTCAATACTGTTGAATCCGACGCAAATGTCGCTCGTCAACGTGCAGGTGGTTTGTCCTGCCGGTACATTGCCGGCTGTTCTTAATAATGTCACGCTCACCGCTGAAGCAACTTCTCTCGCGGGCATTTCAGATACCGACACTTCTGTAGTTGAAGTCATGATTATGCACGGTGATGCCGACAACTCCGGCGCCCTCAATGTGAGCGATGCCGTCTTCTGCATCAATTATATCTTCGCCGGTGGCGCGACGCCGATACCGGTCCTTGAGGCCGGAGACGCGAATTGCGACACCGTCGTCAGCATCTCGGATGCGGTCTTCCTGATTTCCTATGTCTTTGCCGGTGGACCGCCGCCACCGTGCAATCCCTTCTGATTTGATTCAGTTCGGCGATCTTAAACGGCGCCTTCCACGAAGGAAGGCGCCGTTTGGATTTCGGCGATCCGCACCGGTCATTTTTAGTTGACGCTGCAATCGTCACTCGGTTTCTTAAACATTCTAAATTCTTAACGGCTTGAAATTGCGGGACTTGGATGGATCTGAAGCGCGTCGGTAAATACGATATCCTCGATAAACTTGGCGAAGGTGGTTTCGGCGCCGTCTATTTGGCGCATCACACCAAACTGCAAAAACAGGTCGCGCTCAAAATACTGCACCCGCAGGTCGCCTCCGACGAAGTGCTTGCTGCATACTTCGAGCGTGAGGCTCTCGCTTTGGCACGCCTCGAACATCCCAATATCGTCCGTGTTTACGACTACGATCAGGTCGACGGTTTGAGTTTCATTGTCATGGAATTCGTCGACGGCACCAACCTCGATCGCATCTTGCGCGACAAGAAGTATCTTAGCCCCGGCGAAGCCGTCCCGATCTTTGAACAGCTCCTCGCCGCCCTCGGTTACGCCCATGTTAATGGCATCGTTCACCGCGACATCAAGCCTTCGAATATCATGATCACCAAGTCGAACATCGTCAAGATCACCGACTTCGGTATCGCCAAGGTCGCCGGTAGCGCCAAATTGACACGCACCGGAACAGGCGCCGGTTCGTTGTTATACATGTCTCCCGAACAAATTCGCGGCAAAGACATCGACAATCGCAGCGACCTGTATTCCGTCGGCGTCACAATGTACCAGGTTGTGACTGGCCGCACACCATTTGAAGCCGACTCCGACTATGAAATCATGACCGGACATTTGGAACACACGCCGCCGCCACCGACTGAATTCCGCAGCAGCCTGCCGCAGGCCGTCTCGCAAGTTATCATGAAGTCGCTCGAAAAGAAGCCGGAACGCCGGTATCAAAATGCCGAAGAAATGTCCAGCGCACTCCACGGATTGCAGTTGCCTGAATCCTCGGACAAAACAGTTGTGCAACTTGCAACTCCTTACAGCGAACGCACAATTCGAACAGCGCCGCCGGAACCACCGCATTCGCCGCCAACTGCTGAGTCCCGTCGTCCGTCTTCAGGCAAAGGGAAACTGATTGGAATTCTCGCGACTGTCATCATCGTCGCAGTCGCCGCGGTCTACTTCTTGATGCAGCCGTCGGAGCAACAGCCGGTGAAAGTCGCAACTTTCGCCGATTCGCTTGCAACTGCATTCGATCTTTATGAGAAGAAGCTTTTCCCCGAAGCCGCCGAGCTGTTTGCCGCTTTGCAGGGCTCTAATTCCGCTTCGGCTGGTCAAAAACTCGAGATCCGTCAATTCCAGGCAGCCTCAAAACTGATGGACCAACAAATCTCAACGGCCACGGAACTGCTGAAACAACTCTACTCCGACGATCCCGGCGCCGAGTTAGTTGATCGACGCCTTCCTCCGGCGCTGGTCAAAATTTGGGAGGGGCTCCAGCAAACCCCGTTACCCACCGGAGGATTCGAGTTAACTCTGGCCAATTATCAGCAGTTCGCCCCGGTCATCGTCGAATTCGAGGGGCGCAAGGAACCATACACCGGGTCCGCCTTCACAAGGAAAAACCTCTCACCCGGCGACTATATTGTCCGCGTGGAAGGAACGGGAATGAAACCGGTCTCTCAAAGCGTTCAAGTTGCCGATGTTGTTGTTAGCAAGACACTTACAATGACAGCCGCCACTGCAGCAGCCACCGGCCGCATCGTGGTCGTCGTCGAAAACTATAAGATATTCGAACCCGTAACTGTTGTATTCGACGGAAAGAGTGTACAATATGACGGACAACCGGTGACATTTTCTGAAATAGCCAAAGGCAGTTACGAAGTCGGCATTATTACCGATGTCGGAAGACTTACCGATGTTGTCAACGTGGACGGCAATGAAACACGTAAAGTATTTGAGCCGGTAAATAAAGAAAGCAAATTGACCATCGCGTCGTTGGTCGAAAACAACCCCAACGAAGTCGTTGCGGCGCAGGTCTATATCGATAACGAGAAGATTGTCGATGGCGAAACACCGTTTCCAGTCAGATTAATGCAGGGACCGCACAAAATCTGGATCGATCACCCGGACTACCGGACCATCGACAAGCCAAAGTTCATTAATCTCCGCGGCGACGAACTCGTCGAATTGCGGTTGCGAAAGAAATGATTTTCTTTGCGTGAGTTTGTAAAACTATTACGTTGAACGAAAGGAATCCTGTTATGCGCAAATTGAACATTCTCATGGCGCTGGTCATGTTGTTGTTGCCGCTTGTGGCAGCCAATGCCGGCGTGAAGGAAGACCTCGAAAAGGTCAGCCAGCTTTACCGCACCGGCCAGTTCGCCGATGCTGTTCTCAAAGCCTCCGATTTAGTCGCCCAGCCGGGCCTGTCGACGCAAGACAGCATCGCGGCGCTTACTTGGCTCTCTAAAGCCGCCGCCGTCAACAACCAGGAACCTGTCGCGGTGAGCTATCTCGGCGCACTGGTCAAGATGGACCCCAATACTTCATTCAACGAAGACGCCGAACACAAGAAATTCGCCCGTACCTGGATAAAGTTCTGTCAGGACACCGGCTTCAAACCCGGCATGCGTGAAAAGATGATCACGGTTTATGCCGCCGATTTTTCCAACGGCTCGATTGTCGACGCCGAAAAGTATGCCTCCGCCGGTATCGGCGTTGCCGCGATGATGAACAGCACGCTCACTCAATCGGGCGTCGTCTATGTACCTTCGCGCGAAAAGATCAACTTCATTACTGATGAACTTAAGATGTCCCAAAGCGACCTTGCAGATCAAAACTCACGACTTCAGGTCGGCAAAGTCGTCGGCGTGCAAAACTTTGTTTTCGGAACCTTCATGAAAATGGAGGACAACAAGGTTCGGATCATGGCACGCATCATCGACACTGAAACCAGCTTGCCCAAGAAGAGCTTCAGCCTCGAAGGCAAAGAAGGCAAGATCGGCCAGTTGATCGGAATGGTCAGCGATTCAATCCTGACTTATTTCAATGTCCAGGCTGATGCCATCAAGAAAGCCGGCGCCAAGGTGCCCGATGTCAGTCTCGCTGCCGTTCTCGCGCAGTCGCGCGGTATCGCCTTTGAAGAGAAAGGTGATCTTGAGTCAGCCAACAAGTCCTATGCGGAAGCTCTGCAGATCTCGCCTAACTTCGTTTTGGCTTCTGAACGTAAACAAAGAGTAGAACTGGAGATAAAATCCAACAACCAATGAAGAACGGTTTTATTGCAGCCTTCACAGTAATAGTGCTTGCCGGTGTGATCGGCGGTTGCGCAAGCACCGCCAGCACTTCCGGGACAGGCACGCGCGTACTTGGCAAGGGCGACTATGAACGCGCGGCAGCATTGTATCAGGAGAGGTTGCAGAAGGCGCCCGACAAGGCAGAGTTATGGCGCGGACTCGGCGTTGCCTATTATCAACTCGACAGCATCGATGCCGCCTCCGAGGCATTCGATCGAGCGCTGCAGCTAGAACCCGCTGACGCACCTTCGGTGTTTTACCAGGGTATGATCGCCGAACGTCGGAGCAACTTCGATCAGGCCTGCGAAAACTACCGCAAATACTTGGCTTTGAACGGCGAACCGCGTTTGCAGTCCGAAGCCAAGAAGCGCCTGCGTTGGCTGGAGGACGACAAACTCAAAAAAGTCGTTACCACGGCGATCTCCAATGAACAGAATGTCAACGTCGCCGAAATCCCCGGCAACACCGCCGCTATTGTCCGCTTCGATGCAACCGCATTGCCGGAGCAATACCGCCCGCTGGGCAGAGGCATCGCCGAACTGATCTATGCCGACCTTGCCAATGTGCCAAACCTGACATTAGTCGAGCGGCTCGAACTTTCGGCATTGCAGGAAGAACTCAATCTCAGCCAATCGGAATTCTCCGACAAATTCACTTCGCCTCGTATCGGTCGCCTTGTTGGTGCGGCGAAAATCGTCACCGGCCAACTCAATTCCAAACCCGACAACAGCATCGAACTTGACGCCGGTATCATTGATGTCGGACCCGGTCTTGCCAGCTATCCGGATCGCCAGGAAGGCAAAGTCAACGAGTTCTTCAAAATGCAGAAGGAACTGAGTTTCGATATCATTTCTAAACTTGGCTATGAAATCACTCCGCAAATTCGCAATGCCATCAGTAAGCCGGCGACCGAGTCGATGCTTGCCCTGGTTGCTTATTCGCGTGGTCTTGAGTATGTCGACCAAGGGATGTTCGCACTGGCCGAGGCCGAATTCAAAGCAGCTATCGATGAGGACGCCAATTTCGGCCTGGCGAAAAACGCCATACAGGAGTTCGGCGGACTCTCTGATTATAATGGCCAACTGAAGCCAATAGGTGAAGTCGCCGCTCTGGCGGCCACCGACGTTGTCGATCAAGGCAAGCCCGAGGTCGACCGCAGCGTCATCATCGAACGGTTGCAGGAATCGAATCACGGCACAGCGCCGGAACAGGAAAATCCCTACGTGGCCCCGCGTGTCAGTAAGGGCACGGTAGTGGTAAGAGGGAGGACGGACTGAAACTTCGCTATCGGATTGCGACGATCGTCTCATTGTTAATCATCTTTGTTTCAAGCGCTCATCTCAACGCCCAGATCGTCTATGGACAGACTAAGGCAATGTCGGCGCGCATTGTCTACCAGAGTTGGAAACTCACCGTCGGCGGCGAGGAACTGAACCTCACGCAGTCGGCATTTCCGTTCAACTTCTTTCTTCCCGTCGCAGATAATTGGGAAGTTCACCTCAACTCCGCCATCAGCCGCTCGAATCTCGATGCCTACGACCTAACCGCGACATTGACTTCGATGTCCGGCACGTCGGTCCGTGTCTTCCATTCTTTGGCGGAAGACCGCGTCTTCGTCTCCGGCGGAATCGTCTTGCCGCTTGGCCAAACTAATCTCGACACCGTTCAAGTCCTCCTCGCCGAATTGATTTCCGATGACTATCTATCGACACCGGTTAAACAAGTCTCCGAAGGACTCGGCTTTATCGGCCAGATCGGCGTCGCTTCCGAGGCCAACGATTGGTTGCTCTACGGCGCCTCCGTCAGCTACAACCTCAATGGCTCATTTACTTACTTTGAAGATGGCGACAAGTATAACCCCGGCGATGAGATCGCCTTCCAGGGTTCATTGACCGCCCAACAGGGCGACGGCGCACTTGATCTGGATCTTTCCTATCGCCACTATCTGGCGGACAAAGTCGACGGCAACGAGGTCTTCAAAAGCGGCGGCGTGATTTCCGCCGTGGCCACCGGCCGCCAACGCTTCGGTAAAATGGGCGTCGCGCTGACCTTGGCGCACATCATCCGCAATAAGAACTCGGTGCTGTTTGGTTCCTCGCTGCAAAGCGAGGACAAAAATTCCAACAGCGACAAGTCAGTCGTCAGCGGCACGCTCGCGTACAGCATCTCGCCGCAAGTGACCGGCTCACTGCTGGCCGGCTATCGCACATTGTCGGCTAATGACTACGAAGCCAGCTCGTCTAACTTCTTCGGCAAATCCGATGTCGTCTCATTCGGCGGCGGACTCGAATATTCCGCTCCCGACCAGCGTTACTCTTTCTTTGGCAGACTTGTTATGAATAACGGCGAAGCCAATAAGGACGCACCTGAAGATCAAGTCATCGATGTTTCCGGAACCGAATTCAGTTTCGGCGGGAGGTTACGATTCTAATGTCCATTGCTCGTAACGTCATGCTGTTCGTGTTGCTCGCGCTGCTTGTCGGCTGCTCCGGCAACTCGCCCAACTCCGGCGGCTCCAAGGAAGTTGTAATCTCGTCGCTTCTCAAAGAAGCCGGCCTTGGTGAAAATATTACCAGAATCGCTCTCGTGGTCAGCGGTGATGGCTTCGAAGCCACAACCCATGAACTCAATATCATCGATGGCGTCGCAACCATTACGATCGACGTTCCAATCGGCGAAGCCCGCACCTTCGAAATGACTGCGTTTAACAGCACCGACGTTGCCCTCTACCGGGGCAGCAGCGTCGCTGATGTCTTTGCCGGTTCCACTACCGAGGTCGATATCGTCATGGCGCCCCTCGTCCCGATGATTCGCGTCAGCCCGATGTTTAGTCAGACCAGCGGTGAGAGCGAACGAACCATCAGCATCTTTGTCCACAACATTGACTCACTTTTCGGCGCCAGCTTTCGGCTGGAGTTTGATACCACGCTTGTCGAGGTCATAAATGTTACGGCCGGCGACATCTTCACTGGCGAGGAAGCACTCTTCTTCACGCAGACGCGTCCCGGCTATGTCGCCGTCGCCTACACCATCACCGGCAATCAGACGGCGCAGGGTGTCTCCAATGACGGCTCCCTCGCAGTGATCAATATCGCCCCGAAAGCCGTAGGAACATCATTTCTGCGCATTCCGACCGCTACCTTGAGCCTCATTGATTGGCAGGGAAATCTCCTGCCGCGTGAGGATGTTCTCTATGTCGAAGAGGGAGAGATTCGCATTGAAGCACCGTAAACTGACAATATTGGCCGTGCTCGCAACCATGCTGTTGCTTGTACTGCCGCTTTCAGCACAACCGCGCACCATCTGGGTCGCCACCAATGGCACCGATGCCGTCGGTGGTAACTTCGGTACGGAGGCTAATCCTTTCCGCACAATTCAGTATGCCGTCAACTATAGCTATCAGTTCACCGGTGAAGATACCGTCATGGTAAAACCGGGCACGTATCTGGAACACATCTTCATTACGTCCGGTCCGGTCTTCCTCAAGGGTCAAGGCGGGTCTGCGGTAACCACGATCGATGGTTCGCTCACGGGAAACTGTATCGAAACGTACTATGGTACCTCGGGGGTGACGATCGAAGGCTTTACAATTACCCGAGGCGTACCGCACGGGATTCACCTGCCGGGAGTTGAGGGCTTCGGCACCAGCCCCACAATTCGGTACTGTAACATTTTCCGAAATGGCAGCTCGACTTCAGGCACACCCGGCGCGGGTATCCGGATGGAATACAGCCAGGCTAGCATTCACAACAATGTCATTAAAGAAAACTGGACGCAAGCCGGCGGTGCCGGAATCTCTGCGGTTTACTCCAGTCCGCACATCTACGCTAACGACATCGACTCCAATTGGTCGATCCTCGACCTCGGCGCCGGTATTCTGCTTCTGGGAGCGTACCAGGATACGATCCCTGCGCAGATCCAAAACAACATCTTCCGCGGAAACCGCAGCAATCTCGACGGCGGAGCAATCTACGTCGATGACGCTGCACTCCCCAATATTTTCAACAACCTCTTCATTGAGGGGACTTGCGACAACGGCAATGGCGGCGGGATTGGTTACTTACCTGGTGCAAATCCTCTGATTCAGAACAATATTTTCGTCGGCAATTCCGACTATGCAATCGATTGTAATGGTTCCGGAGTGCCAGTACTCAACAACTGTTTCTACAATAACCTTCCCAACAACCTAATGTTGGGCAGCTGCCCAACGAGTGTCTCGAATCTCATCGGTGTTGATCCGCTGTTCGTCAATGAAAGCGAACGCAATTATCACCTGCGCAATACCTCGCCGCTAATCGATGCTGGGCAGTATGTCAACGGCATGTTCTTTGGCGACTACGACGGCGCCAGCCGCTGGGTCGGAGCAAATCCCGATATCGGTCCGTTTGAAAACTGTCAGCTGGTACCCGACTTCACCTGGGCGCCGCTCTCGCCCTGTGTCGGACAAAGCATCGACACCGACTTCTTGATCTCCGGCTCTTGGTACCGCACAATTTGGGACTGGGGCGATGGGGATGTCGACACCGTCGATATTGTTGAAGAATTTGCTCCGACAAAAATCTACACACAGGCAGGTATCTATAACATCAAGATGACCGCCAGCTGCGATTCCGACACCCAGTCGGTGACAAAAACAATTACGGTCCTGGGTCGTCCTGAAGTCGCTTTCGTTGCCAACGACACGACCGTCTGCGTCGGCGTTCCCGTGGCGTTTACCAACAATACAGTGACCGCAAGCACTACCTACTTGTGGCAGTTTGGTGATGGCGACACCGATACCTCTGCGAGCCCATCTCATACCTACACGTCAACTGGCGTTCGCCTGGTTCGATTGATCGGAACAAATCTCTGTGGACCCGATACGACCACTCTTTCGATCACTGTTTCGGACAAGCCCAATGCGTCATTCGTTGCCACGCCGCTCTCCGGCTCGGCGCCGCTCTTAGTCAATTTCAACGGTACGGTCACCAACCCCGCGACCAGTTGGTCCTGGAATTTTGGCAATGGTGCTTCCGCTCATCGGGAAGACACACTTTATACCTACGATACTCCCGGCGTATACTCGGTCGATTTCACCGCCGCCAATGACTGCGGCCCAGGAACCACTGCCTCTCAACCGAATTACATCAGAGTCTCAGGTTTCGACATGACATTAGCCTCTGCCGATACCGTGTCCAATAACTTCCGCAGGATTTACACCGTTCAGGTCGACACTATCTTCGGCTTGTATAATCGCCGCGTCAATCTTACCGCGGCTGTCATCCCGTCAAATCCGCGCCGTGGTCGCGCGACCGTGACGTTGAACAAGTCGCAGGTCGCCGTTCCGGAGCAATTCATCGCAACTGTAGTCATGGATTCAGTTCTGGCGGCAGGGGACTACCAACTGCGGATCATCGGCACATCAACAGCGAATCTGCCGACTGATACAATTAGTTTCTTCTTCCGCTCCAATCCAATTCCGATCGCATCAATCGCGCCGTTGACTCTCGATTTCGATTCTGTCCAGGTTGATGAACTCGAAATCGATACCGTCGTCGTGACCAACCAGATTGCTAATCCCTTTGCCAGCGTATTGTCATTGGCCGTATTCAATGTCACCAGCGACAATCCGGCATTCGTGCCGCTGGTTACAGCGACGGCATCGAATCTCTTGCCGGGCGCCTCCTTCTACATCCCGGTCCGCTTCGATCCAGAAGTCGTGCAAGATTTCAGCGGGACGCTGACAATTCAAACCAATGATCCCGTTACTGAATTCTTCGAGGTCGACCTCGTCGGAATCGGCATCCCCGAACGCAAACCGCCCAAAATAGTCACGACTGCTCCTCTTGCCGAAGCTGATCAAGTTTTGGTCGGCTCGTCGATTACTATCGACATCTCCGAGCCGCTTGACATAACGACATTGGCGCCGTCACCGCTGTTCGTTCGTTCCAAACGTCTGAATCTGTTGCTCGGCGGCACGCTGAACAGCATCAATCAAAACACGCGCCTGCAGTTCTTACCGACAGGGAAGCTGCCCGCGTATGACACAATCGAGGTCCGCCTCAACGGCACGATCGAGGACCTTTCCGGCAACTCCCTCGATGGTAACAACAACAACGTCGCCGAAGGTACTCCGCTCGACGATTACAGCTTCCGGTTTGTCACCGGTCCCGCTGTCTTCCCGGGCGACTGTAACAATGATGGCAAAGTCAACGAAATGGACATTCTTCCGCTCGGCATCTTCTTCGCCGTCGAAGGCCCGCGCCGCGACCTGTTCGGCGAAGGCAACAGCTTTGCCGCCAAACAAGCCATAGAATGGACCGACAAGCGCGCCACTTATGCCGACGCTAACGGCGACGGCGTTATCGATGTCACCGATCTGTTGGTCATTTCCACTAATTGGGAGTTGACTCATCCTTCCGCGGCTCCGCTAAATTACGGCGACTTAAATCTCGCCGAATTCGCTGAAGGCTTCCGCCAATTGCGTCCGTCATTGATAGGCTTTGCCGGTACCGACCGCGGCGACCGCATGCTTGAATTAGTCAATTCGCTGGCCTCCGACGTCGTTTTGCCCAAAGCGTTCTCGCTTCTGCAAAACTTCCCGAACCCGTTCAATCCGCAGACCAGCATCAGCTACGGTCTGCCGGAGGGCGTCAATGTCCGCGTCACGATTCACAATATCCTCGGCCAACGCGTCCGCTTGCTCGTTGATTCCTATCAGGAACCGGGCTTCAAGAATGTCGTTTGGGATGGCACCGATGAAAACGGCCGTCAGGTTTCGTCAGGTCTATACTTCTACCGCCTTGAAGCCGGCGAATTTGTCGCCGTCCGCAAGATGATGAAACTGCAGTAGCGAAGACCTCAATCAAGGATAGGGGCGCATTCTCCGCGCCCGTTTCGAGAATACACCGGAAGGAGCGCGATGCCGTCGCCCAAATCTGTAGGGCAGGTCTCCTTACCGGATTCATCTCAGCTTCGGGAAGTTTCTCTCTCGGAGACCTGCCAATCCTCGGTTCACGTGAATTGTCTAACTCGCTGTCGTGTACTCAAACTCCTCGCTTCAATACACGCGGCAGTTGTCGACAATAGAAGTGTGTTGACAAGATCGCTTACTCATCTATAGGAGTCAAGTCTCAGGGATGTCTTCATCTTCCACAATGAAACCGGCAAATTGGACTGTACGTCTTCTGATTATGGCTGCTCTGATAGGTGTCGTTTCCCTGACCGTCATTCTGGCGGATATGGTGTTTGAGTTTGACGAGCCGAGCGAAGTCGAACTGATGCAGCAACGATGCGAAGAATTGGAGTTAGGAATGACGAGATACGACGTCTTAGCCATCATGGGTACGCCAATTCGAGTGTCGCGCGTGCCGAGAAATGCAATTGTCGAAGAATATTGGTACTATGACGACAAAGTACTCCTGTCAACTCCGCTCCGTTGCGAATTCGATTCCTCGACGGGGATCATGTTTGCGTTCCAGTGCAATGATAATCTCTCACAGCGTGTCCGCCGTCCTAGATCGGCGGTACGCAGCGACTCCCTAACGGATTAACTTCGTAGGTCGAATCCCCTAATTGCAAACTCACTCCAATACCAATTACATGAGGGGATTCGACACTTCTACTCACGTAGCGCCGCGGCTCCCGCGCCCAATTCTGTGGGTTCAATTTTAGTCGAACACCATCTTAAATCTTGAAATTCAGCTGTCCTCACCGCTCGTTTCCCTCTCCCCTCGAGAGAGGGTAAGGTGAGGTCCCCAAACCTCGACCAATATAACTCCACATTCATTTTCCGTAACCCCTTGCATAAATTTTAGTTGACTTGATTAAGACTATTGCGATATACTCGATCCGGGTATGGCGAAATACCTGTTTGAGTAACTTTTGCAGTGCAAGGATGCACACATCTCGTGAGAGGATGGAGCCAAAGCTACTTCTGTAGTTCTTTTAAACATTCCATAATCCGGATTGGGGGGATTTATGGACAACGGTAAGTTCAAGGACAAGATTCTGATTTGCGTCGATTGCAAGGAAGAATTTGCGTTCACAATCGGAGCTCAAGAGTATTTCGCCGAGCGAGGGTTCACCGAGGATCCGAAACGTTGCCGCACCTGCTATGCTGAATACAAGAAAAAGCAGGCACGGAACGGCAGCAAGAAACCGGAACGGGGACTGCCGATGGATGTCGAACTGGAGGATGCTCCATTCCGATTTCCCGACAGTGACGTGATGGATTCAGTTCCAGGTGAAAGACCAAACGTCGAATAGGGGTCCTGAAGGAGCATTACAGGACCCCTACTCGGAAACCAGGGGTGTTACTTCAATAGCAGCATCTTGCGGCTGATTGATGCCTCTTCCGTGACAAGTTCGTACATGTAAACTCCGGATGCCAACGGCGAACCGCCACTGTTCGGCTTCCAGGTTATCGCATGCGTACCGGCCGCCAGGTAATCATTTACCAATTCTTCAATCTTCTCACCGAGAATGTTGTAGACCGTCAACCGTACTGCGCCCGACTTCGGCAGATCAAAACTGATCCGCGTCGAGGGATTGAACGGATTCGGGAAATTCTGCTCGAGCGAATAGGTTGCCGGAAGCACATTATCATAAGTATAGTCATCGGCGTCGGCACTCAAGCTCACTGCCAGGTCGGCCGACATCGTCGCCGCCGAAGCCGAAATATTCGTGATCGACACTAATGTTCCCGTGCTGGTGTAATCGTCAGAATTAGGGGTCGAAGCATTGCTGAACGACGTCTTGGCCGTCGATCCCGGGAACGGATCGCCGCTGTCGCCGTTGTCGAGTTTCTTCTCCAATTCATACAATCCGTCAGCTTGCTCAAGCGCTACGCGCATGTGTCCCGATGAAGTATGCCCCGGATACCATTCGTCGGCGTTGTCGGAATTGTCTCCTGAAGCCATCGCTTCGTCAATGTGCCAAATCAGCAGTCCCGAGGCGCCCGACGGCAGCTGTGCATCATAACCGATCCGCTGCCGGTTTTCGATCAGGAAGTATTGATTACCGACGACGCCATTCGTCCATAGCCGGAATATTGCACCCGACGAGTTCTGCTCAACATTCGGAATCGACTGATTCACCACATTGGAGACGACGTTCGTTGCCGTCGCAAAACCGGCCTCGATGCGCGACCACGCATCCGGATGTGCCGGGCTGTTGCCCAGACTGCCGTTCCACGATCCGCCCGACATCAATGACCAACGGCCGACGCCGTTCGAGGTGTAGTCAATATCATAGAGATCTGGATATCCAAAGTAGGCGTGTCCCATTTCGTGTGCGAAAACGCCGATCGTCATGTCTCCGGCCGCATTCCAGTACTCCGGTTGAATCGCATAACGCGAAATCCACTTGCCGTCGCGCGAGCGCGGCGTAATGCCCCAGGCGTGCGACCAGATATCGTTCGGACTGCCGGTCAACTCGGCGCCGGAGCCGGTATGGACCAGCATCACCGCGTCAACGTAACCGTCCGCATTGAGGTCATAATTCGAGAAATCCACCACCGGATCGACAAGATCAACGATGTCTTCAAACAGCTTCTGCGTGTTCTGCGGATATGCACCCATGCCATTGTCGCCATTGCAGTAGTAGGCATAGGTCTGCGGCGCCGTTTGCCAGCCGATATCCGACGGATAATTCACCGTCACGACATCGAATCCGCCGTATGAAACTTCACTGTAGTAGTGCTTCACCGTGCCCGTCGCGCTTCCAAACAACAGCGAGTCAAAATACTCGGCATTGACTTGCGCGGCTTTGTCCGAAAACTCAATCAGGATACATAAGATGTTTCCCGTCGTCTGCGAGTTGCGTAATGGGTCAATTCGAATCGGATCGCCGTATCCCCGGCCATCCGGCGCACCGTCTAAATGCGGTTGCGGACAGCCCTTAAGTATCTGCGACTTCTGAGGTCCGCCGTCCTGCGCCGCTCGCTCAACCAAACTCGGATGCGGAGGCATTGCCTGCGCACTGCCTATCGCCAGAATCGCAATCGCGACTGTGGCCGCGAATAAAATCGTCATTTTACGGATTCGCATTGCTCACTCCTTATCCTAAAACTCAAGTATTGTCGATAGTGCTAATTTCGCGCCGTTGCCGTTCCACGGTTGAAGCTTTGCAGATGACGCGTATGCCAGGTCGAGCTGCAGGGGACCGAAATTGAACCCGATTCCCGTTGCTAACGAAAAATCATCAACTCCGCCCAGGGCAATTCCACCGCGGACGTCAAGCGCCTTGATCAGTGGATATTCAACGCCACCGGCCAGGCGTGGAGTCTTGGAGACAAACGCCGTATTAACAAATCCTTGTCGCACACTTCCGGAAACCAGCAGCCTTCCGAAATTCCGGGCGGCACCCAATTCGATTTCCAGCGGCGGTCGCGAAGAGTACTCGCCGATCAACACTACCGTCTCATCCGAGGTTACCAGCGAATCGTTGTCGGAATTCTCCACCGTCATCCCCTCAAGCTCAAACGAATAGAGGGTCGCTTCCGCGTCTTTATTCCAGTTGATGTTTGCGAAGGCATTGCGCACAACCAGTCCGTACTGGGCATTCTGACCCTGCATCGCGACCCCGAGATCCATCGCGAATCCCGACCCGCCGGCTGCGCTGATCGTCGTTAATCCGCCGACACCGTCGATGCCGGTCTCACGCGTCACGGCTTCTGCCGTTAATTCTTCCGCCGAGAAGTAACCCAGCCCGCGCAGGTACTTGATTGTCGCCCCGCCGAGTATGTCATACCCGCCGCGCGACATGATCTGCCGCCCATAGCTGACGCCAACAGCCGCTGCCGCCCAGCTGTCTCCGCCGGAACCGTCGGCTGTAATGACCTCGCCGACTTTATTGCCCATCAACGCCAGCTCAATCGGGTCCTTCGAAAGATTTCCGCGGCCGCCGCCGATGGCATCGAAATTGACCGCGAAGTATCCAACCGAAAACGACAGCGCACTCGCACCGGCATAGGCGTCAAAATTCAGGCCTTCCGTCGGTATCTTGGCGAGAATGTCCTGTTTGTCGCTTTCCGTCAGGTATTCGCCGTTGTACTTCTTGTAATCTGATATGCTGAACGAATTGTTCGCTACGTGTCCGCCGATGGAAGCCAACTTCAATGAGAAGTTCTTTCGTCCGGCCAGCGCCAGATTCGCCGGATTCGCCGAGGCCGCTTCACAGTTCGCGGACATCAGCAGATAGCTGTCTGCCATTCCCATCGAACGCGCGCTTTGCGCCGATTGCGCCAGTGCCTGATCGACGACCAACAGCGCCAGCAGTGTCGTCATGATCAACAGACCGATCACGATCCGATTGCCGCTTTTCTCATTCGTCGCCGTTGCGGTCTTTGCTTTGTCTTGCTTCTTCATGGTTATTCCTCCCCGCCGACGCGCGCGGTGATTTCGACTACGCCCGTTATCGCCATATAATCCGCGGCGCGAATTCGCACCGTTTGCCCGTTCGATCCGGTGAGTTCAAGCACCGTCGCGACAAACAGATTGCGATTGCCGAAGACGCGCAGATCGTCCGCGGTCAAATCTATTTCACTGTTCGTGATAGTCTCTTCCGAAGCAGCGCCGTTGCCATCGATCGTTGCCTGGTCAAACGACAGCGGCCCGATCACTGTCAAAGGCGCCGTAAACAGCGATGCTGAGTCAGTGCCGATATAAACGCTCATCTGCGCGCCCAGCGGCAGGTGATTACGCATCGTCGCCTTGAAACTGCCGTGATTGAGCCGGTCGGAACCGTCGGCAATATCTTTGTCAACAGTCAGACTGTTCTTGTCGCCTTCAACTGTCGCTTGGGAAATCTTGAACGCCATCGGCGCGCTGATGACAGCCGTTGCCAGGAAGTATTCACTCTGGTTCAGTTCGACAACCGTCAGCCCGTCGCCGACTGTAGCAATGCCCGATACCGTAATGTGATCAGGAATTGGCGATAGCAGGTCAGCCAGCTGGTCGGAGTAGATCTGGCTGATCGCCGCGCTGTTTTCACCGCGCGCTTCAACAGTGCCCACCACCTGCAGACTCTTACCGTTCGATGCCTGCAAATTGACCACCACGTCACCCGCAAGGTCGGTGTAGTTGCTGATCGTGACGTTCAGTTCCACCAGGTCCAGCGTGATGTTGTCGAAACCAACCGGCACCTCAACCGTCACTTCGCTGTTCTCAAACGCCAACTCCGTCGGCTCAACTACGCCCCGTGCGTTTGCGAGCCGAATGTCGTTCAGACCGAAATTGATCTCGAACGCATCATCCGAATCAATCGCCGTGAAAGTTTCGCCGGTCCCCGGAACATAGGCATGTACCAGCGTCAGAACCGAATCGTACGCCGGTTGAACTGTCCAGCCGCTTAGATCTACCTGTTGGTTAAGCACGCTTCCGGCAGCGAGCTGGTAGCTCACCTGCAGCGGCGCGTCGTTATTCGTGATCTCTGGAAATTCAAAAGTCAACTCGACCGGAATCGATAGGGAATTGTGTGCCGAAAGATCGAGCATTCCGCCGGCAAACATCCCGGTTTCAAGATGCACATCGTCGGCGATGCTTGTGCGCTGTGTGTAGTCCTTGCTGAACGTGTCCAGCTTGCCATAGACCGACTTGACATAAACTTCATCAGAGTAGTCGATTGTAAAGTTGATCGCACGATCTGCCAGCGATAGGGCTGGTCCGCCAAGTGTGTGGAAATAAACCTGGAAATCGAGTTGGTTGCCGACGCTCCTATCATCGAGCGGGTAAAGCTGCGAATACTGCGCACCGTCGGCCAAACCGCCCGGCACGACGAAATTCGCCAGCACAACGCCGTTTTGCGCATTGACCAACTGACCCGAAAGCGAGTCAAGCACGAAGCCGGTATTGTTGACGGCGGTAATTGTGATTCCGCCTTCATCAATGTCAGCATGAGTAAACGAACTCGACTGGCCGAAAACCGTCAACGCTGAAATGCCGGTATCCGGCACACTGCCAAGTACAAGTGGAATGTAATCAGAAAATTGTAGACTCTGTTGCTGGTCTTGCGGTGAGACGATCTTGATGCGACCAATCTGTTTACTGTAGTTGGATTCGATCGGCTCAATCGCCAGAATCGACTCGACCGTTACTGTGTCGAGTTCTTTCTGAATGTGGAAACTGCTGTTACCGTCCTCATCGATCAAGATGTTGTCACTCGCCAGCTTCTCAATCAACTCCGCTGACGAATAGGAACGGTTAATCAGAGGAATAGTCAGTGTGGTGTCCCAACTGGGCGCCTGTGGGGCTTCCAGTCCACAGCCGCTTAACAACAGCGAAAACACTACCGTTGTAAACAGCCGGACGACGACACGACTGCGTGTCGCAAATTGCTCCTTCATTATGTTACCTCCCCAAAACAGGTGTTCTGGGGTATGATCTGTGCAACCCGCGTGCCGCAGTCGCAAGATGGCTCGCCGCCTTGCCGGACATAGGCTTAAGCTCTGCTGCCGGGACGCAGTTTCACACTGAAATACTGCAAATAGGGGATGCCTCCCATACTGGTGGGAATCTTACAAACAGCTTGACGATTCAGCCCACCGCCATAAATTGGAATCGAACGACCGTATTTCCCCCTTCGCCGAGGTGCATTTTGTCTAAATCCGGGCGGCTATTGGCGATCCTCAACTTGATCCGTACTCATCGCTCCATCACTTCCAAACGCCTCGCGCAGAAGTGTGGCGTCTCCGAACGGACGATCTTTCGCGACCTCTCCACACTTTGCGAAGTCGGCGCACCGGTCTATTTCGATAACGGATACAAACTGCTTCCGGGATTCTTCCTTCCGCCGATCAATCTCTCCGTTGACGAGTACCTCACCTTCAAAGTCGCACTGCTTGGTTCGCCGTTGAAATCGCTCAAGTCGCAGGGCGCCAATATTCACAGCCTCATTGCGAAGATCGATGCCGCCGTCAACAGCCACGTGCCGGAACAACTCAAACGTCGCCGCCACACCCAGCAGATTTCCGTTCGCAATACTACCGACAATCGCGTCGCCGATCTCACGATCCGTCTGCTCCAGAAAGCCGTCGACAATCACAACGTCGTGACGTTCCGTTACGCGTCTGTCTCGTCCGGCACTGCCCAGCGCGAGGTCAACCCGTACTTCATCGTGTTTCGCGGCCGTGCCTGGTATTTGCTTGCCTACTGCCGAAAACACCGCGAGATGCGCACCTTCCGCATTGACCGTATCTCGCGCGTTAGTTTCACCGATCGGCAGTTCGACGCGGACCCGTCAGTTAGTCCCGATTCCTACTTTGCGTCCTCATGGGAGGTCTATACCGGCACACCCGTCACCGTCAGAATCCTCTTCCGCGGCAAGGCCGCTGCGGTTATATCCACCGGTAGCCGCCATCCAGACGAAATCGTCAAGCGCCGTCCCGACAAGACTCTTGAGTACACGGTGTCCGTTGCCGGAATTGAAGAAATCTCGCGTTGGGTTGTCGGTTTTGGCGGGGAAGCTACAGTGCTGGAGCCGCCGGAACTGGTAGCTCGCGTGCGAACAATGGCAACTGGAACGCTCGCCAACTATCCCGTCCGCCGTTCAAAGTAGTTGCCAGAACACGGGATTTTTGCGTATCTTACAAAACTAAACTGGAATTTGTTGTTTTGTATTAATAGCGTTTCGGAGGATAAATGATTTCTACCAGTGATTTTCGAATCGGCATGAAAATAGCAATCGAAGGCGAGCCGTATTACATCATCGATTTCTTGCGCTCGCAGACCGGCCGCGGTCGCGCTAACGTCTGGACCAAACTGAAAAACATCAAGACCGGTGCTGTTATCGAACGCACCTTTGGCTCGGGCGAAAATTTTAACATCCCCGATTTTGCTCATAAGAAGACACAATACCTCTATACCAGCGATGACGAATGGTACTTCATGGACGTCGAAAACTTTGAGCAGTTCTTCCTCAACAAGGAACAGATTGGCGACTACTCGCCGTATCTCAAAGAAAACGCCGAATATGTAATCCTGTATTTCGAAGGCATGCCTATCAGCATTGACATGCCCAGTTCGGTCGTTTTACGTATTGTCGAGTGCGAACCGGCCGTGCGTGGCGATACCGTCTCCAATATCACGAAGGGTGCCAAGGTCGAGACTGGCCTTGAAGTCAAAGTTCCGCCGTTCATCAAGGAAGGCGACCTCATCAAGATCGACACCCGCACCGGCAAGTATCTTGAGCGCGCCAATTAGGACTGCCGTTTGAGCGATTGTATCGCCGGTGTCGATGAATCCGGCAAAGGGGACTATTTCGGGCCGTTGGTGATCGCCGCTGCCGCCGTCGGCGATTTGGAGAAGCCGATCTTGTCGGAACTCTACGTTCGCGACTCGAAAAAAATGACTGATGCCCGCATCATGACTGTCGCGCGTGCCATCAAAGAACAGGTGCCGCACGATATCGTGGTCATCATGCCCGACCGTTACAACGATCTCTATCAGAAAATTGGCAACCTCAACAAGCTGCTCGCGTGGGGACATGCCCGCGCTATCGAGAACATTCTCGCCAAGGTCGGCTGTTCCACTGTGATCAGCGACCAGTTCGCCGGCGCCCACGTGCTTGAAAGAGCGCTAATGGAAAAGGGTCGCAAAGTCGAACTAATACAACAGGTCCGCGGCGAATCGGAATTGGCCGTAGCAACGGCATCGGTTCTTGCCCGCGCCGAGTTTCTGATCGCGTTGGAGCGATTGGCTCGCGAATTCGACATGACCCTGCCGAAGGGAGGAGGTTCGCTTGTCGATTCCGCGGGCGTGAAATTCATCCGCAAACACGGCGTCGAAGCTATGCGCCGCGTTGCCAAATTACATTTTAAGAATACGAAGAAGATCAATGACCAACTGGGACGACCTGCTTAGCCAAATCCGCGACGACCGTCAACACGGATCCGCACAACTCTATCAGCAAACGCTCGCCGTTATTGCCAAGGCCGCTCTCGAATCGGCTGTCACCAAACGCTCTGATCTCGGTGCCGTTATTCAGGCAGTAATTCAGGCTCAACCCGCCATGGCGCCGTTCCATTTTCTCGCTCACAAGCTGGAAAGCATCACCAGCGGTCCCGAAGAGGCAATTACCGCGCGCGTCGTGACTCTTGTTGACGAACTTCAGCGCTCCGCACAACTGGCGGGGGAGAGGATCGCCGCCAACTTCGAGCGGCTCAACCTTTCACCGGGTTCGATCATGCTGCACTCCAATTCAGGCACCGTTCGCGAGTTGATTCGCCAATGCTTCAACCCGGACACCACCATTTTCATCTCCGAAGCGCGTCCCGATCTCGAGGGCCTGCTTCTGGCCGGCGATCTCGTCATCGAAGGCTTCGTCGTTAAGACCTTCGTCGATGATGCTCGCGCCGCCGTTATGAAGGACGTCGATCTGGTCATCCTCGGTTCCGACTGGGTCACCGAAACCGATTTCACCAACAAAATCGGCACGTATTCGTTGGCGCTGACCGCACGTGAACTTGGCAAACCCGTCTATGTCGCCGTCGACCGCACAAAATTTGTCTGGCGCCGCTACCGGCCAACATCGATGGCAACGTCAGCGTACGCCGAATCATTCTATCAAAGTCAGTTGTTTGAAGAGACTCCCAATCAACTCGTCACATCATTCGTTACCGATTTTGGTGCTTTCTCTCCCCAACAGGCAGCGTTTCAATTCGAAACTATCGGCGCCTGATTCGCATTTTCCTGTACCGATCCGCATTTCGTTTCCACCACATGCTTCAAAGAGTGACACTCCTGTCGATAACTTTTATATAAGAAAACTTTTTCACCGGGAGATGATCAGGGTGTCGCAATATCTGTACTTGGTTCTGTTGGTGATGACAACCTATGGCTTGTCGCGTTCGCGCGAACGCCTCTTCGGCGATTCCCGCGAAACCTATAACAAACTCATGGTCGGTCTAATGTCATGGGGGTTGTTGCTGCTGCTAACTTCGATTGCCGACAGCGAACTGATCAACAAGATTCCGGTACTCTCCGATCCCCAGTATCGCTATCCGCTTGAAGCGCTCCTGCTCGTCGCCGGTGGTACATTTATCGTCTCGGCGATTTTCACCTGGCTTCCGCACTTGATTGCCGCCCGCGAAACCAACAGCGCGCTGCAATCGCGTGTCGACTTCACAATGGAAATGACTCGCATACTCAAAGCGAATTCACGCGATCTCCATCAGCTGCAACACGCCGTCGCCCGATTGCTCAAATTCACATCCGTCGACGTAATCCGCGTCGCCAAGCCAAATGATAAAAACACAGTCTCGTCCGACAGTAATCTCGAAAATCGGCTGTCGCGATTTTACGAAGTTCTGGCCGAGGGCAACTATGTATTCCTTTCCGAGGGCTTCGGTAATCACAATTCGCCGGTGGCGCTGCTTCCGATCAAGGTTTCCGCGGATGAGATTGAGGCGATACTCGGACTGTGGCCGAGTGCCGAGTCGGTCACCGATGACTTGCTCGATAACCTCCAGAGCACTGCTGATGTTTTGATGATTGGCGGCTTCACTTCTGGTTCCGCCGAAGTAAACGAACACGCTGGATACCAGGCACTTTTTGATTCACTACGCACGGACTTGCTCGATGCCGATAATATTGCCGATCACATTCGCTTGATCTACGATCGGCTCCGCGAAAGCATCGGGTTCAATATCTTGCGAATCGCCATCTTCGATCAGCGCGGTTTCAATGTCACCCAGCATTGTGTCGGTGTCGGCAAAAGTCTCCTCACCGACCGCGACCGCTCGATCGGCACGCAGAAGACCCGGCTTGGCCTGCTCTTTAACGAGCCGCAACTGACATTCTGTAACAGCCTGGCCAATAGCGCCTACGAAGATGATCGCTGGCTGGCGACCTGCGGAGCAAGCTGCGCTTTGACGATTCCGTTGATTTCCAACAACACCGTGATCGCCGCCCTGACCTTCGCATCCGATGCGGAAACCTTATCGTACGAACTTGGCGAGAAAATCGCACCCGCGCTTACCGAATCACTCCTGCCGCTGGTCAAGCTTGACCTGTTGGCGCACCAGCTCGTGACCTACAATCGCCAAATTCTGAATCTCACCGGCGCACTTAAGACCGTCGCTTCTGGTGGCGAGCCTACTTTGATGCTGCAGGAACTGCTCGAACTACTGGTCAAGAAGGTTCCGACAACCTATTGCCGCTTGTGGCGGCACAACCCGGACATCGATTCACTGGAATTTGTCGCTGACTCGAGCAGCCGCGACGTTGGCTACCAGACCGAACCGCCAACGACAATTCCGCTTGATCGTGTCCATTGGCACAAACAAGCGGTGCTCACCGGCCGCGTCATGGTGATCAATCAGCGTGAAACGCGCACCCAGATGGATGAGGATGAGGAATCGCTGGCGCTGATCGCCGGCACGCGCTCGGCTCTCATCATCCCGCTCACCAATGGCTCAAAAACCATCGGCGTTATTTCACTCGCCGAACTGCGCTGCTGGGAACGAAATCATTTCTCACTTTCTGAGACCCTTTTCTCACGCGCCGTCGCAAATATCATCGCGCAGGTGCTGGCAAGCGTTATCAACGGGGAAGAGACCCTGCTACTGCGCCGTCAGGTCTCTGCCATGCAACAGCGCAATCTCGTCGGCGACCTTTTCGCCGAGCTGCCCATGCGCATCTCGACACCGCTCACTTCAATCATGGCGCGCACTGACCAATTGATCAATTCCGTTGCCGTCAAGGACGAAGCGGCGTCGGTGCATCTATTGGCGATCAAACGACAGACCGAGAAGATCGTCAGCGAAGTCCGCAGCATCCAGGACACCCGCCGCAGCCTGCAAACGACCACGTATTAGCATGATGGCCCCCGCATAACGAGAGCCCCCTTGAGTCGTTAAATTCCCCTCTAGAGAGGGGTGGCTCCGAGCCGAAGAATGAGGCTCGGAGACGGGGTGTGTTTCGCTCGGAATGATCACTGCATGTTTCGCGCAGCAGTCGTCCACGCCTGCCGCATTAATTCACAAAATCCTCCAACTGTCATTCCCGCGAAGGCGGGAATCCAGTCCCGTTGGGGAGGTCTCCTTACCGGGATCTTTTCCCACACGAATCCACTGGAAGGGAGACCTGCCACCAAAGGATTCATTCGAACTTGGTCGAGTAGGTTGGAACCCCCATTCCGAAGCAAGTGCTCTCACGAAGCATCTCGCCAGGGGGTTCCGACAACTCCCTGACAGAGGATTCAAAATGTGTTAAACTAGGCGTCCCTTTTCCGGATTCGGGTCTTTCCCTCTTTTCAGCACAATAATCGGCGCCTCCGTCGGACATCCCAATCGGAACGGAAACCAATGTCCCACTCCGCTCGAAGTGTACACCTGCGAATTGCCTTTCTTGTACTGCCCCCATACATAGCGCTCGCCTCCCCATTCATTGAAGATCGGCTCGCCCATAAAACCTATTTGGCAACCGTGCGTATGGCCGGAAAGCGTCAACTGCACGCCCCGTTCGATCGCCGTGTCAAACCCGCTCGGACGATGGCTCATCACGACCTTGAAACTGTCGTTATTCGACAGGTCGAGGGCGCGATCAAAGGTATTGCGCAGAAAATCGTCATATCGATCACCCATCCGCCGCGGATCATCTGCTCCGCCGACATACAGTTCCGCATTGCCAACCTTGATCGCAACTCCGCGATCGATCAGCATCGGCACACTGCTCTTGTCAAACGCCGCGATAACTTCCGGCGCCCCTCGATAATAATCGTGATTACCCATCGAAGCGTACGCGCCGTACTTCGCCTTAAGTTGCTCCACCAGCTTGATGCAGTCGGGCAACATCGTCAAATCATCTGCTATGTCTCCGGAAAACAACAGTATATCCGGCTTGAACGCCTCGGCTTTCAGCATCAAGGCTTCGATATCGCTGTTGTCCACGTATGGACCGAGATGACTGTCCGACACATGAAAAATCTTGAATCCGTCAAGATCAGGGGGAAGGTCTTCATAATAGAAGGGAATTTCGCGCACATCCACGCCCGAAAACGCTTTGGTCATTCCGCCCGAACCAAGCGCTACCGCACTGACCGGGAACATCGCCGCCGCGCCCTGAAGCACTAATCGCCGCTGCCGCGACTTAGGCTCGTCGTGTTGCGGTTTTCCTTTCTTCTCGCGGTGCTTGGTAATGAAGTGCATGATCGTGTTGATCACGCCGGAGAAGGGAAGTGACACCAACAGCGCGAAATTCAACACCGCCGCAATTGTCGTCAGCGTGGCAAATACATAAATCAGCGCCGTACTGAATTTGAGATAGACTAGTATTGCCCAGCCGAGTGCCGAAGCGAATGTGAATAACAGTATCCCCAGCGACAACCGCTTGACTGTGCGGTTGCGCCACCAGATCGTATTGAGCACACGCATCAGCAGTACTTGCCCGAGGGCGAGTATCAGCACGAATGCTCCGGCTCCTAATGCTAAATAAAATTGCCTCACGATAGTATCATAACCCTCAACCCCGCCATTGGTTCCTGTGCTAATATTACGCTAATACGGCGTCGAAAGATGCTGCCGCCTCTTACATTTCGCGGCCATTTAGTGCGGTGCCCCAGCGCTTGCGCTGGGTTTATCAACTCTCTCCACAGTCTGTAGGCAAGCCTTCTTGGGGCTTGACCTTTTCTGGTGCGTCAGGTCTTGTCCCGGACGCCGAATAACCTGGCGGAAATCGACAGATGACCGTCCGGGATGCGACCTGACGCTTCTGTCTTTCCCAAATCAGCCACTCGCATGGAACACACCCCTCTCCCTGCCGAGGGAGAGGGGTAGGGGTGAGGGTGCTATTTCAAGTACCACATTCCTAAATCACGTCTCCACTTCTTCTACTAGTTTCAGTTTTCGAACCACCACGCCTGAAAGATACGGCACCAGTGCAAGGCCGGCGATACTCACAGACAGAAGGCCGACAACCACCGCGGTTCTCTCCCCGAAAACGACCAGATAGACACATGCCCAAAGCAAGAACCCTGCAAACATCGAGAACGCGGTTAGAAGAGTGAAGAGGAGGTAGAATCGCGTTTTGTGCTCTACCTGTTGAAATCCGGGTTCGGTCGCGGTGACTAGCTTTTTCCGAGATCGCGATAATTCACTCAAACTCCGAGTGGTCTTAACTGCCCAAATCGCTGAAATCATGGTAACAATCGACACCATAACTCCTGCATTGATTAGATGATATTTGATCAGCAATACAAACGATGTCATAGATAAGAGCGCAGACAACAATGAGAGCGCTGTCGACCTGCGTAAAAGACTGCGATATTCTGCGTTCCCCTCTGGGTCTTCTGTGTATCGCACCGTCGGTGTAGTTGCTGCGAAAGTCTTCACCAGTCCCCTCGGAAGTGCAGACGAAACAAGGGCTGTCATGACAACCGTGCCGACAGCCATGATGCTAAGCCACGTCGAAATCGACATTTGCGTGGCCCATGCCATGACTCCGACCGCCGCACAAAAAATCAACGGCGCCGGACTGAGGTTCACCAGCATGACCTTAGTTACAAATGCCTTCGTCTTCATACTTTCCCCGTCTTTCGAATGCGCAAGAGCGATCTAAAAATGCGCCAGATGCCCCGGCACATAACGGCTCGAATCCGAAAACCGCTCACTCGCCATCACAACCGTCGCTTCCTCAATATGGAACCCCGCCTGTAATAGCATTTGAACGACTTCGACATTTTCGCCGTTCACAAAAATCAGCTGTCGCGCCTGCCCAATCTCAAGTCCATAATTAATCGACATCGCCAGCATCGATGACAAATACTCCGGCTTTGTCGCAGCAACCGGGCCAATTCGAGAGGTCGTCGCAACAACACTGTATCCCACGAGCGTCTTGTCATCGTAGAACGCCAACAGCCGGTGCTTTTCCTCGTCGATCCAGAAGAAGTGCTCCTCCGGCCTCGCGGTCCCGCGCACCTTGACGTCAAGTCTCGTCAGTCGATTGATCAACTTATGCGACGTCACAACTTCCATCGTGAGCCGCACTTTCGGCTTGATTGGCACGGGCGTTTTGCCGGCCTTCCATTCGCGGGTGACTACCAGTAGCGCAATCTGCGGCGTCATTCCCATCTTACTGTAAATCGCCAGCGCCTGCGGGTTATAGGCAAATGTCGATAACGCCCAGCGCGTGATCTCACCGTTTTTGCGTCCATAATCCATCGCCAGCTTTAACAGCTTCTTGCCGACACCGGTCGACTGATATTGCGGATCGATGAACAGGTAAGCCAGATACCATTCATTGCCTCTGATCAACGCCTGCGTGAATCCGACAATCGCTCCCTTCGCATTCAAGGCAACGTATGACGCTTCCGGATCAACCCTGCGAAAATGCACCATCGTCGGATCGGCGCTCGTCGCAGTGAATTTGAACGGCTTCTTGCCGCTCCTCTTGAACAGATCATTCATCGTGCGGGCAATCAATTTGTAAGCTTCGAACAAATCGCTTTCCCGCGTTCGACGGACGGTAACTTTGAGCTTTTTCATGTCCAAATTTTAGCATCGTTTTAATCGTCCTCCAAGTAAAAACACTCAATGTTCTTGCGGGAAATGCGATACCGCAGGACACTCCAAAAGAACGAACCATTTGAAGGGGCAAAATACCTTTACCCCGCTGACCGATGAGAATTCCCGCTTCAGAAAATCGTTGCGATTCTCGATATTAGAGTTATATTATGTCTTATTAGTCCAAGTTATACCTTCTGCAACAACTTCTGCAGCTCTGTTGCTTATTGCCCTAAGGAGGAACTCGTGCCTTACTACCGCCTGCTGACGCTTGTTCTCGCGCTTGTGATCTTTACGAACGTCGCTATTGCCGACGTCCCGTTGTTGGTGTCTTACCAGGGACGTCTCACCAATGCCGCCAACCAGCCGCTTCCCAACGGGAGTGTCGTTTCAGTGGTGTTTTCGATTTATGTAATTCCGGCCGGCGGAGTCGCTATCTGGTCGGAAACACAAAATGTACAGACGACACAAAACGGCCAGTTTACTGTTCTCCTCGGACAAGTTCAACCTCTTACCCAGCTCGCCTTCTCCGGACCAGACCGGTTCCTGGCAATCAAGATCGGAGCGGATCCGGAAATGAGCCCACGCGTCAGACTGGTGTCGGCACCGTATTCATTCCGTGTCGGGACTGTTGATGGCGCATCTGGGGGGCAAATCTTCGGCAACCTTGGATTGGGAACTTCCTTTCCTGAGCAACCGCTTCATGTCTTGAAGGGGAGCTCTGGCAATACCGACGCTGATGCAAGTTCAATCGCCGTATTCGAGGATGATGCCAATGCCTACCTCACTCTCTTGACGCCGTCATTCGCAGAGCGCGGGATTATCTTTGGCGACAATCTGAACAATGTCGATGCGGGCATAATATACAATGGCGCCAATAACCGCATGGATCTGCGCACCAATGGAAACGCCAGTCGCATCAGCATCGATTCAGATGGAAATGTCGGCGTCGGCACCGCGACTCCGGCGGCGCGGATGCACATCGCTTCCGGCGACCTCTTCATCGGCAGCGTACCCAGTCCGCTCTCGGTATCGCAAAATCTGTACATTGAAAATACCGGTGGAAGCACCCAAAACACTTTCCGATTCGATGGCTTCAGTAACGACCTGTACATTGTCAGCCGATCCGACCCGGGCGCGTTCTTTGGTTCTGGCATTCGTTTTCGCACAGCTGCCGCAGGTGCCGGTGAACTTGACCGGGTGAGTATCACTCCCGCCGGATTAGTTGGCGTCGGCACGATGGAACCTGAACAACCGTTGCATGTATTCAAGGGCAGTGCCGGGTCAGTCAGCGCCGACGGCAATTCGGTCGCGGTTTTCGAGAACAGCACCAACGCCTACCTAACGATTCTGGCTCCAGAAGCTTCCGAGCGCGGATTAATCTTCGGCGACAACTTGAATAATGTGGATGCGTCAGTCATGTATAGTGGCGGCGCCAATCGGCTCGAGTTTCGCGTTCAAAACAACCAGACTCGTCTCGTTATCGACAACGGCGGGCAGATCGGCATCGGCATGCTTAATCCCGACTACGAATTGGACGTCAACGGCGCAATTCGCTGCAACAATAAGATGATCGCGCCCGAAATTCAATTGAGCGGCAGCGCCTTTGTCAATGGCCTCACCCGTACCGGCACCCTTGAAATCACCGGCGGCGCCGACCTCGCCGAACCGTTCGAAGTTTCCGGAAGTACCGAATTGCCGGAAGGCACCGTCGTCGTCATCGATGAACTCCATCCCGGCAAACTCAAAATCAGTGACCAAGCCTACGACACCCGCATCGCCGGTGTTGTCTCCGGCGCCGGTGGCATCAATCCCGGACTTACGTTAAAGCAGGCGGAGTTGCTCGATTCCGGGCAAAGTGTCGCTCTTACCGGCCGCGTCTATGTGCGCGCTTCTGCAACCAACGGCGCCATCAAGCCCGGTGATTTGTTGACCTCGTCTGACATACCCGGCTTGGCAATGAAGGCTACCGACCGCGAACGCTCTTTCGGCGCAGTGATTGGCAAGGCGATGACTGGGCTCGAAAATGGAAATGGCTTGGTCTTGCTTCTGGTCAACCTGCACTAATCGTGAGAAGGAATGTAAATATGCCTGCGTTACATAAATATAGCTTCTTCGGCGCCCTCGCCGCAATTGTCTTGATTGCCGCCAATACCGCTCTTGGCGTGATCAATATTGAAATCGACTATATGGTCCTTCGTCTTCCTAACGGTACGATTCTCCATTCTCATCAACCGGAGCCGGAAGTCATCGCCGCCGTCGTCCAGATGTTTGCCTGTCAGGGCATAACCGCCAACATCGAAGTCGACGATGAGATCCCGCATATTCAAACAATCTGTCCCGATCCGGGTAACTCGGAGTCCTTCTGGGGTTACACAGGGCAGGGAGGCTTCGGCAATATCAAAGCCGACTACGACGACCACGAGTTCATTCCCAACTGGCATTACTGCGTCTTCGGGCATGACTATGCTTCGGGAGCGAGTTGTGTTACTGCCGGAAGCAGTGGCCGTGCGGAACTTCCCGGTGATGACCTTATCGTGACGCTCGGTTCCTTTGACGGACAAGTGGGAACACCATACCAAAAAGCCGCGACGCTGGCGCATGAACTGGGACACAATCTCGGCCTCAAGCACTGTGGCAGCCCGGTTTGCAGCGAGGAAGACAACTACAAAACGAATTTTCCCAGCATCATGAACTACCGGTTTCAACTCTCCGGCGTGAAAGAGAACATGGAAATCATCGGTCTTGTGCATCCGAACTTTCACACCTTTAAGAACATCGACTACTCGCACGGGGATATGTGCACTATTGACGAAAACGCCTTGAATGAATCCTTCGGCACGTTTCTTCGGCCCGTTGACTGGGATTGTAATGGCATTATTGGCGGTGTAGTCGCACGCGATCTTAATGATAGTGTTGGCAATTTCTGGTGCCTGAACAATGGTACCCGAAATGTCGCAAACGACTACAACGAGTGGTCCACAATCATCGCGATGCTCGACAAGAGGGCTACGATCGATTGGGACACAGTGAAATCGGAAGACTCAAGACCGTGCTTGACAGCCGATGAATGGAATCAGATGCGCGCGCGCGGCATTATGGAACCGCCGCTCACCAGCGAACCGTGCACTAACACCGAAATGGTCTATGTCAAAAGCGATGCCGGTGCCATCCGGACCGGCAGCTGTGGCTTTCCGTATGCACGGTTGAGCGAAGCCGTCAACGCAGTTCCCAATGGCAGTATCATCTACTTGCGTAGTGGTGTGTATGCCGAGTCGTCAGGGCCGTTGATAATCAATCGACCGCTCAAAATAACTTCTGTCGGTACAGCTGTCATTTCGGTGCCTGCCAAAAAATAGACCGTTCGCGGTGATCTTCGGATACCTCAAATCGCCGAAGCTGACGACCGGACGCTTCAGCAAAAGGAATGGCTGGCACCATGACGAAACCCGCGTAAGATCAGGTCAAATTGCAAGTTTTTAATTTGACACTTGCGCGTTTTCGCCGTACTATACAGGCTAATTGGAAACGCTATGCTTACTGACCCTGTACTAGTCGTCAATCAGAATTACGAGCCGTTGGTCACGACCAGCGTTAAGAGAGCTATCGTCTTGGTTTATCTTGGTAAAGCATCACTCGTCGAAAGCCGCAACGGACACCGCGTCCGCTCCGTCTCACGTTCGGTCGAAGAACCCTCGATCGTCCGGCTCGAATTGTACGCTCGTGTTCCTTACCGCCAGGTCATGCTCAACCGCAAAAACGTCATCAAGCGCGACAACGGCATCTGCCAGTACTGCGGCACTACACACGGCAACATGACCGTCGACCACGTAATTCCCACCGTTCGCGGCGGCGCCGATGCCTGGGACAACCTTGTCTGCGCCTGTGAACGCTGCAATAACAAGAAGGGCAATCGCACACCCGAAGAGGCCGGCATGCCGCTCTCGAATCGACCGCGCAAGCCCAGCCACCTCACCTTCATCCGCCAGCTCGTCCGCAAAGGCGACGAAGTCTGGAAAAAATATCTCTTCGTTGGGTAGAACTAATCACAATGGCTAAAAAAGTAATTCTCTCCGGAATGCAACCCACCGGTAGGCTGCATCTGGGCAATCTCGAAGGCGCTCTCGCCAACTGGGTGCGTCTGCAAAATGAATATGACATGTTTTGCTGCATCGTCGATTGGCACGCACTCACCGCCGATTTCGATAAGACTGCCGACCTCGATGACAAAATCGTCCAAATGGCAATTGACTATCTCGCCGCCGGACTCGACCCGAAAAAATGCGCGATCTTCATCCAGTCGCAGGTCAAAGAACACGCCGAACTGCATCTGCTGTTTTCGATGATCGTTCCAACACCGTGGCTCGAACGCGTTCCCTCGCATAAGGAAAAGGTCGAGAAACTCGGCCTCGACAGCTACGGCTTCCTCGGCTATCCGCTCCTGCAGGCCGCTGACATCCTCCTCTATCGCGCCGATTTCGTGCCAGTAGGGAAGGATCAGGTCCCGCATATCGAATTGACCCGCGAAGTCGGCCGCCGTTTTAACGGCATCTACGGCGAGGTTTTCCCCGATCCACAGGCGTTGCTCACCAAGATCCCCGTCGTTCCCGGCATCGATGGCCAGAAGATGAGCAAATCTTACGGCAACGAAATTACGATATCGGAGAAGCCAGCCGAGACCGAAGCCAAGGTCAAGAAGATGTTCACCGATCCGCTGAAACTCCGCAAGGGTGATCCTGGCCGTCCCGAAATCTGTCCGGTCTTTGCCCTGCATCAGTTGTATACTCCGCAGGCGGAAATCGACCGCATCGACACCGACTGCCGCTCCGGCGCTCTCGGTTGCGTCGCCTGCAAGAAACAGCTTGCGGACGATATTAATAAAGCGTTAGAACCTATTCGTAGCCGACGCGCTGCCCTCGAAAGCGACATCGACTTTGTCAATGACATGCTCGAGGACGGCGCCGATCGTGCCCGCGTTCGCGCACAGGAAACAATGGCCATGGTCAGAGAGAAAATGAATCTGCGATGAGCAACGATAATTTCTTCGACGACATTCAACCGGTCTCCGAGGCCGATAGCTTTCCGATCAAGATCGAAGGTTTCGAAGGACCCCTCGACTTGTTGCTCTACCTGATTCGCAATCAGGAAATCGATATCTACGACATTCCTATCGCCACTATCACCGGACAATATCTCGACTATGTCAAGATGATGAAACTGCTCAACCTCGAAGTCGCCGGCGAGTATTTGCTTATGGCAGCGACCTTGATTCGCATCAAAGCGCGCTTGCTGATGCCGCGCCACTCTGAAATTGACGGCGACGATGAGGATCCGCGCGAAGAGCTGATTATGGCGCTCCTTGAATACAAGCGCTTTAAAGAGGCGTCCGAAAAATTCGCTATCCTCGAAGTTAAAGAACGCCAGGTGCTCAAACGTGGTGACTTCTCTTACTTGAGTCCCGAAGTCCAGGAGACCTTCACCATCGAAGCGACCCTTTACGATCTCGTCCGCTCGTTCTCCGAAGTTATGAAATCCGCCGCCGAACAGCCCAAACACGAGGTCGACAATTTCGAACTTTCCATCGAGGACCAGGTCGAGTACATCCTCGGCATACTCGAAACCACCGAACAAACAACGCTCACCAGCTTAGTTCAGGCCAATCAGCGCCGTATCTACTACGTGGTTACATTCCTCGCACTTCTTGAGTTGATCAAGCTTCAACGCATTAGCGCCCGTCAGCACCAGCATTTTGGAGAAATCTATGTCGTCCGACTCTAATCAGATTGGCTATACCGAAGACGAAATGAACCTCATCGAAGCGGTGCTCTTTTCTTCGCCGCGTCCGATGCCGGTCACTGAACTCAAAAAGCTCCTGACCTCGCGCCACAAGGGCGGCGTCAAGGGCATCGTCGATAAGCTCAACGAGAAATACAGCGCCAACAACAACACCTTCCGCATCCGCGAAATCGCCGGCGGATTCCAATACTACCTGATCACTGACTATGCCGTACAGGTCGAGAAATATTTCTCCGTCCAACGCGAACGTCGCCTGACTCCGGCGGGTCTCGAAACCCTCGCAATCATCGCCTACAAGCAACCGATCACCAAGGGCGAGATCGAGCAGATTCGCGGCGTCGCCGCCGATGGTGTTATCCAGACCTTGCTCGAACGCAAGCTAATTAAGCCCGCCGGAAGGGCAGAGAAGATCGGCAAACCGTTACTTTATGCAACCGCCTCTAAGTTCTTGGAATACTTCGGCATCGCCGGCATTGAACAGCTTCCGAAATTGGCCGAGCTTGGCCCCAAAGCCGTCGATCCGCATCGCCAGCCTGAACTCGCATTTGTCGATTCTGATGAAACAATCGAAGAATCCGAAGCTGAATCTATGGCGTCAGCCTTGAGCCAACTTGACGAACACCCGGATGTCGACGACCTCGATTCCGACATCGAACTTGATGATCTGGCCGACACCCTCGAGCCCGACGATGATAAGATTCCCGAAGCTTGACCTTGAGACTTAACAAATTCATCTCACAATGCGGGATGGCATCCCGGCGCGGAGCAGACACTCTCATTGCCGAAGGCAAAGTCGTTGTCAATGGGGAAGTGATCACCAAATTGGGACACGTCATTGACGAGTCGAAAGACGAGGTCCTCGTCAACGGCGTCCATTGCCGCCAACCGCAAAGCAACGTCTACATCGCTCTCAACAAACCCAAGGGCTACCTTGTCACTCTCAAGGACGAATTCGGCCGTAAGACAATCCAGCGCCTGATCGCCAACCTCGCCCATCGCGTCTATCCGATTGGCCGCCTCGATCTCGACTCCGAAGGGCTGCTTCTGCTAACCGATGACGGCGAACTCGCCTTCCGGCTCGCACATCCAAGTTACGGCATCAAAAAGCTTTACACGGTTCGCGTGAAGGGGAACTTCAGCCAGGAAAACCTGCGTTACTTCTTCGACGGCATCGCGCTCGAGGATGGCCACATCGCTCATGCCAAAGCCAAAATCATCGACAACGACGAAAACAGCACCTTCCTGTCCATCGAATTGCAGGAGGGCCGCAAACGTGAAATCCGCCAGATGTGCAAAGCCATTGGCTACCCGGTGATCTCGCTGGTCCGCGTCAAATTCGACGACATCACCCTGCAAGGCATCGACAAAGGCAAATGGCGCTACCTTCTCCCCGTCGAAGTCGAACGCCTCAAACGCAAAGTCGGCATGATCTAGTTTGCAGTGAAGGTGTTCGCGTAGGGGCGCATGGTCGAAGATCCCGCTTTTGCGGGGCAATGCGCCCGTGGATCCACGAATGAAACCCCATCACCGTCATTCCCGCGAAAGCGGGAATCCAGGCTTGGTCGCCCACAGCTTGCTGTGGGATTGTTGCCCAATACTGTCATCCTGAGCGAAGCGAAGGATCTGTTCCTGTGGCGTAACAAAGAGCAACAGTTTCTTCACTTCGTTCAGAATGACACGGGAGGGGTTTTTCAACACTCCCTCAAGAGGGGTGCCTTGAACGCGCGAAGAATGAGCGCGATCAAGGCGGGGTGTGTCCTCCCCGCACTTAGCCACTTCGCAACCTAAAGCGCCCCGTAGGGCAGGTCTCCTTACCGAAATCTCGTAATCTCAAGAAGTACTCCCACGGAGACCTGCCAATTCACCTGACGCCCTAACTATCTCGGGAATATTCGTCTCACCCGCCTGTATCAACTCCAGAGGAACCAAATGCCGAAATACAATGGTCTACTTTTCCATCTCCTAAGTTCACTCTTGTTCATGCTTTGCTCGGCCATCTCCCAAGCCCAAGATGTCACCGAAATCCAACCACTCGATTCTCTTTCCCTTCACCTTCACTTTGACACAACAGAATTTCTCTATGGACAGAACATTATCGCCTATGTTTCGCTCGTCAACCATACTGACCGGACTATCGACGTAGCCGATATTCGCTTGAACATGCAGGAGTTGTCACTATTAAACAGAAAAGGCGAGTCACTTATTCAGCAAGATGTCTACATCAGTCGGGGTTTTGGACAAAGAAAATACCTATTGGCTGCCGGCGACTCACTTGTGGCTCCGCACTACCTCTGCAAGTTTCGTCGTCCCGATTATGTGAAGCGAGATGGCACGGATTGCCTTACAATCGGTGAAACACAGGTGCAAGCAGGTTATCGAAACCAGTTCTTTTCGCCATTCATAACTATCCGAATAAACCAGCCGACCGGGGATGAGAGCTTGGCATACGAGATATTCAGACGGATACCTCAGTTCGCAACAAGACGAGATTGGATGCGGCCGTTGGCTATGATTGACAGCTTGATTGAGTCATACCCGCAAAGCAAGTATGTGCCAGAGGCGTGCAAAAGTGGCCTTTTGACAGCAAAATTGGGTGACGATTCAACCAGAATTGCGAGTTATTGCACGATCCTCGTTCATTCTAATCCAAACCACGACTACGCAATCAGCGGCTTCGACAATATCCTGACAGTGATGCCGCCCTCATCGATCTACCAATTCTGCGACTCCATCGCAACCACTTATCCAAATACCCGCGTCGGTACCCGCGCCCTTGAAAAACTCACCGCTCTCAAGGCCGAAAAACCCTAACAAATCCCCCCATTTTCCCCTCACTTTTCCCTTGATAATCCCTTGACCCCGACTATATTAAATAGCTGTATTGGTTTGCATGACACAGAAACGGAGACTGACCGATATCGTAATCGCCATTGATGGCCCCGCCGGGGCAGGGAAGAGCACCACCGCTCGCGAAGTCGCGCGCCGGCTCGACCTCTTGTTCCTCGACACTGGAGCCATGTACCGGGCGATTACGCTGAAGGCGATCCGTAGCGGCCTTGATCTTAACGATCAGCCGAAGATTGTCGACATGACAAACAGTACGACGTTGTTGTTCAAGATCATCGATCACGAACAACATCTGTTCATGGACGGCGAAGACGTCTCGGCGGAAATCCGCCGCCCCGACGTCACCGCCGGTACCACTCCGATTTCCGGCCACGCCGAGGTTCGCAAAATCCTCGTTACGTGGCAGCAGGAAATCGGCGCTCGCGGCGGCGTTGTCGCCGAAGGACGTGACACTACCTCGGTCGTTTTTCCGAACGCCGATGTGAAGATATATATGCTGGCCGATCTGCAGGCGCGCGCCGAACGTCGAGTGCGCGATCTGGCTAAGATCGGCGTGACGACAACCGTCGCCGAACAGCAGGAACTTTTAGCGAAACGCGATCACGCGGATTCGAGTAGGGCGGCATCGCCACTTACCAAAGTGAGCGGTGCTATTGAGATTGACACTTCTAACCTTACCTTCGAAGAGCAGGTTCAAAAAATCATTGATCTCGCCCATCAGGTAACCACAGTTTGAGTCTCGTATATCGCCTTGCCCAAATTTCAATCCGTCTCGCGGGATGGCTTCTGGGGTGGAAAGTCATCGGTCGCGAAAATGTTCCCGCAGGTCCGGCGCTGATAGCGTCTAACCACCTCTCGAATTATGACCCGCCCATGTTGGGGTCGGTCTTGTCGATGAGAGTGTTTTATTTCGCCAAGGTCGAGCTGTTTCGCAATAAGGCGATTGGTTGGTTTTTGCGCGGCGTCCATGCCTTCCCGGTAAATCGCGGCAAAGCTGACCGCCACGCCTGGAAGCAGTCGCAGGACATCCTCAAGCGCGGCGATCAATTGATCTTCTTTCCGGAAGGCACGCGCTCGAAGGACGGCGAAGTCAAATCCGGTCAGCCCGGCATGGCGCGTCTCGCATTCGCCACCGGCGCACCGGTCGTCCCGGCAGCCATCTGCGGGTCGAATCGTATAAAAGATGTCTTGTTCCGCCGCGCCAAATTGCGCGTCGGATTCGCGCAGCCGATCTACTTGAGCGATTACGAATCGCCGGAAGATGACAAGGCGCGATATGATAAATTGACGGACGACGTCATGGCCGCGATTCGCCGCCTCAAAACGGAAATCGAAGCCACGTAACTTGGGCCGTCATTCCCGCGAAGGCGGGAATCCAGGTTCGTTAGGTCAGACATTCTTGTCTGACGCTTGCGAAGATTGATCCGAATGGGCACGGCAAGCCGTGCCCCTACGCGCCGAAGGCGTCCAACTACTGTGGGTTCGACTTCAGTCGAACACTTCGTAGAGGCGCGCTTCTCGCGCACCGGCTCTTAACCTGGACGCCTTCGGCAGCCGCTGTCGCGGGAATGACAATCCAGGAGACGTTTGGTCGGTCAGACATTCTTGTCTGACACTCCCGTTCAACGGGACCAACAATATTCGCCCGCCTCTTTCCCTCGCCCTCTGGGAGAGGGTAGGGTGAGGGCGAGAAAACTCCTTAATTCCCCTCTCGAGAGGGGTGGCTCCGAGCCGAAGAATGAGGCTCGGAGACGGGGTGTGTAGATTCGAGAAAAAAAGCCCGGAAGGGTTATCGCTATATTTTAGGAGGAAGACATTAATGTCTGAAGAAACCACAAAAACCACAAAGAAAGCTAAAACGACTGGAGGTGAGACACCCGAGAAAAAGTCTACCAGTAGATTAGTGAAAGCATCCGGTACCAAGAAGGTCAGCAAAGCTGAACAAAAAGGTACCACGATGATCACGGATTTCGCTTCCGAAGTCGGAACGATGTCCACCGATCGTCAGCGCCGTGTCTCCGAGAAGGCGACTCGTCGTGCCGAATCTACGCCAGTGACTTTTGCTCACGTTGATGCAATCAAACAAACCGATCTCGATGATGATGATTATTCATCCAAGGAGTACGAAGATCTCCTGAATATGTATAATCACACGCTCCAGGATATCAAGGAGGGTGAGATTATCAAGGGCCGCGTGCTCGATATCACGCGCGAGGATGTCATTGTCGACGTCGGCTTCAAATCTGAAGGAATAATCTCGATTGATGAGTTCTCCGAACCGATCAACATCAAGGTCGGCGAAGAGATCGATGTCTATCTCGAATCCGTCGAGGACCAGAACGGCCAGTTAATTCTCTCCAAGCAAAAGGCCGATTTCATGCGCGTTTGGGACAAGATCCGCGAAGCGCACGATGCCGGCGAGCTTGTTGAAGGCCGCCTTATGCGCCGCATCAAGGGCGGTATCGTTGTCGACTTGTTCGGCGTCGATGCTTTCCTGCCGGGCTCGCAAATCGCCCTGCGCCAGGTGCCTGATTTCGATGAATTGATCGGAAGAACTCTTCATCTTAAGATAATAAAGCTGAATAAGAGCCGCCGCAATATCGTGGTCAGCCGCCGCGTCGTGCTCGAGCAAGAGCGCGAACAAATGCGCGGCAAACTGCTCGAACAAATCGAAGTCGGCCAGGTCCGCAAGGGCGGCGTCAAGAACATCACCGATTTCGGTGTGTTCATCGACCTTGGTGGTCTCGACGGTCTACTCCATATCACCGACATGTCGTGGGGCAGAATTGCCCATCCGTCCGAAGTTGTCCAACTCGGCGACGAGATCGAAGTCAAGATTCTCGACTTCGACAAAGAGACCGGACGCATCTCGCTTGGTATGAAGCAGCTCACCGAATACCCGTGGGAAAAGATCGGCGAGAAATTCCCGGTCGGCTCCAAGGTTAACGGCACCGTCGTGTCATTGACCGACTACGGCGCCTTCGTCGAACTTGAGAAGGGCATTGAAGGCTTGATCCACATCTCCGAAATGAGCTGGACCCAGCACATCAAGCATCCTTCCAAGATCATGAACGTCGGCGACAAGATCGACGCCATCGTTTTGGCCGTCGATAAGGATAACGAAAAGATTTCTCTCGGAATCAAGCAGATGGAGCCGGATCCCTGGACGATTCTCGATCAGAAATACCCGATCGGTTCCAAGGTGCGCGGCAAGGTCCGCAACCTGACGACCTTCGGCGCCTTCATCGAACTCGAGGAAGGCATCGACGGACTCGTGCATATCTCCGATATGTCATGGAATCGCCGAATCCAGCATCCTTCCGAAGTCATGAAGAAGGGTCAGGAAGTGGATGTCATCGTTCTCAAGATCGATCGTCAGAATCGCCGCATTTCGCTTGGCTACAAGCAGCTCTTCGACGATCCGTGGCCGGCTTATGCGATGAAGTATTCCGTCGGTTCCGAATGCGTCGGCACCATCACCCGCGTCCTTGATCGCGGCGTCATTGTTGAACTTGGCAACGAGGTCGAAGGCTTCGTCTCCACGCATCAACTCGGCGTCCCGAATCTGCAGAAACCTGCGGATGCCTTCAAGGAAGGCGACGAGATTCCGTTGAAGGTGGTCGAATTCGACCAGACTCAACGCAAGATTGTTCTCTCTGTCGATGACTACTATCGTGGCAAAGACAAGACTGAACACGAATCATTCGTCGCCGGTCATCCGACTACTTCTGGCAACCAGATGGCTTCCGCAATGGAAACCGCCATGGGCGCCGAAGAAGTCGCCACCGACGAAGGTGAAGCGACAGCGTAGTATTGTTCGGTAGGTCAGACATTCTTGTCTGACTCTTAAAACAGGGTGCGGTCAAACTCCGCACCCTTTCTTTTTTCAACTTGAGTAGGGTGGGTCTCCTTACCGGAAGAATCTCAACTTCAAGAACCCACTTTCTCGGAGACCCGCCTTTTTGCCACTTGAGTTCAACTTCAGTCGAACGCTTTCGTTCGCGGCAGTCGTCCACGCCTGCCGCGTTCGTCCCCCGATCCCTTTTTCCGTCGTCCCCGCGAAAGCGGGGATCCAGCTTCGTTGGTCAGGTTTGCAGGTCGGGTTCCCAGCGCAGCGTGGAACCCGACACGAAGTTCAAAGTGGTTCTACCACAAGTGGAGCCGCTCCTTCTTTTGCATTCTGTGGGTTCGACTTCAGTCGAACGCTTTCGTGCGCAGCAGTCGTCCACGCCTGCCGCGTTCGTCCCCCGATCCCTTTTTTCCGTCATCCCCGCGAAGGCGGGGATCCAGGTTCGTAGGTCAGGTTTGTAGGTCGGGTTCCCAGCGCAGCGTGAAACCCGACAAGAAATTCAAAGTGGCTCTACCACAAGTGGAGCCGCTCCTTCTTTTGCATTCTGTGGGTTCGACTTCAGTCGAACGCTTTCGTGCGCGGCAGTCCTCCACGCCTGCCGCGTTCATCCCCCGATCCCTTTTTTCCGTCATCCCCGCGAAGG